>JAHYYP010000009.1 GCA_019424905.1 Collinsella sp. | reverse complement strand
GCTGCGGAAACGCGGGGCCCGTTCAGGCTGTTGCGTTGAGATTGAAAATCAACCATTTGTTTAAACGTCTTGTTTTGTTACAAGCTGATTACGTTACTGCTTTTTGACTCATTACACGACAAGGCGTCGCTCATCAAGCTATGTATTTTATAGATACAAGCAAGCTGTTCATTAATATCGATATTAAGCAAGTGCGAATGTGCTCGTACTGTTACTATTTTGTTTAAACAGACATGGCTTGACTATTTGCACGACTTATGCTCAACAAAACTACTCAAAAAAGTTGCGGTGAAATAGTTCTTGTTTAAGAGCCAGAAGGCTGGATTTAGGAACTATTTCACCGCAACTTATAGGGGATCCTAGACGATGTGGAGTGGGTTGGCGGCGTCGACGGCATCGGGCGCGTCGGAAGGGCCGTCGGGGGCAGCGCCTGCCGGATCCTCTTCGGGGGTCTCGATCTGTTTGATCATTACCTCTTGGCCCTGCAGCAAATAGGTCTCGCCGCTACCGCAATGGGGACAGGCCTTGCCGTGCTCGACCGTCGCGTAGTCGCAGCCACACGCCTCGCAATGTGTCACGGCCTCAACGGGCTCCACGATAAGCTCCGCACCCTCGGTGATGGGCTTTTTATCTGCCGCCCAGCGCCAAGCGTCGAGTAGCAAGTCGGGAACGACGCCCGAGACCTCGCCCAGCAGCAGCGTGACGCTCGAAACGCGACGCACGCCATTGGCGCGCGCCACGTTCTCGACATCGCGAATGATGTGATAGACGATTCCCAATTCATGCAAGGCGAAACCCTTTCTGCAGAGGTTGATTCGATGCAAACTCAAAGCAAGGGGACGACGAGATCTAGTCTGCGCCGTCCCCTTACCCGCCATGGCTACCTATTTACGACCAAATTTAATCTTGATGGCACGCTTTAGAGCGTACTTGCCGAGGCTTGGGAGCTTTTGCTCGTATTTGACCATCGTGGAGCACTCGGGGCGGTCGCGATCCAGATGGATGGCGTCGAACGCGCACTTGGTGGTGCACAGGCCGCAGCCGATGCACTTGTTGGGGTCGACGATCGAGGCACCGCAACCCAGGCAACGGGCGGTCTCGGCGCGCACCTGCTCTTCGGTAAAGGTCTCGACGTACTCGCTAAACGGCGCAGCCTTCTCGCGCTCGCGGTCCACGTGGGCAACCTCGCGGCTCGCGTTGTCGTAGCTCTCGAGCACAACGTCGTCGCGGTCGAGCGCGGTGTAGCGGCGCTGATTGCGGCCGATGGTGAGCGTGGAGCCCGGCTGCACAAAGCGATGGATGGACACCGCGGCCTCGTGGCCGGCGGCGATAGCGTCGATGGCAAAGCTGGGGCCAGTGTAGACGTCACCACCCACAAAGATGTCGGGTTCGGCGGTCTGGTAAGTCTGGGGATCGGCAAGGGCGCCCTGGCCGCGGCCGAGCTCCACCTTGGAGCCAGCCAGCAGGTCGCCCCACACAATGGACTGGCCAATCGACATGACGACACGGTCGGCATCGACACGGCGCAGATCGTTCTCGTCGTACTCGGGCGCAAAACGGCCCTCGTCGTCAAAGACACGCGTGCAGCGCTTGAAGGTGATACCGCACACACGACCGGCCTCGTCCAGGTGAATCTCCTTGGGGCCCCAGCCGCAGCTGATGTGAGCGCCGTCCTCAACGGCCTCGCGACGTTCTTCCTCGCTGGCGGGCATCTGGACCTCGCTCTCCAGGCAGAACATCTCAACGTGCCCAGAGCCCAGACGGCAGGCGTTGCGGGCAACGTCGATGGCCACGTTGCCGCCGCCCACCACAATGGTGCGGCCGGACAGGGTATCGATCTTGCCGCTGTTAACCTCGCGAAGGAAGTCGACGGCCACGGTCACGTCCACGGCATCCTCGCCCGGAATACCGGCAAGGCGGCCGCCCTGGCAGC
Source organism: Collinsella sp. (assembly GCA_019424905.1). Taxonomy (GTDB): domain Bacteria; phylum Actinomycetota; class Coriobacteriia; order Coriobacteriales; family Coriobacteriaceae; genus Collinsella. Next base: position 63,395 of record JAHYYP010000009.1, on the reverse strand, counting down.
CGATGGCCACGTAAAAGGCCTTAAAGCCCTGCGCGCGCAGCTCGTCGAGCGTCACATCACGACCGACCTCCACGCCATAGCGGAACTCGGCACCCATCAGGCGAATGATCTCGACCTCGGCCTCAATGACGTCCTTCTGCAGCTTAAAGCTGGGAATGCCGTAGGTGAGCATGCCGCCCGGGCGCTCGTTTTTCTCGAAGACGACGGGCTTGTAGCCCTTCTCGGCCAGATAGAAAGCGCAGGACAGGCCGGCCGGACCGGCACCGATGATGGCGATCTTCTGATCAAAGCCGCCAGCGCGCGTCGGCGTCACCACGGGCGGGACGTAGCGGGTCGCGGCATCCAGATCGCGCTGGGCGATGAACTTCTTGACCTCGTCGATGGCCACGGCGGCGTCCACACGGCCGCGGGTGCAGGCGTCCTCGCAGCGGCGGTTGCACACACGGCCGCAGATAGCGGGCAGCGGGTTCTCGCGCTTAATGAGTGCCAGCGCCTCGTCATAGCGACCCTGAGCCGCGAGCTTCAAATAGCCCTGAACGGCAACGTGCGCGGGGCAGGCCGTCTTGCAGGGAGCGGTGCCGGACTCATGCGTCTCGATGCGGTTGTCGTTGCGGTAGTTGGGCGACCACTTGGTGTGGTCCCACTTGGTGGCATCGGGCAGCTCCTGGCGCGGATACTCGGGCACCTGTCCGCCGGCCTTTTTGCTGCAGAGCTTCTGGCCCAGCTTGGCGGCGCCGGCCGGACACACCTCGACGCAGCGACCGCAGGCCACGCACTTGTCCTTCTCGACCTTAGCGACATAGGCCGAGCGCGACAGGTTGGGCGTGTTGAACAGCTGCGAGGTGCGCAGGGCGTAGCACACGTTGACGTTGCAGTTGCAGATGGCGAAGATCTTGTTCTCGCCGTCGATATTAGTGATCTGGTGCACAAAGCCGTTGTCCTCGGCCTGGCGCAAGATGTCGTAAACCTCGTCGCGGGTCACGTAATGGCCACGATCGGTCTCAACCACGTAGTCGGCCATATCGCCCACGGCGATGCACCAATCGGCCGGGTCGTCGGCGCAGCCCTCACCCATCACGCGACGGCTCGCGCGGCAGCTGCAGGTGCTGGCGGCATATTTGCCATCGTATTTGTCGAGCCAATGCTCGATATGCTCGATCGGCACCGAGGTGCTCGCGGCGTCGATGGCCTTCTCGACCGGAATGACGTGCATGCCGATGCCGGCGCCTCCGGGCGGCACCATCGGCGTGGCCTTGGACAGCGGTCCCTTGGACGCCTGCTCAAAGAACTTGGCATAGACCGGGTGCTCCTCGAGCTGGCTCACGCGCATGTTGAGGAACTCGGCAGAACCCGGCACCAGCATGGGCAACACCCATTGCTTGGCGCGCTCGGGGTTTTCCCAGTTGTACTCGAGCAGACCCGTGTAGCTCATGTCGTCGAGCATCTTCTCGATATCGGCTTCGGGCATGCCGGTGAGCTTGACCATCTCGGGCAGCGTATAGGGACGGCGCATCTTCATCTTGCAGAGCACTTCGGCCTGCTCGTCGGTTGCGGCCTCGGCAAACGACCAGTACTCGTAGCCCAGCAGCTCGTCGCGATGCAGCAGACGGTTGGTGCAGTGCTCGCACAGCTTGACGATGGCCTCGCGCGGATGCTCCGGCAGCGGCGGCACGAACTCCGAACCGATGTCGGGCTCGGTGTAACTAATCCCCGGTCCGTTGAGAATCATGGTTGTCCCTTCTCTTGCCGCAGCCCGGCGGGACCGCAGCGCCCCTCTTTTTTTGCAGGCCGGACATGCCCCCATGCCGTTCACCCGCCATTGTTGACATTGTGTCAAAAATAGTATTGACGAACCGTCAACAATATTCAAGACTGTTAGGCGAACGGTCAGGCAAAAGAGGATGAAAGGCGGCAAAACATGGGCAATAACACAGCAGGTACCTCTGTGGTCGATGCCGTCCCCGCATCCGATAGCGCGGCAAAGCGCCTGACGGGCGACGAACGCCGTCGCGAGATCCTCGATGCCGTGCGCACCGTAAGCTCCGAGCTGGGCGTGTCCCACCTATCGGTATCGGCCGTGACCAAGCGAGCCGGCTGCACGCGTTCATTGTTCTACCACTACTTCGCCGACATGGACGCCGCCGTCACCGCTGTTATGGACGAGGCGATCGACGACTTTATCTCCGAACTCGAGCGGTGGAACGCCGACCGCACCGTCGGTGATATCGAGGGCGCGCTCGACACCGTCGCCCCGCTCTTTAAGCGCCTGGTCGCCAGCGGCCACGAGCTGCCGAGCACGCTTACCTCGAGCAGCGGCGCGCTCTACGGCGGCTTTTTGCACAACGTGGTCCAGCGCGTGGCGCAGTATATCTGCGACACCACCGTAGTGGATTTTGTCGCCCATCATGAGCTACGCATCGACCATGTCTACGAGACGTTCTACACCCTCATCATGGGCCTTTTGATGTATATCCGCACGCACCCCGATGTGCCCGACGAAACGGTCAAGGAAATCATCGCCTCGACACTCCACATCGAGGGCTATACCGCCAAGTATCCGGAGCGCAAGCCCCAGAACTGACGACATTTGGCCAAACTGCCCGCGATCAGAAGAGGGGCCGCGGGCGTGTGAAAGGAGAGCAGCATGCTGTTCGATGTTTGGGGTAGCGATACCCTTATCCACTGGGCCGGCTGGGCCATGGTCTTTATTGGCCTGATCGTGCTCAACGAAGTCGGCCGCCGCACCAAGCTGGGCGCGGCAATCATCTTTGGCGTGGCTCCGCTGGCCATGACCATCTACTGCGTCGCCATCGCCGTGGGCGTTTCGCAAGGCGCCGAGTGGGCGCTCACCAACCCCACCCATGTGTACCAGAACAGCTGGTTCCACTACGCCAAGGTATACGCGGCGCTCGCCGGTTGCTGGGGCTTCATTGCCATTAAGTACCAGTGGGGAAAGATCGGCAAGGCGCATTGGTTCCGCGCATGGCCGTTTGTGATCGTCGCCATCAACATCATGATCGCCGTCGTATCCGACTTTGAGAGCGCCTATCACTTCTTTGTCCTGGGCGAGTCCACCTGGGTCACCTCCGAAGGTGCTACGCAGCTGGCCGGCTGGAACAACGTGTTCAACGGCATCGCCGGTCTCATCAACATCTTCTGCATGACCGGTTGGTGGAGCGTCTACGCCTCCGAGGATCAGACCGATATGCTGTGGCCCGACATGACCTGGGTCTACATCATCGCCTACGATATCTGGAACTTCTGCTACACCTACAACTGCCTGCCCACCCACTCCTGGTTCTGCGGCTTTGCGCTGCTGCTGGCGCCCACCGTCGCCGCCTTTATCTGGAACAAGGGCGGCTGGATCCAGAACCGCGCCTTTACGCTGGCTATTTGGTGCATGTTTGCCCAGGTATTCCCCTACTTCCAGGAGGAGTCCATCTTTGTGACCCACTCCACGCTCGACCCCGGCGCCGCTACCGCGGTCTCGATCGCCGCACTGGTCGCCAACGTCGCCGCGATCATCTACATCGCCTACCGCGCCAAGAAGCTCGGCCGCAATCCCTACAAGCAGGATGTCTTTGAGGGCACCAGCGATTGGGAGAAGGCTACCGCTCGCCGCGCCAAGGTGGATTACGCACACGCCGAGTAACGCGCCCGGCGCAGACATCGCTTGAGCACGAAGCAGCATAGCCGGCTCCGCGCAACTCAACGCATTGTAGAGCCCCCGGAATGTGATTCGTTCGCGTTCCGGGGGCCTTTTGCCGCCGCGAGGATGCGGCCGAACGATGCGCTCAGGTTAAATCGGATCTTATATTTCGCACGCGCTTTATATGGCTCCATTTTTGGGTACAGTGTTGTCCCGATATTGAGCTTGGGGGATGTATGAATGATGAGACGATGGGCCAAGAGGATGCGGCCCAAGATGCAGAAGCTTGCGCTGAGGCCTTGGAGAGCTTAGACCGGATTTCACTCGATGAGATTGCGTTTGACGATTCGGGCGTTGATGTGCAGGATGAGCCGGAAACCGAGGCGCAATCCGATAATCAGGATGCAGGCGACGTTGAGCCTGCCGAGGATGAGGCAGATCACGAAGGCACCGAAAGCGAGGCCGGCAACCAGCCCGAATCCGACACGGGCGAGGAAACCGTCTTGCTCGACAGCTTGCCGGCCGAGGATTCGCTGACTCGCGAGCTTCCTGGCCTGGGTTCCGCACCAGCCGTGGACGAGACCATCGCCATGGGCGATATACCCCTGCCGTCCGTTCCCTCGGCACGCGAGGCCGAGGTCCGCCATCGCAAGATGTCGCCCAAGCGCCGCAATCTGATGGTCGCCGGTGTCGTGGCCGTCGCGCTCGTCGCCGGCGGTGCAGGCTATGCTGCCTGGAACGGATATCAGCAAGAGCAGGCTGCCGCTGTCGCCGCCAATGCCCACACGATGATGTCGGTGCAGATTGGCATGCATGCCGCAGGCCTCGACTGTTCCACTGGCTCCAAGATTCCCGTACAGGTGAGCGGTCAGGATTCTGACGGCTCCTCCGTGAGCGAAACGCTCTATGTTGACGAGCACGGCCGCGGCATCAAACTGCTGCCCGGCGATTACACGCTCTCCATCGCTGCCTCCCCCATCGCGGCCGACGGCACCATCTATACCGTCCCGACCACCAAGACGCAGGTCACCGTTAAGAGCGATGGACAGGATTTAAGTGCCCAGGCCACCTTTAAGCTCAAGGTGCCTTCGGCCGACACGGTGACTGACGACCAGATCGATGCCGCCGCCAAGTATGCCGAGGAGGGCGGTGCGAGCTCCGCCGCGGCTGCCAAAGTGCTCCAGCAGGCAGCAACCGCGCGGCGCGACGCCGCCGTCAATGCCGTGAGCGCGCAAAAGGCACAGGCGTCCCGTGATGCTGACGCTCGCCACAAGGCAACCGACCTCTACCAGCTCGATATTCCCGTCGAGTGGTACGGCAAGGTCGCAACTTGGCAAAACGGAAGCACGCTATGCATCTATCTGGGCGACGACGCCAATACGCCGCTCGTGACGCTCGTCGCGGTGCGCGAGGGCGAGAGCTTTACGCCCGATGAAGGCGATACGGTTTTGGGTGCGGCCAATCTAGGCAACGGTTATACCGTCTACGCCAGCGGCCCCGTCTATCCGTACGTGGTGCCCCAGACCATCAACGGGCGGACGCAGAATCCCGTGTCGACCTACCCCATGGATACGGCCATTGAGCTTGTCGAGCTGACGACCGGCAACCGCTATACGTATAGCCAGATCAAGAACGACCTGGTGGGTAAAGACGGCAAGGCCGATGGTGCCACTAAGCTCGAAACCGACTACCTCGCGCAGATCCTGCTGCCGAGTATCAAAGCCCAGGACTAGCCTGGCGCAGCAAGGTGCTCCCCAACCGTGATGAAGGAGCCAGGAGGTCCTGACCCCACAGGCCCATAGATGATTAGGCAAGGAGCCACTTCCATGCGGGCATAACGTGTACCGCACCGTGCTCGCATGGAATATCGGTCTGTTCATCCATGGTAACGATTGCCGACTCGCCAAGATCAAACTGGGCCATCGAGGCATCAAGCGCGGCGATTTCGCGCTCGCGCGTTTTCTCACTTGCCATATCCGCACTCACCTGAATCAGGCTATAAGCCCGCATGAGAAGCGCATCCCCAGCCACAAAGTCCACCTCATGGCTTTTGCTCTTCTCTTTGATTAGCAGGCGGCAGACCGAGCCGGTCCTCACCGCGGGAGTCCTTCTTCTTAGCGCATTGAACACTGCGGTCTCGAGCCTCTGGCCCTGGTCCAATGCCGATGCGGGAGAGAATGCTCCAAACATCGCAGGGTCGACAGCGTAGACCTTAGACGCAGACCGCATGTTATTTGCCAGTGAACGCGTGAACTCCGGCACAGAAAATAACAGGTAGGCGTCCTCATAATACTCAAGTAAGTCGCTGAGCGAATTACGACTGACGGGTATCTGTCTGCTCTTGAACTCGTTGTACACTTTGTTCACTGACAGCTCTCGTCCCGAAGATGCCATACACCGCGTCAAGAACAGCGATGCCAGGCGAGGGTTCTTGACGTCGTAACGTTCAACGACGTCCATGGCGACCGTTCGCGAAGCATATTCCTGTAGCAGCTGAATCGCGTCTGCAGGCGTCTGCTCAAGTGTCGCGATGAATCCCCCTCGTTCAAGATACCCGATCAGATGATGTCGAAGCAGCGCTGCATCGCTCGGGGAAAAGGTCGCATCTGACTCGAGAACGCTCCCCGTCTTATATCGAACGTATTCCGAAAAACTCAACGGAAAAAGCTCTCGCACAAGAGAACGACCCCTGAACTCGCTCTTAAGTTCTGAGGACAGCATCTTAGAAGAAGATCCCGTCACATAGACGGTCGCTTTCTCCGTATCGACTACACGCCGCAGAAACGCACCCCATTCGGGAATTTCCTGGATCTCGTCAAAGAAAATGTAAGCGCCCTCGGTTCGAGCAACAGGATACAGCGCATAGAACGTGTCGAGCACGTCCGCCAGCAGCGATGGCTCATACGGGCGCAAGCGCTCATCCTCAAAATTGAAGTAAAGCATCCGGTCAAGCTCGACGCCCCGGCTCTGAAGCCGCCGCATCTCCTGATACAGGCGATACGTCTTTCCACAACGGCGGGCCCCCACAATCACATTTACGATGTTGTCGCGCTTTGGCTCCTGTGGGTTTCCTAGATCAAGGTCTCGCTCAAAGACCTGCGGAACCCCCTGCTGTTCAAAGTCCTTTATTTTCTGGGCGATCAAGTCGTTGAATGCCATGATTCTCCAATCTTGCTCTCTAGCTAATCAAAATTATAGCGATTCTTGATTAATTAGAGATCAAGATTATGTCTGACTTGATTAACACTTAAGCAAGTTTTTTCACTATTACTGCTCGAAGGATGCCGAGTGGCTGAGAGGGCAACCAAGCTCGAATGCGACTCCCTGGACAGTCGATTTGGGACGGGACTTTTTTGACTACCCCGTCCCAGGAAATCATCGCCAAATTAGCTACTTGATGCAACTAGCGCCAGGGGTCGGCTTCGAACAGCGGCTCGCGCTCGGGGCGGCGATCGCTGTAGGGATCGTAGCCGTCATCGTCCTCGTTCTCGGCACGGATGTAGGGGTCGCGCGGCTTGGGCGCCGGCTTAGGCACAGGCTTGGGTGCGGCGGGTGCGGCATCGGTCGCCGGCGCGCTTGTCTTGATCTCGTCTTTCATCTGCATAGCTCCTCGCATCGCATCCGTTCAATATCATCGATTGTCGCACGAAAAAGGGCGGCGGACCCAATTGGATCCGCCGCCCTTGGCGTTTAGAGACGGCTGGTAGATTTTAAGGCATGGCCCAAAACCTACTCGGCGTCGGGGACCTCGTAGGTGGCCGCCGGCGTGTTGTCGCACACGACGGTAAAGCCGCCGTCCTTGTCGGCATCGACCGTCACCTGATCGCCCTCGCGCACCGTGCCGTCGATGATAGCGGCGGCGATGGCATCCACGACCTCGCGCTGAACCAGACGCTTGAGCGGACGGGCGCCAAAGACCGGGTCCAGACCGCCCACGGCGAGCATCTGCTTGGCCGCCGGGGTGATGGCAAGCGTCATGCGCTCCTTGGCCAGGCGTGCGCGAACGTCGGCAAGCTGGATGTCGACAATCTTCTCGATCTGCGCCATGCCGAGCGGATGGAACACCACGATATCGTCGATACGGTTGAGGAACTCGGGGCGGAAGGTCTGAGCCATGGCGGCGTCGACCTGATGGCGCATCTCCTCCTCGTCCTTACCGGACAGATCGGCGATGGCCTTGGAGCCCACGTTGGACGTCATGATGATAATCGTGTTCTTGAAGGACACCTGGCGACCCTGGCCATCGGTCAGACGGCCGTCGTCGAGCACCTGCAGCAGCACGTTGAAGACATCAGGATGAGCCTTCTCCATCTCGTCGAGCAAGATCACGGAGTACGGACGACGGCGCACGGCCTCAGTGAGCTGGCCGCCCTCGTCGTAACCCACGTATCCTGGGGGCGCACCGATCAGACGCTGGACGCTGAACTTCTCCATGTACTCGGACATGTCGATACGCACGAGCGCGCGCTCGTCGTCGAACAGGCACTCGGCAAGTGCCTTGGCGAGCTCGGTCTTGCCCACGCCGGTGGGGCCCAGGAAGAAGAAGCTGCCGATGGGCTTGTCCGGATCGGAGAGGCCCGCACGGCTGCGGCGCACAGCCGCGGCGACGGCGGAGACGGCCTCGTCCTGGCCGATGACGCGCTTATGCAGCTCACCCTCCAGGCCCTTCAGCTTGTCGAGCTCGCCCTGCATCATCTTGGACACGGGCACGCCGGTCCAGGCACTCACGACCTCGGCGATCTCATCGGAGGTCACCTGCTCGTTGAGACCCTCGCCGTCCTTCTGCTTTTGTGCCTCGAGCGCAGCCTCGGAATCCTGAATCTGCTGCTGCAGACCCGGAATCACGGAGTAGCGCAGCTCGGACGCACGGCCCAGGTCGCCGTTGCGCGTCGCGCGCTCCTCTTCGCTTCTGGCCTCGTCGAGCTGTCCCTTAAGCTCCTGCACGTGGTCGATGGCGTTCTTCTGGTTGAGCCAGCCGGCCTTTTGCACGTTGAGCTTTTCTTGGACCTCGGCGATCTCTTGGCGCAGGGCCTCCAGACGCTCCTTGGAGGCGTCGTCGGTCTCCTTCATGAGCGCCTGCTCCTCGATCTGCAGCTGGGTGAGCTGACGCGTGGTGGCGTCAATCTCGACCGGCATGCTGTCGAGTTCCATGCGCAGGCGGCTTGCGGCCTCATCGACCAGGTCGATGGCCTTGTCGGGCAGAAAGCGGTCGGCGATATAGCGATCGGAGAGGTCAGCAGCGGCCACGAGCGCGCTATCGGTGATGTGCACACCGTGGAAGATCTCGTACTTCTCCTTGAGGCCACGCAGGATCGAGATGGTGTCCTCGACGGTAGGCTCGCTCACCATAACGGTCTGGAAACGACGGGCGAGCGCCGCGTCCTTCTCGATGTACTTGCGATACTCGTCGAGCGTGGTCGCGCCGATCGCGTGCAAGTCGCCACGGGCAAGCGCCGGCTTGAGGATGTTGCCGGCGTCCATGGAGCCCTCGGTGGCACCAGCGCCCACGATGGTGTGGAGCTCATCGATGAACAGGATGACCTTGCCTTCGGACTTCTGTACCTCCTTGAGCACAGCCTTCAAGCGGTCCTCGAACTCGCCGCGGTACTTAGCGCCGGCGACCAGCGCGCTCATGTCGAGCTCGATAAGGTCGCGGTCGCGCAGGGTACTCGGCACGTCGCCGGCCACGATACGCTGGGCGATGCCCTCGACGATGGCCGTCTTGCCGACACCCGGCTCGCCGATGAGCACGGGGTTGTTCTTGGTGCGGCGGGACAGGACCTGAATGGTGCGACGGATCTCGTCGGTACGGCCAATGACCGGGTCGAGCTTGCCGGCGCGGGCAAGGTCGCAGATATTGCGGCCGTACTGTTCCAGCGCCTCAAACTGGGTCTTGTCCTCGGCGGACGTCACGCGGTCATCGCCGCGCAGCTCCTCGTAGACCTGCTCGATGCGCTCCTTGGTGACGCCGGCGTCGCGCAGCACACGGCCCGCCTCGCCCTTGTCCTCGGCAAGCGCCATCAGCAGATGCTCGGTCACCACAAAGCTGTCGCCCATCTTGGTGGCCTTCTTCTCGGCCTTCTCGATGACGCGGACGAGCTCGTTGGACAGGCCCATCTGCTGACCCTCGCCCGAAACCTTGGGCGCGCGGTCGACGGCATCCTGCGTGGAGCGTGCGAGCTGGGCCGGATCAGCGCCGATGCGCTCGATGATCACGGAGATATTGCGCTCGCCGGCACCGAGCAGGGCAGACAGCAGGTGAATCGGCTCCACCGCGCCGGCCTGCGCATCGGCAGCCGTGCTCATGGCGGTCTGCAACGCCTCGCGCGACGTCATTGCTAGCTTATCGATTCTCATGGAATCACCTCTCTTGGGGCGGCCGCCCTACGGGGCGGCTTCACGTTGTTCGAGAAGTATTGTTGCCAGCTTTGTGCGATCTTATACATAAATCTAAGTCTCTATATATAAGATTTTCTGAGTGTTCCCACGACATGCAAACCACCACAAAGGGGACAGACACCTTTGTGGTGGTCGCGGTCTCTACTCCTTCGCCGGACCCGTACTTCCCGATTCGACGGTCCAGGGCATCTCATCCTCGAACAGCCATGTACGGGCAGACCCACTATCGCGTGCAGCCTGCGGGTCAGGCAAGCAGGTCTGTTTATAGGCATCTTGGATACACTGGCCCATAAAATCGTTGAGCTCGGTCTGGTCGCCCTCCATGACATAGGCGACATCGCCGTCCATGATGTAGATGCCCGGACCCTCATTGTCCTCGTAGCCCGGATCGTACGAGACATCACATAACTTTGCGCCGTTTGCAGTGTCCAGCTCGATGGAAGAGTGGCATCCGCCAACCATGTCGTTCGCTTTTGCCCGATAGGACGCATATCCATACCAGCGCTTAAAGATTTTGCCCTTGAGCAGCTCGGACGCCCTGTCGATCAGACCAGAATCCGTGGTATAGCGCATAGCCCCAAGCTGAATGCGTGGATAATTACTAATGCCCAGCGCAGCCGGTTGCTCATCAAAATCAACGGTAATGGTCTCAGGCTTGTCGTCGCCGGTCAGAAGTTCGACAGATTGAGTCACAGGCTTGACCACCGGCTCCGTCACCGCAGCAGGTAGAAATGCCATACCGACAGCGCCCGCGCCAACCACAGCGATCGCAAGCGCCAAGACAATCAATCCAATACGGGCAGGACTTCTCACAGCAAAGCACCTCACAATGCAAACCCGCGCCATTTGTCCTAATGATACCGCCGGCTAACACTATCACCAAAAGAAGCCGCGCGCTCCCCACCACCACAAAGGGGACAGGCACCTTTGTGGTGGTTTTCGACGCTAACGGTCGACCATCTCACGCCATGAGATTAAACTTGAATTGTTCTCTGAACATATCCATTTCTGCCTATCCTCAACAGCTCTTTGTCTCGAGGAGCGCATATGAAGCCGTCTCATTCCACCGGTCGCAACGTCATCGCCATTCTCGCCATACCCATCGTGATGCTCTTCCTTATCGTCATCACGCCCTTTTCTTTTGGTATCGCCTCGCCCTTCGATCTTTGCGGGATGATCGACGCCGGCTCGCGTGCCACCTCGCTCTCCTTTGTCTGCCGTGGCGTGTTCTACGAATATGCAATTCCCACCGGAAGTTGGCAGTCCAAGTTACCGTTGCTCGGCAAGGTCGACGGATGCTCTCCTTATTTCTGCCTCGAACCTCAGACAATGAATTATCTGATCGACGACCAGCCCCTTGACTCCATCACCCTCGCCTACGACTACGCACCAAACACCGATGAGCGCCACATGAACCAAGTCCTCGACAAGCTGCTTGGACAGTGCGGGCTCACCGCGGAAGCCGGTCGAACCATCTATAGCAACCAGAAATTAAAGCGAACAGAACTCCGCCGTGTCGGAAAAATCAAAGGGCGAAACGGGGCCGCCTACTGGGATGCCTGGGCAACACGCGACAAGGGCGAATTCGGACACAGCACCTATATGGTCACTGTCTACACCAAAGACGGAATTAAGGACAATGTTGACGATTTCGCGTCATCCAAACTCGGCATCCCCAAAACAACCAAACCCGCCAGCCCAGATGAAATTCTGTAGAGGTGCCCATTAACATGCCGCTCAACGATCACAACAACATCGAGCTCGTCCCCACCGCCACAAAGGTGCCTGTCCCCTTTGTGGCGGTTTTCGACAAAAAGAAGCCGCCCCGATAACAGAGGCGGCATCAAGCAAGCCTATTTATTAGCGTCCCTCAAGACCCAACGAAAACGCAGCGATGGAATCGAGAACCGACAATAGCCCGTTCGCACAGATAGAGGCGGAGATTCAAGGTCAGAGTCCGGCTTAAACGGCTTAGCTATCGCACGTCACAACGTTCTCGTCGTCCTCCCTATCGTATTTATAGTGCTTACTGTGAAAATAGTGAGTTTAGTGAGAATAGTATCGCTCAAGACTCGTGAACTGAATTATTGACCTCTCGCCCAGAATGAGTGGGGCAAATATTCCTATTAGAGGTCAAATCGAAGCCCAATAGGGCCTTTTCGCCCCGTCATTTCGACCGATCGCTTTCTTTTGAATATTGTCGTAAGCTGGTATCACTTATCTTAATGAATGCATACTGTTTGCGAGGTACCCGCCGTGAAACGCTCCACCTATATCGGCCTGCTCGTCTTAGCGTTTGCGATTACCGCAGTCGGCGTAGGAATTATCTATCTCGCATTTCTCCCTGCCTCGGCAACGCAGGCGGCGGTTGAAACCGTAAGCTACCCCATCGAAATCCTCACCGATATCGTCAAACCCGATTCGATCACCGTCGATTTCGACGGTACGCCCGCAGCGCTTGGGGTCAGTAACTATCCCCGAATCGAACTTGGAGCCACGCGCTATACCCAAGATGAGCAGCTTATCGGTAAGGCAACCAGTTTACTCAAAGGCAAGACGTTTAAGCGGTGGTACGGCGCCGCAACATATCGAGCCAAGAACGGCCAAATGGTTGGCGGGTATCATTCGACCCTTGAGCTCGATGCGGCAAACGGGAGCAAATTGTGCAACGTCTCATACGACCCCGGCTGCGTGGACAATGAAGGACCGGGGGTCTATATCTCGGATGGCGACGTAATCTACGTCATGGAGGGCGACCAGACGGCAGTCGTCGATTTTATGGATCGGTGTACCGAGGATGCCTACGAACAAACCTGCGAGCCCGATCCGCAGACAGCGCGCAACAGTGGCTCGGCACGCACTTGGCTATTTGACGATGAAATAACCTGGACCCCATCGAAATAAGGACCCGCCGGGCAGGCACCTTTGTGGTGGTTTCGGCTCCGATGTTCCACTGTCTCGATCTGTAACATCTAGCGGCCCTTTTCGATCCTAGATGTTACAGATTGAGATGAAATGATCGGCGGCGATCGTTTGTCTCAATCTGTAACAACCGCTCGTCAAATAGGGGCCCAGATGTTACAGGTCGAGACAAACGGAACCACCGCAAAGGCGCCTACCCCTTCATGGTGGTTTTCGACAAAAGAAGCCGCCCCGATAACAGAGGCGGCATCAAGCAAGTCTATTTATTAGCGTCCCTCAAGACCCAACGAGAACGCAGAAATGTAGCCCGGGGCTTACCCTTTCCCGAACGCGACCCTCGCGAAGCGCGTGAGCGGGCGGGAAAGGGTAAGCCCCGGGCGGACAATTAAGTGCGTTACTCGGCAGCGGCCTTGAACTTGTTGTAGTTGATCAGGCAGCCGGCCTTGACGATGGCACGCTCCTCTGCCGTCATATCGGCAATGTAGAGCTCAATCTGCTCGACCGCACCGTCGGCGCGCACCACGTAGGCGGCGATGTCCTTTAGGTCACCGTCGAGCGCGGCACGGATACCCGGCACAAAGACATAGTCGCCCACCTCAAAGCTGGGCTCGGCCTCCATCTGGAAGGGCACCATACCCCAGTTCATCACGTTGGAGCGATAGCGCTTGGTGGCGTACTCGTGGACGATGTTGGCCAGACCGCCGATCACGCGCTGACAGCTCGCGGCCTGCTCGCGGGCGGAACCGTCACCGGGCTTCTTGGCATAGAGCATGGAGCCGTACTCAGTCGCCTTGGCATCGGCCGCGACACCCGCGCCGACCAGCGCCTCAAACACGCCCGCAAGCTCGGCATCGAGTGCCGCCAGATCGCCTGCTGCCTCGCCGGCAACGCGGCGCTTCTCCACGGCGTCGACCTCCTTGGAGCGACCCACGTAGGCCGGATCGCGACGGCTGAGCGTAAACTCGGCCAGGCCCAGCGGGTTGGAGCGGAAGGAGCTCGTCTCGCCCGAAGGAATGAGCTCGTCGGTCGTGGTGACCGGATCCATGATCTTGGAGCACACCTTGAGCAGGATATCGTCGCCGAGCGGCTCCATCGCGGGCCACGGCTTGATGTTGGGACCCTCGACCAGCTCGTCGGCAGGCTCCGCCTTGCCAAAGCCCCAGTACACGCGCTTTTTGTACGGCGCGTCGTCAAAGGTGTACTCGCAGGCCTCGTCCCAAGTCTCCTCGGGCAGGTCGGTCGCCGGCGTCAGGACGCCGCCGTTGGCAGCCGTCGCCGCAATGGAGCGGGCGTCCATCAGGGCCACGGCGCTCAGCTGGCCATTGCCCGGCTTGGAACCCTCGCGGTTGGGGAAGTTGCGCGTAGTGTGGCGGATCGAAAGGCCGTTGTTGGCGGGCGTGTCGCCGGCGCCGAAGCACGGGCCGCAGAACGCCGTGCGCACGATCGCGCCGGCCTCCATGAGGTCGTAGATGTAGCCGCGGCGTGTAAGCTCGAGTGCCACGGGCTGGCTCGTGGGATAGACCGACAGCGAGAACTCGCCGCAGCCGGTGTTGGCGCCCTTGAGCACGCGGGCAGCCTGGACCACGGAGTCGTAGTTGCCGCCCGAGCAGCCGGCGATAACGCCCTGCTGCACGTGCAGCTTGCCGTCGACGATCTTGTCGAGCAGGCTAAAGTGCGTCTTGCCCTCGCCGATCTTGGCGGCCTCGAGCTCCACCTCGTGCAGGATGTCCTCGAGGTTCTCGTTGAGCTCGTCAATCTCAAAGCCGTTGGAAGGATGGAACGGCAGCGCGATCATGGGCTTGATGCTCGACAGATCGACCTCGACGCAGCCGTCGTAGTAGGCGACATCGGCGGGCTTGAGCTCGCGGTAGTCGTCGCCGCGGCCGTGCATGGCCAAAAACGCGTGTGTGTCCTCGTCGGTGGCCCAGATGGAGGAAAGGCAGGTGGTCTCGGTGGTCATGACGTCGACGCCGTTGCGATAGTCAGTCGTCATGCTCGCGATGCCGGGGCCCACGAACTCCATGACCTTGTTCTTGACGTAGCCCTTGGCAAAGACGGCGCGGATGATGGCGAGCGCCACATCGTGCGGGCCGACGCCGGGGCGCGGAGCGCCCGTGAGGTAGATGGCGACGACGCCGGGATAGGCGACATCGTAGGTGTCGCGCAGCAGCTGCTTTGCCAGCTCGCCGCCGCCCTCGCCCACGGCCATGGTGCCCAGGGCGCCGTAGCGGGTGTGCGAGTCGGAGCCCAGGATCATCTTGCCGCAACCGGCGAAGTTCTCACGCATAAAGGAGTGGATGACCGCGATGTGTGGCGGGACGAAGATGCCGCCGTACTTCTTGGCAGCCGAGAGGCCAAAGACGTGGTCGTCCTCGTTGATGGTGCCGCCCACGGCGCACAGCGAGTTATGGCAGTTGGTGAGCACGTAGGGCAGCGGGAACTGCTCCATGCCCGAGGCACGCGCCGTTTGGATGATGCCGACAAAGGTGATGTCGTGGCTCGCCATGGCGTCGAAGCGGATCTTGAGCGCCTCGGGATCTCCGGACGTATTGTGTGCCTGGAGGATCGAATACGCGATGGTGCCACGCTTGGCATCCTCGGGCGTCTGCGTAATACCGCGCTCGGCAGCCTCGGCCGCAGGCACAACCTCGCTGCCGCCGCGCAGGTAGATGCCGTCCTCGTACAGCTTGACCATACTGTCTCCCACTCTGCCCGAAAGGCTCGGGCGCATAGCATACATTCATTCAATATCGTGCCATAGAACAGTTGCGAGTGGGTTGCGAATCTGCACGTTCACTTTATCTCGGTAAAGTAAAGGACGAGCCCCTTGCATCACTCTCCTAACAAGGAGTGTCCCAAAGTGCCGGCACAAAAGGAACGTCCCCAAGTGCCAAATGCCGCAAGAATGTCCCCTTTGACTAGTCATTTAAGAACGTCCCCAATGACTACCCTGCCGTATCCGGAGCAAGGCAACGCCGCAGGTAGAGGACGGACAGCGAGCGACGTCCAGAGCGAACAAGTTGGCATGAAAAAGGCAAGGCATAGACCTTCTGGTCATGCCTTGCCTTTTGAATGACAAATTGTCGCTCTGGACGTCGAGCAGCGTCGGCCCGTTACGCGGTTTGGTAAAACCGCGTAACTACAAATCCCCGCCGGCGCCCAGCAGCTTGCGCATGACTTGCTCGGGGTTAACTGAGCCGTCGCGCGGGGCCAGGGCGGTGATCTTCTTTTGCATCTTGTACTCGTGCAGCTCGTCCTCGAGCTGGCGTACGCGGGCGCGGAGCTTCTCGTTCTCGCGTTCGCGCTCCTCGGCACGCTCCTTCATATCGAGGATGCGCACCACGCCGGCGAGGTTGATGCCCTCGTCGGTCAGTTGGTTGATGAGCTCCAGGCGCTCGATATCGGCACGCGAATACAGACGCGTGTTGCCGCCCGAGCGCTGGGGATTCACCAAGCCTTTGGACTCGTAGACGCGCAGAGTCTGCGGGTGCATGCCGGTCAGCTCGGCCGCCACGCTGATCATGTACAGCGGTTTGTTCCTATTGTCCTCGGCCATGCTACCTGACCCCTTTCCGTCTCGTTATCGTCCATCATAAGCCCGTGGGCGCGGGCGTGCGCCGCGACCGCCCTAGTACGTCGCCTTGTAACGGTTGACCTTCTCGCGATAGTCGCGTGTGTCGGTCTCGCGCAGCTTGGTCATGGCATCGCGCTCGTCATCGGATAGGTTCGTGGGGACCTGCACCTTGATCTCGACGAGCAGCGCGCCTGTGCGGCCACGGTGCTTAACGTCGGGCGCCCCCATTTCCTTAAAGCGGAACTTCTTGCCCGTCTGGGTACCCGCGGGCACCTTCAGACGAACCGTCGCACCGCCGGGCGTCGGCACGTCCACCGTGCAGCCGAGCGCCGCCTCGTAGACCGAGACCGGTACCTCCATGGTCACGTCGGCACCTTTGCGCTTAAACAGCGGGTGCTCCTCCACATGCGTGGTCACGACCAGGTCGCCGCGCTCGCCACCCGCAACGCCATACTCGCCGCGACGCTTGTAGCGCAGCTTGCCGCCGTCGACCGCACCCGCAGGCACCGAGACCGTAATGGTCTGCTGCTCACCTGTCGAGGGAATGCGATAGGTGACCTTGTGCGTCACACCGCGAAACGCGTCCTCGGCCGTCACATCGACGGTCAGCGACAGGTCGCCGCCCTTGCGAGCACGGCTGCGGCCAGCGCCGGCACCGGCAGCGCCCGCAGCCCCGGCAAAGCCCGAGCCCCAATCGCTGCCCCAGGCGCCGTTGCCGCTAAAGATGCTGTCGAAGATGTCGCCCCAGCCGCTGGCACCCGCGCCGGCACCGTAGCCGCCGCCATACGCGCCGCCCGCGCCCGGCATACCGCCAAACATGAGCATCTGGTCGTACTCTTTGCGCTTCTTCTCGTCCGAAAGCGTCTCATAGGCCTCGCTGATCTCCTTAAACTTGGCCTCGTCGCCGCCGGCATCGGGGTGATATTTTTGCGCGAGCTTGCGAAACGCGCTCTTGATCTCTTTGTCGGAGGCGCTCTTGGATACGCCCAGGATGTCATAGAAGGTTTTGCCTGCAGCCATCGTAGCTCCTCTCCTGTTACGTCCGCCGTCCATGCAGACGACGGCTCATGCTTTCATATGGCACTAGGCCAGAAAGGGCCCCGGGTGTTGCCCCGGGGCCCTTCTCAATTACTCCTCGGTGCTCTCGGCCGTATCGGCCGCAGCATCCTCGGGCGCCGCTTCGGGCTCCGGTGCGGGGCGCTTCTCGCCACCGTAGGTCACCGTCACCATCGCGGAACGCAGGATGCGGTCCGCCATGCGGTAGCCCTTCTGGTACACGTCGTTGACGGTCTCGTCGTACTGCGACGCGTCCTCGACGCGACCCACGGCCTGGTGCTCGAGCGGATCGAACGCCTCGCCCTTGGGGTCGATGGGCTCAACGCCCTCGTGCGCAAACACATCGAGCAGCTTGGCATGCACCGCGTCGACGCCGTCGACGAACTGCTTAAAGTCGTCGGCAAGCTCCTGGCTGCGGGCATGGTCGATCGCACGCTCGATATCGTCGATCACCGGCAACAGCGCGGTGACGAGCTTCTCGGTCGCGCGCTCGCGCTCGGCGATACGCTCGTTGGCGGTGCGGCGACGGAAGTTCTCCCAGTCGGCCTGCAGACGAGCGGTACGCTCGGTAGCGTCCTTCGCCTTGTCCTCGGCGGCCTTCTGAGCCTCTGCCGCAGCATCGAGCTCATTGCGCACGTCGGCGAGCTCCTTTTGGGCCTGCTCGAACTTGAGCTTAAAGTCGTTGTCGGCGGCTTCCTCACCGGCGCGGATAGCGGCTTCCACCATCTCGTCCTCGGTCATCGTCGCCTCCTTGTTGGAATCCTCTACCTGGTTCTCGGCAGCCTCGGCGGCCGCGGCCTCGTTGGCCTCGGTATCGTCGACGGCCTCTACGGGAATCTTCACGTCCTTCTCCTCAGAGTCAACGGGGGCGGCACCAACGGCGGCCGCCTCCGTGCGAGCTTTACGGGCGGACATGATTACTTGTCCTCGTCGTCCACAACCTCGTAGTCGGCGTCGACAACGTCATCGTCGGCAGGCTGGGCGCCGGCGGCACCGTCGGTCTGCTGCTGAGCGTCGGCGTAGACAACCTGGGCCAGCTCGTAGGCCACGGACTGCAGGGACTCGCCGGCGGCCTTGATGGCCTCGACGTCAGAGCCCTCGAGCGCCTTCTTGGCGTCGGCGATAGCGGCCTCGGCCTTGGACTTCACGTCGGCGGAAACCTTGTCGCCCAGCTCGTTGAGGGTCTGCTCGGTGGAGTAGCACAGGCTGTCGGTCTGGTTGCGGACCTCGACCTCTTCCTTCTGCTTCTTGTCCTCCTCGGCATGAGCCTCGGCGTCCTTGACCATACGATCGACTTCGTCGTCGGAAAGCGCGGTGGAACCGGAAATGGTGATCTGCTGCTCCTTGCCGGTGCCCTTGTCCTTAGCGGAGACCTTGACGATACCGTTGGCGTCGATGTCGAAGGTGACCTCGATCTGCGGCACGCCGCGGCGGGCAGCCGGGATACCGGTCAGCTGGAACTTACCGAGCGACTTGTTGTCGCGGGCAAGCTCACGCTCGCCCTGGAGCACGTTGATCTCGACGCTGGTCTGGTTGTCGGCAGCGGTGGAGTAGACCTCGGTCTTGGAGGTCGGGATCGTGGTGTTGCGGTCGATCATCTTGGTCATGATGCCGCCCATGGTCTCGACACCCAGCGACAGCGGGGTAACGTCGAGCAGCAGGATGCCCTCGACGTCGCCGGTGAGCACGCCGCCCTGGACGGCGGCGCCGTCGGCAACGACCTCGTCGGGGTTCACGGACATGTTGGGCTGCTTGCCGGTCATAGTCTTGACGAGCTCCTGGACGGCGGGCATACGGGTGGAGCCGCCGACGAGGATGACCTCGGTCAGATCGGAGAGCTTAAGCTTGGCGTCGCGCAGGGCGTTGGTGACAGGCTGCTTGCAGCGCTCGAGCAGGTCGCGGGTGATCTTCTCGAACTCGGCGCGGGTCAGCGTGTAGTTGAGGTGCAGCGGGCCGGACTGGTTCATGGTAATGAACGGCAGGTTGATGGTGGTCTGCTGGGCGGCGGAGAGCTCCTTCTTGGCGTTCTCGGCGGCCTCCTTCAGACGCTGCAGGGCCATGGGGTCCTGACGCAGGTCGACACCGTTCTCCTGCTGGAACTTATCGGCCATCCAATCGATGACGCGCTGATCCCAGTCGTCGCCGCCCAGGTGGTTGTCGCCCGAGGTGGACAGAACCTCAAACACGCCGTCGGCGAGGTCGAGGATGGAGACGTCGAAGGTACCGCCGCCCAGGTCAAAGACCAGGATGCGCTGGTCGGTGCCCTGCTTGTCCAGGCCATAGGCCAGAGCAGCAGCGGTCGGCTCGTTGACGATACGCTTGACGTTGAGGCCGGCGATCTTACCGGCGTCCTTGGTGGCCTGACGCTGGGCGTCGTTGAAGTAGGCCGGGACGGTGATGACGGCGTCGGTGACGGTCTCGCCCAGATACTTCTCGGCGTCGGCCTTCATCTTGGCGAGCGTCATGGCGCTCACCTGCTCGGCGGTGTAATCCTTGCCCTCGATGTCGACGACGGCACGGCCACCCTGGCCCTCCTTGACCTCATACGGCACGGTCTTGATCTCGGAGGTGCACTCGGAATACTTGCGGCCCATGAAGCGCTTGATGGAGAACACGGTGTTCTTGGGGTTGGTGACAGCCTGGTTCTTAGCGGCCTTGCCCACGACGCGGTCGCCGTCGGCACGGAAGCCCACGACAGACGGGGTGGTGCGGTCGCCCTCGGCGTTCACGATGATGGTCGGAGAACCGCCCTCGAGGACGGCCATAGCGGAGTTGGTAGTACCAAGGTCGATACCAAGAATCTTGCCCATTAGAAATTCCCTCTCTCTTGTGCGTTTGCACCGACTCGGCGGTCTGCCGAGCGGTGTTTCGGCTTGTCTTTCAGGATGTAGTGTATCCCCTTATGGGCCGGAATATACAAAATCTAAGTCAATTCATATAAGATTTCTTATTGCTGAGAGTTTAGGTTCTTAAATGTGCAGGTAGATGCGCTGATTGAGTTCTCGGCAAATCTATCGAGATCTATGTAGAGATGGCTGAGGCTTGGGTCCGAGGGTGCCTGGGGCTGCCTTGCGGAAAGCTCGTCCCGTTTTGAGAGCTGATACCGGGTCGCAGTTTCCGCTAGCGGGCCCAACCGGAAACTACGACCCGGTTTTCGGCCAAATAACGGGATGCCCTTTCCGCAGGCGCGCTCAATAGCTCGATATTTCAAGTCACCTTTAGCTAACATTTGCGCAGCTCAACGGCCCCACCTGCGCATTTTTTAGTAAACCTTGGCATACTCGGCGAACGGTATGAAGATGCCGGTCAGAGGGTATTGCAAACGGTCGCTCCCGTGGTATGTTTTTGCCCGAATCAAACCGGCGCGCATCGCCTGTAGCGTCGGTCAACAGAGAGGAAACTACCATGGCTCATCCCGTAATTGATGCCGACGAGTGCATCGCTTGTGGCGTTTGCGTCGACTCCTGCCCCGCTGGCGTTCTGGAGCTCCAGGACGTCGCTACCGTCGCTGACGAGGACTCCTGCGTCGCCTGTGGCGCTTGCCAGGACGCTTGCCCCGCTGGCGCGATCACCGAGATCGTCGAGGAGTAACAACTCCCCCACTTGCACACTCAAAAGTACACCGTGCACAAAAAAGGAGGCCTCCGCATCGCCGCGGAGGCCTCCTTTTTGTGCGGATAACTAATTTGGCACCGTCGCAGGTTGAGCCCACGTCAGCGAAAACGTCCCTAAGCGAGCAAGGTGACGTGAAAGAGGAGGGAAGCGTACTTTGGTACGCGACCGACGATTGAACGTCAGATTGCCGCTTAGGGGCGTTTGCAGCGTCGGCTAAGAGAGATCGTCTTCGTAGGGCATCAGGTCTGCTAGGTAGCCTTTTTCCTTGAGCATCGCCTCGATCTCGTCGAGGGTCTGTTCGTCCTCCGCCGCAATGCGATGGAAGTGGTAGCCGCTGGTCACCGTCAGCAGCGGGAAGCTCTTGCCGCTCTCGATATCGCGCAGATAGCGCTCAACATCGCGACGATTGCGGATGTCCAGGTCGGCCGTGATCTTACCGTACACGCGGTGATTGACGATCACGTTGAGCACGGCGCCTCCGGCGTCGACGATACTCGTGAGCTCATCGCCTGCCTGCTCCACGCTGTGGCGAACCTTGACCAAGCGCGTGGGCACGGCGGGGCTGCTGGGGGCCTCCTGCAGCACGTAGCCGCGGTTGGTCGCCACGATATCGTGCCCATCGGCGCGCAGCAGGGCGATGTCCTGCACCACGACCTGGCGGCTCACACCCACCTCGCGGGCAAGCGCGCTGCCCGAAACTGGCCCCTTGGCTCCCTCGAGCACGGCCATGATGGCACGGCGACGCTCGCGGGCGTCCATTATTTACCGTCCAGCAGACGCAGGTGCTTAAGCGAGAGGTCGAGAATCGGCGCAGAGTGCGTCAATGCCCCCGAGCTAATGTAGTCGACGCCCAGATCAGCCAGGGCGCGGATATTGCTGGCATCCACATTGCCCGAGCACTCGGTCTTGGCGCGACCGGCGATAAGCTCTATGGCGGCGGCCATGTCGTCATGGGTCATGTTGTCGAACATGATGATATCGGCGCCGGCCTCCACAGCCTCGCGCACCATGTCCAGGTTCTCGCACTCGATCTCGACCGTCGTGGTAAACGATGCATGGGCGCGCGCCATCTCGATCGCACGCGTCACGCCACCGGCGGCATCGATGTGGTTGTCCTTGAGCATGACGGCCGTCGACAGGTTGTAGCGGTGGTTGCTGCCGCCGCCGATCTCGACCGCCGCCTTCTCAAACACGCGCATGCCCGGCGTGGTCTTGCGCGTGTCGACGAGCACGGTCTTGGTGCCCTCGAGCGCCGCGGCCATGCTGTGCGTGTAGGTAGCGATGCCGCTCATGCGCTGCAGGTAGTTGAGCGCCACGCGCTCGCCCGAAAGCAGCACGCGCGCATCGCCGCGCACCTGACCCACATGGTCGCCGGCGTGCACCTCGTCACCGCCGGCAACGTCGAACAGCACCGAGCTCTGCGAATCCAACAGCTCAAAGGTGCGGGCGAACACATCCAAGCCGGCGATGATGCCGTCGGCCTTGGCGATAAGCTCAA
Source organism: Collinsella sp. (assembly GCA_019424905.1). GTDB lineage: Bacteria > Actinomycetota > Coriobacteriia > Coriobacteriales > Coriobacteriaceae > Collinsella. The sequence goes on along the minus strand of JAHYYP010000009.1, from coordinate 40,682 downwards.
CGGTAGCGGGACGCGCCGTGGGGCACACGCTCGCCGTGCTCACGTCCTCAAACGTGATGTCCTCGCGCAGAGCCTGCAAAATCAGATCATCGACGACGAGCTTCATGGTAATGGGATTCATGGTCTACTCCTCCACGGCCTGCGTGCCGGCGGCACGGGCCAAATCATCGATTGCCAGGATGTCGGCGCTCAGGGCGCGATGACGGCCATCGAGCGCGGGATCGCCCGCCTGCTCCACGGCCAGTGACTCGCCGGTACGCATATACCACGCGGCGCGACGACCCCAGACCAGCGCTTCGAGCAGGCTGTTTGATGCAAGGCGATTCTTGCCGTGAACGCCGTTGCAGGCCGTCTCGCCCGCGGCGTAGAGCTCGGGCATCGAGGTGCGGCCGTCCTTATCGACCCATACGCCACCCATAAAGTAGTGCTGCGTGGGCGTAACGGGGATGGGCTCGTCCAAGATGTCGCGGCCGTCCTCAAGGCAGCGCGCGCGAATGTTGGCAAAATGCCCGGTCACCACATCGCGTTCGACGGGGGCGAAGCTCAGCCACTCGTGCTCGGTACCGTCCTGCTTCATCTGCTCGCGAATAGCGGCAGCGACCACATCGCGCGGCTGAAGCTCGTCGGTAAAGCGCTCGCCGGCGGCGTTGAGCAAAATCGCGCCCTCGCCGCGGCAGCTCTCGCTGATCAGGAAGGTGCGACCCGGCTGCGGCGAGAACAGCCCCGTGGGGTGAATCTGCACGTAGTCCAGGTGCTCCATCTTAATGCCATGCTCCTGAGCGATGTAGCATGCATCGCCCGTGAGCTGCGGGTAGTTAGTCGAATGGTCGTACACGCCGCCGATACCGCCTGTCGCCCACAGCGTGCGGCGGGCATGAATCTTAAACGGCTCGCCGGCATGCACGCCCTCGGCGGCATTTGCCAGCTCGTCGGCGGGACGAACCGAGTTGTCCTCGTCCACGGAAACGGCGACGACACCGACACACACCGTGACGCCGTCACGCTCGCCCGTCAGGATGTCGGTCATGGCCACGTGCTCCAAAATCTGCACGTTATCCAGCTTGCGAACGGCCTGGAGCAGCTTGGTCGTGATCTCCTTGCCCGTAATGTCGGCATGGAAGGCAATACGCGGACGGCTGTGCGCGCCCTCGCGGGTAAAGTTGAGGCTGCCGTCGGCCTTGCGCTCAAAATCCACGCCCATCGCTAGCAGGTCGTTGATGACCGAACGGCTCGAACGGATCATGATGTCGACGCTCTCGCGGCGATTCTCGTAGTGGCCGGCGTGCATGGTGTCCTCAAAGAAGGCATCGTAGTCCGAGCCCTCGGGCAGTACGCAGATACCGCCCTGCGCGAGCATCGAATCGCACTCGTCGACAGCGCCCTTGGAGAGCATGATCACGCGCGTGCTCGTCGGCAGATTGAGGGCCGCGTACAGGCCCGCCACGCCACAGCCGGCAATGACGACGTCGCACTCCATGTCGGGGTATTGTTTGGTTTCCACAGGAATCCTCTCCCTTGTAATGTGACATGCGGGACTGTCCCTCATGTCACATTGTTCTAGCGCGCTGCGTACTCGAGCATACGGTCGAGCGTGAGCTTGGCCTGGTCTGCCGCCTCGTCCGAGACGCCGATCTGCACCTCGCCCTCGCCCGTCTCCAGGCAGCGCACGAGCTTTTCGAGCGTGATGAGATCCATGTTGACGCAGGTGGGCTGCACCGCGGGGAAGTGGAACTTCTTGCCGGTGCCCTGGCAGCGGCGCTCGAGCTCGTAGAGCACGCCGCGGACCGTCACGATAATGAACTCGCTGGCGTCGGACTCCTCGGCATACTTGATGATGCCGGCGGTGGAGCCGATGTAGTCGGCCTCGGCCAGGACGTCGGCCTTGCACTCAGGATGCGCCAGCACGAGCGCGTCGGGGTGGGCCTCCGTCGCGTCGACGATCTGCTCGACGGTGATGATGTGATGGCGCGGGCAGTAGCCGTTGTTGAGGATGACGTGCTTTTGCGGCACCTGCTCGGCTACGAAGCGGCCCAGGTTTTGGTCGGGGATGAACAGGACGTGCTGCTGCGGCAGCTCGGACACGATCTTGACGGCGTTGGAGCTGGTGACGCACACGTCGCTCCAGCTCTTGATCTCGACCGTGGAGTTGACGTAGCAGACCACGGCAAGGTCGTCACCGTACTCGGCGCGCGCCGCGTCGACCGTCTCGCGCTTGACCATGTGAGCCATGGGGCAGTCCGCGCCCGGCTCGGGCAGCAGCACGGTCTTGGTGGGGTTGAGCAGCTTGGCACTCTCGCCCATAAACTCCACGCCGCACAGCACGATAGTCTGCTGCGGCAGGCTCTTGGCGAGTTTTGCCAGGTAGAAACTGTCGCCGACGTAATCGGCAACGGCTTGGACCTCGGGCGCCACATAGTAGTGCGCCAGGATTACCGCGTCACGTTGGGCTTTTAGTTGCTGAATGGCCTCGACGAGCTCTGCGGGCACCAGTGCCGCGCGCTCCGTTGCCGTCGTTGCCGATGCTAGGCCGGCCGCGATATCGCGTGCAAGCTCCGATGCATCCATGTTCGCGCTCTGTGCCATCAAGGCCCCTCTCTTTTGGCGAATCTTGGGGCTTTAGTATGACACCTAGGTTTACAGCTGACAAGACAGCTGTAAACCTAGGTGTAAAGTTGAAATAAAGATTCAATCATGCGGCAGGTCCATTTTCGAACTGGCAAGCTGAGGACAGCCGAGCTCTCGATAGCGCAGGAGGCATCTTTCGCCACCGCAATACCGCTCGGCGCGAGTTGCGCGACGTGGGGCGCAAATGGGACACGCCTCCGCGAGCGGTCCGCACCCAATGTGGCAAAATCGAACTACTAAGGGGGCTCAGAATGCTCAAGATTATTGCCTGCGACGACGACGTCGCTTTTCTAGATAGACTGCACCGGATGATCGACCGTTGGTCGAGCGAGACGGGCACGGCGGTCGATGTTGCGCTCGTCACGCGCGGCGAGGACCTGCTGGCCCGCCATGCCGCATCGCGCGCCGACATCATCTTGCTCGATATGATCATGCCGCTCGTCAACGGCATGGACACCGCGCGCGAATTGCGCCAGGCCGATACCGCCGTGCGTCTGGTGTTTCTCACCTCATCGCCCGAGTTTGCACTGGAGTCCTACGAGGTCCGCGCCTTCGATTATCTGCTCAAGCCCGTGGCTTACGAACGCCTAGCGCAGTTGCTCGACGAGCTTTCGAGCATGCGCCCGGCGGCAACCGACGAGCTCGTGATCAAAACTTCCTTTGGCTACCACGCCCTGCGCCTGTCCGACATCGAATATGCCGAGGCGCGCAACAAGCACGTGGTCTTCCACCTGCGCGACGGACGCGATATCGAGGCACTTGAGTCGTTCCGCAGCGTCGAAGACCGTTTGGCGCAAAATGCCACCTTCTTTAAATGCCACCGCAGCTACCAGGTCAACCTGCGCAATATCGATCACTTTGACCGCACGGACATCGTCATGCGCTCGGGCGCGTGCATCCCGCTTTCGCGCAGCTGCAAGCAGGGATTCCAAGACGCCTACTTTGCGGTGCGCTTTGAGGGTGGGAGACACTGATGGTCTCCACGGTCGAAATGATCCTTTGGGCAATCCACCACGCCACGACGCTGCTCTTTGGCGTCTTTGCCTCGGCGGCGCTGTGCGGTGTCGAGATCAACCGGCGTCATGCGCTTGAACTGGTGCTGGTCGGTGCCGTAACTGGATGCGCATTTGGCCTCGCCAATGCCGTCGGCGGCGAGCTTTTCGCCCGCCAGGTATATCCACTCGTCGTGCATCTGCCGCTCGTCATCTATTTGTGCGCGCGCTACCGCCTGAGCCCGCTGCTTGCCGTACTCGGCATTACGAGTGCCTATCTGAGCTGCCAGTTCAGCAATTGGATGGGCATTGCCGCATTTGCCGCAACCGATTCTCAGATCGCGTACTATCTGGCGCGCATCGCGACCACACTCGCCGTCTTTGCCGTCCTGTTGCATTGGGCCGGCGACATCGGTCCGCGCTTGGCGATTAAAAGCACCACCGAGCTGGGCATCCTTTTAATCCTGCCGCTCGTCTATTACGTCTTTGACTATGCCACCAACGTCTACACCACGCTGTTCCACTCGAGCTCGGTGGTGACGGTTGAGTTTTTGGCATTTGCGCTCTGTGCCTTCTATCTTATGTTTCTTGCCGTTTACCTGCGCGAATACGAAGAAAAGGAAACCGCCGAGCGAGAGCGCTGGATGCTCGAAACCCGCGACAGCGCCGCCATCAAAGAGCTCGAGGCTTGGCGTCAATCTGGGCGCGAGCTGTCGATTCTTCGCCACGATATGCGCCACTTCCTACGCGGCCTGGCCGCTTTAATTGAGGAGGGCCACACCGACGAGGCGCTCAAACGCATCGATGAACTCTGCGAAGTCGGCGATCGCACCGCCGTACGCCGCTTCTGCGCCAACGAGACCGTAAACATCGCGCTTTCGTCATTTAACTCGGATATCAATAGAAACGGCATTACCGCCAACCTGCGCGCCGCCGTACCCGAAACCATCCACGTAGGTGACGCCGACCTGTTTAGCGTGCTCTCAAATGCCTTGGAAAACGCTATCACCGCTGCAAGCGCCGCACCCCAAGGAAAGCGATTCGTCGACTTTGACCTGCGATTAGAGGACGGCCAGCTGCTGCTGTTAGTTTCCAACACGTTTGACCGCGCGCCGCGCATGGTCGACGGCATGCCCGTAGCCGGGCACACCGGACACGGCTTTGGAACCAAGAGCATTAAGCTTGCCGTCGAACGCATGAACGGCAACTGCCAGTTCCGCATTAACGGCGATCGGTTTGAGCTGCGCGCTGTGATGTAGAAGTGCGGCGCCGATCTCGAGGCGTGCCTTGCCCGCCAGACAATCGCTCGCCGGCGCTAATCCGCTACAGCGGAGCGGCCGCCGGGGTCAGCTGCTTGATGTATGCCCACATGCGCTGCTTGGCGGCTTTGTCAGTTAGCGCCGCCTCAAAACCGTCGAGCGCGAGCACGCGGCGACCCTGCACATGGGCGACCAAGCCGGGCTTGAGCATGGCGGTGTCGAAGTCATCGATCGCCACGAGCATATCGGCGTAGGTCTCGCGCATGGCGTCAGCCGCGTTGTTGTCGAGCAGTAGCACCGCCTCGGGATCCAAAGCCTCAAGCGCCTCGCGGAACAGCTCGCACGGCAGAGTCTCGCCCACCGCGACCGCTCCGTCACCCACGCCGGCGACGCTTGCCAGCACGCAAAAATCCTCGGGCGCGTAGCCGATGGCCCCAAGCGCCTTGCGCAACGCCGTGCCATCCGGGCCGGCAGCAAGCTCGCCACCCGAACGCTCGGCGTCGTCCAAATCGCCTTTGACCAGAACGATCGGCGAGCACGCGTTGCCCGCGATACGCACGCCACGGACCGCAAGCGATGTGAGCTCCTGCTCGGCCGCCTGGGCGATGGCTTCTTTTTTCTGGCTTTGTGACGTGGACATGCGCTCTCCAATCGTTTGCGTGCCCACCATTATATAAAAGAGCTGCCCGCGAGTGGTTGCTTTGCGGGCGGCTGGGTATAAGCACGGTCGTACTGAGTTTTACGCGGCCGAGCCGCGTCGCATTATGGAGGTCACCATGGCTGGCATTAATCAGATTACCCCCGAGAACTTCGATTCCATCGTTAACGACAGCCTGCCCGTGCTGGTTGATTTTTGGGCACCGTGGTGCGGTCCCTGTCGATCCCTCTCGCCCATCGTTGACGAGGTTGCCGATGAGCTGGCGGGCAAGCTTGCCGTTGCCAAATGCAATGTCGACGACAACCAGGACCTGGCCATGAAGTATGGCGTCATGAGCATCCCCACGCTGATTGTGTTTAAGAACGGCGAGGAGATTGACCGCTCGGTTGGCGCTCTACCCAAGGCGAGGCTGCAGGCGCTGCTGGAGAAGCATCTGTAATACGCTTGTTACTTACTCGCCGTCTATGAGCGCTTTTGCACCGCTCGCCGGACTTCTGGATGCACCGAGTGCAACCACGGATAGTATGGTAGTCACAAACAGCCCCCAGTGAACGGGTGCGGGTCGCACAGACTCGTACCCGTTTTCTTATGCAACTGCGCGCAGAGCGGGCGTAGTAAAATCTGAACCACTGAACTGCCCCATACAAAAGGAGATTTCCCATGCATGATGTTGGAATGAACATGAGTCAGCTTGCCATGAGCGTCAAACAGGTCGACGACACCATCGAGCTCGCTCATGAGTGGAGCCATCAGCTGCTGCATGCGACCGAGAATTTTGACATGGAGCGCATCGGCGCCAAGCTCGAGGCCGCCATGGCCGCGCTGCACGAGGCGCATGACGCGCTCGAGGGCTACGAGGAAGCCATCGAGGCCGACCACAACTCCGTCGGCTCCGTGAAGCTGGTGTAACGTGGCCGAACATGAGCACGGCTGCGGGTACGAGCACGAGCATCCGCACGGGGCGGACGGTGACGCAGGCTGCCACTGTAGTGGCTCCGGCTCCGAGCTGGTCCGCTTTTCGGTTACCGCACCGGACGACCTGCTGCGCCGTTTTGACGAACAGATCGCGCGCCGCGGCGACGTGGCCAACCGCTCCGAGGCCGTGCGCGACCTGATTCGCGCCTCGATCGCCAAAGAGCAGATGCGCACGCCCGATGAGCATGTTATCGGGTCGCTCACCATGATCTACGACCACCATACCGGCGACCTGACGCGCCGTCTGGACGAAGTGCAGCACGACTACACCGACGAGATCGTATCGACCATGCACGTACATCTGGATCACCACAACTGCTTGGAGATCCTGGCGCTCAAGGGTCGCGGCGAGCGCGTCTACGAACTGTCCGACCGCCTGCTGGGCCTGCGCGGCGTTAAGCACGGCGAGCTCACGTGCGCCGCCACCAAGCAGAGCCTGGGGCTGTAGCGGGATTTCCCGCAGCGCACCTGCCAAAAAGGGACAGGTTTGTTTTGGCAGGTTTAGAAGTTTTACCTACCAAAATAAACCTGTCCCTTTTTGGTCGGTTTTGATGAGGGGTGTCGCATGCGGCATGTGCATATTCATGTGACGGGCATTGTGCAGGGCGTTGGCATGCGACCGTTTGTGTATCGCGAGGCCATGGCGCATGGCATTTGCGGATGGGTGCTCAACGCGGGCGACGGCGTGCATATCGAGGCGCACGCTCCGGCCGATGCGCTCGATGCTTTTGTTGCCGCGCTTTCTGAGCATGCGCCTGCGGCAGCTCACGTTGAGCGAGTCGATATTGCGGATTTGGAGCCTAGCGGCTGGAGCACTGCCAATGAGCAGGGCTTTCGCATCGTAGCGTCGCAGGATCAGACCGCGCACACGACTCTCGTCTCGCCCGATATCGCCACCTGTGACGATTGCCTGCGCGAGCTGTTCGACCCCGCCGATCAGCGCTATCACTACCCTTTTATCAACTGCACCAACTGCGGCCCACGCTTTACCATCATCCGGTCGCTGCCGTATGACCGAGCGGCTACCTCGATGGACCGTTTCCCCATGTGCCCCGCCTGCGCCGCAGAGTATGCCAATCCACTCGACCGTCGCTTTCACGCACAGCCCGATGCCTGCTTTGATTGCGGGCCGCATATTACGTGGCGCGAGGCTGTGAACGGCGATGCGTGCGGGAATTCGTCCGCGACACCGGCCGTCGGCACCACACGCGAGGCCAGCGACGCTATCATCGAGCGCTGCGTTGAGCTGCTGGCCAGCGGTGGCATCGTCGCCATCAAGGGCCTGGGCGGATTCCATCTAGCCTGTGACGCTGCCAACGAGCAGGCGGTGGCCGAGTTGCGCCGTCGCAAACGCCGCAGCAATAAGCCGCTTGCCGTCATGGTGCGCAGTCTTGCCGATGCCGGGCGCCTGTGTCATATCGACGATGCTGAACGCGATCTGCTCGCCGGCAGTATCCGCCCCATTGTGCTGCTGCGCCAGCGCACTGCTGGCGAGGGCAACGGCGGTTCCCCCGACATCCTCGCCCTCGCGCCATCTGTCGCGCACGACTTGCCCGAGCTCGGCGTCATGCTCCCCTATACGCCGCTTCAACATCTGTTGCTTGCCGTGGCAGAAGCCTGCGGTATGCACGCGCTCGTCATGACCAGCGGCAACCTGAGCGAAGAGCCCATCGAGACCGATGACGATCTTGCCTGGGAACACCTCGTTGCCGCCGGCATCGCCGACGCGTTGCTCGGTAACGACCGCGCGATCCTCTCGCGCTACGACGACTCTGTAGTGCGCGTGGTCGGCGGCGCCGTTATGCCCGTGCGCCGCGCTCGCGGATATGCACCCCAGCCGCTGCCGTTGCCGGCGCTCGACGGCGCTCCGTCCTGCGTGCTCGCCTGCGGGCCACAACAAAAGGCCACGATTGCGCTCACGCGCGAAGGGACGAACGGCGAGGCAACCTGTTTTGTGTCGCAGCATATCGGCGATGTTGAAAACGGCGGGACCTTCGATGCCTGGAACGCCGCGCGCACGCGCTTGGAAGATCTCTTTGACTTGGCGCCCGCCGCCTTGGCCTGCGATGTACACCCCAGCTATCTATCGGGCCAGTGGGCGCGCGAGCAGGCGCGAAAATGCAATCTGCCGCTCGTCGAGGTGCAGCACCATCATGCGCATATCGCGAGCGTAATGGCCGAGGCCATCGCCGCGGGCCAGCTTACAACCGACGCGCGCGTCCTTGGCATCGCCTTTGACGGCACCGGCGCCGGCACCGATGGGACCATTTGGGGCGGCGAGTTTCTTGTCGCCGGCCTTGGCGGCTTTGAGCGCGCCGCGCATTTGCGCACCTGGGCGCTCCCCGGCGGGGCGGCCTCCGTGCGCGACGCCCGCCGCAACGCCTTTGCCCTGCTCAGTGAGCTCGGCCTGCTCGAGCACCCAGGTGCCGCTCGACTTTTGGACAGCCTCGACGAGCAAACGCGCAGCGTGACAGCCACCATGATCGAGCGCGACATCAACAGCCCGCGTACCAGCAGCATGGGGCGTCTCTTTGATGCCGCAGCAGCAATTCTGGGCATCTGCGACAAGGCAACCTACGAGGGCGAACCCGCCATCGAGCTTGAGGCCGCCGCCTGGCGCGCGCTCGACAACGAAATCGCCCATTTTCCCGACGACAACGCCGGCTATTTCGCATCTGGCCCATCGTGGCTAGACGGCCCCTATGTTCTGGACCAGAAAGCACTCTTTGAGGCACTTTTGGGAGGAATTGAAGCCGGAGCGCCCGCCGACAGGCTCGCACTCGACTTCCATGTCGCCGTCGCGCGCTCCTCGGCGCGCATCGCCAGCGATATCTGCGTGCACGAGGGCATCGATACCGTCGCGCTCTCGGGCGGCGTGTTCATGAACCGACTTTTGCTTCAGTTCCTCACCCGCAAGCTTAAAGACGCAGGCCTTACGGTCTTGATTCCCCAAACCGTGCCCGTTAACGACGGCTGCATCGCCTACGGTCAGGCGGCAGTCGCACGCACTCGCCTCGCACAGGTCGCACCGCAATAGGCTGTTCGGCCAGCCCGCAAGCCGCCGTCTCACAGGTGTAGCGCGTTTGCCCGCAGCGCCCGCGAGCGCTACCATCAACTGATGGATTATTGAGCGCCCGTCCAGCGCAAAGCGTATAAAAGGGGAACAATATGTGCCTTGCCGTTCCCGGTAAAGTAGTCAAACGCGACGACGACCTCAAGGCCACCGTCGACATGATGGGCATCGAGCGCCCCGTGTCGCTGCGACTCGTGCCGACGGCGCAGGTTGGCGACTATATTCTCGTACACGCCGGCTTTGGCATCCAGATCGTCGACGAGCAGGAAGCACAGGAAACGCTCGAGCTTGTTAATGCCATGTCCGAGCTGGTCGAAGAAGACCAGCTTGCCACCAACCCGGCGGAGGCTTACTAGTGGCGCCCGAACAACCGGCTCGCTCCGGTATCGACTTCTCGGCATTCCGCAATCCCAAGCTGGCTCGCGAGCTCATCGAGCGCATTCATGAGCTTGTCGGCGACCGCGCCATCAACCTTATGGAAGTCTGCGGCACGCATACCGTGAGCATCGGGCGCTATGGCTTTCGCTCCATTATGCCGGCCGGGCTCAAGCTGCTGAGCGGCCCGGGCTGCCCCGTCTGCGTCACCGCCAACCGCGACATCGACCACGCAATCGCGCTCGCCAACATAGACGGCGCCATCATCACCACCTTTGGCGACATGATGCGCGTGCCCGGATCATCCACCTCGCTCGCTGCGCAAAAAGCGGCAGGGCGTGACATTCGCATCGTCTACTCCCCGCTCGACGCGCTCGACATTGCCGAGCAAAACCCCGATCGCCCGGTCATTTTTATGGGCGTGGGCTTTGAGACCACAACGCCCACCATCGCCGCCGCCATCTTGGAGGCCGAAGCGCGCGGGCTTTTGAACTTCTCGGTCTATTGCGCCCACAAGACCACGCCGCCGGCGCTGCGCGCCATCGCCAACGATCCCGAGACCGCCATCGACGGCTTTATCCTGCCGGGACACGTCGCCACCATCACGGGCTTAGCCCCCTTTGGCTTTTTGGTCGACGAGTTCAATACCCCGGGCGTGGTCACAGGATTTGAACCGGTCGATATCCTGCAGGGCATCTGTATGCTGGTCCAGATGGTTGTCGAGGACAGGCCCGCAATCGACAACGCCTACCGTCGCGGCGTCAATGCCGACGGCAATCCCGTGGCGCGCCAGCTGGTCGAGCAGGTATTTGAGCCGTGCGATACCACATGGCGCGGGCTGGGGCTGATTGCCAACTCGGGTCTTTCCATCCGCCCCGAGTTCTCGCGCTTTGATGCCCGTGCTCGCTTTGACGTGCCCGTTGAGGCGACGGTCGAGCCGCGCGGGTGCCGCTGCGGCGACGTGCTGCGCGGGGCCATTGCGCCGAGCAGCTGCCCGCTCTTTGGCCGCACCTGCACGCCCGAGCACCCCGTCGGCCCGTGCATGGTGAGCTCCGAGGGCAGCTGCGCGGCGTACTACCGCTACCGCGACTAGCCCGGACACACCCACACACCGGCACCACCCACGATTGGAGTTTTCGATATGTCCCGTACTGCCACCGATAGCACCGTCCTGTTGGGCCACGGCTCTGGCGGTCAGATGATGAAACGCATCATCGATGAGGTCTTTCTGGATGCATTTGGGTCGCCCGAGCTGCTCGAAGGCAACGACGCCGGCGTCGCCGCGCTGCCCGCGAGCGGGCGCATAGCCATGTCGACTGACAGCTTTGTAGTCTCGCCGCAGTTCTTCCCCGGTGGCAACATCGGCCGCCTCGCCGTGTGCGGAACCGTTAACGACGTCGCGACCTCGGGCGCCAACGTGCGCTACCTGTCGTGTGGCTTTATCCTCGAAGAGGGCTATCCCATGGATAAGCTCCACCAGATTGTGCAGACGATGGCCGAGACAGCACGTGAGGCGGGCGTGTCCATAATCACGGGCGACACCAAGGTGGTCGAGCGCGGCGGGGCCGACGGCGTCTACATCAATACCGCCGGCGTGGGCGAGGTTCCCACGGGCGTGGCGCTCAGCGGCGCCAACTGCCAGCCCGGCGACGTTATCCTGGTGTCGGGCACACTGGGTGACCACGGTATCGCCATCATGAGCCAACGCGAGGGCCTGGCGTTTTCGAGCACGATCGAAAGCGATGCCGCGCCGCTCAACCACCTGATTGCCGACGTTCTGGCCGCAGCGCCCGGCACGCGTTGCTTTCGCGACCCCACGCGCGGTGGCCTGGCGTCCACACTCAACGAGTTTGCCCAGGCCAGCAATGTTGCCATGGAGGTCGACGAAGATGCCGTGCCCGTGCGTCCCGACGTGCAGGCCGCCTGCGAGATGCTCGGCTACGATGTGCTGCAGGTGGCAAACGAGGGCAAGATGGTTGCCGTCGTGCCGGCCGAGCAAGCCGATGCCGCGCTAGCCGCCATGCGCGCCGCCCGCTACGGCGAGAATGCCGCCATCATCGGTCGCGTGCTGCCACTTGCCGAGGATGCCCGTCCCGCCGTGCGCGTGCGCACCGGCTGGGGCTCGACCCGCATCCTCGACATGCTCGTGGGAGAGCAGCTGCCGAGGATTTGCTAGCGACAAAGGCTCAGGGCTATTAAAGATATTCAGATTCCAAACATGCCCGGCACGCATGCCCAGTATCATGGGGTGCGTTTTGGAACCCAATGACGGGAGCTTTCATGGCAGCAGCTTTTTCCCATGTGATCTTTGACCTGGACGGCACCATCCTCAACACGCTCGAGGACCTGGCGGCCGCCGGCAACCATACCTGCGAGATGCACGGCTGGCCCACGTTTGCCGTCGACGAGTACCGCTACAAGGTGGGAAACGGCATGCTCAAGCTCGTCGAACGCTTTATGCCTGCCGAATATGCGGGCGACGGTCGCATGTTTGAGCAGACGCTTGCCGAGTTTAGGGCTTACTACGGCGAGCACAAGGAGGACCACACCGCCCCCTACGCCGGCACGATTGAGATGCTCGACCGTCTGCGCGCCGCGGGCGTTCAGCTTGCCGTGCTCACCAACAAGGATCATATTTCGGCAGCCCCGCTTATCGAGAAATATTTTGGTTCCGAGCGCTTTGCGCTGGTACAGGGCCGTGTCGATGCGTTTCCGCCCAAGCCCGAAGCACCCGTTACGCTACATGTGATGGAAAAGCTGGGCGCCAATCCGGCAACCACGCTCTATGTGGGCGATTCCAATGTCGATATCCTGACCGGCCACAACGCCGGCCTTAAGAGCGCGGGCGTCAGCTGGGGCTTCCGCGGCCGCGCAGAGCTGGAAGCCGCCGGCGCCGACTACGTGGTGGACACCCAGGCAGAGCTCGCGGCGCTGATTCTGGGCGAGTAACGCTGGTGCTGCTCAACCCAGCCGTCGCAATACCGTTGCGCGGAAAGTAGTCGTTGGGGACGTTCTTAAACGACTAGTCAAACAAGAACGTCACCAACGACTAGTCATTTAAGAACATCCCCAATGACTGCCATGACAACGCCGATGTTTTGGCAACGACAGCGAGCGGTCACCAGAGCGAACAAATTGGCATGAAAAGAGGGCGGCATTGACCTTCTGGTCATGCCGTCCTCTTTGAATGACAAGTTGTCGCTCTGGTGACCGCGCAGCGTCGAGCAGTTGCGGCGTTTGGTAAAACGCCGCAACGAACTAGCTCAGCATTGCATCCATCATCTCGGAGTTGACGGAGTCGTCGGCAGACCACTCACCGTCGTCGTTGCAGGTGTACTTGAAGATAACCGTGGTCTTCCTGGGCTCGGTGGCCTTGGTCACATCGACCATAACCTGACCGGCCATCTTGTACAGCTCGTCATCGGAAGGAACCGTGTCAAGCGCGGCAACCTTCTCCTGATACTGGGTGGAGAAGTCCTCGACGATCTTGTTCATGGACTTGCAGGTGATGGAGACCTCGGCGGTCGCGACACCCTTGTCTTCGTCGACCGTCACGTCGCCGATCTTGTAGTCAAAGCCCTCGAGATAGGTCTTGGCATACTCCTTGGGATCGATACCCAGCTGCTCGAACTCGTCGCCCGAAGCCTCCTCCAGACCAGAGAGGAAGTCGTCGCCACCGTTCTTGACCTCGTCAAACTGCGTCGTAAGATCCTCGGTGATGAGCTCCTCAACCGAAGGACCTCCACAGCCGGAAAGCACGACCACGCATGCAACCAAGACGGCCATGAGGGGCGCAAGCAGCAGCTTCTTTTTCATGTTGTTCCTCCCAATGAGCGGCACCGCGCTTCCCGGACGCGGCACACGTTGTAATAAGTAAGCCCATACTATCCACTTATGAACACCCTCGGCAACGCGAAGGCGTGGTCGGTTCGTTTTAGCGTCCGAACGGTTTGCAAGCCCGCCCAACGTGCAATAAAACGCTTCCCCACGGTGCAATAAAAAAGGTGGCCGGAAAACCCGACCACCCTTGCACATCCTTTGGACGCCGCAGTTTACTTGCGGACGACCTTGACGATGGCGTCACCGGCGGCGACGGCGGACTCTGCCTCAACGGTGAGCTCGACATCGGCAAACTCGGCGGTGTTGGACACGGCCACGACGACGCAGTCCTTGTAACCGGCAGCGGCGATCTTGGCGCGGTCGATCTTGAGTATGGGCTGGCCAGCCTTCACAACGTCGTCGGCCTTGACGAAGCCCTCGAAGCCATCGCCGTTCATGTTGACGGTATCGACGCCAACGTGCACCAGAACCTCGATGCCGCTATCGGACTGCAGACCCACGGCGTGACCCATGGTGACGGTCACCTTACCGTCGCAGGGAGCGTAGACCAGATCGTCCTCGGGCCACACGGCACAGCCCTTGCCCAGAACCTCGCCACCAAAGACGGGATCGGGCACGTCGGCCATCTTGATGACCTTGCCCTTGACGGGCGAGCACAGCACGTCGGCGCCAGCAGAAGCAGAGATGGAGGCCGGAGCAGCGGCAGCCGCGGGCTCAGCCTTCTTCTTGAACATGTCAAACAGACCCATATGTTTTCTCCTCTTGATTAAGCGCAACGTTGTGCGCATGCCTACGGTAATTATAGTGCCAAATGGTTCAAATGCTAAGGTGGGGACTCGAATCGCGAGCCCTTCCCGGTAGTGTTCGTGGGGCGAGCATCTCCTTTGCATCGCGGGTCGATAAGCCGAGTATCGCCTGCACACGGGACGGGCAGAAGCGGGCGCACCAAACCCGATACTTCTTTTCGCTCTCGAGTCCTGCCGCCGCCCCGTCCCTGACACTTCCTGATACCGACCGAAACGTGCCAAAATAAACCCGTCCCTTTTTGGTAGGTTTGGCGAGTGTGGATTTTCGGACGCTTAACTAACGAGCGTGGATAATCTCCCACTTTGACTTTGAGGCCGTCACCGAGCCAAAAACGGGAGATTATCCACGTTCATTTTGGATGACCCCCTTGTACCAAGCCGAGCTCCATGGTCAAGTAATAACGACTTCTCATCATTAGATTGTTTACATGAATTCTAATAACTATTTAATTCTTAAACTCGTTATTAGAATTGATATGATTAGCCTAATAACGAGTTTCCGGCACTAAAGATATGGAGGGCGCGATGCAAATCGAGGAGAACGGCCAGGGAACGCTCCGCAATAATCTATCGGGGAAATTGGCTTACTATTCGTTTTTTCCAACGCCCTTGCAATCATTGAGGCAGCTAAACCTCACCGAGGAAACCTATCGCACGCTTTCCGCATGCTCACGAAAGCTTGGAGAGCTTGAAGGCATGCTCTACTTTGTTCCCAACGCCGACATGTATCTGACAATGTACGTGCGCAAAGAAGCACTCCTTTCTTCGCAAATTGAGGGAACCCAGTGCACGTTTGACGACCTACTTAGTCCATCGCAAACACAACTCCATCATAAAGATGTCGCAGACGTCGTGAATTACGTCCGTGCTGTCGACCGCGGCGTAGAACTGCTCAAAAAGATGCCCTTGTGCACGAGACTTCTTAGGCAAGTTCATGCGGTCCTGCTGGACGGAGTGCGCGGAACGGAGAAGAATCTAGGCGAACTGCGCTCCTCACAAAACTGGATTGGCCCCTCAGGCTGCACCATTGCAACCGCATCGTTTGTCCCTCCAAACATTGAAGATTTGAGTAACACGCTCCAGGACCTCGAACGCTTTATCAATGAGCCTCAAGTCGAAATGGATCCGATTGTGCGGGCGGCGCTCGTCCATTACCAATTTGAAATTGCCCATCCATTCCTAGACGGAAACGGTCGCCTGGGCAGGCTTCTCATTACACTTATGCTCATCAATGATGGCGTTCTTCATTCTTGCTTGTTCTATCCATCGTTCCAGTTCAAGAAAAATCGAAGCGAGTACTACCGGCAACTCACATCCGTAAGGGAGAGAGGCACTTACGAGGAATGGATAGAGTTTTTCTGCAACAGTCTTCTCGAGAGTGCGGAGGACTCGGTAGGGTCTTTAAAAAACCTTGTTGACCTCCATAACCGTTCCACAGCAACCATTACCGAAAATCTCGGAAGGACTGCTGCAAACGGGCAAAGGCTGTTGGGCATTCTTGAAGAGCACCCCATCGTCGACACCGCATTCATCGCTGCCCAACTCGATATCGGCAGGAGTACCGCGAGCTCGCTCGTCAAATCATTTGAAGAATTGGGTATCCTCCGTCCGCTCGACGAGTCAAGACAGAGATACCGGCAGTACGGGTATGAAGAGTATCTTTCGATTCTCAGGGAAGACGCCGAGCCGATTAGATAGGCATCGCAACCCAGGCAAATTAAAGCGAGCGTGGATAATCTCCCACTTTGAGCCTGCACACAGGCCAAAAACGGGAGATTATCCACGCTCATTCCTGAGTAGTCATTTATGAACGTCCCCAATGACTAGTCCGGCAACGCCGATGTTTCGGCAACGACAGCGAGCGAGCCGCATTCGGAGCAAGACGACGCCGCAGGTAGAGAACGGACAGCGAGCGGGTCGCATTTGAGACAAGGTGACGTGAAACGAAAGGGCGCTGACCTTCTGGTCGCGCCCTTGAAGTTGAACGTCAGATTGTCCAAATGCGGCCCGCGCAGCGTCGAGCAGTTACGGCGTTTGGTAAAACGCCGTAACTAACGTGCTCCGTACTGCTCGTAGTAGGCGTCGATGGCGGTCTTGAGCTCGTCGTCGATGACAACCTTGCCGTCGATCTCGTGGTTGTAGAGGGTCTCGACGACCTCAGCCATGGAGACGATGCTCGCGACGGGGAAACCGTACTTGGCCTCGATCTCCTTCTGCGCGGTGGTCACACCGCCCTTGCCGACCTCCATGCGGTTGAGGGACACGATCAGGCCCTTGATCTCGACATCGGCAGCAGCCTTGACCTTGGGATAGGTCTCGTCGATGGACTTGCCGCTGGTGGTAACGTCCTCGACCATGACCACACGGTCGCCGTCCTTGGGCTCATAACCCAGCAGGTTGCCCTTATCGGCACCGTGGTCCTTGGCCTCCTTGCGGTCGCAGCAGTACTTGACCTCCTTGCCGTACAGCTCGTGGTAGGCAATTGCGGTCACGACGGCCAGCGGAATACCCTTGTAGGCCGGTCCAAACAGCACATCAAAGTCGTCGCCAAAGTTATCGTGGATGGCCTGGGCGTAATACTCGCCCAGCTTCTTGAGCTGATAGCCCGTCACGTAAGCGCCGGCGTTCATAAAGAACGGGGACTGACGGCCGCTCTTGAGCGTAAAGCTGCCGAACTTAAGGACGTCGGACTCGACCATAAACTTGATGAACTCTTGCTTGTAAGCCTCCATGCGGGCTCCTCTCGTAATCGCGTACGTGCCTTCCAGTTTAGCGCAGGCGAAGCGTCGATGCGGGCGCGCTTTGGGGCCACGGCATTCTGTAAAGGCTTTGTCAGGGGGAATGGTTTTCCGAACAATGGGGTTGACATGTCAAACCCCCTCATCAAGAATACGGGCGGATTAAAAAGGGGTACGAGATACCCAAAGCGCGCTGCGCTCAGCCTTTAGGAGGTGTGCCATGGAAGGCAGTCCTAGTCGAAAAACCTGCATGTCGCCCTCGGCACGCCGCGAGGACTCCGCACACGCATAAACGCCACCGGCAGATCGCCAAAACCACCGCAAAGGCGCGCTGCACCCTTTGTGGGCTCAAGAGCTTGACGTGAGCGACATCTAGGTTTTTTGAAGCAAATACGACACGTACGCTAACTCCCCTCAACAAGGAGGACCCTATGCTGATGCTCAAAACCGTCACGGTACTCGAAGCCATCTCCAAGCGCCGCCGCACGGCGCGCCCTGCCGCTCATACCGGCCTGTCCAAGAACACCATATTCGCCGCCACCCATAGTGCCGAGGACGCCCTCGTACTGCTTGACGCCACGGCAAACGGCCTCACCGTCGAGCAGGCAACTGAGCGCCTGAACGCCGTCGGCCCCAACGCCATCGAGGCAACGACCAAAACGCTCGCCCGCCGCATCGCCGACGCGTTCATCGATCCCTTCGCCGGCATCCTCGCCGCGCTCGCACTGGTCTCGCTCTACATCGACGTGCTCGCCGTGCCCGAACCGCAGCGCGACCCCTCCACGGTCATCGTCATCGGCACCATGCTGCTGGTATCGGGCGGCATGAAGTTTATCCAGGAAGCCCGCAGCGGCAATGCGGCCGAGGCCCTCAAGGACCTGGTCTCCAACACTTGCACCGCCCTGCGCGACGGCGAGCGCATCGAGATCCCCTTCGACGAGCTCGTCCCCGGCGATGTAATCCGTCTCTCTGCCGGCGATATGGTGCCGGCAGATGCCCGCATCATCACCGCGCGCGACCTGTTTGTGATCGAGTCCGCACTCACCGGCGAGAGCGAGGCCGTCGAGAAGACCACCGCCGTCACCGTCGTCGAGGGCGCCGACGGCTCCGCACTGCCACTCTCTGCCTGCAAGAACATCGTCTTTACCGGCACCTCCGTGCAAAACGGCGCCGCCATGGCGCTTGTCGTTGCCACCGGCTCGGACACCTACCTGGGCGGCATCGCCAAGATGCTCAACGGGCGCGGCGAAAAAAGCGCGTTTGACCGCGGCGTCTCGAGCGTCTCCATGCTGCTGGTGCGCCTGATGCTCGTTATGGCGCCGGCCGTCTTTGCCATCAACGCCGCCACCAAGGGCAACGTCATCGACGCGCTGCTGTTCGCCACGAGCGTGGCCGTGGGCATCACGCCGCAGATGCTTCCCGTCATCGTGACCACGAGCCTGTCGCAGGGCGCCAAGGACCTCGCCCGTCGCCAGGTTATCGTCAAGGAGCTGCCGGCGATTCAAAACCTCGGAGCGATGGACGTCCTGTGCTGCGACAAGACCGGCACCCTCACCGAAGACCGCATCGTGCTCGAGCGCTACCTCAACACCGATGGCAACGAGGACGCGCGCGTGCTGCGCCATGCGTTTTTGAACAGCTTCTTCCAGACCGGCCTCAAAAATCTTATCGACCTGGCCGTAATCGACCGTGCCGATGTGACACCCTCGACCGTCGCACCCGATTCCATGCTGGGCCAGAGCCTGCGCGACCGCTACACCAAGGTCGACGAGGTTCCCTTCGATTTCTCGCGCCGTCGCCTGAGCGTAGTTGTCGCCGACGCCCAAGGCAAAACCCAGATGGTTACCAAGGGTGCCGCCGAGGAAATGCTCGAGATCTGCTCCTTTGTCGAGATCGATGGCATCGCTCAGCCGCTCACCGACGAGAAGCTCGCCCAGATTCGCAAGCAGATCGCCGGACTTAACGCCGAGGGCCTACGCGTAATTGCCGTGGCGCAGAAGACCAATCCGCGCTGCGTGGGCGAGTTTGGCATCGCCGACGAGTGCGACATGGTGCTGATGGGCTTTTTGGCCTTCCTCGATCCGCCCAAAGCAAGTGCCGCGGGCGCCGTCGCCACCCTCGAGGCCAAGGGCGTGGCGGTCAAGGTCCTAACCGGCGACAACGACCGCGTCGCCGCCACCGTCTGCGAGCAGATTGGTATCGATGCGAGCAACGTCTTGCTCGGCTCCGAGATCGATGCGCTCGATGACGCCGAACTTGCCGAGCGCGCCGAGAAAACCCACCTCTTCGCCAAGCTCTCGCCGCTGCAGAAGGCGCGCCTGGTACGTGTCATGCGCGAGATGCTCGGCCACACCGTGGGCTTTATGGGCGACGGCATCAACGACGCCGCCGCCATGCGTGCGAGCGATTGCGGCATCTCGGTCGATTCGGCCGTCGACATTGCCAAGGAATCCGCCGATATCATCTTGCTTCAGAAGGACCTGGGCGTGCTCGAGCGCGGCATCATCGAAGGCCGCCGCACTTACGGCAACCTGCTCAAGTACCTCAAGACCACGGTGAGCTCCAACTTTGGCAATGTGCTGTCCGTGACCGTCGCGAGCCTGTTCTTGCCGTTTTTGCCCATGAGCGCCCTGCAGCTGGTTCTGCTGTCGCTGGTCTACGAGATCGTGTGCATCGCACTGCCGTGGGACACCGTCGATGACGTCTGGACTGCCCGCCCGCGTGCCTGGGACGCCGCGTCCATCAAGGGCTTTATGCTCGAGCTGGGCCCCGTGAGCTCGCTGTTTGACATCGTGACCTTCGCCGCGCTCTTCTTTGTCGTGTGCCCCGCCGCCGTGGACGCAAGCTGGTCCGAGCTTGCCGCCGCGGGCGACGTCGCGGGTATGGCGACCTTTGCTGCGCTCTTCCAGAGCGGCTGGTTTGTCGAGTCCATGTGGTCGCAGACACTCGTGGTCCACATGTTGCGCTCCCCGCATCTGCCGAGCCCGCGCGACCACGCCGCGCCCGCATTGTGCGTTCTTACCGTGCTGGGCCTGGCGCTCGTCACCTGGCTGCCGGCAAGCCCCATCGCCGATGCGCTCGGCCTCATGCCGCTGCCCACGAGCTTTTTTGGGCTGCTCATTGGCATCGTTACCGCCTATATCGCGCTCACCCAGCTGGCAAAGCGCCGCTACATTGCCCGCCACGGCGAGCTGCTGTAGCAAGTAGACGGAAAACACCCTGCCAGCTGCCGTTGCCACTACCACAGCTGCCGCCGCCGCAGTCTATCCCCCCAGCAGTTGCGGTGAAATAGTTCCTGTTTAAAGCCTCGTGACTTTAATTTAGGGACTATTCCACCGCAACTTATTGGAGGATTAGCTAGTCCTTGGGCGTCCAGGACCAGAAGAAGTTGATAAGGGCCACGCGCGAGGCGGTGCCGGTCTTCTTGTTGATCGAGGAAATGTGGCGATAGAGCGTGGAGCGCGAAAGAAAGAGCGTTGTGGCGATGTCCTGAACGCTCTGGTCCGAAACGACCAAGACCTCAAGAATATCGCGCTCGCGCTCTGTAAGCCCAAAGGTGGCGACGAAGGCATCAAGGCGTTCATCGGACGTGAGCTCCGCTGTCTCCACGGGCTCGGGGTCGGAGCATGTGGGCGCAAGATCCCCACCAAGATCGTCGGTGGCAAGCGGCAGTCCGTCCCGCATCGCGGCATCATCGGCTCGTTGCCCCAACTGCCCCAGCAGCGTAATCGCAATGCCCACAAACATCACGAGCGCCGCACCGACCGCAGCCAGCACGTTTTGACTCGAGATAATCGCCACCGCCGGCGCCGTCACGAGCATCGAGCACACGTTGTTGACGACGCGACCCATGCACGGCCAAAAATATGACCAGCGCGCATAGAGCGAGACGGCAGCATATTTTGTGGTAAAGAACACCACGAAAAAGCCCGAGCCCAGATAAAAAATGATCGTGGCAGCGAGCTCGTTGCCACCATTGCCGTCGACGATGAGCACAAAGAACGAAAGCGTGGACAGTATGGCGGCACATGTCATGCCGATATTCATATACGAGCGGCCGTGCAGGTCAAATAGTGCGCCAGCGACCAACGAGCTCACGACAAGCAGCAGGCGCGGCCAATCGCCCAAATCGACGGCTCCGACAGCATGCAAGGTCGTGAAGCCCGCGTTGAGAGCGGCGAATACGCTGGAAAGATACGCCGTCGCCACGGTCAGGCGAACTACGGCGCGACGGAATGCCGCCTTTGCCTCGGGATCGTCATGCCACTTGGCGCCATATTCCAGAGCATCTACCGAAAGCCCGGCAGCACTGGGTTCAAAGTTGGGATCGGACTCGTCGCGCAGCTTGGCGCGTTGGGCACCGTGGAGCAACGCCACCTGCGCGATCGCACAGACGACCAGAACAGCCTGCTGAGGAATGCCGACAGGCATCACCATGTGGTTGAGAACCTGCACCAGAACGCCCATGGCGTAAGAAAGTGCGGCGGCGCGCGCCAAGCAGGGCGTTCGCGCAAAGCGCCGCGCAAAATTTGCATGGGCAGTCGATCCGCAATAGCCCAGGGCGCAGCACGCCACCAGGCCGCCGGCAATTACTACCTCAACCTGAACCGCCATAATCAACAGCAGCAATGCCGCCACCAGCAAAACGCCCGTGACGTCACTCGTTGCGTCGATAGCATGGGGACGGCGATAGTACAGAATGGGACGCACAAAAAAGCCAATCACGCTCGCGCCGATGACAAGGCTCTCATAAATAACGACCTCGTTCGGAGACACGAACTCGGTCATGCGCACATCAAAAAGATACTCGCACGCCAAAAACGTGAAGAAGAACAGCGCCAGGCATATAATCTCCCGAATGCCCCGACGCAAATATGCGGTTGTGTCTCCCATGCCCCTCATGGTTAACCCCCGGCCGCTCAATTGTCTGGAAATCTATTTTAATAAAGAACCAGTCTCAATATCGAAGCCAGGCTCGAAATGTTGCCAATTCGACCCCAGCCGTCCACATCACGCCGCGATTTTGAGCCGCATGGACCAGAAGGGACGCGCGCGATCTCCAGCTCGGCCAGGAGTGTCTCCAACTACCACTCATTTAAGTACGTCCCCAATGAGTGGCCGAAGAGTGTCCCCGGCGTCCAATCAAAAAATGGGCCATGTGTCCCAGTTGTGGAGACTCCTTGAGCCGTCTGGGTATCGCGAAGGATCGCGCACTCCCCCATCATCAAAAGTGACACACGCTACCAGTTGATGGGAGGCAGCCATGGGCTTCTTTGACAAGATGTTCGAGAAGAAAGAGTGCGCGATTTGCGGTACCGAGCTGGGACTTCTAGGTAAGACAAAAATCAATGAAGGCTACCTGTGCAAAGAGTGCGCCGGCAAGCTCTCCCCCTTCTTTGGCGGCTATCGCTCCAGCACCGCGGACGATATCCGCGAGCAACTCGCCTACCGCGAGGCCAATGCCGAGCGCCTGGCGTCGTTCAATCCCACGCGCACGCTTTCTGCCGGACGTACCAACATCATGCTCGACGAAGACGCGGGCCTGTTGATCATCACCTCGCAGAGTCGCTGGCGCGACGCCAACCCCGACATCATCGAGTTCTCACAGGTACTCGGCTGCGATATGGATATCGACGAGCATCGCACCGAGATCTATCGCGAGACCAAGGACGGCGAGCGCGAGAGCTACAACCCGCCGCGCTACGACCTGGATTACGACTTTAACCTGACCATCCACGTCAACACGTCGTACTTTACCGAGATCAACCTGCGCGTGAACGACTCCACCATCGACCAGCGCGGTTCCATCGAATACCGCGAGGCCAAGCGCCAGGCAACCGAGGTCCGCGACGCGCTGGTGCAGCTGCGTCAGGAGACGCGCGACAGCGTCGTGGCCGCTAAGGCCCCCAAGACCGCGGTCACCTGCCCCTTCTGCGGTGCAACCACCATTCCCGATGCCAGCGGGCGCTGCGAATACTGCGGCGGCGCCATCGGCGCATAGCCTCCGGCAGCGAAAGGACCGATCATGGCCTTCGAAAGCGTCAACTATCAGTGCCCCGCATGTGGCGGCCCCCTTCACTTTGCCAGCGCCGAGCAAAAGCTCGTCTGCGACTACTGCGATTCGCGCTTTGAAGTCGAAGAAGTCGAGGCCCTCTATCGCGAGCGCCAGGACAAGGCAGATGCCAAAGCCGATGCCGCAGCCGCGGCCCCCAAGCCTGCTGTCGACGATGCCGTGCAGGAGCTGGCTCAAAACGCTGGCTACATCTGCTCGTCGTGCGGCGCCGAGCTCGTGTCCGACGGCACCGTCGCCGTCACCACCTGCCCGTACTGCGGCAACTCCGCCGTGGCACCCGGCCAGCTCTCGGGCGACTTCTCACCCGACCTGGTGATTCCGTTTAAGCTCGGACGCGATGACGTTATGGCCGCGCTCAAAGACCACTACAAGGGCAAAATCCTGCTGCCCAAGAGCTTTGTCACCGGCAACCACATCGACGAGGTCCAAGGCGTTTACGTGCCGTTTTGGCTCTACGGCGCCCGCGTTGACGGCGAAGTGTACTTTGACGCGACCAACGAGACCGTGACCGAGGAATCCGACCGCACCGTCACGACCACCGACCACTACGACGCCTACCGTAAGGGCAATATCTCGTTTGAGCGCGTGCCCGTCGACGGATCGTCCAAGATGCCCGACGGCCACATGGACGCCATCGAGCCGTTTGACTACGACGCGCTGCGCCCGTTCTCGGTCGCCTATATGCCCGGCTACATCGCCAACCGCTATGACGAGGATTGCGAAACCTGCAAGGCGCGCGCCGAGCGTCGTATGGAAGAAAGTACGATCTCGGCCCTGCGCGAGACCGTCGTCGACGAATATGACGATGCCACGGTCGAAAGCAAGCAGCTCGACTACACCTGGGAAGACAGCGACTACGCCCTGTTCCCCGTGTGGATGCTTTCCACCTCGTGGAACGGCAAGAGTTATCTGTTTGCCATGAACGGCCAAACCGGCCGTATGGTCGGCGAGCTTCCCTGCTCCAAGCCCAAGCTCGCTATCGCCTCGGTGCTGTTCTTTGTGATCGGATTTGTCCTCTCCCAGATTCTCTTTATGGGTGAGAACGCCTTCGATCCGGATTACCTCGCCTTCGATGTCGAGGGTATCCTCATCAACATCGTCGCGCCGCTGATCATCGTGATCATCGCAGACGTGCTGCTGGTGGGCCAGCTCAAGACGGCCAACGAGGCCACCCACGCCGATTGCTACTGCGGCGAGCTCGACCTGACCGAGAAGCACGACACCTTCAGCCACACCGAGACCACCGTTGTCATGAAGGACAACAAGGACGATTAGCCATTCTGACCAATACCACCCGGCCTTTGACGAGAAAGGAAGATCACCATGGGACTCTTGAAAGCTGGATTGGGAGCCGCCGGCGGCGTCATGGCCGACCAGTGGAAGGAATTTATCTATTGCGAATCGATGCCCGCTGACGTCTTGGCCTGCAAGGGCAGCAAGCGCACCGGCGGCCGCAGCTCCAACACGCGCGGCGAGGACAACGTCATCTCCAACGGATCCGTCATCGCCGTCAACGACGGCCAGGGCATGCTCGTGGTGCAAAACGGCAAGATCATCGAGGTCGCACTGGAGCCCGGCGAGTTTGTCTTTGACACCGGCAGCGAGCCGAGCGTCTTCAGCGGCAACCTGGGTGACTCCATCAAGGAAACCTTTGCCAATATCGGCAGCCGCTTTACCTTTGGCGGCGACGCGGGCAAAGACCAGCGCGTCTACTTCATCAACACCAAGGAGATCATCGGCAACAAGTACGGCACCGCCTCTCCCGTACCTTTCCGCGTGGTCGATAGCAACATTGGCCTGGACGTCGACATCTCCGTTCGCTGCAACGGCGAGTATTCGTACCGCATCACCAACCCGCTGCTGTTCTACACCAACGTGTGCGGCAACGTAACCGATAGCTACACGCGCGATAAGATCGACAGCCAGCTTAAGTCCGAGCTGCTCACCGCCCTGCAGCCCGCCTTTGCCAAGATCTCGGAGATGGGCATTCGCTACAGCGCCATCCCCGGCCACACCACCGAGCTCGCCCGCGCGCTCAACGAGGTCCTCTCGGCCGACTGGCGCGACCTACGCGGCGTCGAGATCGTGAGCTTTGGCGTCAACTCCATCGCCGCCTCGCAAGAAGACGAGCAGATGATCAAAGACCTGCAGAAGGCCGCAGTCATGCGCGATCCCACCATGGCAGCCGCCAACATCGCCAGCGCCCAGAGCGATGCGATGCGCGCGGCAGCCGCCAACCCCAACGGCGCGATGGCCGGCTTTATGGGCATGGGCATGGCGGGCGGCATGGGCGGCGTGAACGCCAGCCAGCTGTTCGCCGCCGGTCAGGCACAGCAGCAGGCTGCCCCGCAGCCGGCTCCGGCTCCCGCCCCCGCACCGGCACCCGCTGTCACACCTGCGGCCGGCACATGGACCTGCAGCTGCGGCGCCACCAACACCGGCAAGTTCTGCCCCGAGTGCGGCAGCCCCGCACCCGCCCCGACACCGGCCAAGTGGTTCTGCCCCAACTGCGGCAGCGAAAACGGCGGCAAGTTCTGCAGCAACTGCGGAACGCCCAGGCCCTAGCCCCTCTATCTGGTAATTGGCGGGGAGGTCCGCCACCCCCGCATTTGCTTCTATGGGTTTCGTTCGATAAAGGAGGACACCATGAAGACAACGTTCAAAAATCCGTACTCGCATTCCTGACATGCGTCCTGGCGCTCGCCTTTGCCCTGACGGGCTGCAGCGGCGGCGGCAAAGACCCCAAGGCCAACTTCGTCGGCAGCTGGGAACTCTCAGGTGGAACCCTGGAGGGCGAAGAGCTGACCGATGAGTACATGAAGATGCTCGAGGATTGGGGCGTCCACTGCGTCCTGATTCTCGACGAGGACGGTACAGGCGCCCTCGACCTGTTCCTTGAGGTTGTCGACCTTAAATGGGAGGCAAAGGACGCCACCACCGTAACCATCACCGCCGAAGACGAGTCGCATGACATGAAGCTCAAGGACGGCAAACTCATCCTCGAAGAAGATGACGGCAATCTTGTCTTTACCAAGTCCGACAAGGACCTGTCCGGCACGGTGAAGAAGGATCGCGAGGCGGCCGAGAAGGAAGAGGAGATCGATGAGGCCGTCGAAGACGACGATGTCCAGAACGTCGAAATCTCCCCCGCCGTCACCGTCGCCGATGACGATCTGTGCACCATCACCATCACCGAGAAGTTCAAGGACGACTGGGGCGATATCGGCTTTGTCGTCAACATCACCAACAAGAGCGACAAGGACCTGACCTTCTACGCTCCTTCCGGCAAGACCAACGTCAACGGCACCATGAAGGAACCCTGGTTCTCGGCTAACCTGATGCCCGGCACCAGCGCCACCGAGGAATTCACGTTCTCGAACGGTGAGCTTGACAGCCTTGACGACCTGGTCAATACGACCATCGGCATCGACGCCTACCTGACCGATTCCTACGAGGACGTCGCCTCCTACAGCGCAACCATCGCGTAGCGGCAGACATCGACGGCCGCGGATTGGCGGACACATCCGCGCACTTGCCAGGCGGGGCTGCAGGAGATAATTCTGCGGCCCCGTCGCTTTATGCCGACAGCACCGCTCGCACAAGCAGGCCGCCCGCCGTTTTTAGATGCAAAACGGCGGGCGGCCTATCTTTGGCGTTGGAGCACGGGCGGCACACCGACTACGGGCGCTCCATATTGGGGACGATGCTGCCCTCGGTCACCGCATGCACGGCCAGGCGCATGATGTTGTCGTAGCCGGTCTTGCTTAGGATCTCCGAGATGCGGCGCTTGATGGTGCCCTCACTCATAAACAGCTCGGCCGCAATCTCGCGACGGCTCTTGCCCTCGCAGGCAAGGCGCAAAATCGACAGCTCGACATCGTCGAGTGCCGCCGTGCCCGAAAAAATGCTCTCGGGCGGCTTGGGAAACGTGCAATAGCCAGCCAGCGTGGAGCGCATCACGGCGAACAGCTCGTCGATACCGACGTTCTTGTACACAAAGCTATCGACGCCCGCCTCGCGGGCCTGATCGACAAAGGTGATCTCGGGCATGCCGGTCATGATAATGATGCGACACTCGGGCAGCCGCTCCTTGATGCGCGCCGCCGCCACGATGCCGTTTGAATCGTGTTCGGTGCACACGTCCATCAGTATCATGTCTGGGCGCTCCTTGAGCGCGACACCCAAGGCCTCGGAGGCATCGGCGATCGCGGCGACGACGGTCATATCGGGCTGGTCGCCAACGGAGCGCGCCAGGCTTTCGCGCAGGATGGCCTGGTCTTCGACTATAAGGACGCGGATCATGAACTTCTCCTTTGGACCGTGGCGTTGGAGCTCAGCGGGATGGACACCGCAAGCGTAAAGGGCTGGGCAGCATGGACCTCTAGGCTGCCACCCAGATCTTGCGCGACATGCCTCATACCTGGGATACCCGTTCCCTCGCGATACGATACGGGGGCCGGGGACCCGTCGTTAGAAATCGTCATGTGCGCGATGCCGTCAGCATCCGCCCCCTCCTGCCACAGGCGCACATGGACCCGATGCGCCTGCGCATGCTTGGTGGCATTGGTCGAGGCCTCGCGAATAATCTGCAAAAATGCGGCGGCGACACGCGCGTCCTCGGGCAGCGCGCCCTCAACATCGATCTGCACACTCACCAGGCCAAAAGCATGGATGATATCGCCCAGCTGCTCTGCAGGCTCGCTGGCACCGTCACTACGCAAATCGGCGGCGATTGAGCGCAGCAACGGGTCAATCTGCTCGAGTGACTCGTCATCCAGGCGCCCCTCCTCCAAATAGCGATGAAGAATGGACAGGCGCTGCCCGATCACATCGTGCACGCGGGCGCGCATACGTAGGTAAGCCGCATTGTCGGCAACCTCTTTAACTTCTTCGATCTGGGCCTGGAGCTCTTGGCCCGCAAGCTCAAGCAGGTGGTTGGCTTGCGCCAAGCGGTCATGAGCATGCGCGTACTCTGTCACATCAAGACCGATAATGCGCTCGAACGAACGGCCCGAAACCATAACACGATCGCACACAAATAGGCGAATCTCGGCGGGAGAAATCTCGATCACGGCGCGAGCATCACCAAAACGATCCAAGTTAATCCGCACACGGTTCCTACTGCTTTCGGGCATTTGCATGCTAAGTTTGCGCAGGTCGTTCCATGTGCCGCTCATGTCACCTAGATCGGTGGGCATATGAAGTTCCACCAGGTTTTTGCGCATGCAGCGGTTCATGAGCAGCGGACGGCCCCTCGGGTCCAGATACAGGATGCCCACGGGAATCACGTTGATGGTCTCGATCGTCGAGAACGCGGTGATATCCTCCTGGCGGTTACGGACGTCCATCAAGAGCGCCGCGATGGAGCGGAACAGGAAGAACGCTCCCTCTGCGATAAGGACAACGGTCCACGCCGAGCCCATGGCAAAAACCACCGGCGGTGTAACGGCGACAACAAGCAGCAGCTCGACCAGCATGACGGGGCGACGATAGCGCACCATAAGCACCACGCCATAGGCAAAAATCGCGGCATTGAGCCACAGCACTCCGCCCATTGCCCTGGCGCAAACGTCAAGCGGCGCCACCAGATACGAGCCAGACGACGCGAATAAGATGAGCGCCGAAATCATCAGGTGAAGCACAAGACTCGCCTCGTAGGCGCAAATCACCTTACGGTTATAGGACGAGCGGCGCGATGCGATGAGCGGGACGTGGATCGTCTGCAGACACGCAGTCAGGGCAAAGACAACATCGAGCGCAACGATTTGGGGAAGGATGAGCGAAATCTGCATCGTCACTCACCCGCCCTCGGCATCAAGACGATCATGCGCAGCTGGCCGGGCTCGCCCTCAAGGCGATATGCCACGTTGCGCCCTTGCAAAGCGCTTTCGAGCTCTTGCGCAGCGGGCGTCTGCGAAAGATCTGCATCATCGTTGGAAAAAAGCGTGGCGCGCAGCTCGACACTGCATCGGTCATGGTCGCCCAAGTGATACATAAGCGCCGGATGGTCGGTGGTGTAGGCAAAAAACGCAAAGTCATACACGCAGTCGTACAGGGCGCTTACCGTACTGGCGTGCAACGGGCGCCGTATGGCGATAATCGAGGCGCAATCGATATCGATGGTGCGCAGGTCGCTTGCGAGCTCGTTGGCGATGAGCTGAATGCGGTCGCGATCAAAACCGCTCTCCCCGTGCTGTGCCAACGTGAGCGACCCCTTGCGCTTGCAATAGGCGACGAGCATCTTGGCGCGCTGGAGCATGCGGTAGCGCTCGTGCGAAGACGATTCATCGGTCAACGGCGGCAGCGAGCTCAGCAGGTCGTACATCCCTTCGAGCGCGCGGGCAAGCGCCTGGTCCACGTCTTGGACCAGCAAGGTCTCGGCCTCTTGGTCTGCCAGGTGCGTCTTAAGGTCGTAGTCGGCGGCGAGCAGCTCATTTTGACGCTGCAGCTCCATACGACGATGTGCCAGTTCACGGTTAAGCTCGTTGAGATCCGACACGTCTTGGGCAAGCAGGGCCGATCCGCCCAGCAGTGGAAAGGCACGGTACATCACATCGGGATCGGACGCCACGGCAAAGGCATGGGCGCGGCTGTGCGCCTGGGTCCGCAACTCCTCGCGCACGCCTACCGGCATTGGCTTTGACACTGGCGTGGCATAGACTTCCTGCAGGTCGCGCGTTAGAACTTTGAGGTCAAGCGGCAAGGTGTCGAAAATGCCGGCGATGTCGTGATATGACGGAACGACACCGCAATCGAGACAGATTTCCATCGCCACCACGCACAAGACGCAATAGACGAGCGAGAAGTTGAGCCTCCATGCCCAGGGCACGCGCAACGCATATGAGATGGCAAAGAACGCGCCGCCCAGCAGCACGAGCGCCGCCGTGCCCGAGAAACGTTGGATGCGAAAGGACGAGGACCGGCCCACCAGGATAAAAAAGGCCACAAAGTTAAAGGCCGTCCACACGAGGACGGCGAAATAACCCCAGCCGTACGTGTAATCGTTGCTCCAGGTGTCGCTTGTACGGTCAAAGTGGAAGACCTGCTGGTGAAAATCGTTGGTGAGCACAAATCCGATAAGCAGGATAGCCATAATCCACAGCGCAGCGCAGTAGCGGCGACCCAGGCGGTGTTGCTCCAGGCCCACAAGGCGCAGACCACACAACTGGTAGAGCAGCGGAATGAGCGTCATGGGCACGTAGTACAGGTACCACAGCACGGTGGCATAGAACGGCGTGAACGACTTGTACTTGAGAATGACTTCGATCATCCACAGGGCGCAGATGGTGGCGACGGCAACAAGGCGGCGGCGCAGCACATAGTCCAAACAGCGCAGATAGACCGATACGCCCCAGATCGAAAATATAATTGCGGCGACAAGCAGCGGGAGAGAGCTCGAATGGACAAGCGCATCCACGACCTCTTCGGACACCTCGCCATAGGCTGGCACGGCGTTAGAAAGTTTGGGGTCGAAGGCGAACAGTGCCGGCAAGACTGCCAAAAGCATGAGGAACATCGCGGTGATGACACCGGCGATAGCAAAGACGCGGTGGCGGTACACCTGATGTGTTATGCCAACAAGGAATCGCGGCATGGCGAAGAGCCTGCCGCCCCTGGGATCCGCCACGGGAGCGGATCGGGCGGCCGCGTGGCCGATATGTCGCTCGCGGGTACCCATAGTGCTTTTAGTGTACCGACAGATGGGTCGAAAAAGCGGGCCGCATGTCCCAAAATTCGCAGACGGCAAGGCGCCCGGCGAGCACATACTCGCCGGGCGCCTTGGTTAGGAGGCTACGGTTATCGGGAAAGCCTAGGCCAAATCTTCGCCGTTGGTGGCGATAACCTTCTTGTACCAGTCGAAGCTCTTCTTTTTGGAGCGCTTGAGGGTGCCGTTGCCCGCATCATCGCGGTCCACATAGATAAAGCCGTAGCGCTTGGACATCTCGCCCGTGCCGGCAGACACCAGGTCAATCGGGCCCCAGGTGGTGTAGCCCAGCAGGTCAACGCCGTCCTCGGTCACCGCATCGCGCATCGCGGCGATATGCTGGCGCAGGTAGTCGATACGGTAGTCGTCGTTGATGGAACCATCCTCCTCGACAACATCCTTGGCGCCCAGGCCGTTCTCAACCACAAACAGTGGCTTCTGATAACGGTCGTACAGGTCGTTGAGCGTAATGCGGAAGCCCAGTGGATCGATGGCCCAGCCCCACTGGCTCTCCTGCAGGTAGGGGTTCTTGGCGCCGGCGAAGGCGTTGCCCTGGGTGCGCTCGACATCGGGGTTATCGGCACCGGCGGAGCAACGGGTGCTGTAATAGCTAAAGCTGATGAAGTCGACGGTGTTGGCGGCCAGGATCTCGCGGTCCTCGTCCGTCATGCCCACATCGATACCCAGACGCTCGAGCTTCTTGACGGCATAGGCCGGGTAGTAGCCACGGCTCTGAACGTCGACGAAGAAGTAATTGTCCTGATTGTCGAGCTGCGCCTGGCGCACATCGCCCGGACGACAGCTGTAGGGGTAGTAGCTACCTGCGGCGAGCATGCAGCCAATCTTGACCTCGGGGTCGATCTCGTGGGCAATCTTGGTTGCCCAAGCGCTGGCAACGAGCTCGTTGTGGGCGGCCAGGTACTCGACAGCCTCCTTGTTCTCGCCCTCCTCAAAGACCAGACCGGCACCCATAAACGGCAGGTGCAAGATCATATTGATCTCGTTAAAGGTAAGCCAGTACTTCACCAGACCCTTGTAGCGGGTAAAGATTGTGGTCGCGAGGTTCTTGTAGAAGTCGATGAGCTTACGGTTGCGCCAGCCGCCGTACTCCTTGATGAGGTGAATCGGACAGTCGAAGTGCGCGATGGTCACGAGCGGCTCGATGCCGTGCTTTTGACACTCGCGGAATACATCCTCGTAGAAGGCCAGGCCAGCCTCATTGGGCTCGGTCTCGTCGCCGTTGGGGAAGATGCGGGTCCAAGCCAGGCTCATACGGAAGGTCTTAAAGCCCATCTCGGCAAAGAGAGCAATGTCCTCTTTGTAGTGGTGATAGAAATCGATGCCGGTCTGCGCGGGATAGTAATAGCCGTCCTCGAAGTCGAGCATTTTACGCTGGCCGGAGACCACCGCATAGCGCTCGGGGCCGTGCGGAGCCACGTCCACGTTGGCAAGGCCGCGGCCGTCCACGTTATAGGCGCCCTCGCACTGGTTGGCAGCCGTCGCGCCGCCCCACAGAAAGTCTTTACGAAAAGCCATGCATCGATCCTTTCATACGCTGCTTGTCGTGGTTTCAGTATCCCCGCAAATAGGGCCTCGCCCAACGACAGCGACGCAGGCCGACACTTCTTTTCGCACACGGCGGCCCGGCAGCCGCCCCCGTCTGACACTTTCTGATACCGCCGCCCCAAACCACCACAAAGGGGACAGGCACCTTTGTGGCGGCTTGGGCCCGGTTTGTCTCGATCTGTAACAGGTAGAGACGATTTAGCCCGCTAGATGTTACAGATCGAGACAGAAGATTCTAGTCGCAGGTGATGTCGAGGTTTTGCCGACGAGGCCTACGTAACCGCCTTCGCTCAGCAATTCATTTGACTGAATAGGAAAGAAA
The DNA here is from genome assembly GCA_019424905.1 of Collinsella sp. Classification (GTDB taxonomy): domain Bacteria; phylum Actinomycetota; class Coriobacteriia; order Coriobacteriales; family Coriobacteriaceae; genus Collinsella. Next base: position 7,675 of record JAHYYP010000009.1, on the reverse strand, counting down.
GGAAAAAATAGGAAAAAAAGGAAAGGAGACTTATGACTGAAACCATCTTCTCCCCCTCATTTGGAAATCGCCCGTCCTATCTGGTGGGTCGCGGGAACGTGATTTCGACATTCATCTCCGGTCTTGAGCAGGAGCCGGGCAATCGAGACCGAGCCATGCTCATGCTCGGCCAGCGAGGCAGCGGCAAGACGGTTCTTCTGTGGGAACTTGCCGACCGCGCACGCAAGCTCGGTTTTGTTGTCGCCACACCCACCGTAGCCTCCGAAGATATGCTTGAGCGCATTGTTGAAAAAATCCAAGAAGCAGGCGAGCCTTATGTCAGCAAGCGTCATCTCCCCAAACTTTCTGGCGGTAGCTTGAGCGTCTTCGGCTTCTCAGCCGGTCTCGAGTTCACACGCGATGTGCAGGAGACCAAGAGTTTCCAGTTCAAACTCACGCAGCTGGCGCGCAAGCTGACCGAGCAGGGGCACGGCATCCTCATCCTTATCGATGAGCTCCAAGCTAATTCACCTGAGATTAGACAGCTCGTCACCGCCTATCAAGAGCTGGTCGGTGAGGGACTCAACGTCGCGCTTGTTATGGCAGGTCTCCCGGGAGCCGTCTGTGCAACGCTCAATGACCGCGTGCTGACATTTCTCAACCGCGCTCGCAAGGTCACGCTCGAACCGCTTTCAGTCGGAGATGTCGATGCCTATTATCAGCGGGCTTTCGAAGAGCTCGACCTTGATATTCCAGGCGATCTTCGCCTCCGTGCCGCTCGCGCAACCCAAGGCTCGCCCTATATGCTGCAGCTCATCGGCTATAACATCGGCAATCGCTGCAAGACAGGAGAACACGTAACGCCAGAGCAAGTCGACGGAGCTATCGAAGCGTCAAAAGCCGATTTCGAAAACGATGTTTGTGAAACGACGCTCGCCGCGCTATCGGACCAAGACGTCGCGTTTCTCGACGCAATGACTGATGACGAAGACGCCGTTTCGCGCATTTCCGATGTAGCGAAACGTATGTCAGTCACACCCGACTATGCGCAAAAGTATCGCCGGCGCCTCATCGACGCCGGCGTAATCGAACAGGCGCGCCGCGGTTACGTGCGTTTCGCCGTTCCATATATGGCTGACTATCTGCGCAGCCAACTCTAGGCAGCCACCACAAAGGGGACAGGCACCTTTGTGGCGGCTTGGGCCCGGTTTGGCTCGATCTGTAACAGGTAGGCCGTCGAAACCGAGCCTGGTGTTACAGATCGAGATTGTTCGGTCTGTCCCCTGCAGTTTGTCTAAATCTGTAACAGGTAGAGACGATTTAGCCCGCTAGATGTTACAGATCGAGACAGAAGATTCTAGTCGCAGGCGATATCGAGGTTTTTGCCGATGAGGCCTACGTAGCCGCCCTCGGCAGCCTTGGGGCTGTCAGCATGGCAGAGAACCCACTTGTCGGCCTTCCAGTAGCAGTAGCTGTCACCGGCGGTAGGCATGTCGGTTGCGGCCTCGGGGCGCGGGCCGTTGGTGCCGGCGGGAAGCGCCACCATCACCTGGAAGCCACCGTCGTCGACCATGCACGGCGTGTAGTGGAGCGTGGTGTTGAAGACCTCGACAACCTTGCCCGCCGGCACGCAGAACGCCTTGACGCACGCGGTATCGAGCTTGCCGTCCTCGATCTCCCAGCGATGCGCCACGAGCAGGATAAAGTCGCGCGCGCCCAGGTTGAACTCACTCGCGCGGTGGTACTCCAGGCAGTTGAGACGCGTGTTGTGGCCGTTGCACCAGCCGAGCTGGAAGGGACGGCCACCAAACATGAGAAAGCCCAGTTTATCGGCATCCTTGACGCCCTCGAGCTCCGGCGCACTTGCAACGTACTTGCTGCCCTCGGGGATGGGCGTGGCAGAGAGCGCCTCGAGCACGGGCGACGTGAGCTCAGACGGAACGTCATCCCAAACGTTGCCATAGGATTTGAACTCGGGATCGTTGACAGAGTAGATATGCATGTTCACTCCTGTTCGTAAATGTGACTATACGAACATTCTAGAACAAACATGAGCGATTTTGAACGCTCACCCCGACCAATCAACAAAAAGGCGCCCCCGCATAAGCGAAGGCGCCCAATGCGCGCGTTTTGGACGACAAAGCCCTTACGCCTGCTGATAGTGCAGATGCTTCTCGTCGATATCGGCCAGGTCGCGGTCGAGGTAGCGGCGCGCAAGCCAGTTGGCCATGGGGAGGTTCTGGTCCAGGTAGTTACCGCATTCCTCGGGAGCGGCACCGGGGACATCGCCCTCGAAGCCGGCGACAAACTCAAACAGCTCGCGGACGAGCGGCAAGACCTTCTCGCTCGTCAGCTCGCCAAAGACAACCAGGTAAAAGCCCGTGCGGCAGCCCATGGGGCCAAAGTAGACAATGCGGCTCGACCACTCGGCATGATTGCGAAGGAACGTCGCGCCCAGGTGCTCGATGGTGTGGCACTCGGCCGTGTTCATGACCGGCTCCTTATTGGGCGTGGTCAGGCGCAGGTCAAAGGTGGTAACGGCGGCGCCGGTCGCCGGATCGCGGTCGATGCGGCTCACGTACACGCCGGGCTCAAGCAGCAGATGGTCAACGGAAAAGCTCGCGATGCGCTCCATGGCAGATCCTCTCGATAGTCAAATTGGGACGGGGCTCTTTTAGCTGGTTCGAATGGTCACACCAATCATACCAGTCAAAAAAGCCCCGTCCCAAAAAGACAACTTAGCCAAGGACACGGGCCATACGCGTCTTGAACTCGGACAGGAAGCGCGGAGCATCCACGGTCAGTGCCACAAGCGCGCTCTTGTCCGGATCGGACAGGCGACGCTCATCGCAGATGGTGCGACCGCGGTACTCGCCCAGCAGATCAACACGCAGGTTGCAGCCGAGCGCACCTACGAGCGTGGGGTCGACCGCCACGGCAACGGCCAGCGGATCGTGCAGCGCACAACCACCCAGGTAGGGTGCGTTCATCTCGTACGAGCCAATGTAGTGCTCGACCATGCTCGCAAATGCGCAGCCCGCCATGGTGCCCGAGCCCGTCCAGCCGGCAATGTCGCGGCGTGTGAGCACCACGCGATGCGTCACGTCCAGACCCACCATGGTGAGCTTACGGCCCGAGCGCAGCACCGCGTCGGCTGCCTCGGGGTCGCTCGCCATGTTGGCCTCGGCGCCCGCGCTCACGTTACCGGGCACGGTAAGGGCGCCGCCCATCACGACCACGCGGCCGATGGACATCATCGCCGCCGCATCGCGCTCCAGGGCGAGCGCCAGGTTGGAGAGCGGGCCAGTCGCTACGTAGACCAGATCGGGACCATAGGTGCGCGCGGCATCGATCAGATAATCGACCGCAGCGTTGCCGTCGGCCGAGGTCGCCCCCACCGGCTCGTAGGGCGACGCGGGCACGCTCGCGCCGCCGATGCCGTTCTTGCCGTGAATGAGCGCGGTGGACGCCGGCGGCGTATAGGGCTCAGTCGCCTGCAGAGGACGGTCGGCACCCAGGTACACCGGAACCTCGGGGCGACCCAGCAGATCGAGCACCGCCAGGCAGTTGTGCGCCGATTGCTCGACGCGCACGTTGCCAAAGCACGTGGTGATGCCCACGAGCTCCACCTCGGGGCTCGCGATGGCATAGGCCAGCGCCATCGCATCGTCCACACCCATATCCAGATCAAGGATCAGCTTCTTGATTGCCATTGTTCTACTCCGCTTCTCCGTCTTTATCGTTTAACCAAACCAATGTTCAACTTCGGCGCGCGTGGGAATCGATTGCTGAGCGCCCAGGCGCGACACCGTCACTGCCGAGGCGCGAGCGCCCGCGGCCATGCACTCAAAGAGCGGCAAGCCCTCTAGGCGAGCCGCCACCAACGCGCCGATAAACGTATCGCCGGCGGCCGTGGTATCGACTACCGCACTCGAAAGTGCCGGCATGCGCAGCAGCTCACCGCCATCGCCGAGCGTAACCGAGCCGGCACCGCCCAGCGTGATGACCGCGGCGCCGGCGCCCTTGTCGAGCAGCGCATTGAGCGCGGCGACGCAACTCACATCATCCGTGGGCAGAATGCCCGTCAGCACCTGGCACTCGGTCTCGTTGGGACAGACCAGGTCGACCGCAGGCCAGACCTCCGCAGGCAGCTCGCAGGCGGGCGCTGGATTAAAGACCGTATAGAACCCCAGCTCGTGAGCGCAAACAAGCGCCTCGGCCGTCGCCGCAAGGTCACATTCGCCCTGGGCGATAAAGACGCTTCCGGCAGCCGGGGCAATCTCGCTGGCGTCGCCGTCGAGCTCATGGGCCACCAGACGCCTCAACGCGCAGGCAACGTCCGCGCCCGCAAGCGCATGGTTGGCGCCCGGTGACAGTATGATGCGGTTGTCGCTCTCGCAGCGAATGATGGTCGCCGTTCCCGTCTCCACGTCATCGCGATGCACTACAAAGTCACAGTCCACGCCGGCGTCTTGGAGCCCCGCCACGAGCGACGCGCCGAACGCGTCGCGACCGACCGCGCCGATCATGTGCGTGCACGCGCCCATACGCGCGGCAGCTACGGCCTGATTGGCGCCCTTGCCTCCGGCGTTGGTGATAAACCCGCTGCCGCCGACGGTCTCGCCCGCACGCGGTATGCGCTCGCACGCCACCGAAAGGTCCATGTTCATGCTGCCGAACACCGCAACGATGCCGCGATCTGCCATGGAAACCTCCTCATCTGCGGGCCTTATGCCCACCGTCGGCCGTCGATCGTGCACTCTCGCACCCCCTATAACTTTAGTTCACTTTGATGTGGACGCGCGCTTGAGCTTGCGCCAGCAGCAAGCATTCACAGGAGCAGGCAGCTACAATGAAGGCGTGATGATTATTCTCGTCATTGGATGATGTTTTATGGAACAACTCTCGCAATCGGGCTCGCGCGGTCGACGCCGCACGGGCAACGAGCCGGCGCCGCACGAACGCGTGAAGGGCGAACGCCGTGCCGACGAACCGCGACGCACCGCGAGCCCCCATCGCGCTTCTGCCAACAACGCGGGCCGCGCCAACACTCCCGCCGCGGAGCAGACGCCCGCTCGCCCCAAGTCCCGCTACATCCCTGCACTCGACGGCCTGCGTACGCTCGCCGTCGTCGCGGTGGTGCTCTATCACCTTAACCTCACGTGGGCTCAGGGCGGCCTGCTCGGCGTCACGATCTTCTTTGTGCTTTCGGGCTATCTGATCACGCGCTTGCTGCTCAACGAAGTCGCTAAGACCGGCCGCATCGACCTCAAGAGCTTCTGGATCCGCCGCATCCGTCGCCTGGTCCCCGCCGTGGTGACCGTCGTGGTGGTGACCTGTGCGCTGTGCACCGTCTTCAACCACGTGATGCTCACCAAGATGCGCCCCGACATCCTGCCGTCGCTGTTGTTCTTCAACAACTGGTGGCAGATTGCCCAAAACGTCTCGTACTTCAATGCTCTGGGCGACCCCTCGCCGCTCACGCACTTTTGGTCGCTTGCCATCGAGGAACAGTTCTACCTGATTTGGCCGCCACTGCTGTTTGCCATGGTATCCATGCATGTGAGCAAGCCCAACACGCGCCGCGTGGTTCTGGGCCTTGCCGCGGTATCTGCCCTAGCCATGATGGTGCTTTACAACCCTGCCGCCGACCCCAGCCGCGTGTACTACGGCACCGACACCCGCGTGTTCTCGCTGCTGCTGGGTGCCTGGATGGCCTTTATCCCCGATCGCGACCTGGCGCCGGTGCGTCTCGCTCGTCGTTTGGGGCTCAATCGCCTAGCTGGCGCCGCCAAGCACGGCAAGAACGCCGAGGGCAAGCCTGGCGAGAAGGCCGACGAAGCAGCCGAGACCGCCCCGGCACAGCCGAGCGCCCTCGTGCGCTTTTGGTCCTCGCCCGCATCCATCGATGTGTTGGGCGTCGTGGGTCTGGTTGGCCTTGCCGCCATGGTCGCGCTCACCAACGGCTACACCGCCTTCCAGTATCGCGGAGGCACACTGCTGTGCTCGATCCTCACGCTCATGGTCATCGCGGCCTGCGTGCAGCCCCAGGGAATGGTTGCCCGCGCGCTGTCCGCCGAGCCGCTCGTGTGGATTGGCAAGCGCTCGTACAGCATCTACCTGTGGCACTATCCGCTGCTGTTGCTCATGAACCCGGTCGCCAACATCAACGATACGCCCTGGTGGCAGTACATTTTGCAGGTGCTGCTGGTGGTCGCCGTAGCCGAGTGCTCCTATCGCTTTATCGAAACGCCGTTTAGGAAGGGCGCCTTCGGCCGCACCGTCGCCGAGTTCCGCGATGGCACCACAAAGCCCGCTAACTGGGCACGCGCGCACGTCCCTGCCTGCGCAACCTGCGCTGTCGTGTTGGTCGTTGCACTGGGCGGCCTGATCTTTGTGCCCGAGACGTCTGCGCTGAGCGGTGAGGGCGCCGAAGTTCTGAACAAGGAAGCCAAAAACACCGCGCCCACCGACCAGCAGGCGGCCGACGACACCGACAAGGACAACGACGGCTTCCCCGATGGCTCCTACGACCTGTTGATGATCGGTGACTCCGTGTCGCTGCGTGCCGTTGATTCCTTTGATGGCGTGTTCCCACACAGCCATATCGATGCCGAAAAGGGCCGCCAGTTTGATGCGGGCCGCGCGACATTTGAGGGCTATCTCCAGCAGAACCTTGCCGGCAAGATCGTGGTCTTTGCGCTGGGCACCAACGGCTTGGTAACCGACGACCAGATCGACGCCATCATGGCCGATGCAGGAGATAAGCGTATTGTGGTGTTTGTGAACACGCGCAGCCCGCAGCCGTGGGTTGGCTCTACCAACCAGGCCATCGCCAACGCCGCTACGCGCTACAAGAACGTGCGCGTTATCGATTGGTACGGATACAGTGCCAACCGCAACGACCTGTTCGATGGCGATGGCACGCACCTATCGACCACTGGCGTGACTGAGTACCTCAACTTGATCCACGATGCCGTCAAGAAGGACCTGCCCGTACACCCCGAGGATCACGTCAACGATCCGCAGCCGGCAGCCGTCAAGTCTGCCACCGACGCACTCGTCAATGCGCTCGCTCTCAAGCCACACAAGCTGGGCACCGACAAGTAACCTGCAGCGTAAACTTCCCACATCCGGAGGGGGTGTCTGCTACGGCAGACACCCCCTCCGGCAGTTAGGGACACTCCTGGCGCAGCCAATGAAGACCTCTACGGATGAATTCCAAGCCGCTCCGCCGTTCCAGACATCGTTTCCGCGCCTCGCGCCTGCCCCAAACAATCAAAACAAGCCCTTTTCGCCGCAACCTCAAAGGTCTGTGGACAAAAAAGGCAAATATGAGTAGTGTTACCATTTTAGTAACAGGCAAAACCACCCAAAATGACGTCTGAGCGTCTCCTACAACCCCTAAAGCAGCCAACCTGACTGGTTTAAGGCGTATTGGAACCAATTTTAATGAACATACTATAGTTTATGTTCATTATCTTCTTGGATGTAAATGCTATTCACTTAGCAACAGTACTCATATTTGGCATTTTTTGCCCACTGCCATATAGCTAACACCCTACAGCAGGCAAAAAAACAGGTCGCAGCCCATGGCGGCGGCCTGTTTGGAGTCCAAAAGAGGCGCTAAGCGCTGTAACCCGGTGGCGCGCGCAGACGTGGTGTAAGAGCGTCCCGAGGTCCGTCGCTGCAAGTC
>JAHYYP010000008.1 GCA_019424905.1 Collinsella sp. | reverse complement strand
TGGCAAAGCACGTGAGCGCGGCGACGCCCAGGCCGGATGCCGTCTGGAGACTCATACCGAGTGCCAGTACTGCAACGCCCACAAGATACATCAGCATTCTGATGACGGTATGGCACCAGTCGATGTTCTCGCCATGCATGATGATGAGCGGTCGCATGTTGCTACCCGTCCTTTCGGTTGTGTGAAAAAGCTGACCCGGGCCGGCAAAAGAGGGTTATCGGAGGCACTGCTGCAAAAGCAGAAAAGCCGGCCCCACGGTCAGTCGTCTAGGAAGTGTCTCGCTGTGCCGGAATGGGACTAAAGGTCCAACGAGACGGGAAGAAAGCAAATGGCATTGCGTGGGCGATAAGATGCCAAGATGGTAGGGTGTGTCTTAGCATCCTATTGCCCACGCTCAACGAAATCGGTTTCGTTTGAGCCTAAGTATACGCACGGGATTTTATTTGCGAAGAGAAAAACAATAAAAAGGTGAACGTTCACCTAATCGCAACAACTCGTTGGCTGTAGTTGCGGTGGAATAGTTCCTGTTTTTGCTGCTGAAGGCCTTGAACAGGAACTATTCCACCGCAACTTATGAGGGGGCGGGGGATGCGATAGTATTGCATGGTGGTATTCGACTAACCGAGGACTTATCCGAGGGCTTTATGGAACAGCACCAGCATTATCAGAGCCTGCAAGACCAGGCGTACAACGCATTGCGCTCCAAGATCATCTATGCCGAGCTCAGGCCCGGCACGCGTCTTTCGGCGATTGGTCTGGAAAAGGAGACGGGAATCGGGCGCACGCCCATTCGCGAGTCATTTGTGCGCCTGCGTGAGCAGGAGCTGGTGGAAACGCGTCCCAAAAGCGGCACCTATGTCTCAAAAATCAGCATGGAGCGTGCCGAGAACGCCTGTTTCTTGCGTGAGAAGCTCGAGAGAAGCGTGCTTATTAAATGCTGTTCGGCTTCCTCGCCCGAGCAAAAGCAGCGGCTTGAGCAGATTCTTACCGAGTCCGAGTCGCTCGACCATAGCGAAACGCGTCGTTTCTTTGACCTGGACAACCTGTTCCATGAGACGTGTTTTGAGATTGCTGGCCGTCACATGTTGTGGGATTGGATGAAGAGCATCAACACGCATTTTGAGCGATACAACTGGTTGCGTATGGTGTCGCAGGATTTGGATTGGGAGCCGATTCGTCGTCAGCACCGTCGGATTTTGGAGGCCATTAAGGAAGGCGACACCGATACGGCGAGCTATCTGGCAGAGACGCACTTGCACCTGATGCCCGAGGAGCAGGGCCCGGTTATCGCCTTGCATCCCGACTATTTTGAGCTGTCCAAAGACTCGTTCATCTAATCAATCCCCATATAAGTTGCGGTGAAATAGGGACTGTTTTGCGACCTAGGTGGCGCAAACAGTCCCTATTTCACCGCAACTGCGTTGGGGCGTAACCGGGGCACGAAAAAGCTGCGGCGCCGCTTGGAGGAAAAGACCGGAAGCAAGGGTCTATTCCTCCAGACGGCACCGCAGCTGTTTTGGTGGCTCGGCTTTTGTCGAAGTGGCTTAGTTGAGCGCGACGGCCAGCCGAGTAGGCAAAGCGGCTTGGAGGCGTGTCGCTTCCGTCACGTTCTATCAGCATACAAGACGGTTTTGGTTCTTGTTCGTGACGGAAACGGCGCGCTTCCGAGCCGCTTTAAAAGAAAGGGGGCGAGGTTTAGGGCACGCCCCCTTTCACGATAGAGAGCTAAACCTAGCCGCGGACCTTCTTGACGACGTCCATGGCCTCGTGGGCGATCTGCTCGACCTTGGAGAAGTCGCCGTCGGCAAACAGGGCCGGCTTGACCATCCAGGTGCCACCGCAGGCGATGATGGCGGAGGAGCTCAGGTACTCCTCGACGTTGGCGGTGCTCACGCCGCCGGTAGGCATAAAGCGGTGACCGACAAACGGAGCGGCGAGGGCCTTGATGGTGTTCAGGCCGCCATACTGGGACGCGGGGAAGAACTTGGTGACCTTGAGGCCCAGGTTCTCGGCTGCGGTGACCTCGGAGGGGGTCACGGTGCCGGGAAGGACGGGCAGGTCGATGTCGATGCAGTGCTTCACGACGTCCTCGTTGTAACCCGGGGAGACGATGAACTTGGCACCGGCTGCGCGGGCCTGCTCAACCTGCTCGACGGTCAGGACAGTGCCGGCGCCAACGCACATCTCGGGCTCGGCCTCGGCCATAGCGGCGATGCACTCGGCGGCGCAGGCGGTGCGGAAGGTGACCTCGGCTGACTTCATGCCAGCTGCCATAAGGGCGTGGGCGAGCGGAGCGGCGTCCTCGACCTTGTCGAGCACAACGACCGGCACGATGCCCAGGGACTCAAGCGTGGTGTAGAACTGATCGAACATGATGTTCCTTTCGATGTGTGGCGCGCATGGGCGCGTGATTGCCAAATGTGCTGGTCAGGAGCCGATTTTGGATTGGTTATCGGAGGCACTGCTTGGGGTTCAAGCAATTCCAAAACCGGCTGCTCGACCAGTCATGTAGGGAATGCCAGGCAAAACCGGAATGGGACTGGTGGTTTTGCCCGGTCGGAGGAATCGGGGAGCGGGCCGCAGGGGTATGGGATTGGAAAGCTGCGGCCCGCGGAATGGAGACGGACTAGCGCGCGACGCGGGTGCCACCGTCGGCGGCTGATGCCACGGCTGCGATCTCGTCTGCGGTCACCAAGTTGGAATCGCCCTTGATGGTGAGCTTGAGGATCGACGCTGCAATGGCGTAGTTGACGGCGTCCTGCGGGTCAAAATCGTTGATGAGGGCATGGACGAGGCCGGCGTTGAAAGCGTCGCCGGCGGCAACGCCCTCGAGCACGTGCACGTCGTGAGCAGGGGAGAACCAGTGCTCGCCGCTCTCGGCGTCAAAGAGCATGCCCATCCAGATGGAGCGCTCGACGCAGGAGATGTTGCGGACGACCGAGGCGACCTTCTTGCAGCCGTACTCGGCGCAGATCTGGCGGGCCATCTCGACGTAGGTGTCGCGCTCCTCGATGCCGTGGGCAAGGGAACCGGAGACGCAGGTCATGCCGAGGCCGGCAGGCGCATCCTCGTCGTTGGCGATGCAGATGTCGACGAGCGGCAGGAGTTCCTTCATGGTGGCCTGCGATTTCTCGGGCGACCACATCTTGCCGCGATAGTTCACGTCGCACACGGTGGTGATGCCCTTGGCGCGGCAGGCGGCGAGCGCCTCCTTGCAGGCGGCGGCCATCTCGTCGGAGACGGCGGGGGTCACGCCGGAGAAGTAGAAGACATCGATGCCCTTGAGGATCTCGTCCCAGTCAAAAACATCGCGCTTGGCCATGTTGATGGCAGAGAACTTGCGGTCGTAGACGCAGCCGTTGCCGCGCTGCGAGGCGCCGACCTCAAACACATAGGAGCCAAGACGGTCGCCCTGACGCACGACGCGCGTTGTGTCGACGCCGTAGGCCTTCAGCGAGCGCAGCGCGCACTCGCCTAGGCGGTTGGCCGGAACAACGGAGACGTAAGCGGCCTTGTCGCCCTGGTAGGCCAGGGAAAGCGCAGTGTTGGCCTCGGCGCCGCCGTAGCGGACGTCAAACTCGGTTGCCTGCTCAATACGCAGGTGGTCTTTGGGCGAGAGTCTCATCATGATCTCGCCGAAGGTAAGAACCGTTTTACCCATGGTCGCGTAGCTCCTTCTTGCTCGTGCGTACACCTTTGATATGGCGTTGGCACGCAGGTGCCAAGACGGTAGGGTGCGTCTTTGCACCTGCGTGCCAACGCTCGCCGAAATCGGTTTACGAAATCGGTTTCGTTTCGAGTTGTAGTATACTCACCTACAACGTTTTGCAACCGAGATTTTTAAAAAAATGCCTAAAATGGCTCAGATCGCCGACAATTGGGAAACGGGGTGCGTTATGGCGCAGATGAGAATCAAGGACATTGCCGCCGAGGCGGGCGTGAGCCCGGCCACGGTCTCGCGCTATCTCAACAACCGCCCCGGGCAAATGACCGAGGAGACCCGTGCTCGCATCGCGGCAGTTATCGAGCGCACCGGCTATCGCCCACGTGCCGCCGCGCGCAATCTGCGCAGCTCGCGTACGAACCTCATCGGTGTGATTCTGGCTGACATCGCCAACCCGTTCTCGAGCGCCATGCTCGAAGGGCTTTCCGCCAGCGCCGCCGCGCGCGGCTGCTCGCTCATGACGGCCATTAGCGGCAACGACCCCGCTAAGGAGGCCGAGTCGCTCGCCAGACTTATCGATGCTGACGTGGACGGCCTGGTCGTTAACACCTGCGGAGGCAATGACGAGGCGATCGCCGCGGCAGCGGGACGTCTGCCCGTCGTGCTGCTCGACCGCGACGTTGCCGACGGCGGTGTCGATCTAGTGACATCTAACAACCGTGAGCTGGTCGCCGGTCTGGTAGACGCCTTGGCCGCTGCAGGCAGCGAGCGCCTGTGCCTGCTCACCGAGGCAAGCGACGACAGCCCCGTGCGTCGCGAGCGTGCCGAGGCCTTTGCCGACGAACTTTCGCGACGCGGCCTTGCGGGTGAGGTCGTCACTCTGGCCGACGGTGGCGCCTCGGGCGTCGGCCGCTTGGACGAGACCATCCGCGGCTATGCAGGCAAAAAGCTCGGCCTCATTGCTGTCAACGGCCTGGTTTTCCTGCGTCTGACCGAGGCGCTGGCGCAGCTTGGTCCCTCGCTGCCGGCGGGGCTCAAAATCGCGACGTTTGACGACTACCCCTGGAACCATGTGCTCTTTGGCGGCGTGACCACGGCCGCGCAAGACACCCTTACAATCGCCGAGCGCGTGGTCGAGCGCCTCTCCGAGCGCATCGACGTTGTTACCACTACCGTGGGCGAAGCCGCAAAGCTGGCGCCCAAACGCATCGAGATCCCCGGCCACATCGAACACCGCGCATCAACCTCGCGCTAGTCTGTGTGATAATATATAGACAATGTCATACAGGAGGTATCCATGGCTGCGTCTGTGCTGAGTGTGCGAGTGGACTCGTCAATTAAAGACTCATTTGCCGAACTGTGCGAAGAGCTTGGCATGACTTCGTCTGTTGCGGTCAATATGTTTATGAGGCAGATGCTGCGCGAACGCTCTCTGCCGTTTGTTCCTTCACTCGGTAAAAGCTCTGCGAGCGAAAGCGCCGCGGCGGGCATTTTGGATACTGCCCAGATTGAGTCCGCCGTCCGCGAGGCGGCCAGCTCGATTCCCGCCATCAAAACCGTGATTCTTTTTGGTTCGTATGCCCGTGGCGAGGCGCATGCCGATAGTGATATTGACTTGCGCCTCGAAGTCGATCGCGAGCGGGGCTTTGGTCTTTTCGCGCTGTCGGCATTTGGTGAGGCGGTGCGCAAAGAAACCGGGAGGCAGGTTGATCTCGTCTCTAGTGATCATCTTGATGACGATCTTGCCGCGGTAATCGAGCGCGAAGGAGTGATCCTTTATGATCGCGCGTAAGTCAGACAGCCTTCGCGCCCAAGAGGTTTTGGATGCCATTTCTGAAACGAACGAGCGCATCAAGGTTTTTGATATCACCGAGGACCAGTTTCTGCATGCGAATGACGTGCGGACGAGGGCGTTGGCGGACTCCCTTTTGATGTGTGCGCTTAGGGTAACGGAAGAAGCGGGCAAATTGTCGGAACGCTCGCAGCGGCTTCATCCCGAAATCGAATGGCGTGGAATTATCGGCATGAGAAATTATCTTGCGCATGATTACGGCAATGTCGACCGCTCGGTTGTTTGGGATGCAGTGACGATGGAGTTCCCTACGCTGGAACGAGCCTGTAGACAAATTGTCTCCGAATCTGACCGCTAGCCGCTCGTTCGCAACTGCCTGTTCGCGCACGTTTTTTGAGCGCTTGATACGCTTTAACCCTGCGGAAACATTTTTCTGCGATAGTATCTGCGATATAGACCAGTCGAAACCCGCCCGAAAGAAAGGGGAGCGACATGAACCAGCAGAACATCGATTACGTACTCCGCTCCGTAGAGCAGCGTGACATCCGCTTTGTGCGTCTGTGGTTTGTCGACATTCTCGGCCGCCTCAAGAACTTTGCCATTAGCCCCGAGGACCTCGAGGTCGCTTTTGAGGAGGGTATTGGCTTTGACGGCTCCGCCATCGAGGGCTTTGCCACGCCCGAGGAAGCCGACATGCTGGCGTTTCCCGATGCTTCGACCTTCCAGATCCTGCCGTGGCGCCCGAGCCACAACGGCGTCGCCCGCGTGTTCTGCGACGTGTGCACTCCCGATTGCAAGCCCTTTGCCGGCGATCCACGCGATGCCCTGCGCCGCATGTTCCGCAAGGCCGAGAAGGCTGGCTATCTGCTCAACGTGGGTGCCGAGCTGGAGTATTACTACTTCCCCGACGAGCACACGCCCGAGCCGCTCGACAACGTGGGCTACTTCGATCTTTCGGTGAGCGATGCCGCTCGCGACCTGCGCCGCAACACGGTCCTCACGCTCGAGAAGATGTCCGTGCCCGTGGAGTACACCTTCCACGCTGCCGGCCGCTCGCAGCACGGCATGAGCCTGCGCCACGCCGAGGCCCTGAGCATGTCCGACGCCATCACCACGGCCAAACTCATCATTAAGCAGCAGGCCTACGAGAGCGGTTGCCACGCCTCCTTTATGCCCAAGCCGTTGGCGGGCGAGGACGGCAGCGCTATGTTCCTGTGCCAGTCGCTATTCGACCACGACGGCAACAACGTCTTTTGGGGCGAGGACGACGAGAAGTACCACCTCTCCGATATCGCCAAGCACTACATGGCCGGCATCCTGGCGCATGCCCGCGAGATTAGCGCCATCACCAACCCCACGGTCAACTCGTACAAGCGCATCACCACAGGCGGCGACTCCGTGCCGCAGTACGCCACGTGGGGCCTGCGCAACCGCGCGAGCATGGTCCGCATTCCGGTCTACAAGCCCGGCAAGCAGCTGTCCACGCGCATCGAGCTTCGCAGCCCCGACCCCATGGCCAACCCGTACCTGGTCAACGCCGTCACGCTGGCGGCTGGTCTGGACGGCATCGAGCGCAAGCTGGAGCTCCCGCCCGAGGCCACGGCCGAGACGCTCAAGCTCACCGACCGTCAGATGGTTGAGGCCGGCTACACGCCGCTACCGCGCTCGCTCAAAGAGGCGCTCGACGTGTTTGAGGACTCGCAGTTTATGAAGGATGCCCTCGGCGAGCACATCCACAGCTTCTTCCTCAAAAAGAAACGCGACGAGTGGCATAAGTTTGAGTCTACGATCACCGAGTGGGAGATCAAGCACTACCTGGCGAACTCCTAATCGTGCTGGCTTGTTCCAGTACGATTGAGCTCATTTCTTTGGAGGCCGATATGTCCGAAAAGAGTGCCCTGTTCATGGCGCGCACGACGCGCTTCCACGAGTTTGCCCGCAGCTTGACGACCACTCTGGGTGTCGAGGTGAGCTTGGCAACCCCCGATTCGCCGACTGCGGCGCACGACTTTGACCTGCTGATCCTCGATTCCGATGGCATCCGCAGTGACCGCATCGATCAGATTGCCAAGTGGCTCGACGACCGCGGCGGCGTCCCCATGCTGGTGATCGTTGACGACGAGGCGCTCGGCACCCTGCGCCTGCCCAATCACGCGCATGCCGACTTTGTATGCCCCACGGCGACGCCCAACGAGCTTAAGTCTCGTGCGCAGCGCCTGATGGGCGAGGAGGAGACCGTCGCCGCCGACGATGTGCTCAACATCGATAACCTCGAGATCAACTTGGCCACCTACCAGGTGACGCTCGATAACGAGCCCATCGACCTGACGCTGATGGAGTACTCGCTGCTGAGCTTTTTGGCGACGCACCCCAACCGCGCCTACAGCCGCGAGGTGCTGCTGCACCGCGTATGGGGCTTTGAGTACTGCGGCGGCACGCGCACCGTCGACGTGCACATTCGACGCATCCGCTCCAAGGTGGGTCCGCAGATCGCGGCGCACATCACCACCGTCCGCGGCGTGGGCTATCTGTTTAAAGACTAGATTTCCACCACAAAGGGGACAGGCACTTTTGTGGTGGTTTTGACGCAGGTACGGATTCCTTTCGGGTCTGCGGCAGAACTTAAGCCTTCCTAAAAGATTGCGTTCTCATACACTTGCGCCCGCATATTGGGGTACAACTCAACGTGAACAATGATGGCCCGCCACATGTTTGGCGGGCCTTTGGTTATTTGACGAAAGGATCGCAGCCATGAGCGAGTACGATTCCCAGCGTCCCCAGGATGCGGGCAACGCCGGCGAGACCCAGCAGCAGCCGCGTGTGCAGGTGGAGTCGACGCCTGCCGGCAGTAACATTCCCTACGTGCAGGCCTACGACACGCAGACCGGCAAGCCGCTGGGTGGCCAGCAGGTCGTGAACAAGCACACGGTGGTCAAGACCAAGACCAAAAAGCTGCCGATCTTTATTACGGCGCTTGCCGGCTGTGCCTGCGGAGCCCTGCTGGTCATTGCGCTCATTATGAGCGGCACGCTCGATATCGGTGGTGGCAAGAATGCCGTGACGGCGGGTGCTTCGGGTTCGTCGACGCAAAAGATCACCATTGACTCCGAGGACACCACGCTGGCCGAGGCCGTTTCTGCTAAGGCCCTGCCCTCCGTCGTTTCCATTACCGCCACTTCGAGCGGCAGCCAGAATGGCTCGCTTTCGCAGTCTGCTGATGAGTCGGATAGCTCGGGCAGCGTCGGTTCGGGCGTCGTGCTCGATACCGAGGGCCACATCCTCACCAACAACCACGTGGTCGATGGTTACGACCAGTACGTGGTGACCATGGACGACGGCACCACCTACGAGGCTGAGTTCGTGGGCAACGATGCCTCGAGCGACCTGGCCGTCATCAAGCTCAAGGACGCCGACGCCTCCAAGCTCACGCCAATCGAGATTGGTGATTCCTCCAAGCTCAACGTGGGAGAGTGGGTTATGGCGATCGGCTCGCCGTTTGGCAACGAGCAGTCTGTCTCCACGGGCATTGTGTCGGCGCTCTACCGCTCCACGGCCATGAGCTCTACCAGCGGTAACACCATCTATGCCAACATGATCCAGACCGATGCCGCCATCAACCCGGGCAACTCCGGCGGCGCGCTCGTCAACGACAATGGCGAGCTGGTGGGTATCAACTCGCTCATCGAGAGCTACTCGGGCTCCAGCTCAGGCGTGGGCTTTGCTATTCCCGTTAACTACGCCAAGAACATTGCCGACCAGATTATCGACGGCAAGACGCCGGTGCATCCGTACATGGGCGCTACGCTTTCGAGCGTCAATGCGCTCAACGCCCGCACCAACAAGCTGAGCACCGATAGCGGCGCGTATGTGGCGAGCGTCGTCGAGGACGGTCCTGCTGCCAAGGCCGGCATTCAGGAGGGCGACGTCATCACCAAGCTGGGCGACGACGAAATCACGAGCGCCGATGGCCTGATCATCGCGCTGCGCAGCCACGAGGTGGGCGAGAAGGTCGAGATCTCGCTTATGCGCGGTAAGGACGAGAAGAAGGTCACCGTCGAGCTGGGCTCTGACGAGGAGCTGCAGAACCAGCAGCAGGACGACAGTTCGACCGACACCGGCAACGGCGGTATTACCGACGAGCAGCTGCGCCAGTACCTGGAGGAGCTGCTAGGCCAGCAGGGCCAGGGCCAGGGCTACGGCCAGGGTTTCTAACGAGCTGTATCGCATATGCCGAAGCCAGAGGGGCTGTCCCGCCAAGTGTGGGACAGCCCCTCTTTTCTTGTTGATCCGTTGGGGACGGAGGAAAACGGATCACTTGGGGCTGACAAGAGGCCTGGTTCGTAATGGTCTGGACAGTTAGTTCAGATACGTATAAATCTGGGGCAGCTTGGGATGCGTTTTGAGCAATTTTTGATTGGGATGGGGCTCGAATGGGTGTTTGGAAGGGAGAGCGGGACGTTTACATGGTCTCGAGGAGCCCAAATTAGTTGAAACAGGGGTGTTCGTGCCTGATTCAGCTCTAGGATTTATACGTATCTGAACTAACTGTCCACCCCGGTCTGGCGGCTGCCGATTCGGTGCGGTTCGAAAGGGCTATTCGACCCCATTGCGACCGGTGGTACTCTAGTATCCGTTTGAAATCGAGCGAAGGAGTGCTGCTATGGAGCAATCGAGTCTGTTTGGTGACGGTGTGGACATCGATACCGAAACGCCCGCGACCGCGGAAGCCACCGCACCGACCGATGCCCGTGCCCAGGCGGCAGCGCGCGCGGCCGAACTGCGCCACGAGCTCGACTACCACGCCTATCGCTACTACATGCTCGATGCGCCCGAGATCACGGACGCCGCCTTCGACAAAATGCTTGTTGAACTGCAGGAAATCGAGGCCACCTACCCCGACCTGGTGACGCCCGACAGCTATACCCAGCGCGTGGGCGGCTACGTGAGCGAGCAGTTTACGCCGGTCACGCATATGGCGCGCATGTATTCCATGGACGATGCCATGGACCTGGACGAACTCGACGCGTGGCTCCAGCGCACTGAGGATGCCCTCGGTGCCGGTAGCGTCACCTATACCTGCGAGCTTAAGATCGACGGTCTGGGCGTGGCCCTTACTTACCAAAACGGCACCTTCGTACGCGCAGCCACACGTGGCGATGGCACCACGGGCGAGGACGTGTCGCTCAACGTCCGTACTATCAAGGATGTGCCCATGCACCTGTCCGAGCCGGCGCTCGCCCACATGGGCGCCGACCGCGAGCGCACCATTGAGGTACGCGGCGAGGTCTATATGCCCAAGGGCAGCTTTGTGCGTCTGAATGAAGAGGCCGATGCCGAGGGCCGCGACCCCTTCGCCAACCCGCGCAACGCCGCCGCCGGCAGCCTGCGCCAAAAGGACCCCAAGGTCACGGCGCGCCGCGACCTGGCCACCTTTATCTATGCCATCGCCGATACCGACCCGTTGCACGTCCACAGCCAGCGTGAGTTTCTCGATTGGCTGCGTAGCGCCGGCTTTAGCGTCAACCCCAACGTGGCACGCTGCGCCACGCCGGCCGAGGTCCACGAGTTCTGCGCCCAGGCCCTCGAGCACCGCGGCGACTTGGACTACGATATCGACGGCGTGGTCGTAAAGGTCGACAGCTTCCAGCAGCAGCTCGACCTGGGCTTTACCGCCCGCGCGCCGCGCTGGGCCATTGCCTTTAAGTTTCCGCCCGAGGAAAAGCAGACCGTCCTGCGCGAAATTCGCATCCAGGTGGGCCGCACCGGTGTGCTCACACCGGTCGCCGAGTTCGACCCGGTGACGGTCGCCGGCTCCACCATCGCGCGCGCCACGCTGCACAACATCGACGAGATCCGCCGCAAAAACGTGCGCGAGGGCGACACTATCATCGTGCACAAGGCGGGCGACGTAATCCCCGAGGTTGTGGGCCCGGTGCTCGACAAGCGCCCGGTCGATTCGGTCGACTGGCACATGCCCGAGGTCTGCCCCGTGTGCGGCAGCCCCGTTGTCCACGAGGATGGCGAGGTCGCTTACCGTTGCGTCTCCATCGATTGCCCCGCACAGCTCAAGGAGCGCTTGCTCCACTGGGTGAGCCGCGGCTGCATGGACGTCGACGGCCTGGGCGA
This sequence comes from Collinsella sp., assembly GCA_019424905.1. GTDB lineage: Bacteria > Actinomycetota > Coriobacteriia > Coriobacteriales > Coriobacteriaceae > Collinsella. Next base: position 58,165 of record JAHYYP010000008.1, on the reverse strand, counting down.
CGAGATCGTCGACAAGATGATCGCCGCCGGCCTGATCCACGATGTCGCAGACTTCTACCAGCTCACGGTCGACGACATCGCAGGCCTGGACACGGGGCGCACCTATGCCAGCTCCAACAGCAAAAAGGGCGTCAAGAAGGGCGACCCCATTCCGGTGGGCCTCAAGACGGCCGAGAAAATCATCGCCGAGCTCAACAAGTCCAAGAGCCAGCCGCTCGGTCGCGTGCTGTTTGCCCTAGGTATCCGCCATGTGGGCAAGAGCGTGGGCGAGGTCATCGCCGAGCGATTCCTGTCGATTGACAAGCTTATCTTGGCGAGCGAAGAGGACATCGCCGAATGCGAGGGCATCGGTCCCAAGATTGCGGCGAGCGTTAAGCAGTTCCTGGCCGTGCCCGAGAACCTTGCCGTGCTGGAGCGCCTGCGCCAGGCGGGCCTGTCGCTCGAGGTCGATTTGGGCGCCGCGCACGCGCAAGCCGCAGCCGACGCTGGCGTGGCGGGCGAGCTCGCCGACGCACAGCCGCTTGCGGGTCTGACCTTCGTGCTCACCGGCACGCTCGTCAACCGCACGCGCGACGAGGCAGGCGCGGCGCTCAAGGTGCTTGGTGCCAAGGTCTCGGGCAGTGTTTCAAAGAAGACGAGCTATCTGGTCGCCGGCCCCAAAGCGGGCTCCAAGCTCACCAAGGCCGAGCAGCTGGGCGTGCCCGTGCTGGACGAGGACGCACTCGAGCAGATCCTGGCGACTGGTCAGGTGCCCCAGGCTTAGGACATCGATAATCAAATTAGAAAACCTCCCGGAAAGGTTGATACTTTCCGGGAGGTTTTTATTTGGGCGTGGTGGCGGGCAGCATGATCCGCGTCATGTAGGTTGCTGAGGGTGACCCTGCGGAGCGGTGTCGTTCCGGAGCGATAGAAGATTCATACAAAGCAAAGGGGCCCCGCAGTGAGGTCCCACAACAGGGCTGCCCCATCGTGATGAGTTTTATACACTTTAACATTAACATTAACGTGTATACTTAGCAGTAAAGATATATGTTGAGAGGAGCAGTTATGGTTACCGTCGCGTTTTCGGAACTGCGCCAAAACCTTACGCAGGTGGCCGAAAGGGTTGCCAATGATGGCGAGGAGGTTGTGGTCTTCAAGCGGAGCAAGCCGTTGTTCAAGATCGTGCCGCTCGACTATGAAAGCCCCGTTGCGGTGGAATATGACGCTGCTCAGGAGCGTGGGGGCGCAAAGCCGGCGTGCGGCACGGACAAGCCCAAGCGCGACGTGGGTACGATGTGGCATCCCAAGATCACCTGGAAGGAGATCCGTGAGATGCTCGCGGAGAATGAGGACTACCAGGAGTATCTCGATATCGTGGCTAACATGCCAAAGGGAACGCCGCTCGATACGATGACGGTTGAAGATGAAAAGCGCGTCGCGAGGGAGCGCTACCTATGAGGGCATTTCTTGATACCAACTTTCTGCTCGATTGCGTGCTTCCGGGCCGGCTGGAGCACGCAGCGGCGCAAACGATCAAGGGGCTCGTTGACGTGGGACTTATCGAGGGTGTTGTTTCGGCCTGCTCTCTCAAGGACGCGTACTACATTCTCACTAAACAGACAGACGAGGCGCGCGCCCGCGAGGTAGTGCGCGACTGTCTTAAGAGCTACTCGGTAGAGCCTCTCGACCAAGAAGCTTGTTTTACCTCCGCCTATTCCGATGAGCCGGACTTTGAGGACGGCTGTATCCGTGCGATGGCCGAGCGTGCCGGCGTGGACTTTATCATCACGCGTGACCGCGCCGCTTTTGTGCGCTCGACCATCAAGACCTTCTCGCCTGCAGAGTTCATCCGTGCGTTTCCGATTCCGGAGGAGTAAAACCGCCATATCGGGGATTGTCCCCGGCGTTTGGCGAGCTTGTTGGGAGGCTCCTGGTCCAGTGACTGTTACAAAAAACGGCTATAGCAAATTTGTTGTACTTCGATCTGAAGACTATGACTTCATGGTTCAGGAACAGGCTAAGGCTCGTCTGATGGCTCGTATAGCTGTGGCCGAGCGGGAGCGTACTGCTGGCATGGCGCGTGATGCCTTTGAGGCTCTCGATGACCTTGAGGCAAAATATGGCCTATAACGTCAAGATTCTGCTTTCAGCCGAACGTTTTCTGGGCAGTTCTTATTTGGACGGGGCAACCGGCACCGTGATCTGCGTCACGTAGGTTGTGGGATCGTCGCTGATGATGTCGTCGATCAGGGCAATCTCACGTTGCCCCGCTACGCTGCCAACTTGTCAAAAGCCCCGCGCCGGTTGAGCACGGTAAACGCGACAACACAGATGACCGCCGACAAAATCGATCCGCACGGCGAGGCGATGCCCATGGGAAACAGCGTGTCGGAATAGGCGTTCGACAGCAGCCACGCGCCCGGCACGCGAATGAGCGCCACGGCTAGTACGTTGTGCGCAAAGCCGATGTAGCTCTTGCCATACGCAGCGAAAAAGCCGCTAAAGCAAATGTGGATGCCGGCAAAAATCGCGTCGAAAATATAGCTGCGCATATAGCCGGTGCCGGCCGCGACTACCGCGGCGTCCTTGGCAAAAAAGCCGATAAACGCCGGCGCCACTAGCCACATCAGCACCGTGATCAGACAGCCGTACACCACCGAGATCGTCATGGCGTCTTTGAGCACCTGACGTGCACGGTCGCCCTTGCCCGCGCCGGCGTTTTGCGCCGTGAGTGCACTGACGGTAGCGCCCATGGAACTCGGCACAATGAACAAAAAGCTGATCATCTTTTCGGCCAGGCCCACGGCGGCAGCGTCGACGAGCCCTCGGTGGTTGGCAATGACGGTGATGAACATAAACGCCACCTGGATGCAGCCGTCCTGCACGGCCACGGGCACGCCGATCTTAAGAATGCTGCCGAGCACCTCGGGCTGGGGGCGCAGGTCGCTACGCTTAACGTGGATGTTCGTGCGACGGCTCTTGAGCCACACGAGCGCGAGGGCAACGCTTGCCGTCTGGGCGGTTACCGTGCCGAGCGCCGCACCCACGGGGCCGAGTCCCATGTGGCCGATAAATAGAAAGTCGAGCGCGATGTTGATGATGCATGCCACGCCGATCACGTACATGGGCGAGCGCGAATCGCCCAGCCCGCGAAAGATGGCCGAGAGGATGTTGTATGCGGCGATAAACGGAATGCCGACAAAGCAGATGCGCAGGTAGGCGGCGGTTCCTTCGACCGCCTCGGCCGGCGTGCCAATGAGTGCCACAATCTGCGGACACAATGCAAGCAGGACAGCGGCCAGCACCACCGAGACGCCCATAAAGAGCGTGATGGTATTGCCGATGGCGGTCTCGGCGCGGTCGAAGCGGCGCGAGCCCACGGCGTGGCCGACGATCACCGTCGTTCCCATGGCCAGGCCCACGAGCGTCACGGTAATGATATAGAGCGTCTGCGCGCCATTGCCCACGGCGGTGATACCGGCGGCGCCGCTAAACTGCCCCATCATGTACAGGTCGGCCATGCCGTAGAGCATCTGCAAAAAGTACGAGAGCATATAGGGCAGGGCAAAGACCGCGATGGTCTTAAGGACATTGCCGCGTGTGAGGTCGTGTTCCATGGGCGGGGCTTTCTGGCTGGGTTTGTTTACGTACCAGTGTAGTGAAAACCCTACAACGATTGTAGAGTCAAGGTTTGTGTTGACGCCGGAGCGAAAAAGTCTCGCGCACCATTATTCCGAGTGAATATGGACACACATCACGAGAACTCGCCGCCGGCGCTAACCTTGCAGAAAACGATTTCGGAATACTTGACACCATTATTCGGCGCGCAATAATACGTGCGTTTGCGAACAACGTTTGATGGGGGTTGAACCTGCGTGCGCAATCTCAAAATACTGTTTTCCTATCTAGGGGCATACCGTCGCGATGCCATCCTCGGCGTGTTCTTTGTGTCGGTCGAGACGGTGCTCGAGCTGTTTATCCCGGTCATCATGGCCAACATCATCGATGTGGGCGTGCCTGCGGGTGATATCAACTACATGCTGCTGCAGGGCGCGTACATGCTGGTGTGCGCTGCGCTTTCGCTGGTACTGGGCTTGGGTTATGCCTGCACGTCCGCCCGCGTTGCCTCGGGCCTAGGCGCTAACCTGCGCGAGGCCGAGTACAAAAAGATTCAGACGCTCGCTTTTGGTAACCTGGACAACTACGACGCCAGCTCGCTCGTCACCCGCATGACCACGGACATCACCGTTATCCAAAATGCTGTGGGCAACGGCTTTCGCCCTATGGTGCGCGGCCCGGTGACGCTTATCGTCGGCCTTATCTACGCGCTGATGCTGTCGCGCCCGCTCGCCACCGTCTTTGCGATCATCTTGCCCGTGCTGGCAATCGTACTGGGCGCCATCACCTATCGCGTCAGTCCGCTCTACCGCCAACTCCAGACCTCGATGGACCACCTCAACGGCGTGGTACAGGAAGACCTCACCGCCGTGCGTGCCGTCAAGGCGTATGTGCGTGCCGAGCACGAGGAGGCCAAGTTCGACACCGTCAATACCGAGCTCGCCGGCACTGCGACAAAGACCTTTGGCAGCGCGGTGCTCAACCTGCCGGTGTTTCAGCTGTCGATGTACGTGGCTGCGCTCTCTATCCTGTGGATTGGCGGCCGCATGATTCTCGCCGGCAAGCTGGGCGTGGGCTCGCTCACGGGCTTTATGAGCTACGTGCTGCTGATCATGAATTCGCTCATGATGATTTCCAACGTGTTTTTGCTGCTCACGCGCGCTCTTACGAGTGTGGGCCGTATCGCCGAGGTGCTCGATGAGGAACCCTTTATCGCCAACCCCGCGGGAGACCTCGCGATTGCGGCGCCAGCGGACGGCAGTATCGAGTTTCGCGACGTTTCCTTTAAATACCGCGCGGATGCAGCCGAGGATGTGCTCCAGCATATCGACCTTCGCATCGAGAGCGGCTCGACGGTGGGCATCCTCGGCGGCACGGGCTCGGGCAAGAGCTCGCTTGTGCAGCTGATTGCGCGCCTGTACGACGCCACCGAAGGCGCCGTGCTTGTGGGCGGACGCGACGTGCGCGACTACGACCTCGCCGCCTTGCGCGACGCTGTGGGCATTGTGCTGCAAAAGAATGTGCTGTTTACGGGTACCGTGCGCGAGAACCTGCAGTGGGGCAATCCGCAGGCGTCGGACGATGAGCTCCTCGCGGCTTGCCGCGCGGCGTGCGTGGACGAGTTCCTTGATCGCATCGGCGGGCTGGACGGCGAGTTGGGCCAAGGCGGCGCCGGTGTCTCGGGTGGCCAGAAGCAACGCCTGTGCATCGCGCGCACGCTGCTCAAGCATCCGCGCGTGCTCATTTTTGATGACTCCACCAGCGCGGTCGATATGGCGACCGACGCTAAGATTCGCGAGCACATCGCTCGGATTCCCGATGCGACCGTGCTCATCATCGCCCAGCGCATCGCGAGCGTCATGGATGCCGATCGCATTGTGGTGCTGGACGACGGTCGTGTCCACGGCGTGGGCACGCACGAGGAACTGCTGGCGGGCGACAACATATACCAGGAGATTTACGCCTCGCAGATGGAGTTTGCGAGGAACGCGGACGCCGGCGACGGCAGCGACGATGGTTGCGCGAATGATCCATTTTCCTCCGTCGCATGCGGATCGCCCTTGGAAGGGGGTGAGCGCCATGCCTAAGACCGCAGCCCAAGCACGCCCGGCCGACCTCAAGCGCACTGTGCGTCGCTTGCTCTCCTACATGGGGCATGCCAAGTTCTCGTTGCTCGCGGTGGGCGTGCTCGCCTCCGTTGCCGCCATCGCGAGCCTCGCCGGCACCTACATGGTGCGCCCCATCGTTAACGGTTTGGCCACGGGCGGGGAGGAACTGCTTGCCAAGCAGGTCATCCTGACGGCGATCATCTACGCTGCGGGCGTGCTCTCGGCCCTGGGCTACTCGCAGATTATGGTGCGCGCGGCCCAACACGTGGTGTCCGATATTCGCCGCGACCTGTTCGCGCACATCCAGACGCTGCCGCTCAGTTATTTTGACAGCACGCGCTCGGGCGACATCATGAGCTTTTTCACCAACGACGTCGACACCGTCTCCGAGGCGCTTAACAACAGCTTTGCCAACGTGATTCAGGCCGCCATTCAGGTTGTGGGCACCACGGCCATGCTCATCATCCTTAACTGGCAGCTCACGATTATCACACTCGTGTGCGATGCGGCCATTGTGCTGTATGCGCGCTACTCGGGCGCGCGCTCTAAGCGCTTCTTTGCCGCCCAGCAGGCATCGCTTGGCGACCTGGACGGATATATCGAAGAGATGGTCTCGGGCCAAAAGGTCATCAAGGTCTTTAACCGCGAGGCGGCGAATGTTGCCGGCTTCACCTGCCGCAACGACGAGCTTCGCCGCACCGGCACCGCCGCCGTGAGCTATGCCAACTCCATGGTGCCCATGACCGTCGTGATTGGCTACGTCAATTATGCCATCGTCGCCGTGGCGGGCGGCATGCTCTGCATCAAGGGACTCTCCGACGTGGGCGCGCTTGCAAGCTACCTGGTCTTTGTGCGCCAGGCCGCCATGCCCATCAACCAGTTTACGCAGCTCGGCAACTTCTTGCTCAACGCGTTGGCCGGTGCCGAGCGCCTGTTTGCGGCTATGGACCTTGAGCCCGAGGTGGACGAGGGCTGCGTGGAGCTGGTGCAGACGGGCGATGCCGCATGGGCGTGGAAAATTCCCGAGGGCCAGGGCGTGGGCGTCTACGGGCACCTGCATGACGTGGCAGCCGTTGATGAGTCGGGCCGCGCGGTGGCCGCCGACGGCACCGAGCTCACGTGCGGCTTGGTCCCGCTTGCCGGCGACGTGCGCTTCCATGCCGTGGACTTTTCCTACGTGCCGGGCGCCCGCGTGCTCACGGACCTCAACCTGTTTGCCAAGCCGGGGCAAAAGATTGCGTTTGTGGGCTCCACGGGCGCCGGCAAGACGACCATTACCAACCTCATCAACCGCTTCTACGAGGTCGATGACGGCGAGATCACGTACGACGGCATCGACGTCAAGCACATTGCCAAGGCCAGCCTGCGCGGGTCGCTCGGCATTGTGCTGCAGGACACGCACCTGTTTAGCGGCACCATTGCGCAGAACATCCGCTTTGGCAAGCTCGACGCGACCGACGAGGAAGTGCGCGCCGCTGCCGAGGCCGCCTGCGCCGACTCGTTTATCCGCCGCCTGCCTAGAGGGTACGACACACCGGTCACGGCCGATGGCGCCAACCTGTCGCAGGGCCAGCGTCAGCTGCTCGCCATCGCGCGCGTGGCCGTTGCCGATCCGCCGGTGCTCATCCTGGACGAGGCCACGAGCTCCATTGACACGCGTACCGAAAAGCTCATCGAGCGCGGTATGGACCGCATCATGCGCGGTCGCACCACGTTTATGATCGCGCACCGCCTGTCCACCGTCCGCGACGCCGACGCCATCATGGTCCTCGAACACGGCCGCATCATCGAGCGCGGCACGCACGAAGAGCTGCTCGCCCAGCACGGCGAGTACTGGCAGCTGGCGCATGGCTTAAAAGAGTTGGATTAACCCGTTCGAGCACGATGCTTTGACCCCTCCGTGCCCCCTCACCTCGCCTCAAACCATCACAACATTCGACGTTTTTTGACAAAATCGGGAAAAGCATCGAATGTTGTGATGGTTTTTCTGCCACTCGATCGGGTGGAATCGCTTTCTTGCGCACGCAGGTGTGCGGACCCGTGGGCAGGGGAATAAGGTTGGTTATCCGACTCCATTGGAGGGCTCATGGACCTGCCGATCGTCCTGTCCCATAAGACTGCCTGGATGTACCACAACGTGGCGCGCCCGTCCGAGCCGCTCTCGCGAGCAAGCAGCCTATACGATGAGGACTCGCTTGCTAGCGAGGCGGAGCCGACCGCGGGCCTGCCCAAATTGGGGCTCGATGCCAAGGGGCTGAGGGCTTCGACGGCAGTTGGAATCGTTACCGACTATCTGGTTTCGCTTGGTATTCCACGAGAAGAGCTCGATCATATCGATACGCTCGTTAACTTCGATTTTGAGCGCTCGACGCCGGCTGGATTTAGGTGCCACGTGTTTGGGGCGCCGGTACCCCCAGGCCATCTTATCGAGGTGGCGGAGGGCCTTCTAGTGGTTGATGAGGTCATGTGCTTTGTCCAAGCGGGTTCGTGGATGAGCGAGCCCGAGCAGCTGGAATATGGCTACGAAATCTGCGCCCGATACCATTTGAATCATCTGTCGACAGGCGATTATATCGAGATGGGGCAGAGGTATACCGTTGCCGATTTGATTGCTTATTGCAATGAGAACCGATCTCGTCAGGGGGCCATACGCGCGGCCGCCGTGCTCAAACGCGTGCACGATGGCGCGCGATCGCCCATGGAGACGGCCACCTCAATCATGGTCGTAGCAAAACGTTCCCAGGGAGGGCTGGGATACGCCAAGATCGAGCTCAACCATCGGGTCGATGTTCCCAGCGAGTTCAAGTATCTCGCTAAGGCCGGGTATTTCGAGATTGACGTATATGCGCCTGCGAGCGGTACGGGAATTGAATACAACGGTTCGGACCATCTTGATAAACAGCGCAGCGCGTCGGATGCGGAGCGTATGACCGTGCTGAGCGCGCTGGGCTTTAGGATGATCGTCCTCACCGGGACTCAGTTTGCCCATCAGCTGCAATTGCACCGGGCGATGAACGCCATCGCGCTTGCTATGGGCCTCAGGTGCGACCGAAGCGAAGCGTTCCAGAAACGTCAGAATGACCTGCGAGAATTCGTGATTCGACACTGGGACGGCGGCCTTTAGGGGCGCTTCGGCCCTTCTACGGGGTGCTGCGGGCAGGCAAACCATCACAACATTCGACGTTTTTCGCCAAAATAGGGAAAAGCATCGAATGTTGTGATGGTCTGTGCTGAGGATGGGCTTGGGAAGCCGGTCTTGCTCGCAAAGGTCTTTCGTGTCGTACGCATGTCGACCCATTCTTCCCGTGCGGTACTATATTCCCCGAAGAATAAAGGTCAGCGTGAGGGGAGGGCTGCGTGGACGGGCGCGTGCAACATGACGGCTTTGGCCGCGATATCAACTACCTGCGCATTGCCGTTACCGACAAGTGCAATTTCCGCTGCATTTACTGCATGCCGGCCGATGGCGTGGCGCCCCGCGCACACGACGAGCTACTCAGTGCCGAGGAAATCGCCCGCTTTGTGCGCCTGGTGGCGGGGGAGGGCATTCGCCGCGTGCGCCTGACGGGTGGCGAGCCGCTGGTCAGCCGCCGTATCATCCCGCTCATTCGTGACATCCGCGCGATTCCGCAGATCGAGGACATCTCGCTTACCACCAATGGCGCTCTGCTGCCCAAGCTGGCACCGCAGCTCAAAGATGCCGGGCTTAACCGCGTCAACATTTCGCTCGACACGCTCGACCCTACGCTGTTTGGAAAGATCACGCGCCTGGGTCGACTCGAACAGACCATGGCTGGCATCGACGCGGCGCTGGCTTGGGGCTTTGAGCCCGTTAAGGTCAACTGCGTTGTCGTGCGCCGGCTCAACCAGGATGTGGCGGCCCTTGCACGACTGACCGTCGACCGCCCCATCCACCTGCGCTTTATCGAATACATGCCCATTGGCGACGAGCGCACGAGCTCGCATTGCACTGTGGACCCGCATGCGCCCGCGCTCAATCCCGAGCTGTGGGACGCGAGTGATACCGTGCCGAGCGACGAGCTGCGGGCGCGCATCAATGCCGGGGCCGCCGCGGTGGGCCTAGGCGAGCTCGAGCCGCTCGACATCAACGACGCTCCTGCCGGCGCGGGCCCTGCGCGCTACTGGCACTTTCCGGGTGCGGCGGGAACGGTCGGCTTTATTAGCGCCATGTCCAACCATTTTTGTGCGAATTGCAACCGTCTGCGCCTGACGGCCGATGGCAACGTGCGTCCGTGCCTGTTCAGCGATGCCGAGTATTCGGTGCGCGACGCCCTGCGCCGTGGTGATGATATGCAGGTACTTTCGATTTGGCGCGATGCCGTGGCCCACAAACCGCAGGAACACGCGATAATTGAGGGCACGCAACGATTTATGTCCCAAATCGGAGGATGATCATATGGCCAAGAGCAGGTACGCCGATGCCACCAAGGCCGCTCGCAGGGCCGCGATGTCTGCCCATAAAGTCACGGCTGCGGCGAATGCTGGCAACGCCGACGCGTCCGCGCAGCCGTCTGCCGGCGCTGCTGCCCAGCTCGCTCGCGACGCCCGCCGCGACGAGCTGACGCATGTGGATGCCAAGGGCGAGGTGCGTATGGTCGACGTGTCCGACAAGGCCGAGACCCATCGCATTGCCATCGCCGAGGGCACCATCCTTATGCACCCCGAGACGCAGGCCATGGTGCTGCAGGACCGCGCCAAAAAGGGCGACGTGCTTGCCTGCGCGCGCGTGGCGGGCATTATGGCCATCAAACGCACGAGCGACATCATCCCCATGTGCCATCCGTTGCTCATTACCAAGAGCAAGTGCGATATTGCGCCCATCGCTGCGGCGGGGACGCCGGCCGAGGACGTGCCCGAGGGCTGGGCGCCGGCGCGCGCGGACGGGCAGGTTGGCTTTCACGTACTGGTTACGGCCGGCGTAACGGGCAAGACCGGCATTGAGATGGAGGCTCTGACCGGCGCGAGTGCCGCGTGCCTGACCATCTATGACATGTGCAAGGCGGTCGATCGCGGCATGGAGATCGTTGACGTTCGCCTGCTGCACAAGGAGGGCGGCCGCTCGGGCGTGTGGGACCGCGCAGAGCGTCAGGCCGCTGCCGTTGAGTCCGTGGCCGCTGACGGTGCCGCGCCCGCGAGCGCACCCGTCGCCGTTGCACCCGCAGCTCCCGCCCCGGCCGTCCCCGCGATCGCGTTTATCGGCTACCAAAACTCGGGCAAGACCACGCTCGTCGAGAAGGTCATTGCCGAGCTCACCCGCCGCGGCCTGCGCGTGGGTTCGCTCAAGCATCACGGGCACCACGGCTTTGATATCGACGTGCCCGCTAAGGACACCTGGCGCCATCACCAGGCCGGATCCAAGCACGTGGGCCTCATCTGCGCCACGCGCTGGGCGGAGTACGCCGACACGCGCGAGGAGGACGAGATGCCCGCGCGCGAGCTGCTGTCACGCTACAACGATGTCGACGTGGTGATCATCGAGGGCTACAAGACCGAGGGCTTCGACAACATCGTCGTCGCGCGCTCCGGTGTCGACCGTCTGCGCGGCAAGAGCTCGCTCGACCTGGTCGACGGTCACACGCTAGCCCTTGCCTGCAACGAAGCCCTGGCACGTCAGGCCTTCGACGCCGGCTTTGCGACCCGAGCCATCAACATCAACGACGCCCGAGCCATCTGCGATCTTATCCAAGACCACCTTTAAGGCTTGACGCTGCGCCGGCCCCAAGCACTCCATCTCGCCCCTCAAGCCGTCGCTCGCGTACCAAAGTACGCGTCGCTCCTCTTTCGGGGCGACCTGGGGCACTTGGAACCGGCTCGCTGCGCTGCCATAACATGCCAAAAAGGGACAGGTTTATTTTGGCAGGTTTTATCTGGGCAAACGTCATTTCCACCACAAAGGGGCCAGGCACCTTTGTGGTGGTTTTTGCTTTGGTAGATGTGTGGGACATGCCTTACAATCTACCAAGTAGTTCATGACGGGCGAAAAACGGAGAAAAGGGGCTTGATGTGTCCTTAACGTTTCATGCGGATAGATTGATTTGACAGACGGTGGCGAATGCCCACCGCCCGTATTCGTATGAAACAAGGAGTCTCCATGCTCGCATCTCTTTTCTCAAAGCCTCAATCGTCGCTGTTCGTGCAGGCCAAGCGCCTGGTGGCAATGCGCTTCCTCATCTACACCGGTTTTCAGACCAGCTACTTTATCGGCGTCATCGGAACGCTCGCCTATGCAGACGATGCCTCAGTCGTGGCGACATCGCTGGCCGTCCTGTTTATGAATGTATTTGTGATCCTGGGGTCCTTTGCGGGCGGCGCGGCGTTCGACGCCTGGGGTCCGCGCCGCCATTTCTTGCTGAGCATCATCGGCGCTCTTGCAACTGGCGCGGCAATCATCGCCTTTGGTAGCGCGACCGGCGTCGTCCTGCTCGGCGCGGTGTTTCTGGGCTTTACGATGGGATTCGCCCAGCCCATCGCCACGTCCTATCCGGCCTACCTCACCGACGATCCTGTCGAGCTCAAAGACATCAACTCCGCCATCGCCATGTTTTCAAACGTGAGTATTATCGTCGGACCCACGTTGGGTGGCTTTGTCGCGGCGGCTGCGTCGTCGCGCGCGGTGTTTGTGCTCATGATGCTCTTTACCGTGCTGGCGCTCATCGCCGGCTGGGGCTTTAAGCCACGGGCGGGTCAGGCGGCCGGGTACGAAGACGAGCCCGCGGCTGGTGACATCACATCGGACAAGGTCGGGCAAAGCCCCAACTCCAGCGCATCCTCCCGCGTCACCTTCGCGACCAGCATCAAGACGGTCTTTACCAACAGCGTTCTCGCCCTGCTGTTTTGCATCATTTTTCTTTCGAACTTTGGCTATGGAGCCTTCGACCCGCTCGAGTCGTTCTTCTATCGCGATGTCCTGCATGTCGGCGTTGAGTGGATGGGCTGGCTCTCGTCTGCTTCGGGCGTGGGCGCGGTGCTGGGTGCCGTGCTCGCGCTCCGCTTGCCGGCGCACCTGGTCAACCTTAAAACGCTGCTTGTGGCGCTTATGTCCGTGGGCCTGGGAAGTCTGCTCTATGTGGGGACGCCGTACGTGGGCGTGGCCCTCGTCGGCCAGATCGCCCTGGGCATAGCCTGGGGTGTCGTCAATCCGCTCCACAACACCATCGTGCAAACGACGGCGCCGCTCGAGCAACTCGGCCGTGTGAACTCGGTCATGGGCTTTGGCAATATGTTCGCCGGCGTGGCGCCGCTGGCGATTGCCCCGTGGCTGGCGGCGACATTTGGCGTACAACGGACACTCGTGGGGGCAGGCATGGTCGTGACGGCGGTTCCCGCGGCGCTGCTGCTGTTTGGGCGCAATTACTTGGAACGTGCCGTAAGGCAGTAAAACCATCACAACATTCGATGAAAACCGCGATTTTGCCGAAAAACGTCGAATGTTGTGATGGTTTGGCTCGTAGACGCCGCGATCACCACAAAGGGGCCAGGCACCTTTGTGGTGGTTTTTGCTTTGACGGGCCGCGCCTGTGCCTTGGTATACCATGTACGCCGTTCACGAATACACCCCACACCGCCGCACGACCCAGAAAGGCCCCCATGGACACCACCTTCAGCCACATCAAAGCCGTGTTCTGCGATATCGACGGTACGCTGCTCACGAGCCAGCACACGGTGTCCCCGCGCACCGTGGCGGCGATCCGCGCCCTGCGCGAGCGCGGCGTGCTCTTTGGCCTGTGCACCGGGCGCGACGCCCACGCGACCGAGGCCATGTACGAGCTCTGGGGCATCGAAGGCCTGGTGGACGTGCTCGTGGGTTGCGGCGGCGCCGAGGTCATCGACCGCGCGCACGACATCAACGAGCTGAGCTATCCACTGCCGGGCGAGACCATCGCGCGCATCTGCAAGCACATGGCGGACCTTCCGGCAACGCCCGTCTGCCCCCGAGACGGCGTGTTCTACGTGCCCGAGAGCAACGCGTGCGTCGAGCACCTGTCGCGCGTCGACGGCGTGCCCTACCAGGTGGTCGATTTTGCCGAGTTTTTGCGCGAGCCGCAGCCCAAGGTGATGTTTACCATGGCACCCGAGGTAATGCCGCGGGTGATTGAGCGGGCGTCGACGTTTGCCGATAACACTGTTAAGGCGGCGGCTCTGCAAACCACGCAGCGGCTCTACGAGTTCATGGACCCGCGCGTGTCCAAGACGCGCGGCCTTGTGCGCGTGGCGGAGCTCAACGACATGGAGCTCCAGGACATCTGCGTGTTTGGCGATGCCGATAACGACACCCGCATGGTGGCTGACGCCGGCGTGGGTGTGGCCATGGCAAACGGCAGCGACGCCACCCGCGCCGCCGCCGACTTTGTAACCGCGAGTAACGACAAAGACGGCATCGCGATCTTTATCGAGGGATATCTGCTGTAGCGCTGGGGGAGAACCACCACAAAGGGGACAGGCGCCTTTGTGGCGGCCTCAGGCGATTTGGGCGAATTGATACCGAAAATCTGCGCGCAAATTCAAATATGGTTGTCTGAGCATTACGCTTCTAACCGCCGATGGGTTAAAGATATTCTCATCAGTTTGGTAGGATATTCCTTCCGGTTGATGACCTACTGCTCACGGTCGATTTTCGACCGTGAGCGGATGTTTGCTATTGAGCAAAAATTTGTGCAAAAAAATCTAACGCCATTAAAAAATGATGTGCAACTAAATTACCAGTAGAAACAAAAAATAGATAGCGAATAAACGAAGGTAAATCTGAGCAAAGTTCAAGAGAATTGAGAAACCGCTACAAAAATGTCGGTTTTGTTGCTCAGATGTCTAAACAATCGTTACAATTTTTACAATAAACGTGCGCAATTACAGATTGCGCAGATACGTTTGATAGTGAAAGAGCAAGATCGCGGTCTCTTGGGGAGGAGACATCGATGAAAGCAAATTCAGACAAATCTAAGCAGAGCAATAAAGCGATGTATCGTGTGCTAGCAGGCGTTTTGTGCGGAGCCTCCGTTTTGAGCTTGGTGCTGTCGCTCGTCATGCCTCCGATCTCGCAGGCCATTGCCAACGATGCCCAGACGGTTTCTACTGAGGCGACCGTTGCAGACGGAGCGACTGGTGTAGACGGTACCAACGTAAATGGCGAAAACCAGAATAGTGACGAGACCGAGGGCGGCGAGACCGGAGACGGCACTGCCGAGATGCCCCCGTTGTCTGATGACGCGGAAGCCGAGGGTGCTGCGCAGCCTGCGGATGACGACGCGAACGGTGAGGATTCGACCGCACTTACTGGCGAGAACACTAGCGGCTATACCAAAATAGCGGGAAATGTTACTGATAAGTTCGCTAACGGTGGCAACTATCGTTTGAAGGGCGATGCTTGGTCGGAGACGCCGATTACCATTAACAAGGACACCGCTATTGACCTTGCGGGCTACAAGCTTTATTACCGTACTGGCAACAATGGCACGTTCATTACGGTATCGAGTGGTGCACTTACCATTGAAGACTCTGCCGAAGTGGACGATAATAAGACTTCGCCTGCCATCAAGAACCCTGGCGAGCCTGCAACTATGGCATGGACCGGCGTCAACAATGGTACTCCTCAGAGCCTAACCTATTATGAAACCACGAGCACGCCTAATAAAGATAATCTCGGCACCACCGAGACTACGACTATGCATGTCGTCAGCGGTTTCGGAGCAATCGTTGCTGCATCCGACAGGGGTTCGGTCCAACAGGTCATCTCTGTTGCGGATGGCGGCACGCTTAACCTCAACGGTGGCATGATCACGACACCGAGGGATTTGACCAACAACGGTCATATCATCTTTGCCGAGGGGAAAAGCAACGAAACTCATGTGAATATCAATGGCGGTTTTATTACTGGCGCGAATCTCAATCAGCAACGTGGCGGCTGGGGCGGCGGCCTGTGCGTAGCGGGCGCGAAAGTCACGGTCAACATGACCGGCGGTGTGATCGCAGCGAATAAGGCTGCTTCCGGTGGTGGCATTTTTGCCGACAGCGGTGTCACGTTGAATCTCTCCGGCGGTGTCATTTCGGGCAATGCAACATATGCCAATGAAATCAACAATGGCTTTAACACCGACGGCGGTGGGTACGGTGGTGGTGTTTATACCAAGGGTGCAACCGTAACCATTAGCGGCTCTGCCTGCATAACTAACAACCGAGCTGACGCTCGCGTTACTGATTCCAACCTTCAGAACTTCGGCCTGCTCGGCGGCGGTGGCGTTGCATCTACGAACGGTGGAACGCTGACTATGGCGGGTGGTTCCGTTACTGCCAATTGCTCCAATGAGGCCGGTGGCGGAATCTACGCTGGTTTCTATAGTCAGCCAATCATCACGTTCTCCATGACTGGCGGCACGATTGCCGGCAACGAATCTGTAAACGCCGAGGGCGGTGGTCTCCGTATTTCCACCGGTACTACCGGCGTTATTGGGACTGAGCCGGGCACGTCCAACAAGGTTTACATCACCAACAACAAGACCATGACGGGTGAGAGCCGCGGCGGCGACTGGGGCGGCGGTGGCGTCTTTATCCAGAAAGACGGCAAACTCAATATCGTAAAGACGCTGATCACTCAAAATGATGCCGGCGGCTGGGGTGGTGGCATCGGTGCCTGCCCCACGGGAGAGACGATTGTCTCGCACTCAAATGGTGCCGCAATCTACAACAATACGGATCATGGTTATGATGATCACATGTCTGCCGGAGGTAATGGCAAGAACGAGGACAGCGATTCTAACTACATTACCTCAACCTTCAAAGAGGCCGGTCACCAGGATTTCTTCCTGGTGCGCAAGAATGACAGCAATAAGACGGTTGCAGTTGTGCTCGGCAAGATGCTCGGCGGCGGCTCAGCTGGCTGGCAGGGCACTTGCGATAATGCGAAGATAACCATCGATGCCAACGGCGGTGCCGAGGCCAAGTACATGTTCGGTTTGGAGGCCCATCCGACTGATGATGCCATAGCAAATGCGCAATTGGCAGCTACGACCATCATCAGCGGCAACTACTCGTACACCCATGGCGGCGGCATTATGACCAACGGCGACCTCACCGTCGGCGAAGTCAATGATCTGAGCGTTTATCCGAGCATGAAGCTCAATGCCACTAAGGTGCTTAAAGATGAAAAGGGAATCTCGCAAAGCCTTAGCGGACACAATTACAAATTTAAGCTGCTCCGCAAGGATGGTGCCACTGAGCCTTCTTGGAAAGAGGACGGCACATTAGATATGGGCAATTGCAGTGTTGCGGGCGAGGCGTCTGTTGACCAAACAAGCGGCGAAATCACCTTCGACTCTGGCAAGGACTATTCTTCGGGACAATACGTTTTCTATCTAGTTGAGGAACCCATCAGCGGCGAAAACGAATTAGACACCAAATTCGATAAGACCATTTACAAGATCGTGGCAACAGTTGATAGCAATCCATACAATATCGACCATCTCATGTCGATTCCAATTAAGTATTACAAGGTAAAAGAAGTAACAGTTTATAAAAAGAACGAGGATGGTAGCAACTTCGTAGCACTTGCCTCCGGAAGCTATTCCGTTAACACCTCGGATGACACGAAGACTACGGTTGTTATCGGTGGCGAGAATAACCCGACCTTTATCAACAAAATTGAGCCCTATGCCTCTGTCGGCTCCTGGACGCCAGCGGCGACTAAGGTCGTTGAGGGTGGCGAGATGAAGGAGTTCACGCTCGAGTTTGCGGATAACGAAGGGTTCGAGAACGCTGAGAGGGTTACGACTAAGGCCAACGGCAAAAAGTCCCAGAAGCTTGATTTCCCAAATATTGAGTATGACCTTGCCAGCTTGAAGCAGGGAGATTCTGATGATTCGGGTCGTGGCGCTAAAAAAGACTTCAAGTACTACGTGCGCGAGAGTACAGAGTTTTCGCTGTTCTCGCACTATACGTACGACAAGTCGGTCTATCGATTTGATGTCACGATGAAGGACAAGGAGAACGGTTCAATCGAGGCCGAGAAAGTGACTTTTACCAAAATCAAGGACGCTGACGGTATTGATATCGATCCCAACAAGCAGGTTCCCGTCGCCTTCGACGTCAGCAAGCCCGAGTCCACCCCCACCTTCACCAACACCTACTCCACCACATTGCCCCTTTCTGGTATGTCGGGCGTCACTCTGACGTACCTTGCCGGCGCGGCGGTGCTTTGCGCTGCTGCGGCCTGGATGCACGTTCGTCGCAAGGCGAATGCGAAGGGAGGCGAGCGTCGTGAATAAGAAAGTTTGCTCCTTCCCGATCTTGTTTGCGCTGCTTGCCCTCCTGATCGGCACCTGCGCGGTTGTGTTCCCCGCTTCCGCGCAGGCCGCGCCGACCTCGACCGGTTCCATCACGGTGAGCGGCACCGTGGCGAGCAGCTACGACGCCTACCAGATCTTTAGCGCCAACGTCGTCGACGGCGACAGCGACGCCAAGATCGCCACCGACCTCGCCTGGGCAAGCGACGCCGTGCGCGACGCCGCGCTGCCCGTGCTGCACAGCGCCGGCATGCCCAATTCCCAGACCACCGCGCAGGAAGCTGCCGAGTGGCTCAACACCGATTCCCACCTTACGAGCGCGCTGAGCGCACAGCTCGCTCGTTCCCTCCAGAGCTCTGGCGCCGAGCCCGTGGCCCTTAACGCGGGCACGGCGGCCGAGCTGCCCTGCGGCTACTGGCTCATCGTCGCCGACGACGACGCCATCGCCCAGGGCGAGGCCGGCACCGCGCCGATCATGGCCCTGGTCGGCGGCAGCGCCGTCACCGTCAAGCCCAAGGCGGCGACCCCCAAGGTCGCCAAGCACGTGCTGGAGGACGGCACCGCCGCCTGGCAGAAGGCCGCCGACGCCACGGTCGCCGACGACCTGTACTGGCGCCTCTCGGTTACGGTCCCGGCGGGGCTCACTGCCTACGACGCCTACGCGGTGCAGTTCGTCGACACCATGAGCGCGGGGCTCGACCCCTCCAAGGTGGCCGCGAGCATGCGCGTGTACGTGGCGGCGGGCGCGGACGGCGGCTTCGACGCCGTTTCGACCGGTAAGGACGGGCGCGCCGGCACCGAGCCCGCGAAGGGCTGGACCGATATCACGGCCCAGTGCGCCACCAAGGTAGCGGCGGACGGCAAGACCTTCACCGTGCGCACCGGCGACCTCATCGCCACGCTCGGCGGGGCCGACGCCTTTACCGCGGGCGCCCGCGTGGTCGCCGTGTACAACGCGCCGCTCAACAGCGCGTGCAACCACGGCATCGCGAAGGGCAACCCCAACGAGGTCTACCTGCGCTACCCGCGCTCTCCCTTTGCCGACCAGTCCGGCGACGCCGGCTTCACCCGCACGCCGAGCGACGACGCGTGCGCCTACACCTGGGATCTCGCGCTCACCAAGCGCGGCAGCGACGGCGACAAGCCGCTTGCCGGGGCGGTCCTGAGCATCGCCGACGACCGTGGTCGCACGCTGGCGGCCGATGGCACGTGGGATGCGGAAGGTAAGGCCACCGTCACCACGGGCGAGGACGGCCGCGTGACCGTCTCAGGCGTGGACTCGGGCAAGCTGGAGGTCCGCGAGCTCAAGGCGCCCAAGGGCTACACCGCCTTTGAGGGCACGCGCTCCGTGACGGTCAAGGCCGAGGGCCTGGACGTCGACCAGGTGGCCGCCGCCGAGCCCAAGCTCACCATCACGGCCGAGTCGCCCCTGCGCGCCGACAGCGCGGACGGGTCGACGGGCAGCCTGGAGGCGTCGCTCATCAACACGCCCACCGGCACACCCCCTAGCATTACCACCGGAGGCTTTATGCCCTCGACTGGCGATATGGCAATGTACGCCGCGGCCGCCGCAGCGGTCGCCGGAGCCGCGCTCATCGTGGTCGCGCTCCTGGTCAAGCGGGGAGGTGGCAGCCATAAAGAGTAGCTGGCAGCCCCACAGAGAGCGGGGCGAGACGTAGCGAAGTAGATGCTAAGACACAGACAGATGATGACCGATCGGATGGGAACCAACCGGAAAACGGAGGAAAAGAAGATGAGCATGAGCAAGAACATCGCACGCCTGGCAGTAACCGCCGGCCTCACAGCAGCGCTGAGCTTCGGCGGCGTGATGGCCCCGGTGACCATGGCGTTTGCAGCGGGCAACACGACCGTTACGTTCGATTACGGTGACTACGCTGGATCAACGACTTATAAGGGCATTCAAATCTTCGCTGCTGACGTAAATGGCTCCACTGTAAAGAACATTCAGTGGGCGGGCACAAACGTGACAGAGCAACAGGCAATTCAGGACGCAGTTGTTCGTGCAATTCAGAAAAAAGAGCCTGCCTACAACAAAACGACTGCCCAGGATGCCGCTGATTGGCTGAACGAGAAGTCAGGCGTGACTGGGAGCACTTCTCAGGTCGCAAGCGATAATGTTCTGAGCATGATCGCCGACAATTTGAAGAACAATGCAACGTGGCAGAGGACGTCTGCCGCACAGCCGTCTCTTTCCAATCTTGACGCCGGCTACTGGCTGTTCCTCACTGATACGACGGTAAAGCCCAGGGACAAGTCGACCGATGCTTATTCAGCTCCGGTGTACGCTCTTATTGACGGTACGGACACAACTGTGAATATTACCCCTAAGAAGAGCGTCCCCACGGTTGAAAAGAAGATTCTTGATGATAACAAGGCGGAGGATGACCTCACGACCGTGCCTGTGAAAGATTGGGATGACGTCGCCGATTCGCAGATCGGCCAGGAGGTCAATTACAAGCTCACCGGCACGATCGCCAGCAACTACGCTACTTACGATAGCTATACCTATAGGTTCACTGACACCCTTTCCAAGGGCCTCAGCTATGTTGATGGCCAAACTCAAGTTTTTGCTGTAAACAAAGATCAGAACAACATTGATCAATATGCCGACATTACAGAGAACTTTACTGTGACGCCAACCACCAATGCTGATGGAACTACCACCTTGGCTATTAACGCTAATGCGGGAGAGCACGGTAAGTATCTCAAGGAGATTTCAAAGGTAGGCGCCAGCACTCAGATAGTCGTCTTCTACAAGGCGGTGCTCAACGGCAATGCCGTGATTGGTAACACTACTGACAATACTCAGAAGGGTGGCAACCCCAACACCGTTAAGCTTGAGTACTCCAACAACCCGTATGGCGTTGGCACGGGCACGACGATCGAGGACACCGTCGCCGACTTTGCGTTCAAGCTCAACCTCAAGAAGGTCGACCAGGGCACCGAGCAGGGCCTTGAGAATGCCGTCTTCACCATCCAGTCCGCGGACAAGAATACCGAAAACCAGTATATTGCCTCGACGGAGGGTACTGTTGATGGCGTCAGTGTCGTCGCGGGTCAGCTCGTGACCGTCACCAATACTGAAAACCTTCCCGAGTGTGTGAAGTTCACGTCCGACAAAGAAGGCAAGATCTCCGTTTCCGGCCTCGACGCCGGCTCCTACAAGGTGACTGAGGTCCAGACCCCCGACCCTGCCAAGTACCCCACCAAGGCCGACCCCTTCACCTTCATCATCACCGCGACGTATAACAAAGACACGATGAAGGTGAAGACCCTTGAGGCAAAGGTGTCTGAGGCAGACGAGAAGCGCACCGACATCGCCTTCGGCAAGCTTGACGGTAATGTCGGCGACAATGCTCTTCATGGTCAAGAAAACACCGGCACCAACGCTGATGCCGGCGAGGTCACCATCAATGTCGGCAACACCAAGTCCGTGGGCCTCCCGCTGACCGGCCTTAACGGCGTGACTTTCACTTGGATCGCCGGTGGCGCGGTGCTGTGCATCGGCGTGGCGCACCTCATCCGCAGCCGTAAGCAGGCTGAGGAGTCCGAGCAGGAGTAACGCTCGCTCATCCATCCCTTTGGCAGGTGGGATGTGTTGGCCATGAGACTTGCGGACACTTTTCTCGTCCATCCACGTTCTTGCTTTGCCATTCTCTTTTCGGGGCAGACTCCGCACTGGAGTTTGCCCCGTTTTTTTGGGATAACGCAGCCAGCCTCCATTGCCCGTTGGATCAAGCGTATGAATATCGAACAGATGTTTGTCAAAATCGCGTTTACCAGGCGTGGGTGCATACACTCGCAGTAAAATACCCTTGCGACGCATTCCGTGCGCGGGCGGCCGACGACTCGATCGGAGGTCACCATATGCTGAAATTCCTTAACGCGCTCGCCGCCCTCGCGGCGGTGGGCACGTTCGTCATCGCGTTTCTTGACTCGTATGAGGTTCGGTTTAAGGTCCGTAGGCGCACGCGCGGTGCGGACGGTGGACGGCATTTGCGCCGAAAGCGCAAATAAGAATGCCCGGGGGTCGGATCCCGGGCATTTAACAAAAACTGAAAACTAGGCCGCCCGCGCTCCCAAACATTTACGCGGGGTGCGTCGTTTTCTATTGACATTGTATCCCGAATCGCCCAGTCGATTCGGGACATTTTGAAAACTCAAATGCGGGCCCATACTCGCGCTGTGCAATGCTGTCAGGCTGCGTTGTCCGGCGTACGAGCTCGCGAATCGGCTATTATTTGTTTAGACAACTTGAGTTGTAGAGGAGTGACCGGCGATGGTGCAGGGCGCCAAACATATGAAGAGCAATAACGCTGCGGCCAACGGCGGCTCAAGCCCTCAGCCCAAACCTCAACCAAAGCCCAAGCGCCGCCGCAAGCGGCTGCCGCGCTGGGCCGACCGGCTCATCACCATCGTCATCATCCTTATCGGCGTGGGCCTTATGACCTGGCCGTGGATCTTGGACCGGCTCGAGGCCTCGGGCGTGTTCAACCAGATCAGCACCGTGTCCAGCACCGTGGACGCGCTGTCTGCCGAGGAGCGCGAGCGCATCCTGCTCCAGGCGCGCTCCTTTAACGAACAGCTGGCGGGCGAGGCCACCGAACTTCCCGCCGACCAGATCGAGCCCTACGCTCAGCAGCTCATCTTTGACCGCGACCCTATGATGAGCTGGATCGAGATTCCCTCCATCGACGTGAGCATGCCCATCTACCACGGCACGAGCGAAGAAGTCCTTATGGCGGGCGTCGGCCACCTGGAGGGCACGAGCCTACCGGTGGGCGGCACCTCGACGCATTGCGTGCTCACCGCGCACTCGGGCATGCGCAACCTGAGCATGTTCGACGACATCCACTCGCTGGAGCCCGGCGACCTGGTGCTGCTGCACACCATGAACAAGACGCTCGCCTACAAGATGGTGGACTCCGAGGTCGTGCTGCCCGAGGAGATGGAGTCACTGACCATCGAGCCCGGTGCCGACAAGGTGACGCTCGTTACCTGCACACCCTACGGTGTGAACGACCATCGCCTGCTGGTGCATTGCGTGCGCACCAAGTACAACAAGAAGGACGTCGACAAGCAAAAGTCGCTGGCCGGCCGCCACTGGGGCAAGCGCGAGTTTGCCGTGCTCATCGTGGTCGTGGCCATTGTGCTGTTGCTGCTGGACATCGTGATCCACGCGGTCCGCAAGCGCCGCAAGGCCAAGGCCTCGGCATAAGACATCGTTCAGAACCACCACAACGGGGACAGGCACCTTTGTGGTGGTCGGGACTTCCAAACCGTCACAACATTCGATGAAAATCTCGATTTTGGCGAAAAGCGTCGAATGTTGTGATGGTTTTCGTTGTGGGCGAGACGGTTTTCGCTATGGACGGTGCGGTTTCGCTCCAGAACCGCCAGTCCGCAGCCTGCCAGCCCGCCGCCCTCGTTACGTTTTCGCTGCATTTGGGTAAAGCGCCTGCTCCAAGCGGCATTGCCTTGTATACTAGAGCGGTTTATCTGTTATGCGGAAGGGAGCGCCTATGGCACTCAGCGAGAAAGACGTGCGCGGCATCGCCGAGTACGCAAAGATCGCACTGACCGATGACGAGCTCACCCAGATGACGTCCTACATGAACGACGCCGTCCAGATGCTCGAGCCCGTCTTGCAATATGACTTGCCCGACGTGGAGCCCACGTTCCATCCCATCGGAAGCCTGTCCAACGTGATGGGCGATGACCTGCGCGAGCCCGAGCGCGACCTGCCGCTCGACGTTGCGCTCGAAAACGCCGGCAGCGCGCGCGACCGCTACTTCCGCGTGCCGTCCATTTTGGGAGAGGGGGAGAGCGAGTAATGGCGCAGAGCTTCGATTCCCTTACCGCCGCCCAGATCGCCGCGGGCGTTGCCGCCGGCGACTTTACCGCTACCGAGGTGGCACAGACCTCCCTTGCCGCCATCGAGGCGCGCGAGGGCGGGGTCCAGGCATTCCTGCAGGTGGCGCCCGAGCTTGCGCTCGAGGCCGCCGCGCGCGTGGATGCCGACCGCGCTGCAGGCAAGCCGCTGCCCCCGCTCGCGGGCGTGCCGCTGGCCATCAAGGACAACATGAACCTCGTGGGCACGCGCACCACCTGCGCTTCCCGCATGCTCGAGAACTACCAGAGCGTCTACACCGCCACCTGCGTCCAGCGCATGCTCGACGCCGGCTGCCTGCCCATGGGCAAGGCCAACATGGACGAGTTTGCCTTTGGCAGCTCCACCGAGAGCTCGGCGTTCCACCGCACCAACAACCCCTGGGATACCGAACGCGTGCCCGGCGGCTCCTCGGGCGGCTCCGCTGCCGCCGTCGCCGCGGGCGAGGTCGCGCTCTCGCTGGGCTCGGACACCGGCGGCTCCATTCGCCAGCCGGCGTCGCTGTGCGGCGTGGTGGGCTTTAAGCCCACGTATGGCGCCGTGAGCCGTTACGGCGTGGTTGCCTTTGGCTCGTCGCTCGACCAGGTGGGTCCCTTTGGCCGCACGGTCGAGGATGTCGCGCTGGCCATGAACGCGCTTACCGGCGCGGGCCACGATCCGTACGACTGCACCAGCCAGGATTGCGCCGTCGACTTTACCGAGCATCTCAACGACAGCATCGAGGGCAAGCGCGTGGGCATCATCCCCGCGTTTATGGAGGCCGAGGGCCTGACGCCCGAGGTCAAGGCCGCTGTTCAGCGCGCCGCCCAGGAGCTGCAGAACCAGGGCGCCGAGCTGGTCGAGGTCGACCTGCCGCACCTGGATGCCGCCATCGCCGCCTACTACGTCATCGGCCCGGCCGAGGCGTTCTCCAACCTGGCCCGCTTCGACGGCATTCGCTACGGCTATCAGGAGGAGGGCTGCGCCAACCTGTCCGACCAGAGCTCGCTTTCGCGCGCCCACGGCTTTGGCGCCGAGGCCAAGCGCCGTCAGATGCTCGGCGCCTACCTGCTGAGCTCGGGCGTGTACGACAAGTACTACTACGCTGCGCAAAAGGCCCGTACGCTCATCACGCGGGACTACGACGCCGCGTATGCCAAGGTGGACACCATCCTCATGCCAGCCTCGCCGCGCACGGCCTTTAAGTTTGGCGAGATCAGCGACCCCACGCAGATGTACCTCTCCGACCTGTACACCATCTCGCTCAACATTTGCGGCAACGGCGGCATCTCGGTGCCGCTGGGCCTGGGCGAGGACACTCAGCTGCCCGTTTCTGCCCAGCTGGTGGGCCCGGCGTTTAAGGACCGTCAGCTGCTCACGTTTGCCCGCGCCCTGGAGCGCGGCTTTGCCGATGCCGCCACGGGCGCGCCCGTGCTTTCCGTAGCGCCCGATTTTGCCGGGAAGGGAGGCGAGCTGTAATGAAGGAGCTTTCCGAGGTCCTGCAGGATTGGGAGGCCGTGATCGGCCTGGAGATCCATACCGAGCTCACCGCACTCGATACCAAGATGTTCTGCAACTGCAAGCTCAGCCACGATGACGAGCCCAACGCCAACGTGTGCCCGGTGTGCCTGGGCCTGCCCGGTGCGCTGCCGGTGCCCAACAAGCGCGCCATCGAGAGCATCGTCAAGGCCGGTCTTGCCACCAACTGCGAGATCCAGCGCCACTCGATGTTCTACCGCAAGCACTACTTCTATCCCGATATGGCCAAGAACTTCCAGACCACGCAGGGTCCGGTCGCCTTTGCCATGTACGGTCACCTTGATCTGGATGTGACCGGTCGCGGTGCCGCCGAGCGCCCCGAATGCGCGTTTGGCGAGGCCGAGGCCCAGAGCCTGGCGAGCGCCTCGGCCAACGCCGAGGGCTTGTCCACGTCCATGACGTCGACCATGCGCGAGGGCAACCAGCGCGCCGGCCACCTGGCCAGCTATGACGCGTCCAACTTGCAGATGCCCGAGCGTCGCGAGGACGGTTCCTACACGGTGCCCATCCGCATCCTGCGCATCCACATGGAGGAGGACGCCGCCAAGATGGTTCACGTGGGCGGCGCCGAGGGCCGCATTACCGCCGCGGCCGAGTCGCTCGTCGACTACAACCGCTGCGGCACGCCGCTGATCGAGCTCGTCACCGAGCCCGACCTGCGCACGCCCGAGGAGGCTCGCCTGTTTATGGAGAAGCTCCGCCGCATCTTTGTGACGCTGGGCATTTCGGACTGCTCCATGGAGAAGGGTTCCATGCGCTGCGATGGCAACGTGAGCCTGCGCCGCCGCGGCGAGACCAAGCTGGGTACCAAGACCGAGCTCAAGAACCTCAACTCGTTTAAGAGCCTGCACGACGGCCTTGCCTACGAGATCTGCCGTCAGGCCGAGGTGCTCGAGGAGGGCGGCATCATCTATCAGGAGACCCGCCACTGGGAGCCCAGCCGCAAGCGCACCGTGGTCATGCGTGTGAAGGAAACGGCCGACGACTATCGTCTGTTCCCCGATCCCGACTTGGCGCCGTTCGACCTGGACGACGAGTTTATCGATCGTTGCCGTGGCGAGATCCCCGAGCTGCCCGATGCCAAGCGCGCTCGTTTTGAGGCCGACTTTGGCATTAAGACGGCCGACGCCGAGCAGATTGCCGGCGACCCGGAGTTTGCCGAGTTCTTTGAGGCCGCCGCTGCCGGTATGGCTGGCAAGGAGGCCCAGACGGTCGCAAACCTGCTGGTCAACGAGATGATCGCCTACCTTAAGGGAGCGGGTGTGTCGCTCGCCGAGTCCGGCATCGCGCCGGCTCAGGTGGCAGCGCTGGCTAAGCTGCTGGCGACCGACGCCATCAGCTCCAACCAGGCGCACGAGGTCTTTGAGGCCATGGCCCAGACCGGCGACGACCCCAATAAGATCGTCGACGAGCGCGGTATGCGTCAGGTGAGCGACGCCGGCGCGTTGCAGCCGATCGTGGACGAGGTGCTGGCAAACTGTGCCGAGCAGGCGCAGCAGTACCGCGACGGCAACCAGAAGGTCATCGGCTTTTTGGTGGGCCAGTGCATGAAGGCGAGCCGCGGCAAGGGCAACCCGAAGCTCTTCAACGAGTTGCTGAGAACGTCGCTCTCGTAAGCGGGAACCGAGGGGCCGGGCGCAGGGCCTTGCCTCTCAATTTCGGACAGTCCTGACTCACGACGGAGGCACCACTGGCGCCTCCTGTTCGTGCGGAACTCATTGAGAGACAAGGCCCTGCGCCCGGCCCCTCGGTTCCGTGACGACTCGGCCGTTCGGGTCAGGTGGGCTGATTGGAATTTGGTGAATGGGCGCGCTGTCGGCGCGCCCATTTTTTGTACATGTGACAAAGGGACTGGCCCTTTGTCACAATCTTTGTCACATTGCCGTCTCCTTATTGATGTTGGGAGCGCCAAGCGGTGGGGGTGGTGCCGGTGTGTTGCTTGAAGGCTTGGGCGAAGGCGGCCTGCTGAGGGTAGCCTAGACGCTCTGCCACCTGCGCTATCGTGAGCGTGCTATCGGCCAAAAGGTCCTGTGCTCGTTCCATACGGCGTCTGCGAATGTAGGCGCCCAGGGACTCGCCAGTTTGGGCCTTAAAGGTGGCGCATAGTTTGGAGCGGCTTGTGTAGAGCCTCTCGGCCACCTCGTTGATACCCACACGCCTGCCTTTGTCGAGCGCGCGCTCAATCATTGCCGTTGCTTCTTCGGCACTGGTCACGCTGGCGCGTGTGTCTGCCGCCTGCTGCGCCTGCTTGTGGGCCGCGCGCGAACAGGCGAGCTCCGCGACCATGGTTTCCACGATGCCTTGCATATAGACGTGTCCGCCTACGGTGCGGGCGCGGTCCTCGTTAATCCGGTGCAGTGTGTGGCAGATGGCGGACGTCGCTTCCTCGTGCCATGGCTCGGCAAACGCCTCAAAGACCCCTGCGAACTCGGTGGGATAGCGGTGCTCCAGTTCGTCAAAATATCCAGGCAAAAAGAGCACCGAGCGCGAGTGATAGAGCTGCCCTGCAAACAGCGGGCTTAACTCCTCGCCACAGTTATCTTGGATAAAGCTGCACACGGCATTGTTTGGCCACGGTCCATGCAAGAGTTTAAGGTTTGCAGGCGTTATGCCAGCCTCGGGCATGCACATGAGCGTGGGCGCGCTGACCTCGCTCACGCACGCGTACGGTTCGGGTGTGTACTCGGCTAGGTGCATGTTGTGCATCGGGGTAATGAAATGCTCCATGACGATGCAGGTGGGGGAAAGGGGCATGATCCATGCGCGTCCGTGCGCCCGATCGTTTGCCACCTCACCGGTAAAGACGGCGCCCTTGCCGGAAAGCTGCAGGCCAAACTGCTCAAACTGCGGTGCGTAGAGCTCGGTTATATCGGTTGCCGCCCGCCGCATTTTCAAAAGCGTCCCCTTCATTTGCGAAAACGTCCACGCCTGGCCCAATTGTGTGCCTTGGCTAACACGCCCATGATAAGTTTCTTACGGTTAACTCTCAAGCCGTTAGAAAGGAATCTTATGGCAAAGGGATCGAAAAAGGAAGGTGGCGGTATCGGCGAGCTGCTTGCATATGCCGGCGACCGCAAATTCCTAACGTATTTGGGCATGGCCCTCTCGGCGTTCTCGCAGCTGTTGAGCTTTGGCCCGTACGTGTGCATCTGGCTTGTTGCGCGAGACCTGATTGCCGTGGCGCCCAACTGGAGCGAGGCCGCCGACATCGCAATGTATGGTTGGTGGGCTGTTGGTTTTGCCCTGGCAAGCATCGTGGTCTATTTCGTGGGACTCATGTGCACGCACCTGTCCGCGTTTCGCTGCGCATCCAATATCCGCAAGGCTACGAGCGAGCATCTGCTTAAGCTGCCGCTCGGCTACTTTGACACGCACGCCACCGGTGAGCTGCGCCGTATCGTAGACGGCTGTGCCGCCTCCACCGAGACGCTGCTCGCGCACATGCTGCCCGATATCGCCGGTGCCACCGCCATGGTCGTGGGCCTGCTTGTGCTGCTATTTGCCCTCGATTGGCGTTTGGGCGCGGCATGCTTAATCTCGGTCGTCGTTTCGTTTTGCGCCATGGCCACCATGATGAGCGGCAAGGGCGCCGAGTTTATGAAGGCTTACATGGGCGCGCTGGTCAAGATGAACAAGACCGGCACCGAATACGTACGCGGCATCCCCGTGGTCAAGGTATTCCAGCAGACGGTCTACTCCTTTAAGGCGTTCCACGATGCGATCGCCGAATACGCCGATATGGCGCAAAACTATGCGGGTACGTTTTGCCGGGGTCCGCAGGTGCTCAACCTTACTGCGCTCAACGGCCTTGTGGCATTTCTTTTGCCTGTGGCGCTGCTGCTGGCGCCGGGCGAGACGGACTTCGCGCACTTTATGGTCAACTTCACGTTTTACGCGATTTTTTCGGCCGTGGTGCCGACGGCCATGACCAAGCTTATGTTTGTGGGCGAGGCGTCTCAGATGAGTGCTGATTCGCTGGCTCGCATCCGAAGCGTTATGGATTCCAAGCAGCTCTCCGTGCCCGCTCAACCCAAGCACCCCGCTGGCAGCGATGTGCGCTTTGAGGACGTGAGCTTTACCTACGAGGGCGCCGAGGCGCCTGCCGTCAACCATGCGAGTTTTAGCGTTCCCGCAGGTAGCACTCTCGCGCTGGTGGGTCCTTCGGGCGGCGGCAAGTCAACCTGCGCAAGCCTGATCCCGCGTTTTTGGGATGTTTCCGCAGGTCGAGTGCTCGTAGGTGGTGTGGACGTTCGCGATATGGATCCGCACGAGCTTATGGACCAGGTCGCCTTCGTGTTCCAGACCAACCAGCTGTTCCGGCAAACACTTGCCGATAACGTGCGCGCCTCCAAGCCTACGGCCACTGACGACGAAGTGCGTGCGGCCCTCTCCGCAGCTCAGTGCGACGACATTGTGGCCAAGCTTCCACAGGGCATCAATACCATGCTCGGTGCCGGCGGAGCATATCTTTCGGGCGGCGAGGTCCAGCGCGTGGCACTTGCCCGCGCGATCCTTAAAGACGCGCCTATCGTGGTGCTCGATGAGGCCACGGCGTTTGCGGATCCCGAGAACGAGGCGCTCATCCAGCGTGCCTTTAGCAAGCTGGCGGCGGGTCGCACGGTCATTATGATTGCGCACCGGCTTTCGACCGTGGTGGGGGCCGACAAGATCGTGGTGCTCAACCAAGGTAGCGTGCAGGAGGCCGGCACCCATGCCGAGCTGCTGTCCCAAAAGGGTCTATACGCCAAGATGTGGGCTGAATACGAACAGGCCGCGAGCTGGAAAATCACTGCAGCGACCGCGGATGCCGCCGTCACGAAGGGAGGCGAGGCCTAAATGTTCGCCTCATTCCAAAAGAAGTATTTCCTATCCGATAAAGGCGTCGCCGGCGTAAAACGCGGCATTTTCTGGACCACGCTCACCAATCTTGTGACCATGGCCGGCATGGGCTTTTTGTTCCTGGTCATGGTCGGCTTTGTCGAACATCTCGCCACCGGCGCCGACCTGCCGGATGCCCTACCGATCGTGGGCGGCCTCCTGGTCTTTTTCGTGTTGCTCTTTGCCTCTAACTGGCAGCAGTATTACTACACCTACTGCATCTTTTACGAGGAGTGCGGCAAGCAGCGCATGGGGATTGCCGAGCGCTTGCGCAAACTGCCGCTGTCGTTTTTTGGCCGTCGTGATCTGGCCGATCTAACCGAAACCATCATGGGCGACGTTCAGACTATGGAGCACGCCTACAGCCACGTGCTGGGAGAGCTTTGGGGTGCCATCATCGCAAGCGCCATTGTGTTCGTGGCGTCGCTGTTCTTTTGCTGGCAGCTGGCGATCGCGGCGTTTTGGAGCGTTCCCGTGGCCTTTGCCGTGCTGTATCTGACGCGCGGCCCCATGACCCCGGTGTTCGACCGCGTGCGTGCCGAGAAGGTCAAGGTCACCGAGGCGATCCAGGAGACGCTCGACTGCGTGCGCGAGATCCGCGCCACCAACCAGGAGGTCCATTATCTTGAGGGACTCAACGCCGTGATCGATGCCGAGGAACGCGAGACCACCAGAGGCGAGCTTGCCAATGGGCTTTTGGTCAACTCCGCCTTTGCCATCCTGCGCTTGGGGATTGCCACCACGTTGGTCACGGGCGCTGCGATGGTCGCCTCCGGCCAGGTCGACTTTTTGATGATGTTTGCCTTCCTGCTCATGGTGAGCCGCATCTATGCGCCCTTTGATCAGGCGCTGATGCTGATGTCCGAGCTGTTTGCCGCCGAGTCGTCGGCCAAGCGCATGCGTTCCATCATGGAAGAGCCCGTGGCGCGGGGCAGCGAGAAGTTTGAGCCCGTGGGCCATGACGTGGTGTTCGATCACGTGGCATTTAGCTATGGTGCGGGCGAGGACGGCCGTGCCGGCGAGAAGGTCTTGACCGACGTGAGCTTTACCGCCAAGGAGGGCGAGGTCACGGCGCTGGTCGGTCCTTCGGGCTCCGGTAAGTCCACGGTGAGCCGCCTGGCCGCGCGCTTTTGGGACGCCACCGAAAGCACGGTCACCGTGGGTGGCGTGGATGTTGCGAACGTGGACCCCGAGGTGCTGCTGCGCGACTACGCCATTGTGTTCCAAGACGTGCTGCTCTTTGACGACACGGTGATGGGAAACATCCGTCTTGGTCGTCGCGATGCCACCGATGAGGAAGTGCTTGCTGCCGCGCGTGCCGCCAACTGCGACGAGTTTGTGAGCCGCATGCCGCAGGGCTATGACACCATGATCGGCGAGAACGGCTCCAAGCTGTCCGGCGGTGAGCGCCAGCGCATCTCTATCGCCCGTGCGCTGCTCAAAGACGCGCCTATCGTGCTGTTGGACGAGGCGACGGCGAGCTTGGATGTGGAGAACGAGACCGTAGTTCAGCAGGCGCTCTCCCGTCTGCTTGCAGGTAAGACGGTTATCGTTATTGCCCACCGTATGCGTACGGTGGAAAATGCCGACAAAATCGTTGTACTCAAGGATGGTGTGGTTGCCGAGCAGGGCACTCCGGCGCAGCTCAAGGCGGCAGGTGGAGAATTCGCCCGTATGGTGGCGCTGCAAAAGGAGGCAGCTACCTGGCAGTTGTAAGAAGGGGCAAAGGGACAGTCCCTTTGTCACATTGACAATCGGTTACTCCGCATCGCTAATTTTCAAAAGGTTAGCCATGGCTGACCTAGATAGTTAGATAGAATTAAGGTATTTCAAAAGCGTGCTCGAGCTAACTAATGAACTCGGGTGCTAAGGCACCATGCCGCGCCCCATGCGGCAAAAGGGAGAAGTAACATGAAGAAGTCGACGTTTAACACCCTGCTTGTTGGTGGCGGTTTTCTGCTTGGCACGGCCGGCATCAAGCTGCTCACCAGCGCTCCGGTAAAGAACGCCTGCGTGCAGGGTATCGCGTGCGGCATGCGCATCAAGAACGGCTACCAGGACATGGTCGAGCAGGCCAAGGCTAATGTCGACGACATGGTTGCCGAGGCGGCCTACATCACCCAGAGCGAGGCCGCTGCTGACGAGGCAGCCGAGTAACGCTCCCAGGCACAAACTATGAGATTCTCGATTATCAGCGAGATCCCCGGCAGGACCCGTCTTCAATTGGCGGGTCCTGTGCCAGAGAGCGATCTCGATGCACTTCTTAAGCTCAGCGGCGATATCGACGGCGTGCACAAGGTGCGCGTATATGGCCGTATTGGCCAGATGGCGCTCGAATACGACGAGCCACGTCGCGCGAGCGTGCTCGACGCCTTGGGCGCACTCGATGCTCAAGCTATCGCCGATGCCAAGTCGGGCTATGTGATGCAGCTTGAGCCGCGCAAGCACAAACTCGTTATGGACCTGGCGACACTCGTCGGCGCCCACTACGCGCGCCGCTGGTTCTTGCCGACGCCTCTGCGTGCGGTGTTTGTCGTGGCCGGTTACATGGCATTTTTGCGCGCTGCCCTTCATGAGCTGGCGCAGCCGCGCCTGACCGTTCCCGTGCTCGACGCTTCGGCCATCGGCATTTCGTTCGTCAAGCGTGATGTCGACACCGCGGGCCAGACAATGTTCCTGCTCAACGTGGGCGAGCTGCTCGAGGACTACACCCGCGCCATGAGCGAAAACGAGCTCATCAACTCGCTGCTCGATGTACCCGACAAGGCGCAAAAGGTCGTCGGCGATACCGAGGTAAGCGTTGCTGCGACCGAGCTCGAGCCCGGCGATCTGGTCGCCGTGCGCACTGGCATGTCCATCTGCATCGACGGTGTTGTCGAGCAGGGGAGCGCTATGGTCAACCAGGCGACCCTGACCGGCGAGCCGCTGGCCGTCGAGCGCAGCGTGGGCGACGACGTGTTCGCCGGTACCGTCGTGGAAGACGGCAGCATCTTGGTGCGCGTGCGCGCCAACACGGCGCAGACCAAGCTGCGCTCAATCGTCTCGCTCGTGCAGACGGCCGACTCGCTCAAGTCCGAGGGCCAGTCGCACATGGAGGACCTTGCCAACAAGATCGTCCCGTGGAACTTCCTGCTCGCGGGCCTGGTTGCGCTTACTACCCGCAGCCTCATCAAGACCTCGGCGGCACTGATGGTCGACTACTCGTGCGCACTCAAGCTCACGGGTTCCGTTGCCGTCATGACCGCTATGAGCGATGCTGCCAAGATGGGCGTCATGGTCAAGGGCGCGAAGTACTTTGAGTCGTTTGCCAAGGCCGACACTATTGTGTTTGATAAGACTGGCACGCTTACCGAGGCGCAGCCGCGCCTGGCTTGCGTGCTGACGACAGATGGCTGGAGCAAGGACGAGGTCCTGCGCCTTTCCGCTTGCTTGGAGGAGCATTTCCCGCATCCGGTGGCGCGTGCCGTGGTCAACGCCGCCCGCGAGCGCGGGCTCGAGCACCGCGAGCGCCATGCTGCGGTCGAGTACATCGTGGCACATGGTATTGCTTCGTCCATCGAAGGGCGTCGCGCGATTATCGGCTCGGCACACTTTGTGTTTGAGGACGAGAGCGCGCAGCTCGATTCCGACATTAAGGAGCGCATTGAGTCCCAGATGCAAGGCCTGTCGCCGCTGTATCTGGCGGTCGACGGCAAGGTCGTCGGCGTGCTCGGCATCGAGGATCCGCTCAAGCCCGGCGTCCGTGAGGCCATCGCCGACCTACATGCGCTGGGCGTCAAGCATGTCGTTATGCTCACGGGCGATTCGGAGCGCACGGCCGAGCGCATTGCGCGCGAGGCGGGTGTCGACGAGTTTAAGGCCGAGCTGCTGCCCGAGGACAAGTACGCTTATGTGGAGCGCATTAAGGGTGAGGGGCGCCACGTTGCCATGGTGGGCGACGGCGTCAACGATTCGCCGGCACTCGGTTTGGCCGACGTGGGGCTGGCAATGGGTGGCGGAAGCGACATCGCCAAGGAGGTCGCCGATATCATCCTGACCGATACGGATCTGGCCGCAATCGTGCGCCTGCGCCGCATGAGCCAGGGCCTCGTTGATCGTCTGACGAGCTCCTATTCTAAGGTGATGCTCACCAACTCGGCTCTGTTGGCATTGGGTATTACCGGCGCGATTACCCCGCAGACGTCGTCACTGCTGCACAACGGCTCGACGATTGCCTACAGCCTGAGCAACGCGAAGGCTTACCTGCGTTAGCAGACGTGTTCGCCCACGTTATCTGGCCTGCGCCCAGACGGCATCGGTGTCGTCCGGGCGCAGGCCTTTTGCGTTTGACCAAGTGCTAGCTTCTCTATATAGTGGTGCTAGCATGGCTAGCAATTGAAGGGGGCGGGATCGACGTGGGTGCTGTTAGCGGCATGGCGCAGGTGAACGTTCGCGTAGATCGCCAGGTCAAGAACCGTGCCGAGGAGGCGCTGCGGCTTTCGGGCGGGTCACTGCCCGAGCTCATCAAAAAGGTGGTGGCCAAGGTCGCGCAGGGTGGCGGGCAGTGCGAGGAAGTGCTTGCGGCCGTCGACGACCGGCAGCAGACCGTCGCGCCCGATACGCCGTTCGCCGCATCATGGGCGGCGGCGGATCAGCTTTACGCGGACCTGGGCATCGCGACGTCGCCCGTATCTGACGATCGCGATTGGGACGCAATCTATTCCGACGCCATGGATGAGCATTATCGCCAAAAGGGGATGATCCAGTGAGCGGGGCGCCTCTCAAGATAATGGTGGATGCCAACGTATGGGTTGATTCGTTTTGCGTCGACCATGCTGAGTCGCTTGCCGCGCGTGCGTTTATTGGGCAGGCGGCGGAGACGGGGGCATTGCTGTTCTTTCCGGTGCATATCGCCAAGGACGTGCTGTACGTTGTCCAACACGAGCTGAAGCGTAGCGTTCTTGCCAGTGGGGCAGCGCTCGACGAGGCGTCTGCCCGCGCAATTGGCGATGCGGCGTTGGCGTTTGTTCGGAACATGACCGAAAACGCCACGGCCGTGGGTGCAGATGCGTCGGACCTTTGGCTGGCCGACAAATACTTAGCGCTCCATCGCGATTACGAGGACAACTTGGTGCTCGCCGCGTGCAAGCGTGCGCAGGTCGATTACTTGGTGACAAACGATCGAAAGCTGCTCGAACATGCCGATCTTGCAGCAAAGACACCTTGTCAAATGATGCCGATTCTTGCCTTGGCCGAACGCGGCGGCGCGGCAATCGGTTGACGCGAACTGTTTGCGGGCCTCTTGGACGACGATGCGCCAAGGGGCCCGCGTCTGCTATTTACAAAAGCTCGGCCTTAATGGCGGGACTTTCTGCGAGCTGCTCGGCTGCCTTTTCGTCGGAGCTGTCGAGTGCTGCCAGACTGCGGTAGACCCACTCGTTGACCTGGGTGTTCTTGACGCCTGCGGTCTGCATGAGGGCGCCTACCTCGCGGATTGCTGCGAGCAGATCGGCTTTGGGACCCGCGAGCTCGACCTCGATACCGTGGTAGGCGGCCACGCCGCGGTTCTCACTCACGTGGTCGATAAAGCCCTCGACGGTCTCAAGCTGCTGGGCGAGAGCTGCATCATCGTCAACGTCCAGCGCGACGAGTGCGTTCGATACCGTGAGGGCGGGATGTCCGCAGGGGACAAAGCCCTCGATGACATCCATAGCTTCGGTAATGGTTGAGCCCAGGCCTGCGAGGGCATCGACGAGTTGCTGTTTGGTATCCATAACGGTCCTTTCGACGGGTCAATTTTGCTTGGCGAAAATATACGTGACGCGATCGGTAACAAAAGTGCGAAGTGCGGCGCACATTGGGGTCTTCACAGCTCGTGCATAGAACAGCTGTCCGCTTTCAGAACGTGGTAAGATAACACTCCACAAGCGGGGCTCGCCCCGTATGTTCCTTGAAAAGTCGACGGTTATCGGGTGTTTGCAGGCCCGATACCATCCAGACTTTCCCGACATTCGGGGGCGACTGGTTTCGACACGATAGCTCTGAGAGAGGAAGCAAGCCGAGGTCTCCTCGCCTCGTTAAACAGGGGTACCGTCAAATTGAATTGACAACAACTCTTCTTTTGAGCCTATGGCTCTCGCTGCTTAATTTATAGCGGCGCGTCAACCCGGTGATTTCCCCGACACCGGCGCGACGTCATCTTAGGGGAATGCTCCTGCGCACGTAATCGGTATGGCGCGGGCTAAGACCGAACCGGTTAGGACGTCGCGAGCGTGTCGCTGCGCGCAAGGCGTCCGAGACTAAACCAGCGACTGAGCTTGGAGATGCCAATCAAGGGGCTTTCGTGGACCGGAGTTCGATTCTCCGCGCCTCCACCAATAGTTACAAGCAGGTAGAGAAGTGTCTCTACCTGCTTTTTTATTACATATAGATACCGCGGAGAATCGAACTCTGTGCAGGGCGCGGGCGTAAAGAAAACGCGTGAGCGTTTTTAGCCCGCGGGCGAGGGCGCCGGCAGGCGGCCGAAGCCGGAGCGGATTTGCGCAGCAAATACGCAGATTCTCCGCGCAAAGCTTCAACCCTATGCAGATGCGATGCCGATCGGACTGCAGCCTGCCATGCCCCGCATCAACGTCGCCCAAGGCGGAAAATCCATCCCAGAATTCCGGCTCAGACTGGGATGCGGTTTCCGGATGACGTTTCAAGCGGAAACTGCATCCCGGAATCGACGTTCGGAATGGGATTCATTTTCCGGAAGACGCCTCAAGCGGATAGTTCATCCTGGAATCCGCGCTCAGAACGGGTCGCGCTTTCCCAACGGCGGTCCAAGCGGAAAGCGCATCCCGTAATCCCGCCTCAAACTGGGACGCACTTTCCGCTTCACCTGCCGCCTCAAAAAACCTGCGCGCCCTCCATCCCAAAACTGGGTAGAAGAAAGTCAAAACGCAATCGCAGGAGGTCAATATGACTGCAGAAGATAAGGCAAAGAACGCCGGCAAGGTCGCGCTCGTCTTGGAGGGTGGCAGTTTTCGTGGGCAGTTTACCGCCGGCGTGCTCGACGTTCTCATGGAGGCCGGTGTCGAAATTCCGGCGGTGTACGGCGTCTCGGCCGGTGCGCTCAATGGCGTCAACTACAAGTCGCACCAGATCGGTCGCACCAACCGAGTCAATTTGACCTTCTGCAACGACAGCCGCTACATGGGCGCCGCGTCGTTTGCGTCCACGGGTTCCATCGTGGGTTACGACTTTATCTTCAACGACGTCCAGGACCGCCTGGATCCTTTTGATAACGAGACGTTCGACGCCAGCCCTATCGAGATGTACGCCGTCGCGACGGACATGCTGTTTGGAACCGCTGCCTACCTGCCGGTCAAAAGCGCCGTGCTCGACCTCGACGCCGTGCGCGCCTCGACGTCGCTGCCGCTGGTGACGCCGCCGGTCGAGATCGACGGGCACAAATACGTCGACGGCGGCGTAGCCGATTCGGTTCCTATCGAGCATGTGCTGGAGGAGGCCGGCTTCGAGCGCGCGGTTGTCATCGTCACCCAGGACCGCTCGTATGAGAAAAAGCCCTACGAGTTTTTGCCGGCGGCGCGTGCGCGCTATGCCGATTACCCCTATCTGCTCGAGGCTATCGAGACGCGCCACGACCGTTACAACATACAGCGCATGCACCTATGGAAGTATGAGCGCGAGGGCCGTGCGTTGGTCGTCGCTCCGCAAAAGCCGGTCGAGGTCGGCCATGTCGAGCACGATCCGGCAAAGCTTTTGGACCTGTATATCCAGGGCCGTCAGGAGGCAAAGCGCCTGCTCGCGGAAATCCAAGAGTTCGTTGAGCGCTAGCGACGGCGAACCCTCAAAAAATGACAACAGCTAAAGAGTTGGAAAAATCACGGCTCGTGGATGACATGTGCAGAAACTCTGGTCGGAGCCAAAATACCTGTTGACTCGTACGGCGAGCGGGGTAATATGGACGGGTTACTTGCAGAGCCCCGTGAATCTCTGTAACAACACGTACTGTACATGGAGGAGTCTAAGTGATTTCGAAATCGACTCACTACGCCAAGCAGGGCGAGGTCCAGCGCAACTGGGTTCTCGTCGACGCCGATGGTGCTGTCCTGGGCCGTCTTGCCACCCAGATCGCAATGATCCTGCGCGGTAAGAACAAGCCCCAGTTCACGCCCAACAGCGACTGCGGCGACTTCGTTGTCGTCATCAACGCCGATAAGGTCCAGCTTACCGGTAACAAGGCCGACACGAAGACCTATTATCGCCACAGCGGCTACAACGGCGGCCTCAAGGCTGAGAGCTTCCGCCAGGCTATGGAGAAGCACCCGGAGAAGGTCATCGAGCGCGCCGTTCGCGGTATGCTGCCCAAGACCACCCTCGGCCGTGCCCAGATGACCAAACTTAAGGTCTACGCTGGTGCCGAGCATCCGCACGCTGCCCAGAACCCCACGAAGATTGAGCTGGAGGCTTAAAGATGGCTGAGAACACCGTTGTCTACCAGGGTACCGGCCGTCGTAAGAACGCCGTCGCCCGCGTCCGTCTCGTCCCCGGCACCGGCAAGGTGACCATCAACAAGCGTGACGCCGAGCAGTATTTCGGCCGTCATCAGCTCGTTGAGAACGCCCTTGCTCCCTTCAAGGTGACCGACACCGCCGGTCAGTTCGACGTTATCGCTCTGTGCGATGGCGGCGGCATCTCCGGTCAGTCCGGCGCTCTGCGCCTGGGCATCGCTCGCGCTCTTCTGAACGCTGGCGACTACCGTGCTGACCTCAAGAAGGCCGGTTTCCTTACGCGCGATGCTCGCGTGGTCGAGCGCAAGAAGTACGGCCTCAAGAAGGCTCGCCGCGCTCCCCAGTTCTCCAAGCGCTAAGGTTTTATCTCCTTACGAGATACAATGTACAAGCGGGGCCTGCCGATTGCTCGGCGGGTCCCGCTTTTCTTTTTCGACTAGGGTGGGCGACTGCGTTTTGCCCACTTGGGAAGGAGCGATCCTATGCCCCAGAACATCTTCGGTACCGATGGCGTCCGCGGCGTCGCCAACGCCGACCTCTCGTGCGACCTCGCGTTTCGTCTTGGCCGTGCGGCGACCAAGTTCCTTGGTCCGGACATTTGCATCGGCCGTGACACGCGTCTTTCGGGCACCATGCTCGAGAGTGCTCTGACCGCCGGCATTATGGCCGAGGGCGGCCGACCGCACTGCTGCGGCGTTATCCCTACGCCGGCCGTGGCGCTGCTCACCGTCCAAAACGAGCTCGACGGCGGCATCGTCATCTCTGCTTCGCACAATCCGCCGGAGTTCAACGGCATCAAGTTCTTTAGCCGCAAGGGCATGAAGCTTCCCGATGCTGTCGAGGAAGAGATCAGCGCCTGGGTCATGTCCGAGGAGGCCATGGCTGCCGACACGCTGCCGACCGGCGCCGGTGTGGGTCACATCATCAAGATGAAGGACGCCCGCAAGGCATATGTCGATCATGCCATCAACACGCTCGACGGCCTTAAGCTCGACGGCTTGGTTGTTGCCGTCGACTGCGGCCACGGCGCTTCTTGCCAGACCACGCCCGCCGCACTGCAGCGCCTGGGCGCCACGGTCCATGCCATCAACACCGACTACTGCGGCACCGACATTAACGTCGAGTGCGGCTCCACTCATCTTGAGCCCCTGCGTGAGCTCGTACTGCGTACCCACGCCGACATCGGCCTGGCCCACGATGGCGACGCCGATCGCGTGCTGTTCGTGGACAGCGAGGGCAACGAGATCGATGGCGACTACATCCTGGCCATCTGCGGTTCCGACTTGGCCGCTCGCGGCAAGCTCGCCAACTCCGAGATCGTCTCGACCGTTATGTGCAACCTAGGCTTCTCCATCGCCATGAAGGAGCAGGGCTTCGAGATGGTCCAGACCGCCGTGGGCGACCGCTATGTTCTTGAGCGTATGCTCGAGGACGGTGCCGTCATCGGCGGCGAGCAGTCCGGCCACATCATCTTCCTGGAGCACAACACCACCGGCGACGGCTTGGTGACGGCCCTGCAGCTTCTGGCCGTGTTCAAGCGCACCGGCCGCACCCTCACCGACCTTGCCGGTATCATGAAGAAGTACCCGCAGGTACTTGTCAACGTACATTCCGACAATAAGGCCGGCCTGAACGATTGTCAGCCCATTTGGGACGCTGTCGCTGCCGCCGAGAAGGAGCTCAACGGTCGCGGCCGCATTCTGGTACGTCCGAGTGGCACCGAGCCGCTGGTCCGTGTGATGGCCGAGGCCGAGACGCACGAGTTGACCCAGCGTGTGGTTGACGACATCGTCGAGGTTGTCAAGCGCGAACTTCCCTAATGGTCAAAAACGGGTGCCAAGTGGTAAACTGTTAAAGCTATTTTGATTGATTGGTATGTCCGAGGGGGAGCATGTTCACTAAAGTCCTGAGGTCTTTTGGTATGCGTGGTCGAGTCCTTACGCTGGATGCTCCCATCTCGGGCGACGTCATTCCGTTGTCCGAGGTCAAAGACCAGACGTTTGCCACCGGCCTTTTGGGTCAGGGCGTGGCGATTCAGCCTACCGGCACGCGTGTGATTGCGCCGGCAGACGCCAAGGTCGAGGCCATTTTTCCCACGGGTCACGCCGTTGCGCTCAACACGGTCGATGGTCTAGACGTGCTCATCCATGTTGGTTTGGACACTGTCCAGCTTGAGGGCAAGCATTTTAGCGTGCATGCACAGGTGGGTGATGTCGTCCATAAGGGCGACGTGCTCATCGAGTTCGATCGCGAGGCAATTGCTGCCGAGGGTTACGATGTGACGGTTCCCATCTTGGTGTGCAACTCTGTTGAGTTCTCGAGCATCAAGGGCTCCGTTGGCGAGCATGTCGAGGAGATGGACCAGCTCATCGTTGCTCGCGAGCGCTAGTCGCTCCGCTTGGCCTTTAGCCTACAATTCAATCACGTTTACGGAGGGCGCCCTTGAAAGAGGGCGCCCTCCGTGGCAAGATGGGGATTGTCCGAAGCTAAACAGCTTTGGGTCACCGTGGACGGGCAGGGGCCTCGACGCGGCTAGACACGAGACACATATATTACGCGACCTCGCCCTGGTGGCCGCACACGTTGGTTGCGGCCGACGCGGGCCGCGGGCAAGTGCTTGTAAGGGGAGCCTTGCCTCTCTTGTACGAGAAAGGACGCGTAATGAAGATCATTAAAGCTAAAGACTACGAGGATATGAGCCGCAAGGCCGCCAATATTATCTCGGCGCAGGTTATCCTCAAGCCCGACTGCGTGTTGGGTCTTGCCACCGGCTCCACCCCGATCGGTGCCTACAAGCAGCTCGCTGCTTGGTACGAGAAGGGCGACGTCGACTTTGCCGAGGTCAGCACCTACAACCTGGACGAGTATCGCGGCCTTTCGCACGACGATCCCCAGAGCTATCACTACTTCATGCGTGAGAACTTCTTCGATCACATCAACATCGACCTGAACAACACGCATGTGCCCGATGGCTCCAACCCCGACGCCGCCGCTGCCTGCTCTGAGTACGACAAGATCGTCGCCGCCGCCGGTTACCCGGATCTGCAGCTGCTCGGCATTGGCAACAACGGTCATATCGGCTTCAACGAGCCCGATGACCACTTCTCCAAGGGTACGCACTGCGTCGACCTCACCGAGAGCACCATTCAGGCCAACAGCCGTCTGTTCGACAGCATCGACGATGTTCCCCGTCAGGCCTACACCATGGGTACCCAGACCATCATGTATGCCCGCATGATCCTGGTCGTCGCCAACGGCGAGGCCAAGGCTCAGGCCGTGCACGATATGTGCTATGGTCCGGTTACGCCCGAGTGCCCGGCTTCGATCCTGCAGCTGCACACCAACTGCGTTGTCGTTGCCGACGAGGCCGCCCTTTCGCTCTGCGAGTAGCGCGAATCCTGCACCTCGACATAGCCTTGCCTAAGGCCTCCGCTTTGCGGGGGCCTTTTTGCTATCCCTTTCTGTCCACTTGACCAAAATCTTGCCGCAAGCTTGACGAATGCCGGATGCCCAACAGCTTGATTCATTCCATATCAGATTCTATGCAAAAATGCCACTAAAAGGTCGTAGACGGTAGCGGGTGCTAGGCGAGTTG
Source organism: Collinsella sp. (assembly GCA_019424905.1). Taxonomy (GTDB): domain Bacteria; phylum Actinomycetota; class Coriobacteriia; order Coriobacteriales; family Coriobacteriaceae; genus Collinsella. The sequence goes on along the minus strand of JAHYYP010000008.1, from coordinate 15,764 downwards.
AATGACATAGCTGAACCTTGTTCATTTGCGTTACACTGCCGCTTAGATGGGACAAGCTGACAAGCTCATTTACCTGCTTAAAGACCGATTAGTCGGGGGATTAATAACAATCGGCCCTCGCTGTACAAAAACTTGCCGCTTGCGTACCAAAAGACAACCTATAACACAAGGTCGCTCTATTCATAGCGCGGCTTGTATGGTCTTGCGGCTACAGTGTCCATACGGTCGAGTTGAGGAGCGGGCATGGTAAACGATTTGGGCAGTATAGACGAGCTCGAGCTGATGCCGCTGGGCGGAGGCTATATGGTGCGACGCGAACGCTTGATGAATGAGCTTATCGCCAAGGGCCGAAAGGCCGGCATCGTGGTTCTTTATGCGCCCGATGGGTTTGGGAAGACCTCGGTGCTGCTGCAGTACACCCATGAGGTTAAATGCGACCCGACGCGAGGCCCCGTGCGGATTATCGAGGCGGATCGCGCCATTGGGCGCGAGGTGTTTATGCAGCTCGAGGTGGTTACCGAAGAACTCAAAGACAAACCGCATTCCCTTATCGCGATTGATAATGTGCCGAACCTCGATCAGCACGATACCGAAGACCTCATCGACAGGATTCGCGGCCTGCGCGCTATGGGGGTAGGGGTCTTTATCTCCTGCCGTCCTTCAAATCGTCAGCTGATTCATGGGCTGGGCGATTCGGTTAAGATCAATGCGCAGATGCTCAAGGTGCATGCCTATGAGTATTCGGCGTGGGCATCGGCGTTTTCGATCAGCACATCGCTCGACTTTTATCAGCTCACGCAGGGCGTGCCCGAGCTAGTTTCGTCATTGCAGACGGGTCTGTATGGCCAAGGCGACGTAGCCGGTCTGCTCGAAAACGAGATTGTCAACGTATATGGCGCGGCACTTGTCGATCTGGCTTCGCTCGACAATAATGCGCTGTTTTGCGTGGCATGTCTCATGGTTTTGATGGGCGAGGGCAATATCGCAGAACTCGAGGCTTGTGGGGTGAGGTTGTCGATGGTCGACCAGTCCTACTTTGTACGCGACTACCCGATCTTTGGCTTGGATCCCGCCGAGCGGAGTTTTACGTGTCTGGGCACGGAGGATAACGGACGCTTGCGCTTGCGCAAGTTGGTGGCCGAGGTTCGCCCCGAACTTGTTCCGAGGGCGGCCCGGATTTTGCTTAAGGCGGGCCGATGCGATGCGGCGATGGGCCTGGCGGATGCCTTTTTGGACCGTGGGGCGGTCCTTGAACTTGCTGGTCAGTATGGGGTCGATCTTGCTCTGACGGGGCACGGGGCCGATATCTGCCGAGCAGCGCTGGGCACGATCGATGCCGACGATTCGGCTCCAGAGCCAACGCCTGCTGAGGCACTTGGCGTATATCTGGCAGCGGTCAGCGTGTCCAATACAAAGCTCGCTCGCTATATGGCATCGGTTATCGAGCGCGGGGGCGAACGGGCGGCCTGCGAAATAGACCCTGTTTCATGGAGGGTGGCCCAGACACTGACGGCTGTTTGCTATGGGGACAACGGGCTTGGGCTTCCTGCGAACCTGGCCGTGCCAGAAATAGAGACGTCCCACACCGCACTCGACATGTTGTCTGCGCATATCGAGGTCAAGCGCTGTCTGACCGAGCGGGGAGATGACGGCGGCGTTCTACAGCAGCTCAAAACGAGCAAGGCCTACGACTGCGAGCTCGATATCGCGGGGATTGTTATACGGGCCGATAGCATGCTGGTGGAGCTCTTTGATGGGTCGTTCGCGGGAACCGACGAGCGCGACGACGAGATGACGGTGGTGCGGGAGGCGCTCGACGTACGTGGGCTTAAGGCGATGGCTATCTGGGTGCGCATGGTGTTGGCGGCACGGCGGCTCCTTTCCGGCTTGCCGGTAACCGACGACGCGGCGTTCAACGAGCTCGATCGTTTTGCCGTGCGCATGCGCGACAACCAGATTCAGCTGTTTGGCCTGTTGCTAGAAGGCTGGCAGTCGCTGGCAGAGGGACGGCCGGTTAATGCAAAGTTCCGTGCGGTCCAAGTGCTCAAACTTGCCGAGGAGTCGATTGCGTACATGCGCGATAACGCATTGCTGCTGGAGCGCGCAGCGTATCTGCGTAACACCTCGATGGTTTCGGTGCGCGAGGAAGCGGAGTTGCTCGATATAAGCCAGACGCAGGTTGGTGGAGCGGAGGCCTGGATGGTGGCGCTGCATTTGGCCTGTGCGGGCCGAGACAGCGACCTTGCGGCCTGGATGTCCATGAATCGTGCGGGGATTCTAGAGCCATCGTATCGGCTCTTTGCGCGCCTTGCCATGCATTGTCTGGGCGAGCCGGCGGGCAGGATACGCAAGAAGCTTCCCGTGCGAGAGCTGTCGCGGTACTCGCTGCGCGACGATTTGGAAGGGGAGGGCGAGCGCCTGTTCCAGGCCGGCGAGGTTGAAGCCGTTGATACCATCGACCATATCGAGATTCGCATGTTTGGTGCGTTTCGCGCCGAGCGCGACGGATTTCCCATCACGGACAAAATGTGGCGCCGCAAGAAGGCGGCGACACTTGCCGAGCGGCTTGCACTGGGCATGGATGCGCTCGTCGATCGTGAGACGCTGGCCATGGAGTTGTGGCCCCATGCCGAGTTCAATAGCGCCCGCAACAACCTGTACTCGACGATATCGCGCTTGCGGTCGGCTTTGGGACCGACGCCGGATGGCAAGTCGTGTGTGCTCATCCAAAATGAATGCATCGGACTCAACGGCGACTACGTCAAGACCGATGTACGACTGTTTGACCAGATAAGCCGCGAGGTTTTGGGAAATCGCACGGGTGCGCGCGGGCCCCATTTAGTTGAGCTGTGCCTTAAGATTGAGCAGCTTTATGCCGGGCCGCTGTATGTTCCCAATGGCTGTAACCCCACCTACTTTTTGCGTATGCGACGCATTATGCAGTCAAAGTTCATCGATTGCATGATTAAGGGAGCAAATGCCGCTCTAGAAGAAAACGATTTGCAGTCGGCGATTTGGCTGGCGGAGTCGGGGCTTCGACAGGAAACGGCGCGTGAGGATATGGTGCGCTGCGCCATGCGCGTCTACAGTGCGGCGGGGCGGCGGCGCGATATCGTCGAGCTATACAGCGGGCATATGCACCATCTAAGGGAACAGGTCAATGGCGTACCCGAGCCCGAGACGCGGCATCTATACGAGCGCTTGGTGGAGGGGCGGCTCAATCGCGTGCTGGTCGAGCGATAAAAAACGGGCGCCCGAAGTACTTGGGCACCCGTAAGCTTGCTATGTGTTGGCTCGCCGGATCATTGGCTCTTAGACGAGCTTGATCTTCTCGATGTCCTTGCGCGAGGACTCGCGATACAGCGAGAACTTGCGGCCGATGACCTGGACGACCTCGGCGTGGCAACGCTCAGCGAGCTCTTCGGCGGCCTCGCGGGCGGAAAGACTGGAGCCATCGAGCACGGAGCACTTAACGAGCTCGTGCTTCTCCAGGTAGGCGACCGTCTGCTCGACGGTGCCCTCGTTGACATCGGACTTACCGATGATGATGGCGGGGTTGAGGTGATGGGCCATGCTGCGAAGCTGCTTGACCTGGGCTCCTGTCAGTGCCATGGGTTCTCGCTTTCTATGTATGGGGCGCCCCGCGACGGGGCCTTAATCTACGTGAGCTGTCCCACGATAGCGCAGGAACGGCGCGGTGTGGGGCGCGTTTGCCCAGTTCAAAAAGAATGCGGATGCCGAGTGAGTGGGCGGCGTGGGCTGCGAACAGGCTATGAGCTGGGCGCAGAGACCGGCTCCCATGCAATAAACGCCCAGCGAACCTTACGGATATGGTCGAGCATATAGCGCCCCTGCGGCACGCCCTTGGAGCCCGGCTCACCGGCATGGGGGTTCTCAATCATGTGTTGAGCGATGTAGTCGCGCAGGCAGTCGATCTTATCCTCGTTGCCATGCTCGAGCATACGGGAAAAATCCGCCACGCCTGCCTCAAGGCTATCGAAGGTATCGCGACGAGGCGATTCAAAGTATGTAACCTGCGGCAACGCACCCATCTGAATGAGGATGTTGAAGGCGTACACAAAGCCATTGCTGCAGGTGACGGAGGCGCCGATAGCGTTCATCAAGTGCAGATCATAGCGCGGGCTGGAGTTGGCGACCATCGTGACAGCACAACGCCGACGAGCCGTACGATCAAGCTTGGCAAGCGCACCTTTTAGATTGGTCGTCGTAACCGACCGACTGGCAAAGGCAACATCCACCGCTTTTGCGACCGGTCCAACCAAATCCCAATCGTCATCCCAAGCAAGCTCAAGTGGCGTAATAAGCTCCTCGAGCCCGTAATACTCAATGCCGGCATCAAGGGTGCCCAACATAGCGGGGGAGAAGTCGGCTGCAATCACAGGATGCCCAGCCTGAGCAAGCGGAATAGCAATCGACCCAGCCCCACACCCCATATCGAGCACCGACTCACCAGGCTCAATCGCCAACAGTTTTATAAAATCCCGAGCATAAGGGGCAGTCTCAAGAGGTCGAAAATGTCGAGCTCGCTTATCCCATTCAAAAGAATCATCAGCCCGATGCCGAGCGGCCTGCAGACGCATCCATTCGCCATTCCAATCCGCAGCAAGCAGCTCAGAACGAATCTCCCCATCAACCACGGGCCAACCTCCTAGCAACAAAAAAGCGACTCCTCCCAAAAGAAGAGCCGCAACCAGCATATATCAGAAAAAGAACCGCTCCAACGCCAAACCGCCACACCAACCAAGGCGGGCAGAAGCGAAGCGACTGCCACTGAGCCAGAACCCAGCCAAGGTTGAGATGTGCGGGAGCCCCGCCGCCGGGCGGCAGACATATAAGGTCGATCGCGAGTTCCGCACGAGCCGGAGAGCACTTAATGTGCTCTCCGTGCGAGTCAGGACTGTCCGAGCAGGCGACCTTATATGTCTGCCGCCCGGCGGCGGGGCTCCTCGCCTCGTATCCCTAGGCTAGTTCTTCAGCGAGTTCAGCGGCGCCGGGAAGCGTCCACCGCGATGGGCAAGCACGGTGCCGGCGTTGGGGTTCACCGGCATGATGGGTGCACGGCCGAACAGGCCGCCGTACTCGACGCAGTCGCCCACGCCCTTGCCGATGGCGGGAATCACGCGGACGGCCGTGGTCTTGTTGTTGATGACGCCGATGGCCATCTCGTCGGCGATGATGCCGGCGATGGTCTCGACCGGGGTGTCGCCGGGGATGGCGATCATGTCCAGGCCGACGGAGCACACACAGGTCATGGCCTCGAGCTTCTCGAGCGAAAGCGCACCGGCCTCGACGGCGGCGATCATGCCGGCGTCCTCTGACACGGGGATGAAAGCGCCCGAGAGGCCGCCCACGCTGGAGCTGGCCATGACGCCGCCCTTCTTGACGGCATCGTTGAGCATGGCGAGCGCGCAGGTCGTGCCCGGGCCACCGCAGGTGCCCACGCCGATGATTTCGAGGATGCGCGCGACGGAGTCGCCAATGGCAGGCGTGGGAGCCAGCGACAGGTCGACAATGCCTTTCTCGACACCCAGGCGATGGGCGGCCTCGCGGCTCATGAGCTCGCCGGCACGGGTGATCTTAAAGGCGGTCTGCTTAATCTTTTCGGCGACTTCCATCATCGATGCGGAATCGGGCAGCGTCTCCAGGGCTGCGGCCATAACGCCGGGGCCCGAGACGCCTACGTTGATGACGGCGTCGGCCTCGCCACCGCCGTGGACGGCGCCCGCCATAAACGGGGAGTCCTCGACCATGTTAGCAAAGCAGACAAACTTGGAAGCGCCGACGGAATCCTGGTCGGCCGTGAGTTTAGCGGCATCGATGATGGTCTGGGCGGCCATAAGCACGGCGTCCATATTGATGCCGGCGCGCAGGCTGGCGACGTTGACGCTGGAGCAGACGCGGCTGGTGGTGGCAAGCGCCTGGGGGATGGACTGGATGACGCGGCGGTCGGCATCGCCGATGCCCTTCTGGACGAGCGCGGAGAAGCCGCCCAGGTAATCGATGCCGAGCGTCTCGGCCGCGCGGTCGAGGGCGTGCGCGATGGGGGTGAGGTCCTCATCCTTGCAGCACGCGGCGATCTGGGCCACCGGGGTGACGGAAACGCGCTTGTTGACGATGGGGATACCGTACTCGCGCTCGAGGTTCTCGGCGGTCTCGACCAGATGCTCAGCCGTGTGCGTCACGTGGTCGTAGATCTTCGTGCACATGCGGTCGAGGTTTTCGTCACCGCAACCCATGAGCGAAACACCCATGGTGATGGTCCTGATGTCGAGGTTCTGCTCCTCAACCATGCCGCGGGTTTCCGCGATTTCTGCGGGCGTGATCGCCATCCTTGCGCTCCTATCTGCCAAAACGAGCATAGTCTTATCTATTCTAGCGTGCCGCACGTGCCAAGTGGCGCATGCGGCACGTTTTAGTGCTCGGTTGTTTCCGTTGTGTTACTGCCCAAAGACCTCTTCGGCGATGCGCGCGCTTTCGGCGGCATCCTTGGCGTAGTAGTCCGCGCCGATCTGCTTGGCGTATTCGGGGGTGAGCACGGCGCCGCCCACGATGATCTTGACGCCCGGAACCTCGGCATGGAGCAGCTTGATGGTCTCCTCCATGGCGACGACGGTGGTGGTCATAAGCGCCGAGAGGCCGACGAGTTTGATATCGCGCTCCTTGACGGTCTTGAGTACCTCCTGCGGATCGACATCGCGGCCCAGGTCAAAGACGGTGTAGCCGTAGTTGTCGAGCAGCATTTTGACGATGTTCTTGCCAATATCGTGGATGTCGCCCTTGACGGTGGCCACGCAGATCTTGCCCTTGTCGGCGATCTCGCCGGCGGGCATCAGGCGCTTGATGGTGTCGAAGCCCACGCGCGCGGCCTCGGCCGAGGCCATGAGCTGCGGCAAGAAGAACTTGCCCTGGTCAAAGAGGACGCCAACCTCGTCGAGGGCGGGGATAAAGTGATTGTTGATGAGGTCCATGGCGTCGTGGTCTGCCAGCAGACGCTCGGTCTCGGCAGCGATCTCGCCTTTGCGGCCCGAGACGACCATGCGACGAATCGGGTCGTCGTTGCCGACGGTGCCGGCGGTGCCCGCGGTGCCCGCGGCCGGCGCGGCATCACTCGATGCGGCCTGAGCTGCTGCCGGGTTGGCGGCGATCTTATAGGGATCGGTCCAGCCGGCGTAGCGTTCGATGTATCCGGTCGAGCCCTCGTCCTCAACGCTCAGCACGCGATAGCTGTAGACGGTGTCCATAAAGCGCTTGGAGCCCGGGTTCATGATGGGGGCGTCCAGGCCCGCGCCAAAGGCGGCGGCCAAAAAGACCGAGCCCAGCAGCGGGCGGGCAGGCAGGCCAAAGCTGATGTTCGACACGCCGAGCGCGCATTTGACACCCAGGCGCTCCTTGCACAGGGACATGGCACGCAGGATCTGCTCGGCCTGGCGCTGGTTGGTCGAGGCGGTCATGACCAGGCAGTCGATGAGGATGCGGTCCGGTCCGATGCCGTAGCGGGCAGCCTCGGCCACGATGCGCTCGGCGATGGCGAAGCGAGCCTCGGCGGTATCGGGGATGCCGCCTTCGTCGAGCGTAAGGCCGACAACGTTGGTGCCGTAGTGGGCGACCAGTGGAAAGATCTCATCCATGATCTGCTGCTTGCCATTGACCGAGTTGATGATGGGCTTGCCGGCGTAGCGGCGCACGGCGGCCTCGACGGCTGCGGGGTCGGTGGAGTCGATCTGCAGCGGCAGCAGCGTGGAGCCTTGGAGCTGCTCGGTCGCTTGCTGGATGACCTTGACCTCGTCGATCTCGGGCAGGCCCACGTTGACGTCCAGGATATCGGCGCCCTGTTCTTGCTGGCTGATGCCCTGGCTCACGACGTAGTCCAGGTCGCCGTCGCGCAGGGCCTGCTGCAGGCGCTTTTTACCGGTGGGGTTGATGCGCTCGCCGATGACGGCGATTTTGTGGCCGTCGCAGGGGAGGTCCACCACGGTCTGGGCGCTTGTGACCGACATGCTGGGCTTGCGGTGGCGCGGACTGGGCGTGTGGTTATCGATAAGCGTGCGCAGCGCTGCCATGTGCGTGGGCGTGGTACCGCAGCAACCGCCCACGACGCTCACGCCGTCGGCGATCATGCCGGCGACGGCCTCGGCGTATTCGGGGGCTTGGATATCAAAGACGGTGTTGCCGTCGTCGTCCACATGGGGCAGTCCAGCGTTGGCCTGCACCATGATGGGCTTGTCCGTAACGGTGAGCATGCGAGCGGCGAGCCCTCGGAGCTCGGCCGGTCCCTGGCTGCAGTTGATGCCCAAAACGTCGGCGCCGATGGCATCGAGCGTGATGGCGGCAACCTCGGGACTCGTGCCCAGGAAGGTGCGACCGTCTTCCTCAAAAGTCATGGTGGCAAAGACGGGCAGGTTGGAGTTCTCGCGGCAGGCGAGGACCGCCGCCTTGATCTCGGCCAGGTCGGTCATGGTCTCGATAATAAAGAGGTCCACACCCGCGGCGACGCCGGCGCGCACTTCCTCGGCAAAGAGGTCGTAGGCCTCGTCGAAGCTCAGGGTACCCAGGGGGCGCAGCAGCGCGCCGATGGGGCCGATGTCGCCGGCGACGTAGTGGGCACCGGCCGCGCGAGCGCAAGAGACTGCGGCGGCAAAGACATCTGCCACGGTGGCGGCGCCATCGAGCTTGTGCGCGTTGGCGCCAAAGGTGTTGGCGGTGATCACGTCGCACCCGGCCTCGACGTACTGACGTTGGATGTCGGTGATGACCTGGGGCTCCTCAAAGTTGAGCAGCTCGGGCAGGGCTCCGGCCTTCATGCCGGCCGCCTGCAGCATGGTGCCCATGCCGCCGTCGAACAGCAGATGCCCCGTGCCCTCGATGGCCGCACGCAGGCGATCGTCCTTAATGCGCAGATCGTCGATCGTGCGCGTCTTGTACGTGGCACCGTTGCGACGTGCGGCATCAACGGGTGCCGCCAGCGCGGCACCGTCCAGATCATGAGTGATAAGTATGTTTGAGCTATTCGCCATGTGCATCCATTTCGTCTAGAGCCCACTGAGGAATTTCTATTTGAAGAGATTTGTCGGGCTCGATATCTTCGATTCGCTTGTTGTAGTGGGCAAGAAGCCGTGCGACATTTAATCGAATTAGGCCTCGCTTGTAGAACGATAACTCTTCAATATTGATGCCGATAAACGATTCGAGTGCGATAACCTGTACGCGATTGCCGAGTCCCTCACTTTCGAACAGTCCGTAAGCGAAGGAAACTTTATCGTGGGGGACAACGACGATGGGCCGAATGCCATTTCGAATGTTATCTCGGCATCGATCGGTCAATTTGGCCATTGGCGATACAGTCACATGAAATGCAGCATCATTGATTTGGAAATCGCCAGAACGGTCTGTCTGCTGGTCGGCGGCGTTTGAGTTGTCCTTTCCGATTTCTATGGTTGGAAATAACATCTCTAGTTTTGCACCTACCAGGTGCTGTGCGACGGTACCCGTTGGCTTATCGGACCGTAGGCTTGCTTCGGCTAGGATATCATCGACAATGACAGAAATTGGTTTTTGAAGATCGATTTCGACTTTGATTCTCTGCCGGTTAAAGAAATCGACCTGGATTCGCTCGACGAAGAAATTGGCGATTGCATTCGCAGCTTCAAGACGAGTGTCTTCGCAAATGTCACTGGGTAGGGCAGAGTTGATAATCGTGGCAAGCTCAAGCGCCATCGGGAGTGTGCCGCGTGAGGTTCTGCCGCCCTCTGACGCGAAGGCACGCGTTTCCCCATGTCTGGCTAAAACTGTTTTGATGCATGCTCCACTTAGGCCTCGTACTTGGCTCCCCTTGTCCGATTGCACATAATCGTCGGTGAGCGGAAAACGGTTTTGCAACAGCTCGCTTATGCCTATGCCAACCGCCATGACGTTACGGTTGACGTTGCCTCGCTTGCTGCGCTTGGATTCGTACCAGAGTTCAATGGCATCCAAGATGTCTTTATCGGGCTCGCTCAAGGAGCAATTGGTCATTTCCATTATTGTCCACTCCGTTCCTTGAAGACATAAGCGCGGGTTTGACTGCATTTTTTATAAGCCAAGTGACAACTGGCACGGCAACTGCATCGCCGAATGCGTAGCGAATCTGAGCATCCGAGAAGCCGCTAAACTGACATGAGTCAACACCTTGGAGACGGGCATATTCAGTTCCAGTCATCCAGCGAACTTCTATCTTTCCGTTTTCGCATATAACGACTGCCTGTCTTGATGAGCCGCCGCGAGCCGTTCTTAGACATCCGGCAATTTCTTCTTCACGGATTTCCCAGCGCACAACGCCCGATCGCGTGCGACGGTAAGCAGTGCGAACAATTTTTTCTTTGGCATTTAAGAAGCGCTGAAGGCGCTCTGCTTGATGCGGTGCAAGTGAGTCGATAAATGCTTGTACTTGGTTTTTGTTCCACCAACGCTTGTCGTTCTCGGGAATATTTTCAACAACCGTTGCAAGGCCCGTCATGCGAAGTGGACTTGGCTCGTTTAGGTGAGAGACGTGCGTAATGAGTGAAGGGTCGGAGTGAATCCAGGAGACCTTTTCAGGACGAAGCGAGGAATCGAGTCGGCTGTTGGGAAGAGGGTTTTTTAATCCGACGACAAACATGCGGGGGCGTGACTGGGGAAGCCAGTGCCGTGCATCGATAAAATAAGCGTCGCATGAATAGCCTAAACGATTAAATTCCTGGCAAACGAGTCTAAAGTCATCACTGTTATTAGACGTGGCAAGGCCGATGACATTTTCGAGAACAAGTGCCCGCGGGGCACGATCGCCCATTCCTTCGATGGCCTTAATAAAGCCAAAGAACGCACTGGACTCTTTGCCAGAGATAAGTCCCTCCCTGTTTCCCGCGAGAGATAAGTTTGTGCAAGGGCTTGACGCCCATGCGATGTCGGCTTGGGGTATTAAGTCGGGGTCGAGTGTGTGGACATCCTGCTCGACTAGATGCTCATCGCCCCAACACTGGCCGTACATGGCGCATTTAGTATGGTCTATGTCATTTGCCCAGATTGTTTTGATTCCGGCTTTTGCCATGCCGGCACGAGCCAAGCCAATGCCTGAAAAAAACTCAAGCGCGGTTAGTTGTGGCGAGAACTGCAGAATGTTGTGCATGTACTGGCTTTCAGATAGTTGTTATTTGGAATCTTATGGTACTTGTTTGTGAGGACATCCGCTTACATACGGATGAGATTCCCTCGATACCGTGCCATCAATTGACATTTTATTCAGAATGCGAATAGCAGGTGGTGTGGGCGGCGCGGAAGCGGCAGTGCTCGCGCATGCGGCAGATATTGCAGGTGGGGCGGCTCTGGGCGTCGTGGACTTCGCCGTCGAACAGGCCGATCACCGCTGTCACGCTTTTAGTGGGCATGAGCAGGCTGGTGGGCGTGACGGTCAGGCCGATGAGCCGCGTGGCGTTGAGCGCATTGACGATCGAGCGCTGGGCCGAGAGCGGGCAGTCGCCGTAGCCGGGGCTAAAGCGCCAGTTGCCGGCGAGCCCATGAACGGCGGCGTCCATCTTGACCTGCTGGTCCATTTGCTCAACGGCGGCTTCCACGTAAGCGGAGCACGCGGCGTCGAGCACGGCGCCCTCCAGGGGATGTTGGGCTCCCGTGGTGCGCAAACGGCGCTCAGCATCCATGCCGAGAGTGCATGCCATGAGCGCGGCAAAGCGGGCGTCTTTGAGATGTCGATAGATATCACGACCGCGCAGCTCAACGTTGGTGCCGACCAGACGGATGCAAGGCTTGCCCTGTTCGTCCACGCCCGTGGCATCGACGGCAAATACGCGGCGCACGCCACGGGGCTCAATGTCCAATTCCAGGCGTTCAACGACAAGCTCAATACGTCGTGACAGTTCGGGCTCAATCTGCTGGCCGCCGTAACCCAGATACCGCAGCATCTCGGCACGGTCGACACGGGGATGGTGCGCAGCATCGACACGGTAAAGCGCCGGCGACGCAAGGTCGGCCGGCACTTCGACAGTGGTTGTATCGATGTGCGGTTTTTCCATTACCCCAGGCGCTCCATAATGGTCGCGGCGATTGCAGGACGGTTCATAGTGTACAGGTGCAGGCCGTCGGCACCGTGCTCCTTGAGGTCACAAAGCTGACGGGCGGCATAATCTACACCGGCTGCCTGCAGGCTCTCGGGGTCGTTCTCGTACTTGGCGAGAATCTTGATGACGGGGGAGGGCAGCGACGCGCCGCACATAAAGACCATGCGGCTGATCTGCGACTTGCCCATAAACGGCATAATGCCCGCGGTAATGGGCACGGTGATGCCGGCCTTGTCGGCAAGCTCGCGAAAACGGTAGAAGCACTCGTTATCAAAGAAAAGCTGCGTCACAAAGAAGCTCGCGCCGGCGTCCTGTTTTTGCTTGAGGTGTTCGACCGAGACGTTGAGGTCCTCACAGGCAATGTGGCCCTCGGGGTAGGCTGCGGCGCCCACGCAAAAGCCGGCGTCGACGAGCTCGGGGATGAGGTCGCGGGCGTAGGCGTAGTCGGAGGCGGGCTTGTCGTCCTCGGTCGCGCCGGCGGGAAGATCGCCGCGCAGGGCCAGCACGTTTTCCACGCCGGCCGAGCGATACTCATCGATCTTGGCGGCGATATCGGCATGCGACCGGCCCACGCAGGTAAGGTGTGCCACCGAGGGCGTGTCGAATTCGCTCGTAATCATATGCGCGATGGGGGCGGTGGCGGCACCGTTGCCCGAGCCGCCGGCCGAGCAGGTGACCGAGACAAAGCTCGGCGAAAGCTTGCACAGATTGCCTGCCACTTCGCGAGCCGTGTCGAGGGTCAGCTCGCCCTTGGGCGGGAACATCTCAAACGAAACGGGTACGGTGCCCTGGGATGCTGCCTGCTTAAAAACCTCGTCGACGCGCATATCGTGCTCCTCTAGATACGTAATAGTGTGATGTGTTGTAAGGATTCTACAGCACCACTGTGCCACGGTGGAGTTTCACTCGCTATTTGAGGATACCAATCAAAGATGCCTTGCTATCGGCTTTCTCTATAACAGAGCGGCTAATCTAGGCACGGACTATAAAGACTGGTATCTGATGCAAAATACCAGTTAATAGAGCTCCATCCCAAATTGACTACCCTTAAACCATGGAGAGAGGTCTGCAATTTATGCAGTTGATTGGCTGTTGAGGGTGGCAACGCCGCCTCGATAGGGTAACCTCATTGATTGGTTTCGCGACAGCAACATAACGGTAATGTCGCGGAAACACGGCGAGTCTAAGCTATGACTCGTTCGTTAGTAATCAACACCGCTTCTCACGCGGTGCCGATACGAAGGGAGTTCCGTATGGCCGAACTTACTGACCGCTTCGGGACCATGGTGTTCTCTGAGGAAGTCATGAAGGACTACCTCCCCAAGGACATTTGGAAGCGCCTTGCTGCAACCCTCGAGGGCGGTGAGCCGCTCGACCTGGATGTGGCCAACGCCGTTGCCCATGCCATGAAGGTCTGGGCCATCTCCAAGGGCGCGACGCACTACGCGCACTGGTTCCAGCCGCTTTCGGGCATTACTTCCGAGAAGCACGACAGCTTCCTGGAGCCCAACCACGACGGCACCGCCATTACAAAGTTTACGGGCAAGAACCTCATCCAGGGCGAGCCCGATGCCTCGAGCTTCCCCAACGGCGGTCTGCGTGCTACCTTCGAGGCCCGTGGCTACACCGCTTGGGACCCCACTAGCCCCGCCTTTATCAAGGACGATGTCCTGTGCATCCCCACGGCTTTCTGCTCCTACACGGGCGAGGCCCTGGACAAGAAGACCCCGCTGCTGCGTTCCATGACCGCGCTCTCGCGTGAGTCTAAGCGCGTTTTGGCGCTGTTCGGTAAGACCCCCAAGAAAGTCGTTCCTTCCGTGGGCGACGAGCAGGAGTACTTCCTGATCAAGAAGGACGCCTACCGCAAGCGCAAGGACCTGGTCATTACCGGCCGCACCCTCTTTGGTGCTGCTCCATGCAAGGGTCAGGAGCTCGAGGAGCACTACTTTGGCGCTATCCGCCCCACCGTCTCGGCCTACATGAAGGACTTGGACGATGAGCTGTGGGCGCTCGGCATTCCCGCCAAGACCAAGCACAACGAGGTTGCTCCCTGCCAGCATGAGCTCGCCCCCGTCTATGGCGAAGTCAACGAGGCCATCGACCAGAACCTGGTCATGATGGAGAAAATGAAGCTCATCGCCTCCCGCCACGACTTGGTTTGCCTGCTGCACGAGAAACCCTTCGAGGGCATCAACGGTTCGGGCAAGCACAACAACTGGTCGCTTGGCACCGAGTCCGAGAATCTGCTCGATCCAGGCGACACCCCGCTCGACAACCTGCAGTTCATCGTCTTCCTCACCGCGGTGATTGAGGCCGTCGATAACTATCAGGAGCTCCTGCGTGCCTCTGTTGCCTCGGCCGGCAACGACCATCGTCTGGGCGCCAACGAGGCTCCTCCGGCGATTATGTCCATCTTCCTGGGCGACCAGCTTACCGAGGTCGTCGAGAAGATCATCGATGGCAAGGCTTCCGTCCATGCCACGCGCGGCGTGCTTGACCTGGGCGCCGATACCCTGCCCAAGCTGATGCAGGACAACACCGACCGCAACCGCACCTCCCCGTTTGCCTTCACCGGCAACAAGTTCGAGTTCCGTGCCTGCGGCTCCGAGCAGAACGTCTCCGACTCCAACCTGGTGCTCGATGCCGCCGTGGCCAAGTCGCTCAAGTCCTTCGCCGACGCGCTTGAGGGTACGCCCGAGGATGAGTTCCAGGACGCCGCGCTCGAGTACTGCAAGAAGGTCCTGACCGACCACCAGCGCATTCTCTTTTCCGGCGATGGCTACTCCGACGAGTGGCCCGTCGAGGCCGAGAAGCGCGGCCTTGCCAACAACAAGACCACGGCCGACGCCCTGCCCGCCTTTGTTTCCGATAAGGCCATTGCGCTCTTTGAGGAGACGGGTGTTCTGACCAAGGCCGAGGCCCAGTGCCGCTACGATTGCAAGCTCGAGAAGTACAACAAGCTCATGAACATCGAGGCCACCACGATGGTTCGCGAGGCGCGTCGTACCTATCGCCCGGTCATTACCGCCTATGCCACCAAAGTCGCTAAGGGCCTTGAGACTATTCGTGCCGCCGGTGCTGAGGCCGCCATGCAGTGCGAGCAGAACACGCTCAACAAGCTCTGCAACGGCATCACCACCATCAACGACTCCATCAAGGCGCTTGACGCCGTGCATCAGAAGGCTGAGGCCCTCGATGGCCAGGAGCAGGCCAACGTGTATGCACACGAGGTCGTCCCCGCTATGGATACGCTGCGCGCCGCCGTGGATGCCATGGAGGAGATCGTGGCCGCCGACTACTGGCCGGTCCCGACTTACGACGACATCCTGTTCTACGTGTAGAGCGTAACTGACATATCGTCACGGTATTGAGCCGGGGTCCGCATCATGCGGGCCCCGGTTTTTGTTTGCGAAGGGCGCTTTGAAGCCCGTTTTGCCGCCGATTTGCCTAGGTATAAAGGGTTGTGGACAAAAAACGTCAAATATGAGTACTGTCACAAGTCCTGTAGCATTATCTATTTACAAAATATGGGTTGTTACGCAACATATGTCCAAGTACATAGCTGATAAACGCCTGCAATTCTTCCGCCGTAGGACCCCTGGCGGGTGGCGCGCGCAGACGTGGTGTAAGAGCGTCCCGAGGTCCGTCGCTGCAAGT
>JAHYYP010000007.1 GCA_019424905.1 Collinsella sp. | reverse complement strand
CACAGGCGCTCATGACCTACACGCTGTGCTACGCGCCGCAAAAGATCATCATCGGTGGCGGCGTGGCCGACCACACCCCCATCGTGCCGCTCGCGCGCAAGAAGTGCGCCGAGATGCTCAACGGGTATATCGTCACGCCCGAGGTCAACGACATCGATACCTATATTGTCAACAACAGCCTTGAGGGCAAGCAGGGCATCATGGGCTGCCTGGCCCTGGGCGCGCAGGCGCTTCAGTAACAGACGCACCCACAGGGCGTGGCGCGCCCGGCAAATCCAACCTACGGAACGACGCCACCACGCCCTATATAGCCCTCTAATAAAAAAGGCCGCCTAGCACCAAGCATACGTCCTAGGCGGCCTTTTTGGCACATATGAGCGATCGTAGTAGATATCGGAGCACAACGCCCGTTGCCGCTCCACAGCAGTCGATCATCACATCGGTGATCATGCCGGCGCGTCCCGGCACAAAGAGCTGAATCGTCTCGTCGATCGAAGGAATCAGCAGCAGGAACACCGCCGTGGGCAGCAGCACGTCAAAGGTGCGCCGGCCCTCAAAATCAAAGGCGTGCGTTGCCAAGATGCCGAGCACCATATACTCGGTAAAATGCGCGCACTTGCGAACAACAAAGTTGGTCACCCATTCATATGGAAGTCCCACGCCGTGCAGGAAACCGCGGATAGCTTCCATGACCGTTAGGCTCAGCGAGCCCGACCCCGAGCCGGGAACCAGCGAATTGCCCCAGATCAAGAGCGCCATCAGGCAGGTCACGACCGCCCATTTTCGATTGATCTTAACCATGCAGAAGTTATGCCTCCGCGCGGAGCGGCGCGAAGCTGGCGGTACCGCCCTCGATAACGCTCAGGTAGGCACGGCCCGTACGCTTGGCGGTAGAGGACTGCAGGCGCTCGATCTCCTCCTCGAGGATCTGATTGACGCGCTCGTGACGACGGTTTTCCATAATGCCGGCGGCAATAGCCTCGGCCCGCTCGATGCTCTCGCGCGAGATACGGGCAGTATCCTCGGGGAACACAGCGCTGTGACGGCCGACATAGGCGGGGGCAGCAGGCTGAGGGGCAGCGACGGGAGCGGGGGCTGCAACAGGAGCAGGCTCGTCAATCTCATCCAGAATCGCGGTGGCGGCGGCCCACATGTCCTCGTGGCCCGAGTAATCAGCCATGGGGACATCAACCTCGAGTGAGGCATCCGGAAGGTCGCCGGTGTCGATGCGATCTTGGGCATCAATCGATGCGGTGATGGCTGCAGGCTCATCGAGGTCATCGAAATCGATATCCGCGGCACCGGAGATGATAGGCATGCTGGCGAGGTTTACATTGTACGGCGCAGCCTCAGCCGCCTGCTGCTGGGCAGGAGCGCCCCACAATGAGCTTTCGGCGGCACGGCGGGCGGCAACGGCCTCCTCGTCCGCGGCCATGGCTTCATCAACGTACGAATTGTCGGCAGAAGCGTTCGCGTCCGCCGAGGTAGCGCTGTAGGCGTTATTGGCTGCCGCGTTGGCGACGAGTGCCACGAAAGCCGCCGTGCTGCCCGCAGGGGCGGCCTGGGAGCCAGACACGGCGCGTGCCGCGGCGGCGATGTCGTCGCGATTGAAGGAGCCGGTCTGCCCGCCGTTGGTGAGCTCGTCGATGGCGACTTGATAGACGTCGCGCGAGTGTGCAGGGTCGCAGCTCACCGGCGAATCGTCGTCAAGCATACTGTCGATCATGGACCAAGCCTCGTCCTCGTCCATAGCATCTGCGGCTCGAGCGATGGTAGGGAAACCATCATCGGCATGACGGCGCTGGAACGCACCAGTCAGGCCGGAAAGGAATGCCGAGGTAGACTGCTCCGCCTGAGCCTGAGAATCAGAAGCCGCAGCGTAAGGAGTCGCATCCTGCTGCTGAGCTGAAATCGAGGCGGTCTTGAACTCGCTTTGATGCTGATTGAGATTGGCGGCACCGCCCATGGCATCGGGCTGGAACAGACGCTCTTCACGCTGCGCACGATACTCGGAGATACCCAGCGAGGCGGCATAGATGCCCACGCCCGCCACCGCGCCCACGGCGAAGGGAACCGCACCCGCCACGACCGTCTCGTTCACAGACGAAAACGGCAGCGTCGCAGCATACATAACCACGGGAGCGGCAAGGCCGATCCCGCACGAAAGTCCGGCAAGGACTGCTCGTTGTGTTGCATCAGAAGAAGCCATGAGCTCTCCCCATCTTCCAGCACCCAAATCGCATCATTCAGTTGGCTGCGCGAGAGAAGATGAAGCGGGGCTATGCCCCAAAGCAACGGTATATGGTTCGTTTCATCTGCGTTATCCGTCGCGAAGCTTAAAAGCTATTATGCGAAACCGCCCTGTCGATTGCAAGCGACGATGTCGGATTGAAACGGGAAACCTGCTGCTTGCCAGTCTTATGGTCAAAAATAAGCGCGGAGCGGCGATATAGAAAAGGGCCGAGGCTCAAAGCCCCGACCCTTTATTGCATTGATGACTATCGCTGCGTGTGGATGACAACCTAGAACGTCTGCTCGTAGTCGCTGTGCTTTTTGGCCGAACGCACCAGGAACTCCTGGTTGGTGTTGGTGCCCTTAAGACCCTTGATAAACGACGCAGCTGCGCGCTCGGTGTTGTTCATGCCGGCAAGAATGCGACGCAGGCCAAAGACAAACGGACGCATCTGCTCGTCAACCAACAGGTCCTCGTTACGCGTACCGGAGGCAACGGGGTCGATAGCCGGGAAGATGCGGCGGTCGGCCAGGTCGCGGTCGAGCTTGAGCTCCATGTTGCCGGTGCCCTTGAACTCCTCAAAGATGACCTCGTCCATCTTGGAGCCGGTGTCGATGAGGGCAGAGGCCAAGATGGTGAGCGAGCCACCGTTCTCGATATTGCGGGCTGCGCCCAGAAAGCGCTTGGGCGGATACAGTGCCGCCGAATCGACGCCGCCCGAAAGGATGCGGCCTGAGGCGGGCGCCGCCAAGTTGTAGGCGCGGGCAAGACGCGTGATGGAGTCGAGCACCACCACGACATCGCCGCCCAGCTCCACGATGCGCTTGGCGCGCTCGATGACGAGCTCTGCCACACGAGTGTGGTTGTCGGCGGGCATATCGAAGGTCGACGCCACAACCTCGCCCTTGATGGAACGCTGCATATCGGTAACCTCTTCGGGGCGCTCGTCGACGAGCAGGCAGATGAGGTGCACCTCGGGGTTGTTAATCGAGATAGACTGGCAGATCTTCTTGAGGATTGTGGTCTTGCCGGCCTTGGGCGGGGACACGATCAAGCCACGCTGACCCTTGCCGATCGGCGACACGATGTCGATGGCGCGACCGGTAATGGAGTCCTTGCCATGCTCCATGCGCAGCGGCTCGTTGGGATAGACCGGGGTGAGGTCACCGAACTTGGGGCGGTTGCGAATCTGCTCGGGGTCTAGACCGTTGACGGTCGTGATTTTGGCGAGGCCGGCGCGCTTGTCGCCGCCGCGCGAAGGACGAAGCGAGCCCTCGATGACGTCGCCCGTGCGCAGACGCGCGGAGCGGATGAGGTAGGCGGGCACGAAGGCGTCGTCGTTGGACTTCATGTAGCCATGGGCATGGATGATACCGGAGCTGTCCGGACGAATCTGCAGGATGCCCTTGATGTCGCGGAAGCCCTCGGCCTTCGCGGCAGTGGTGTAGATTTCCTCGACGAGCTCGGCCTTCTTCTTGCCGGTCGTCTCAATCTCGAACTCCTTGGCCTTCTCGCGCAGCTCGGCGACCTTCATGGCCGCGAGCTCCTCGCGCGAAAGCGTGGGCTCGGTGGGAGCGGCATTACGCTCCTTGTTGCGCTGCTTGCGATCGCGCTGGCGGTTGCGGCGGTCGTTGTTGCGCTCGTCCTTGCGCTCGTTGCGCTCGTCGTTGCGCTTGTGCTGGCGACGGTTGGGGCGAGCGCCGTCTTCGGCCTCGGCGGGCGAGGCGCCATCGGTTGCGGCGGCATCGGCGTTAGCCGCAGTATCATCGCTGGCCTCGGCCTTGGAATCGCCCTGCAGCTCGGCCTCGGCCTGCTGCTCGGACGCCTTGGCCTTAGCGGACTTCTTACGACCGCGCTTGGGCTTCTCGGACGCAGACTGTTCGACGTCTTGGGGCTCGGCGGCATCAGTCGATGCATCGGCGGTCGTCTCGGCGGAATCCTCGGACGCACCCTTCTTGGCAGTCTTGGCCTTGGACGTGCGCTTAGCAGCAGTACGATGGCTGCGACCAGGACGGACGTCGGCGGGCTCGACATCGGCGGGAGCGGCCTCGGAAGTCGTAGCATCCTGGACGGGTGCATCGGCAGCGGTTGCAGACTCGGCGGTCGCCGCAGCATCCCGAGCGGCTGCAGCTGCGGCTGCGGCCTTCTCTGCCTCGACGAAGGCCTTGGGCTTGCGACCGCGACGGTGCGGGCGCAAAGCCGGATCGACAACGGGAACTTCGCTGGCCTCGACAGGCGCAGCGGACTCAGCAGGCGATGCGCCCTCCCCTGCCGCGGAACGAACCGAAGCCTCGGTGAGCTCGAGGGTTACCTGATCGGCAACCTGCTCGGCCTTAGCAGCCGTGCGACGGCGTGTGCGCGGTGCCGGCTTCTCGGTCGGCTGGTCGGCGGCAGGCGTCTCGGGCACAGACGGAGCTGCAAGCTCGGTCAGAGCCGCGGCCTCGCGCTCGGCAGCACGACGGCGGGCGCGCACCACCTGAGCCTCGCTAATCTGCGCCAACGCACGTGCCTGCGCGACCTCATCGGAAATCGGCGCCGAGAAGTCAGCTGCAACGGTGCGCTTGGCGCGCGTCGTGCGCGTGGTACGGCGCTTGGGTTTGGTGACCTCCTCGCCGTCAGCGACAGGCTTGGCCGCGCGGCGCGTGCGCTTGGGCTTTGCCGGAACAGCCTCCTCACCAGTTGCAGGCACGGCCTTCTCAGCCGTTGCAGCCTTAGGCGTCTCAGGAGCCGAGGTTTGCGCGGGCGCCGCGACCTGGTCCGACGCAACCGGTGCAGCGGGAGTGGCTTGCGTCGTCGTTATTTCGTTTTCTTGCTGTTGATCAGACACAGTGTTTGCTCAACTTTCTTTTCAAGCCCTGTGATCACATGCTCCCTGCATAAACCTTCAGGGCGGCTAAACAGTCTAGCTCCGTCAAATACCGACGGACATCATTGATCTGTATCGAGATATTTGCGTCATATACGCAGCGTTAGTGTAACACAACCGCCGTCACCTGCAACTTAGTCATTGGGGACGTTCTTAAACGACTATTCAAAAGGGACACTCTTTGGTTTACCGCCCACAAATCTGACTGCCTCCGCCAAAACTATGGCGGTTTACTACGATGAATCGCTCAACCGTGACCACTCCGAAACTTGTTGAACTAAAACCGCAGGTAGATGCCTTGCACTTTTTAGCGAAAAGCCGGCGTGGTTGGAATTTCTCAATTCATCGTAGTAAACCGGCATAGTTTCGTATTTCCAGCAGTCCCAAATTCGTCAATACGACGGCGTTTGTGCAAAAAGCCCGACCTCCGCATGGAGATCGGGCTTATAGGGCTCAGCAAAGCCGAACCTACACGGTCAAATGACTCGCAGATTACATCTGCTCGGGCGCGGAAACGCCAACGAGGGTGAGCACCAGGGCGAGCGTCACACGGACGGCATCGCAAGCGGCCAGACGGGCACGCGAAAGCTCGGGGTCGACGGGACGGCCCTCGCTCGGCAGCACCTGACAGGCAGCGTAGAAGCTGTGGAAGTCGCCGGCGAGTTCCTCGGCAAAGTGCGTCAGACGGAACGGAGCGCGGTCGCGAGCGCAGCTGGCGATGAGGTCGGTGAGCTCGTTGAGCTTACGCGAAAGGGCGAGCTCGGTCGGGTCTGTCAGCAGCGAGTAATCGACGTTCTCACCGATGGCCTTGGCGGCGACGGCCTTCATGCCCATCTCGTCAGCCTGCTCGGGCGTAACGTCTGCGGCACGACGCAGGATGGAGCACACGCGAGCGTGAGCGTACTGCACGTAGTACACCGGGTTGGAGTTGTCGCGCTTCTTAACGGCCTCAATATCGAAGTCGACCATCTGGTTGGAGCTCTTGGAGATGAGCGTGTAGCGAGCGGCATCGGAGCCGACCTCGTCGACGAGCTCCTGCAGGGTCACCATGGTGCCCTTGCGCTTGGACATTCGGACGGGCTTGCCGTTACGCAGCAGGTTGACGAGCTGGCCCAGCAGAACCTCAAACTTGCCGGGATAGCCAAGGGCGTCGCAGACGCAGCGGACGCGCTCGATGTAGCCGTGGTGGTCGGCACCCCAGATGTCGATGACGTGGTCGACGCGCTGGAACTTATCCCAGTGATAGGCAACGTCGGAGGCGAAGTAGGTGTACTCGCCGTCGGACTTGATCAGGACGCGGTCCTTGTCATCGCCCAGGTCGGTGGAGCGGAACCACAGGGCGCCGTCCTTGGTGTAGAGGTAGCCCATCTTGTCGAGCTTCTCAAAAGCGCGGTCGACGGCGGAGGTGCCGGCGGTCTCGCCCTCGGTGTCCTTCACGTACAGAGAGCGCTCGGAGAACCAACGATCGAAGTCGCAGTTGACGGCATGGCAAAGGTCGCGCATGTTGTCGACCATCTTCACGTAGCCGCGCTCGCGGAAGCTCTCCATGCGCTCCTGCGGATCGGCGTTGACCCACTTATCGCCGTCGGTGCGCCAGAACTCGGCAGCCTCGTCGATGATGTAGTCGCCGCCGTAGGAGTCCTTGCCCAGAGTCTCGGCAAAGTTGTCCTGATACGGATGGGTCTCGGGGTGCTCATCGTTCTCGTCGGCAACAAAGGCGTCGCGGTCGGCGATCAGCAGCTTGTGAGCCTCGTCGATATCCACGCCCTGCTTGGCGATGATGTCGGCAAGCTGCATATAGCGCGTGCTGATGGAGTTGCCGAAGGTGTTCATCTGAGAGCCGTGGTCGTTGATGTAGAACTCGCGCTGAATGTCGTAACCGGCGTGATCCATAACACGGCAAAGGGAGTCGCCCAGAGCGGCCCAGCGGCCATGGCCGATGTGCATGGGGCCGACGGGGTTGGCGGAGACGAACTCGACCTGGGTCTTCAGGCCGCCACCGACGTTGGACTTAGCGAAGTCCATGCCCTTCTCGCGGGCCTCGCCAAAGATGGCGTTCTTGACGGCAACGGAGAGGTAGAAGTTGATGAAGCCAGGGCCGGCGATCTCAACCTTCTCGATCGCGGGGTCCTCGGGCATATGGGCAACGACGGCCTCGGCGATCTTGCGCGGGGCGCAGTGAGCCAGCTTGGCGGACTTCAGGGCCATGGTGGAGGTCCACTCGCCATGAGAAGTGTCAGCCGGTCGCTCGATAGCGCAATCGTCAAGTTCAAATGCGGAAAGGTCGCCGGCCTCCTGGGCCGCAGCAAGCGCAGCGCGTACCAGCTCTTCAATCTTCTCGGGCATAGATCCTCCTTGTGTTAAAGCCCCCGAGCTCTTGGTCACTCGTAGGGCAAAAGCCAGAGTTTGTAGCACTCTATCACAAGCGACGGGCACTGTCGCAGGGTAAAGCCAATCGATATTGCATATGCACAAAATTGACTACAGCTTGTATGGAGTCACTCAAAGATGCCAGTCTGCCTGCAGATTATGCAGGCGTTGAAAATGCATAAAGGTGTGAATGAGCTGCGCCTGTTATCGAATACTCTTACCTATCGGAGTTGTGTGCTTTTCCTGCATAAAGTAAGGGTTTGCGCACGTCAGCGTGTTATTCTAGACATACGTAAATTCGTATAAGTTGGAGGTAGCATGTTCTCAATCGGTCAACACGTCATTCATCCGGGTCAGGGAGTCTGCACCGTCGTCGGTTTTAGGGACGACACACCGCAGCCCATGCTACTGCTCGAGACCAAGCAGGGACATGCGCAGACGATCCTCATGTACCCCGTGGCGCAGGCCGACCGTTTGCACGCCGCCATCTCGCAGCAAGATGCCGAGCACCTGCTGAGCCACTATGACGAGCTGGAGTGCGACACTTTTACCGAGCGCAACAGTTCACTTGAGGAGACGCACTTTAAGCAGCAGCTCAAGCTGGGCGCGCCCGAGACGGTCCGCGTGGCAAAGACCATGATGCACCGCATTCGCCAGGCCGAGGAAGCTGATAAAAAACCCAGCTCCTACTACATGCGCGTACTCAAGGAGGCCAAACGCCGCTCCATCGAGGAGTTCGCCGTGGCCTTGGGCGTCACCGAGGAGGCCGCCGAAGCCCGCCTAGCCCAAGCCGCCCTCAACTAACCCATCCGCGCCAAAAACCACCACAAAGGGGACAGGCACCTTTGTGGTGGTTTTCTTGTTCTAGTAGTATTCATTCTTATCGATACCCACGAGCACAAGGAGTCTGTTATGTCAGAGCCGCTTACCGCCGGAATCACCCGCGACCGCGCGTTCGAACTGCTCAACGAGCACAACAAGGACCCGTTCCACATCACCCATGGCGAGACGGTCGAGGGCACTATGCGCTACTTTGCGCGCGAGTTCGACCCCGAGAACGAGGAGTTTTGGGGCACCGTCGGTCTGCTGCACGACCTGGATTGGGAGGAGCATGAGGACGACCCCATGAACCACACCATCTATGCTGCCAAGATTCTTAAGGATGAAGGTGCGTCTCCCGAGCTCATTCGCGCCATCCAGACGCACACGTCGGACTTCAATACCTCGCTGCCCAAGCCCGAGCTGCAGATGGAAAAGATCCTGTTTGCCTGCGACGAGCTCACCGGCCTGATCGGTGCTGCCGTGATCATGCGTCCGAGCAAGAGCGTCATGGACTTTACGACTAAGTCGCTCAAGAAAAAGTTCAAGGACAAGCGCTTTGCCGCCGGCTGCTCGCGCGACGTGATTTCGCAGGGCGCCGAGATGCTGGGCTGGGAGCTTCCTGAGCTCTTCGACCGCACCATCGCAGCCATGCAGTCCTTCGCCCCCGACCACGATACCTTCCAGGCCTAACCGCCCGCGCCACTTAAAACCACCACAAAGGGGAAAGGCACCTTTGTGGTGGTTTTTGTTTGCGCGGACGCTAGGGGCGAACCTGGCCGGTGCCTCGGAGCTTGTATTTGTAGGTGGTGAGGGCCTCGGCGGCAAAGGGGCCACGGGCGTGGAGTTTTTGGGTCGAGATGCCGATCTCGGCGCCCAGGCCAAACTCGCCGCCGTCGGTGAAACGCGTGCTGGCGTTGGAGTACACGGCCGAGGCATCGACCGCATCCAGGAAGCGCTCGCAAGCATCCGTATCCTCGGCAACGATGGCCTCGGAGTGCATCGTGCCGTAGCGGTTGATGTGTGCGATGGCCTCGTCCTCGTTTGCCACGACCTTCACGCTCATCTCGAGCGCCAGGTACTCGCGACCCCAGTCCTCCTCAGTCGCGGCGACGTAGTTGTCGCCCTCGGCAAGCCCGGCGTCGGCGCATGCGGCGCACGTGGCCTCGTCGCCGTGAATGAGCACGCCGTGGTCGTGCAATACAGCAACGACCGCAGGCAAAAACGCATCGGCCACAGCACGGTCGACCAGCAGCGACTCGGCGGCATTGCACACGCCTACGCGCTGGGTCTTGGCATTAACGATAATGTTGAGCGCCTTATCAAAGTCGGCGGATTCATGCACGTAGATGTGGCAGTTGCCCGTGCCCGTCTCGATCACCGGCACAAGCGACTCGCGCACGCAGCGCTGGATCAGGCCTGCACCTCCGCGCGGAATGAGTACGTCGACAATACCGCGGAGCTTCATGAGCTCGCCGGTAGCCTCGCGGTCGGTGGACTCGATCATCGACACGGCCTCGCGCGGGAAGCCCTTGGCCTCGAGCGCATCGGCCAGCAGCTCGGCGATCATGGCACACGAGTGATAGGCCAGCGAGCCGCCGCGTAGAATGCAGGCGTTGCCGGTACGGATGCAGATGCCTGCGGCGTCGGCCGTCACGTTGGGGCGCGCCTCGTAGACCATGGCGACCAGGCCCAACGGCACGCTCACGCGGGTCAGGTCCACACCGCTCGCAAGCACGCGGTGGTCGAGCACGCGGCCGACGGGATCGGGCAGCTCGGCGAGCTTCTCCAAACCGGCGGCCATGCCCTCGACGCGCTCAGGCGTCAGCAGCAGACGGTCGAGCAGACCGGCTGAAGTGCCCGCATCGCACGCGGCGGACATATCGAGCTCGTTAGCGGCGACGATGGAGTCGACACCGTTGCGCAGTGCTGCGGCCATGGCGCGCACGGCCTCCTGACGCTGCTCATCGCTCGCCGTGGCAAGCGAGGCCGACGCTGCCTTGGCGGCAACGGCAAGATCGTGGACATACGTGGCTATATCGACCGACATGGACGGCCCTTTCTCCTAGAAGTTTGCAACCATGGTAGCCGATTTGCGCATGGCCTCGCCCGCGGCGGTAGAATTGGTCAACCCGAAACACCGCAACGAACGGAAGACTCACATGGCCCTCATCACTTCGTACCACGTCCCCGGCCTTTATGTCGAGGACCACAGCATCGACGTCCCCCTTGACTGGCGCGGCCTGGAGCCGATGCTCCTGGCCGTCGGCAGCACCATGCGCCGCGGCGCCATGCCGGCACCAATCGCCGGCGCGCCCGAGAGCATCAAGCTCTTCTACCGCGTGGTTTGCGCGCCCGACCGCATCAACGACGATCTGCCGCTGCTCCTGTTTTTGCAGGGCGGCCCCGGCGGCGAGAGCCCGCGTCCGCTGTCGCCCACAAGCGACGGCTGGATCGAGGAGGCCGTCAAGCACTTCCGCGTGGTCCTGCCCGACCAGCGCGGCACCGGGCGCAGCAGCTGTGTAGACGGGCGCACGATTGCCGCACTGGGCGAGCGCGCGACGGCGGCCGGCTCCGATGCCGCACGCTCGCAGGCGGATTTCCTCAAGCGCCACCTCGCCAGCTCCATCGTGCGCGATTTTGAGTACCTGCGCCTGGTGGGCTTTGGCGGCAAGCCCTGGGTCACACTCGGGCAGAGCTACGGCGGCTTTTTGACGTTGAGCTATCTGTCGCTCTTCCCCGAGGGCATAGCGGCAAGCTTTACCTGCGGCGGCATCCCCCACGTGCCGGCGAGCGCAAGCGAGGTCTACGCGCACACCTTCCCGCGCATGGCCGCCAAGACGCAGCAGTATTATGACCGCTACCCCGCTGACGTCGACCGCGTGGCAGCCCTGGCCGATGCGCTCGAGGCCCAGAAGCCCGTGCTGCCCGACGGCTCGCCGATGACGGTCGAGCGCCTACAGCTCATGGGCAGCGACTTTGGCATGAAGCCGAGCTTTGAGCGCATGCATTGGATTATCGATCACGCGTTTGTTACTGGCGACGGTACGCTTAGCTGCGGCTCCTCGGTATCCGACAGCTTTTTGATGCGCGCCTTCGAGCGCACCAACACGCGTACAAACCCGCTGTACTGGACGCTGCAGGAGTTTATCTACGCCGACGGCGACACCATGCCCATTCGCTGGGCCGCAGCAGAGGAGAAGGCCCATCGTGCCGAGTTCGACACACTCGCGCGCCCGCTCATGTTTACCGGCGAGGCCATGTTCCCGTGGATGTTTGAGCAGATGCCCGAGCTTATGCCGTTTAAGCCCGCCATGGACCTGCTGATGGAAGACACCAGCTGGGACAAGATCTACGACCCGCAGCGCCTAGCCTGCAACGAGGTGCCACTCCAGGCCGCGGTGTATTTCGACGATATGTACGTCGATTCGGGCATGCAGCTCGATACGCTCAGCCGCGTGGGCAACTCGCATGCCTGGGTGACCAACGAGTTCGAGCACGACGGCCTGCACGGCAGCGCGGTGTTCAAGCACCTCTTCGACGAAGCGCTCAACCGCGGAGACCTGCGCCGGATCTTCTAGCTAAGGAGTGTCCCAAAGTGCCGGCACAAAAGGAACGTCCCCAAGTGCCGGCAGTGGGACCCCGCCGCCTCAACGAGTTGCGGTGAAATAAGGACTGTTAAAGGCTTTAAAGCCGCCAAACCATCCCTATTTCACCGCAACTTACGATATGCCGGCGTTACGGCCATCGCAGGTAGAGAACGGAAAGCGAAAACGCCCCTAAGCGAGCAAGGTGACGTGAAAGAGGAGGGCATTGACCTTTTGGTCATGCCCGACGATTGAACGTCAGATTGCCGCTTAGGGGCGTTTGCAGCGTCAATTGGTTAAGCGAAGACGATTAGGTTATCCCTGTGTATCGCCGGCTTCTCGGCCAGGTTAGCGAGCAGGCGGTTGCTGGCGATCTGGTCCTGGCGGCGGCCGGCTGCAAGCTCCAGCACGTCCGAATCGGCCTCGGCGATACCGCGGGCGACGACCATACCGCTCGGATCGCACACATCGAGCACATCGCCCTCGGCAAACTGGCCATCGACCTCGCGAATACCCACCGCAAGCAGGGAAGAGCCACGGCTGACCAGCGCCTTCGCAGCACCGTCATCAACCGTCACCGAGCCGTGGGCCTTGTCGCCCAGCGCGATCCACAGTTTGCGGGGTGCGATGTCCAGGCGCTCCGCCGGCGGATCGAACAGCGTACCCACGCTCTCGCCGCGGGCAAGGCGCACGAGCGCATCGGGCTCCTCACCCGAGCAAATCACGCTCTGAATGCCCGCCGTCATCAAAATGCGGCTCGCGCGAATCTTGGTGATCATGCCGCCCGTGCCCACCGAGGTCGAAGAATCGCCTGCCGAGGCAATGATCTTGGCATCGATCTTATGCACGACCGGGACGAACTCGGCCGTGGGGTCCTCATGCGGATTGGCGGTATAGAGGCCATCGATGTCCGAGAGCGTCACGCACAGGTCGGCGGAAACCAGGCAGCTTACAAGCGCCGCCAGCGTGTCGTTGTCGCCAAACTTGATCTCATCGACGGTAACGGTATCGTTCTCGTTGACGACCGGCACCACGTCAAGCTCCACCAGGCGCAGCAGGGCGTCGCGCGCATGCAGGTAGGACGCGCGGCGGGCCGTGTCGTGGCGCGTGAGCAGCACGAGCGAGGTGAGCAGGTCGCGCGCATGAAACTCCTCGTCGTAGGCCGACGAGATGATGCACTGACCAGCCGAGGCGCAGGCCTGCAGGCTCGGCAGGTCGCCGACCGGCTTGCGGTCGAAGCCCAACACGGGATAGCCACAGGCGATAGCGCCCGAGCTCACCACGACCAGACGCCAGCCGAGCTTGCGCAGCGCTGCGGCCTGATCGGCAAGCCCGCCGATAAAGGCGCGGTTGACCTTGCCATCGGCACCCACCACCGTGGACGAACCGATCTTTACCACCATCGTTTTATAAGAAGTCGTCATACGTCAGACCAATCAACTGTTCAGCGAACGGGCGAGCTAGCGGCCAAGGGAGCGCGATTCGCCCCTACCGCCCAAGTCCATTAGTGAGCCCAGGGAAAGGCGGAAGCCGCGGCCATGTTCTTGCGCACGAGCTCGTCGCGCACCTGTGCCAGGCCCTGCTCCATGCCCACCACATAGGTCTGCGGGTACAGGAAGCGCTTGTAGACCGGATCAAGATGGTCAAGCGCCCAGGTGCAACGCTCTCGTGCGTCCTCAATGCTCTCGCGCGGGGCAACGGCGCTGCCATTGCGCACGATCGGCGCCAGCAGCTCGCGATACTCAAGCTCGGACACATCGGTCACCAGAGCGGCATCGTTCACGGCCACGAGGGTATTGCCGCGCGCGGCGCCCTCCCCCGCCAGATGGTCCTCGTCATAGATCATGTCGCAGATCGGGTCGCCAAAGCCGTCGTAATAGCGGCGCACGCGCTGCACGCCCGGGATCGTGCGCTTGTAGGGCTGCTCGGAGAGCTTAACCACCGGCGTCCACGGGTCCGTCTCGCTCGCACGGCGGGCGGAAAGCTTGTACACGCCGCCCAGCGCCGGCTGGTCATAGCAGGTCGCGAGCTTGGTGCCCACGCCAAAGCTATCGATAGGCGCACCCTGGTCGAGCAGTGACTGAATCGTGTACTCGTCAAGATCGTTGGAAACCGAGATCCCCACATAGGGCAGGCCCTCGGCATCAAAACGGCCGCGCACATACTTGGAGAGCTTGGCGAGGTCGCCCGAGTCAATGCGAATAGCCGACAGGCGCTCGCCCACCGCCTCCATCTCCTTGGCAATCGTAATGGCATGCTCGCAGCCCTCGCGCACATCGTAGGTGTCGATGAGCAGCGTACAGTTCTTGGGGCTCGACTTGGCAAAGGCGCGGAAGGCCTCGAGCTCGGAATCGAAGCTCATCACCCAGCTGTGCGCATGCGTGCCAAAGACGGGAATACCGTAGCGGCGCCCGGCGAGTACATTGGACGTAGAGGAGCAGCCGGCAACGTAGCTCGCGCGCGCGACGGCCAGGCCGCCATCGGGACCCTGGGCGCGGCGCAGGCCAAACTCGGCCACGGGACGGCCGTCCGCCGCCAACACCACGCGCGCAGTCTTGGTGGCGACAAGTGTCTGGAAGCCGACGATGTTGAGCAGCGCCGTCTCGAGCAGCTGGCACTCCAACGCGGGGCCGGTGACGCGCACCATGGGCTCGCGCGGAAAGACGAGCTCGCCCTCGGGGACGGCGTCGATGTTTACATGCGCACGAAAATCGCGCAGGTAGTCGAGGAATCCAGGCTTGAACATCGCGCCGCCGGCCGGGGCCTGGAGCGAGGCGAGGTAGTCGATGTCCTCGGGCGTAAAGCGCAGGTTCTCGACCAGCTCGGGCAGCTCGGCGGTACCGCACATGACGGCGTAGGCGCTACCAAAGGGATGGTCGCGGTAAAACGCGGTAAAACAACCCTGCTCGTTGGCCTTGCCGCTCTCCCACAGGCCCTGGGCCATAGTGAGCTCGTACAGATCGGTGAGCATTGCGATGTCGGTGGGATGCGAGATGTCGGTCAAAGCCATGGGGCGACCTTTCGGATGCGTGGTACAGAATTTGAGGGTTGGACGAGGCGGACGTGCGGGCATGGAGCCCGGCGCGAACAGGTTAGTGCAGGCCCATGCTGCCGGTGATCGTGTAGACCATAAAGACGATAAACGCGATGAGGGCGAGCACGATGATGATTTTTTGAGCCGGAGCCATGCCGGGAATCTCGCCCTCGGCTGTAGGCTCCTTGGAGGTGACCATGCGCTGGGCAAAGGTCATCTCGTCACGACTCGGCTTGGGCTCGGCGGGCTTGGGATGAGCCACCTTTTTAGGTTGAGGTTTGGGTGCGGCAGGCGCAGGCTTCGCAGTGGCGGGCTTGGGCGCGGGCGCGGGCTTGCGCTCGGATGCGGCCCTCGTGGCGGCTTCCTCGGCCTTTGCGCGCTCGGCACGCAGGGCAGCCAGCTCCTCACGCTCGCGACGAGCCTCTTCCTGAGCCTCGCGGCGGGCCTTCTCGGCGCGGAGCTCTTCCAACTCGGCGCGCTCCTCGTCGGACAATGGTTGGGACTCAAGCTCGGCCATAGTACCGCCCTTTCTTTTTAAAAAAAGCCGCCGACACAATGTCAGCGGCTTATCAAATCCAAGGGTGGAGACGAAGGGAGTCGAACCCTCGGCCTCTGCCATGCGACGGCAGCGCTCTCCCAACTGAGCTACGTCCCCAGGACAAGTTGTTATTTTACCTACGGCTCGCCAACTGTCAACGCCCAATACCCAGTCTTTTTGGGACGGAGCCATTTTGACTACTTTTCGAGCAGGCAATCCTCTCAATGATTTTTTAATCCCCGTCCCAGAAAAATCATCGGTGAACGCGCTACTTTGCGCTGGTGAGGACGCCGGTGGTATCAAACGCTGGGGTGAAGCTCTCGTCAACCGCGCCGCCCTCTTGCCAGAACATCGTCGTAAAGCCCAGGTCGTCAGCATGATCGAGCACCCGCTCGTACTCATCGCGCGTCACGGCACGCGCCAGGTCGCCGCCCTGCTCGCGCATGAGCGCATTGGGCGTGTACTGGTTCATGACCGAGATCGGCACATCGCCCACCGTCTGCCACACAAGGTCCAGTACGCGACACGAATCGTCCGCATGCCCCGGCAGCACCAGGTGACGCACGATCATGCCGCACTTCATGAGCCCGTCCTCGTCCACCAGCTCTCCCCCGCGGCGTTCGATCTCGCGTGCCATTTGCGCCAAGCCCGACACGGCCACACGCGGGTAGTCCTTAATGTGGGAGAGCGACTGCGCAAGCCCCGCATCGGCATATTTAAAGTCGGTAAGCCACACGTCGACCAAATCGCCGAGCGCCGCCACGGCACTCGCCCGCTCATAGCCGCTCGTGTTGTAGACGATCGGGACGTCCAGCCCGCGCTCCCGCGCTGCGGCAATCGCGGCCGGCAGCAGGTGAGCATAATGCGTCGCCGTCACCAGGTTAATATTGTTCGCACCCTGGTCCTGCAGCTCCAACATAATCTCGACCAGGCGCTCGGGCGAAATCTCAAGCCCAAAATTGCCCGTCGAGATCTCGTGGTTCTGACAATAGACGCATTTGAGCGAGCAGCCGCTAAAGAAGATCGTGCCCGAACCGGCCTCGCCCGAGATAGGCGGCTCCTCCCACATATGAAGCGCCGCGCGGGCCACCTTGAGCGTGTCGTTAGCACCGCATACGCCGTGCGCACCCTCATCGCGCGCCGCACCGCAACGTCGCGGACACAAATGGCAGGCGGGGGAAAAAAGTTCGGTCAACGACGTCGGCATAAAAACATGCTCCAAAACAACGATTCAGCAGCTCAAACGCAAAAGGGCCAACCACACAGACGGCTCGAGCCCAAGGCGCCGTAATCGTCCGACACGATTTTTGTAATGTCAAGACTGGAATCCACAAAGTGCGGCTTTATGATGTAGGTATTCCGCCCCCCGCGGAGCAACTGGGTGAACCGTCGCGTTTATTTAGGGAGCCCACACAGTCGTACCTAGTACAGGTATCCTTCGTTGTTAAGGACGCTGGAACAGTCGATGAGGGCACCCACCTGTTTTAGGTGGGTTCATTTTCGTAACGTGGGGGGTGGTTTTCTTTTGCCGAAACTCGCCATTGCAAATCTCGCCCAGATTCCCAAAAGGCACCAGACTGAATCCCACCATCACTCGAATATCTGGTAAGCACGTGATTATCGCCCCGTGCAATTCCTCACACCCTCCTTGGTCGAGTATCATGGGTCAGCTATACCCTTTGCGGCATGGCATCCTTTGACCTTTTCCTTCGACGCTTGGCGGTTTATCGATTCATGGCTTCCTCCACGAGCTTCATACCGTACCTTTGCGTGGCGGTCGCGGCTTTTATCACGACCTTCCTTGCGGTGCCCCTGGTCAAGCGCCTGGCAATCAAGCTCGACGCCGTCGACTATCCTTCCAAGCGCCGTATCAACACGAAACCCATCCCGCGCATGGGTGGCACGGCAGTCTTTTTGGGCCTCGTCGTCGCCTGCATTGTGCAAATCCTAGGCACCTGGTACCTGGGCTGGCCACCCGTTTTGGTGCCCCACCCCCGTCTGCACATCAGCTACCCCATACTTGCGCTTTCTTTTACCGTCATCTTTGCGACCGGCGCGATCGACGACATCTTCCAGCTCAAGCCCAAGCAAAAGCTGGCCGGCCAGGTCCTCGCCGCGCTCATCGCCTGCGTGGGCGGCCTAAAAATCGGCGTCATCGTCAACCCGCTTGCCCCCGGCGAGATTATGCTCGGCTGGCTCGCCTATCCCATCACCGTGGTCTACCTGGTGGCGTTCACCAACATCATCAACCTCATTGACGGCCTTGACGGCCTGGCGACGGGCATCTGTGGCATCGCATCGTTCACGATGTTCTCGATGGCCGTTCTCTCGGGCCGCATCGATGCCGCCGCGCTCTCCATCGCGTTGTTTGGTGCCTGCTTGGCCTTTTTGCGCTACAACTTCAACCCCGCGAGTATCTTCTTGGGCGACTCGGGTTCGCTGCTGCTGGGCTTTGCGCTGGGTTCCATCTCGCTGCTCAACGTGAGCCGCACCGCCGCGCTCACCTCGCTCATCATCCCGCTCATCGTGGCGGGCGTGCCTATCATCGATACGTTTAGCGCCATTGTGCGCCGCAAGCGCGCCCACATTAGCATTGGGCAGGCCGACAAGGGCCACATCCACCACCGCCTCATTCAAGAGGGCTACAACCAAAAGCAGGCCGTACTGCTCATCTATGCGTGGTGCATTATGCTTTCGGCCGGCGCCGCCGCCATCAATCAGGTCGAAGTGCCCACGCGCGTGCTCATCTTTACCGTGCTCGCCATTGGCTCGGCGGCCTTCGCCAAGCACCTGCACCTGTTTGAGCCCGTGCTGCGCCACCATTACAACAAGCGCACGCACGAGGACGAGCTGGTAACCCCCGACGACCCCGCCTTTAAGCAGGAGGAGCAGGCAGCCGAGGAATGTAAGGAAGAGCGCCACCACAAGCTCTAGGGTAAGCTGCCGAGGATGTGCCCGGGCGCCGCTGACCATGCGCAGCCCCGTGCCCATCGTGCAAGCCACCTCTCCCCCGCCCCTCGCTTACTTACGCCCCGACCCTCCAATAAACGCGTTATCATCTTGACCCATGAACATACGTTAGGAGCAATCATGCCAAACGAGAACAGCTACGAAGTCGCGCTGCAAAAGAGCAACGCCATTCGCGAGGGCCTGGCCAAGACGCCCGAGAAGTTCACCATGCTTACCGGCGACCGCCCCACCGGCCGTCTGCACCTGGGCCACTACTTCGGCACCCTCAAGGGCCGTGTCGAGCTGCAGAACATGGGCGCCAAGACCAACGTGCTCATCGCCGACTACCAGGTCATCACCGACCGCGACACCACCGAGCACATCCAGGACAACGTGTACAACATGGTGATGGACTACCTTGCCTGCGGAATCGACCCCGACAAGACCATGATCTACGCGCACTCCGCCGTGCCCGCCGCAAACCAGCTCATGCTGCCGTTCCTGTCGCTGGTGTCCGAGGCTGAGCTGGCGCGCAACCCCACGGTCAAGGCCGAGATGGAGGCCTCGGGCCACGAGCTCACCGGCCTTCTGCTCACCTACCCGGTGCACCAGGCCTGCGACATCCTGTTCTGCAAGGGCAATGTGGTGCCCGTCGGTCGCGATCAGCTGCCGCACATCGAGCTCACCCGCACCATCGCCCGCCGCTTTAACAACCGCTACGGCAAGGTGTTCCCCGAGGTCGATGCGCTGCTGTCCGAGACCCCACTGCTGCCCGGCCTGGACGGTCGCAAGATGAGCAAGAGCTACGGCAACGCCATCAACATCTCGATGACCGCCGAGGAGACGGCCAAGCGCATCAAGAAGAGCCAGACCGACTCCGAGCGCATGATCACGTTTGATCCCGAGAACCGCCCCGGCGTTTCCGGCCTGCTTTCGACCGCCGCGATCTGCACCGGCCGTTCCGAGGTCGAGATTGCCGAGGAGATTGGCATGGGCGGCTCCGGCCAGCTCAAGAAGTACGTGACCGAGGCCGTCAACGAGTACTTCGCGCCGATCCGCGAGCGTCGTCAGCGCTACGAGAACGATCTGGACTACGTGAAGGACGTGCTGCACGAGGGCAACCGTCGCGCCAACGAGATCGCCGAGCAGACCCTGGCCGAGGTTCGGGACGCCATGGGCATGGTGTACTAGACCGACCTGCTGGCTTGAACTTTCGATTGCTATAGGGCGGGCGCTACGGCGTCCGCCTTTTTTTGGTGCCCGACCGGTTCGGCTCCGCCCATCGCACTCCCCCGACAAACGGGAACGGGCCCGCCGGCAGTCAGTTGCCAGCGGGCCCGTTCCCGAAGTACACCGTTGAATCGCACAGAGGGGAGGGATGCGAATCAAACTCAACAGGGCAGGCTTTTTCATCGCCTATTGCCCGCTCCGTTGTTGAATAAAATATAGTTCACCGTGGTTTACTTTGCAGCATCAATATGAGCCGCCATAGCTTCTCCATAAGTTAGCCCCGGTAAACCTACAACGGAAAACCGCCGCAAAGGGGACAGGCACCTTTGTGGCGGTTTTGGCCACAGTAGAGCCGCTAGAACCCTGCTGGCCAGCGACAGGCGGCCAAGTCTACATGCATGGAATCGGTAAACGCCACGCCCTCCCCCATTAAGAGCTCGCGCTGAGCATCGGGACCGCCAAAGGCAAAGCCCTCACAGATACGGCCGTCGGCAAACACCACGCGATGACAGGGAATTTGACCAGGGCGTGGGTTGCTATGCAGCGCATACCCCACATAGCGTGCACTTCGCGCGCGACCGGCGAGCAGCGCCACCTGACCGTACGTGGCGACCATCCCCTCGGGGATCTGCTCGACCACCTCATACACCTGCTCAAAAAAGCCCTCAGACGCCATCGCTCGCTCCCTTCTCCGCATTAACAGCATAAAGAAATGATCCCTTGGGGACGGAGGAAAACGGATCATTCACGGCCTCCGTGCGGTCGATGATCCGTTTTCCTCCGTCCCCAAGGGATCATTTGTTGGCAGGTTGGTTAGTTGGCGGGATGGAAGAAGGCTACGGCTACGGCACCGGGGCCTACGTGGGTACCGATGGTGGCACCGATGGTGTGAACGGGCAGCTCGCCCTCGGTGTGGCCAGCCCACAGTGCCGCGCTGTCCTCGATATACTTCTTGAGCACCGCATCCGAAAGGCCCGTATAGCCGAGCGCCAGCGGCATGGAAAAGTCGATGCCGCCCGCCTTTTCGACCTTTTGGTTCAGCAGGTTGCGGCCGTTCTTGGAACCGCGCGCCTTTCCCAGCTGCACAATCAGACCGTCCTCGGCAGCTACCACGGGCTTTACGTTGAGCAGCGTACCCACGGCGCCGGCAGCAGCAGACAGGCGACCGCCGCGCACCAGGTACTCCAGCGTCTCGAGCAGGCCGATAACCACCACGCGGTCGCGCACGGCCTCGACCGCCGCCGCGATCTGGGCCGCGCTACGGCCCTCGTCCACCAAGCGCAGCGCATACTCAACCAGAATGCGTTCACCCAGGGTGACGTTGTTGCTATCAACCACGTACACATCGCCGCCCGGCGCCTCGGCTAGTGCGGTACGGGCGCTCTGATTGGTGCCCGACAGCTTAGCGCCCACGGTAATAATCACAGCCTCATCGCCGGCTTCGCGAATCTCGGCGATAGCCTGCGAGAACGCGTACGGGTTGACCTGGCCGGTCTTGGGCAGCTCATCGCGCTCCACGAGCATCTCGTAAAAGCGCTGGTGATCGATGTCGACGCCATCCATGTACACATCGGTGCCAAAGGTGACGGACAGCGGCAAAACGTCCAGTGCCGGGTGCTCGGCCGGCGACATATCGCTTGCGGAATCGGTAATAATGCGGACGGACATAGCGAATCCTTTCTTGCGCAGGTCCCGCGCAGGGAATTTTGACAGCAATGCCCCGGCACGGTATACGCGCTCAAACGGGACGATGCAGTTGTTAATGGGAAGCAAATGCCTAGGCGGCCCTACAGCTCGCGCAAGGTGTTGAGAATCGTACGCAGCGACGCATACATCTGCTCACGCTGCTCCACGCCCATGGCCTTGCCGGTGGTGTCGAGCACTTCACGAATAATGCAATCGGCCTCGTTCATGCTCTCGCCGCCCAACGTGGTCAGGCGAACCGGGGCGCGATACTTAACGGCGGCATCGCCCGAATCGTCGACTTCGACGTAGCCGCCCTCCTCCAGATGCGCCAGCGTGCGCGAGACGGCAGCGCGGGTCACGCCAGCCATGCGGGCGAGGTCGGCACCAGTCAGGCCGTCCTTGCTGCGCTCAAGATAGTACAGGCACATGATGTCGGAGCCCTTAAGGCCCAGCCTTGCGCCCTCAGATGTCTTAATGCGCTGGATCTCCTTGTAGAGTCCACTGATCAGTCCGACAAAGTCCTCGAAACGTGTCTCGTCGCTCTGTTGCATGGGAGACGACCGCCTTTCGCTTGCATAATGCTAACGGGTAAACATCTTAGCCGTACCCAGCGACCGCAAGCCCCGCACGCCCTATTTGTTAACTCATCAACATAAAAACCACCACAAAGGGGACAGGCACCTTTGTGGTGGTTTTGACCGGCGAGTATGATTTGCAGAAGTTGCTACAGCTCCACGCGGGGATTGTCGCGGGTCACAAGCGTCTTAACGACAACCGTCGCTCCCAGATAGCGCTCGAGCAGATCGGCAAGACGGTCGATGGCGGCCTGGCAGTCCCCCATTCGCTCGGGCTCTACGCACTCAATCGCCAGGAATGCGTCGGCCGAATCGTCGGATAGAGCCGTTCGAACGCCGTCGCGCCAGTTCCAGCAGCGGCACACGGCGCCCGCATCGTCAATGTAGGCGAGCTCGCCGGGCAGCGTCGGGTCGTCCGCTTCCTCGCCAAGCGGCAGGAACGCATCCCCGCCGTCGGTCACCTTCAGGCGAAGGTCCCCCTCAATCGCATGCAGATCCTCGCCTCCCACGGGCAGTGCATAGGACAGCGACACCGTGTTATAGATATCCACCGCGGGCGTAATGTGGCCCACCGGCTTGCCCTTGAGCACACGCTTGAGCAGGTTCTCGATTGAACAGCGCGCGCCCTTTTTGGTCTTGAACAGACGATAGGCCTCGCGCCATGCCTTGACCGGTGCGTTCTCGCTGATTGTATCGCTGGTCAGATGACGCTCCGCATCGATATTGGCACGGTCGAGCAGCGCCGCTATCGCGTCCACATCCTCTTGAGGTATCTGGGCCGCGGGCTTCATACCCTCCACGACCACAACACCGACCGCCGCCTGAGGAAACAGCTCCCAAAATGAATCCTCGGCAATAAAGCTCTTCATACATGCTCCCTTCACGATTCGCGCCCGAGCGAGGGCACCCAAACAAAAAGCGCCCTTACGACGGCCACCTTCAAAGTCCTACGGTGCCGCCACAAGAGCGCTTACGCTGCCCCCATCCGGAGAAGGGGGCGAGATGTCAGGCGTATTGTAACCCGAGTCATCCGCGCGAGCAAAACCACCACAAAGGTGCCTGTCCCCTTTATGGTGGTTTTGGGTCTGAGGCGACGCTAGCGGCGGAGTCCCAGCAGGCCGCGGCCGCGATGACGGGCGTCGGCGGGCACTTGAGCGTGCGGGCCGGCGGCCTTGACGGACTCGGGCAGGTGCGAGTACTTCTTCTCGAAGTTCTCCTCAAACATCACCGCCAGGTTGTGCGCTGCCTCGTCGTAGCGAGCGGTGCTCTGCCAGTACTGGCGCGGCACCAGGATGCCATCGGGCACACCGTGGCACGTAGTGGGAATGTCAACGTTAAAAATATCGTCGTGCACAAACTCGCTGTCCTCGATGGTACCGTCGAGGGCGCGGGCCACCAGGGCGCGCGTGTAGGCAAGCTCGATGCGATGGCCCACGCCATAACCGCCGCCAATCCAGCCGGTGTTGACCAGATAGACGCGCGTGCGACCGTCGGCGATACGCTCACCGAGCATCTTGGCATAGACCATGGGGTCGAGCGGCATAAACGGCTCTCCGAACAGCGAGGAGAACGTGGGCGTGGGCTCGGTGACGCCGACCTCGGTGCCGGGGATCTTGGCCGTAAAGCCCGTCACAAAGTGATACATGGCGGCGTCGGCCGTCAGGCGCGAGATGGGCGGCAGCACGCCAAAGGCATCACATGTCAAAAACAGCACAACGCTCGGGGTGGTGCCCATGCCCTTGGTCCACGCGTTGGGAATGTGCTCGACGGGATAGGCCACGCGCGTATTGTGCGTGATCGAGATGTCATCATAGTTAGGCTTGCGATTCTCATCGAGCACCACGTTTTCGCAGATGGCGCCAAAGCGAACAGCGTTGAAGATCTCGGGCTCGTGGAACGCATCCAAGCCCTCGCACTTGGCGTAGCAGCCGCCCTCGACGTTAAAGATGCCCATGTCGGACCAGCCGTGCTCGTCGTCGCCGATCAGCAGGCGCGTGGGGTTGGCCGAAAGCGTGGTCTTACCCGTGCCGGAGAGGCCAAAGAACACCGCGGTCTCATGCGTGACGGGATCCATGCTGGCCGAGCAGTGCATGGGCAGCACGTCGTCCTCGACAGGCAGCAGGTAGTTCATAACGCTGAAGATGGACTTTTTGATTTCGCCGGAGTAACCGGTGCCGGCAACCAGAATCACGCGCTCCTGGAAGTTGATGACCACGGCAGCGCTGGAGTTGAGGCCCTTGATGGCGGGGTCGCACTGGTAGCCAGGTGCCACGAGCACGCAAAAGTCCGGCTCGCCGGTGCGC
The DNA here is from genome assembly GCA_019424905.1 of Collinsella sp. Lineage (GTDB taxonomy): Bacteria > Actinomycetota > Coriobacteriia > Coriobacteriales > Coriobacteriaceae > Collinsella. The sequence continues at coordinate 51,478 of JAHYYP010000007.1, read as the reverse complement.
GCAATTTCGCGGGCAAGCGGACGAGCGAGCATTTGCTTAATAAAGAGCGCCTGGCTGGCACGCTCGCAGGCGACGAGCAGGCGACGCGTGTGGTTGCGGTCGGCGCCCGCCATGCCGCGCGTGACGAACACGTCGCGCTCGTTGAGGTAGTCGACGATGCCGGCCTTGATGGTCTCGTAGCTCTCGATCGAAAGCGGTCGGTTGACGGCGCCCCAGGCGATCTTGTCGTGCACGTCGGGCGTGTCAACGATAAAGCGGTCATTGGGGGAACGACCAGTGCGCTCCCCCGTCTCGATCACCAGCGCGCCGTTGGATGCCATGCGGCCTTCTTCGCGGCGGATAACGTGCTCGACGAGCTCCGCGGCGGGTAGATCGACCAGCAGACGGGGCTGATTCTCGGCGGGATCTTCGACCAGCGTAATACCAAAGTTGGACAAAACATCTGCAGGGGTAACACCAGGCATGGGGCCTCCTTTAAAAACGCGACACGAGGACACGACGCGCACTTTACTCACGTAAAGCCCGTTGTACCCGATATGCAAAAACGTTTTTGCGGCAAGGGCGGCAAGCCCGCCCAACGGTCAAAAATCGTAGGCAAGCGGCCTAGTCATTGGGGACGTTTTTAAACGACTAATCGTTGGGGACACTCTTGAACAGGCAACAACCAAGGAGCGTCCCCGGATGCCGGCACTCGGGGACGTTCCTAAAGTGCCGGCACATAAGGAACGTCCCCGAGTGCCGGCTACTGAATGGCGCCGCCGAAATTATCGAACAACCTGTTCAAAAACACGAACGAACACCGTCGCGTCTATACTAGAGCGCAGCAATAGAAAGGACTCCGCTTTGAGCATCACGCCCCTCGATAGCATTCGCCGCGCCATCGCCCGCCGCAATGGCGTCGCCGACCCCACCGTATCGGACGGGGCGCACGGGCAGGGCGGACGCATCGAGAACGGCCTGTTCCCCGCATCGCACACCGCCGAGGAGCTCGCACGAATCCAAGAGCTAAGCCAGCGTAACGCCGGCGGTCCCGACAGCAGCCAGGCCACACGCCGTCGCCGCGAGCGCGATCGCCAGCCCGGCCCCATCCACCGCATGGTCAATGCCTGGTGGAACCGCCTGCTCGGAGCCGTCTACGGCGGCGGCTTCTCCACGCAAGAAGCCGAGTACGAAGATCACGCCACCCGTCGCGACTACCTTTGGAATACCCTGGGCACCGCCGTATGGGGCATGGCGTTTCCGTTGCTCACCATCGTGTCCACACAGCTCGTGGGCGCCGAGGAGGCTGGCAAATTCTCCATCGCCTTTGTCACCGGCACGCTCATCATGATCGCGTGCAACTACGGCGTGCGCAATTTCCAGGTCTCGGACATCGACGAAAAGACGTCCTTTGCCTCTTACCAGCTCAACCGCTGGATCTGCGGAGCGCTCGCGCTGGCATGCGGCCTGGTATACAGCAGCGCCCGCGGCTACGATGCGCAGATGGCCACAATCGGCCTGGGCGTCTACCTGTATAAGGTGATCGACGGCATTGCCGACGTGTACGAGGGCCGCCTGCAGCAGGCCGACAAACTCTACCTGGCCGGCATGAGCCAAACGCTACGATCCGTCGGCGTCATCGCGGTCTTTAGCGTGGTACTGTTCCTCACGCGCAGCATGCCCATCGCCGCCATGGCCATGGGTGTTACCGCGATCGCCTCGCTCGTTCTGGTCACCGCGCCGCTCGCCCTGCTCGAAACCGAAAAATCGCGCCGCGTGAGCCTGCGCGAGGTCGGTCACCTGTTTATCCAGTGCGCCCCGCTTTTTGGCGCGCTGTTCCTGTTCAACCTTATCGAGAGCATGCCCAAGTTCGTGATGGAAGGCACGCTGGCCTACAAGTATCAGCTGTACTTTAATGCCCTGTTCTTTCCGGCGCAGGCTATTTTGTTGAGCATTGGATTTATCTATAAACCGCAGCTCCTGCGTTTGTCGAGCATTTGGGCTAATCCTCGCAAGCGTCGTCGCTTTGACCTGATTATTGTTGCCGTTATGGCACTGATCGTGGTCATCACCAGCGTGTGCGCCGCATTTATGGCAGGTCCCGGTATTCCCCTCATGAGCTTCATGTACGGCCTCAATTTTGAGCGCTACCGCACGCTGGCACTGCTGATGGTTGTCGCCGGCGGCGTCACCGCGGCTATCGACTTTCTCTACGCCATCATCACGGTGCTGCGCCATGCCGGCGACGTCACCAAAATCTACCTGATCTGCTTCGCCGTAAGCGTAGTGCTGCCGGTGATCCTGATCAACCTGCTGGGTCTGATGGGCGCCGTGGTGAGCTACCTAGCCATCATGGCCCTACTCCTGGTGCTGCTGATTATCGAATACGCCCACATCCGCCAACGCATCGAGCGCGACCGCAACCCGTACGGCGCCTAATTGGCGCAATGGGGGGTCTCGTTGCGGACGATTTGCGACACGCAAAACTAAGTGAGTAGACTTTTGCCGAATCCCTGACCACACCGGCAAAACACAAGTCAGTGACCTGCGGTTTTGTTGAGGCAAATTTGCCGGCTGCTCGGCATTTCCAAAAAAGTCTACTCACTTAGCCAGCGGGCAGCCAAAAAAAGAACCGTCGCAACGTCGTTTGACTCCGTTGCGACGGTTTTTCGAGCATTTTCGCACTGCCGAGGACGCAGACGTTCCTCATTTCTCGCGCTTACCGAGCAAGAAGGCGCTATTCTCCGAAAGTAGTCAAAAAAGCTCCGTCCCAAATTAGCTACCCTTTGCACCGATTATTCGCCTGGGTTGATATTCGCGTAGAACTCCGCGCCATCATCCAGACGCAGGATCCCGACGCGGCCGAACTCGGAGCCGGTGGCGGCGGCGCAGTCGATATCGATACGATCGGGCACGCCGGCGGTATCCTCGCCACCCAGGCGCACAATCTGCCCGCGGCCCGACTCCTCATCAAGCCCCGCCAGGCCGCCAACCTCGCAATAGCGCCCAAGCGACACCGTGGGCGTGTGGCCGCTCACCACGACCGGACCCTCGCCCTCGGCAGAAAGCAGTCCCGTCGGCGCATCCCAATAGCCGTGACGAATCCACAGCAGGTCATCGGACGACTGCACCGCGAGCATCTGCTGCAGCAGCTCGCGATCGGCACCCACCGCTCCGACGCCATCGGCACAATCGACGCCATGCTCAAGTAAAAACGCGCGCGCCGCCTTCATCTCGATTCCAGCATGTACCAGCAGATACGGGCGCTCCTCGGTCTCGGCCACCGCGTAGAGCGGCAGCGCGGCCATCCATCGCACGAGCTCCTCGTATGCCTCAAATTCCATGTCGTTGAGCTGCTCGCGCGTCGTCCAGCCACCGTTGATATCCCAGGTCTCGGCATCGAGCGGATCCTGGCCAATGATGGCATCGAGCATGATCTGCTCGTGATTGCCCTTGAGAACGCGGGCGTTAGGCAGCGAGCGCACGAGCTTAATAACGCCGACCGGATCGGGCCCGCGATCGATCATGTCGCCCAGCACGTACAGCGTGTCGTCGGAAGTCAACGAGATCTTAGACAGGGCCTCGTCAAGCGCACGCATGTGCCCGTGAGCATCAGATGTCACATAGATCGCCATGGAACGCCTTTCCCTACCTTGCGACCGAAGCCCGGAACCGCAACTAAAACTTCAAGTTGAACTTAAACGTTACCCATTGTACTCCGTTGCAATAAAGCTGGAAAGGGTTTCCGAGCAGAGGCAAAGACGGCAGCCGTCTATGACGATATCGCGCACGCCCGCAATCTAACCCCATAAACCCACCATCTTTGGGTACAAATAACCGCAGGCAACTGACCGTGCCACGCCAACCACCCAGGAGCGGACACCATCCATGAACCAGATCCTTCTCTTTATCGGCCTCGTCATCATTTTGTGCCTGACCATCAAACCCGTCGGCAAAAAGCTCCCCTTCCCCACCCTGCTCATCTTTATCGCGCTGGGCATGCTGCTGGGCGTCAACGGGCCGGCGCACATCGACTTTAGTAACTACGCGCTCACCGAAACCGTCTGCAGCACGGCACTGCTGTTCATCATGTTCTACGGCGGCTTTAACACCAATATCGACCGCGCCAAACCCGTCGCCGCCCCTGCGGTGCTGCTGAGCACGCTCGGCGTCGTCATCACCGCCGGCATTACCGGCGTGTTCGCGCACTTCGCTCTGGGCTTCGACTGGATCGGCGGCCTGCTGCTGGGCTCGGTCGTGGCATCGACCGATGCGGCCAGCGTCTTTAGCGTGCTGCGCGAGCACAACCTGTCGCTAAAGGGCGGCACCGACTCGCTGCTCGAAGTCGAATCGGGCTCCAACGACCCCGTCGCCTACATGCTCACCGCGGTACTCGCCACCCTCGCAGCTGGCGGCGACACCAACATTCCAATACTGCTGGCCAAGCAGATCATCCTGGGTGTGAGCCTGGGCCTTGCCATCGGCTGGACATCCAGCCGCTTGATTGAACGCGCGCATGCAACGGCCGAGGGCGCGCAAACCATCTTTTTATTCGCCGTGGCGATCGTCGCCTACGCGCTGCCGAGCTATCTGGGCGGCAACGGCTTTTTGGCCGTATACCTGGCAGGCATTGTGCTGGGCGCGAGCGACATCACCGGCAAGGTCGAGATGGTGCACTTCTTCGATACCCTTACCGAGATGGCCGAGATGACCATCTTCTTTTTGCTCGGCCTGCTCGTGACACCCGCGCGCCTACCGCAAATGCTGTTACCGGGCCTGGCGCTCATGGCGTTTATGCTCTTTGTGAGCCGCCCCATCGCCGTCGGCCTGCTGCTGGCGCCCTTTAAGACCAACCCCCGCCAGGTTGCGCTCGTAAGCTGGGCGGGCCTGCGCGGTGCGGCTTCGGTCGTGTTTAGCCTCTTTGCCGTGGTGGCCGGCGTTCCCGGCGGTCACGATCTGTTTGACCTGGTGTTTGTGATTGCCGTGTCGAGCATTGTGGTGCAGGGCTCGCTGCTACCGGCGGTGGCAAAGAAACTCGACATGATCGACGCGGAAGGCGACGTGCGCCGTACGTTTAACGATTACCGCGACGAGAACGGCATGTCGTTTGTCAAGCTCAAGGTGGGCGCGGGCCATCCGTTTGCCGGTCGCTCGCTTGCCGATATTGGCAGCGTCACAGACATGCTGGTGGTCCTGGTGCTGCGCGACGGTGCGCACCCGGTGCTGCCCAACGGCGATACCGTAATTGAAGAAGGCGACCTTCTGGTTATGGCCGCGCCAACGTTTGAAGAACGTGCCGAGGTTACGCTGCGCGAGGTCACCGTGACGCCCCACGGTCGCTTGGCAGGACAGCGTCTACGCGACGTGCCACAAGGCAAGCACCCCTTTATCGTGGTGATGCTCAAGCGCGACGGCCAAACGATCATTCCCGACGGCAACACCCTCATATACGCCGGCGACGAAGCCGTCATTGCCACGCTAGCGTCGTAGCGGCCAGGGGGTTGCCGTCCCAAATTGGCTACACCTGAGCATCAATCGCCCCGGCTGGAGTCTCGTTGCGGACAATTAACGTCTCTCAAAACTAAGTGAGTAGACTTTTGTCGAATCGCCGACCACGTCACCAAAGCACAAGTCTGTGACCTGCGGGTTTGTTGAGGCAAATTTGTCGGGTGCTCAGGATTTCCAATAAAGCCTACTCACTTAGCCAGCTAGCAGTCAAAATAGAACGGTCGCGAGCTCGTTAGACTCCATTGCGACGGCTTGTCTTGCATTTTCGCGCAGCTGCGGGTGCAGACGCCCCGTCCCAAATTAGCTACCCTAGTCATCGTCGACGGCAAAGTCACGGAGGTCGAGGCCTTCGCGTTCGGCTCGGGCTAGCAGCTCTTGGGGCGACTCGTCCTCGATATCCACTACGTCGAGCATGGCAGCCGGAAAGCCCACGCCGGCTGCACTCCCCGCACGGTCGAGCAAACCCTCGCGCAGCTGGTCAACATCAACATCGATCTTCATGGTGAAACCCCCTACCGGATCAGACCCCTACTCACCAGCGTCAAGCACTTCCGCAGCAGCAACAAAAGCCGCCACCTGCTTGTCGTCCATCTGCATGGCCAAACGGCCCACGGGCTCATCGTAGGCAAACTGTACTTTATCGATAAAGCAATCCCAGGCACGCTCATCCACACGCACAGCGGCCTCGCAATACTGGCTGAGCTTTTTGAGTCCATACCAAAACGCATTCACATGGCGCGCAGGATCCTCGTCCAGCACACCATCGTAGCGCCGTCCGTTAAACTCACGCATGCGCGCCACGGCAACCTCGAGCGAGTCGCCGCCGTCGGCCGAAGCCTCGTCCACAAGCTCGGGAATCGCAACTTCGCGCCGAACATTGTGCCTGGTAGCACCGTCGTACTCGCCCACCAATACGTCTTCGTCAAGTCGATCATCGTAGTCGAAATAACTACTGCCGCGGCAAATCCCATGCGGCGAACCGGCACCAAAGGCACAGAACAACGCGCCTATAGGTCTCAAACGACTTCTTTACCTGAGCGAGCAACTCGGAAAGCTCCCCGGCATCGCACCCCGTCCCGCACGCAACGCGAGCAGACTCCGGCAACGATACCGGCTTCACCGTGCTCCCTGCAACACGGGCAGCGCGCTCGGCCCGATACGCTTGGGCTGCCAAGCGCGCTCGCTGCGCAGCGCCGCGCACATTAGTAAGCTCGCACTCAAGCGCCACATCGCCAGCCACATCGCTCGCAAACGCGTCAGCACCCTGCGGGCCAGTCGCACTCAGCTCGGACTCAAACGTCGCTGTGATCATGCCGGCAAGGTCCGTTGTATCGGCGGCGCAACGCAGCTGCTCCAGCTGTGTGCATAGCAGATCGGCATCCAAGGGTGCGGCATCCACAACGCGCACGTCACTCAGACGCGCCGCGCCCTGCAACACCAAAGCCCCCGCAGCATCGTATGCCGCACGAACCCTGTCCGCCGTATTGGCACGCAGCTTTACCTCGATAAACGCAAGCGTCTGCTCCAAGCGGGCCAACAGCTCGGCCTTGTCCTCCATACGCAAAAAGGCAGCGTAGCGCCGCTCCATCTGCAACGGGCCCACAACGCCTACCTGCTTGCGAGCGCGCGCAAGAGAATCAAATTCAACGCGGCGTACATACCCGTCAACGGCCCGTACGGCAGACTCACGCGCAGCACGCTCGGCAGCCTCGACACCCTCGATCACGCCCAACAACTCGCGGGAGCGCGCCTTGCGCAATAACTCCCCGCGATCGTACTGCTCAAGCGCCGTCTGACGCTTGGCTACCGACTCAAAGCCAAAGAGCTCATCGAGCAGCTCGCCAACAGAACGTTCTTCCGCCATGGCAAGGCCTCCTCACGCGCAGCGCGCCAACATGCCCGCGGGCTCACGTGCGCATCAAACGCCTCGCGCACGCAAGCCCACACGCTCGCATCCCTATAGATCTAGCGCCTTCTTCGCGGCATCAACCGGGTCGCCATCCATGTAGAACACCGGGCTCAAGCCCGAGATAATCTCGGACGGCACGCTCTGCAGGCCCGCGATGGCGCTCAGCGGCAAAATCACGCGCTTGGCGCCGGCGTTTTTGGCCACGCGCATAATGTCCTCGAGCCCGCGGATCTCGTCCATAGAGCCCGACATGCGCAAGATTCCCGGAACCGCCAGCGCGGACATCACCGGGCGGTTGCACGCCGCGGAGCACAGGCCCACAAACTCGGCGAGCGACACTTCTTCGGACAGGCCCTTGCTCTGCAGGTCGTTATAGAACAGCAGATAATCCTTGGAGCCAATGTGCATGCCCGGCGCCACGCGGTTCGCCAGGTTCACAAAGTTGTCGAACGCGGCCTCCAGCGTATCGCGCACCGGCTTGTTAAAGGCCACGCCCTCGTGCTTAAACTTGCACTCGCCAGCAACGGCCTTGTTCTCCAGCTTGTACACGGCGACCTCGCCGCCCTGCGATCTGCCCACGCCAAACACATGGCCGGACAACAGCGGCCCGTCGGGAATCAGCGTGTCCTCGCTCTGCTCGGCCACGCGCACCACGTGCACGTCCTGCGGGTTGTCGGCATCCATATAGCCCAGGTTAACGTCGATAAACTCAACGCCCGCCATAATCTTGAGCTGCTCCTTTACGCGGCGACGGCCCTCGATGGCGTAGTCCAGCAACCAGCGCACGTCGTCCTTGTCCATGGCCTCGTCGGGGAACAGCAGCTTGGCCAGGCCGCTAAAGGTCTTGCGCACGGCGATCTCGTCTCGCTTGTTAAAGTCGCTGTTAAAGCGGAAGTAACGGTCGATATGATGCGTAAAGTCCTTGCGGCGCATCTCCTTGCAAAACTCCGACAGGCAGTCGGTGATTAAGCCGTAATGCCCGGTCAGCAGGCTCGAACGCATCTTGGGAATCTCCCAGCCCGGCAGGTAATAGTGGATACGGTCGAAGAAGGCCGAATCGTTGTTAAACTCCGGCGGGAACGGATCAAACAGGTGCGTGGTCTTAAGGACGTTTTGCACGGTGTCGTTGATGTTGCCCTCAAAAACCATGGAGGCATCGGCGTTAATCTGGTCGCGGCCGCGCGCGTAGCTGCCACTCGCCATATAGTCCTTCATGATCTGCACGGCGTTGGTGTCCTTAAAGCGCATGCCGGCGACCTCGTCGAACGTCACGCAATCCCAATGGCCCACCAGGCCCACGCGATCGGCGCGCATGGAGTTCATACGGCCGAACAGGTTGGCCGTAGTGGTCTGGCCGCCCGAAAGCAAGATGGCATAGGGCGAGACCTCTTTGTAGATATGGCTCTTGCCGGTGCCACGGGGACCCAACTCGCACAGATTGTAATTGCGCTCGATCAGCGGCACCATGCGCTCGATAAAGTGCAGGCGCTCCTTCTCCGAAAGCTCGCTGGGCTCATAGCCGGCAGAGCGGAGCAGCATGTTGAGCCACTCGTCGCGCGAGAAATACTGGCGCTCGTCGATCATGGCCTCCAGGTCCAGGTTGGGCATCTGGATGGGCGTGAGCGACGCCACGCTAAACGGAGAGTCCTCGGGTCCGCGCTTTTTGCGCTTGGCCTTGGAGCGGCGCGGCGCATCGTCGCCAAAGACTTCCATGCCAAACTCGTCTTCCTCTTCCATGGGACGACGATACTCGATGCTCATAATGCACCAAATACCACCCTGGAGAATCTTGGAATAGTCGCGCACGTACTCGGCCGGCATCACAAACGGCTCAATGGTCAGATTGGCAAACGACGCCACGTAGATGTCTTTGTACTCGTCGAGCTTGGCCGTCACCTTATCGATGATGGTAAAGCGACCCAGCTCGCGGATTTTGGACTTAATGCGCTCGGACTCGTCGGGACGCACGTAGTTATCGGTGAGGATTTTGCGGATGCGCCCCAGGCCCTCCGCCACGGCGTCCTCGTCGTCGGTTGAGCAGTACATGCCCAGCAGGTACTCCAGCACAAAGGTAGGCACGTTGGCGCCACGCTTCATAAGGGCCGTGAGGTCCTTGCGCACGATCTTGCCGCCAAAGTGCTCGAGCAGCTTGCCGTCCAGTACATCCATGTCATAGCCGTCGTCCTCGGGAGCGTCGGCCACGGCCTGGGCATAGTCATCGGTCGAGGACTCGTCCTCGGCGGGCGCTGCAACATCATCGGGTGCAGTGGCCGCCACCGGCTCCGGAACAGGCGCGGCGGCCACGGCCTCCGCGGCAGTCTCAGCCTCCGGGGCAGGCACAGCCTCCCCTACAGGCACCGCAGCCTGCGCCGGCACATCCACATCAATCGAGGGAACTTCCCACAGATCGTCGTCATGGCTATCAAACATAGGGCACACTCCTAAAAACCAAAGTCAGCAACAGGGGCAAACGAAACAGCGATGGTGTACGTCTCGCGCCAAACGATTTTGCCCGTCTCGCGCTCGCGGCAGACCAGATAGTACGGACCCTTGGCCGAGAATCCATCCGCTGCATGCAACGCAAACTTGGCATGCACCACGCGCTCCTGCGAGTTAACAGAAGTCTTGTTGGCATGCGCCTTGACCGTATCGCTCACCTCGTTGCCACTTGCATCGGTAAACACCAGCTCGTACTCGCACGGCAAGACCTTACCTTGGGCAGGTTCTTCCTGGATCAAGTTGACCGAGAAGAGCGAGTTGGTCACTCGGCGTCCCTCGCTTAGCACGCGCAGCGTCGCCGCGCGCGTGTCGACAAAGTCCTTGGAACCCGAGCGCGCACGCCAAAAACCGATAACGGGCACGCAGAGCTCCTGCAGGCTCATGCCGCCGTGGACGTAGTTGTTAGTGCCGCCGGGACGCTTGAAGTGCACGTTCTCGCGCGGGGCAAATCCCTCAAAACCGGCACCCAAACGTCCCATGCCAACATTAACAAACACCCCGCATGCCTCTTCCGAAAGCTTGGCCACGGCCTCGTTGGGCACCACCAGATGACGCTTGCCGTGCATGACAGGAGCGTCAAGGAAGGGAAGGTCTGGCTTGCCGAGCATCTGGCACTCGCTGAGCTCCCGACGCGTGTAGATAAAGCCGTGGTCCGCCGTTATAACAACACGCGCGCCCGGGGCGTCGGTGCACACGCGACGCGCCAACGCAGCAAGTTCCTCCACGGTGTCCGCACAGGCATCGAAGACGTCATCCTGCGTAGCGGCCTTCTCGCCCGTAGCATCGATCTTGTTGTGGTAGAGAAAAACGAGCTTGGAGTCCTTGAGCAGTGCCTTGCGCTCGGTTCCCGCCATGTTGAGGTATGCGCTCGAGCGCAAAGCGCGGGCCGTGGGCTCAACGTGGGTAAGTACGGCCTCGCGCTGCGGAGTCGTCGCAGTGGGCATGCCGTCAGCCAACACAAGCGAGCCATCCGCTGCAAGTTCAAGCGCTTGGTGCGGCAGCAGCGCGGGCATGCCCACCTCGGTGATGGAGGGAAAGACCGCCTGCATGCTAGAAACCCTGACGTTGCCGCCGCGCTCGCGCTCGAGAAGCGCCGCGACATCACGGGCCACCTCATAGCGCAGCGCGTCGCTTACGATAACGACCGTCGTTTTGGCAGACCCCACAAAGGCGGGCAGCACATGCCAGTAGAATTCATCCTGCCGTGCAGGGCCATCGATGTAGCCGCAATCGGCCCACTCCCCTTGCGCAGCGGATGTCCAGCAGGCATTGGCATCGGCCAAAAACCAGTTGCTGTAGAGATTCTCCGCCCAGTCCACCACGGCTCGGGCAGGTTCCTCGAGTACATCGCACTCGGCGGAGCGCGCCCGCAGATATGCGATGCACATATGACGATAGGCGGCATCCATGGCATACCAATCGGACGTGTAGGCATCCCACACCTGCTGGGGCTGCGCCAGATGGAACCCACCCGCGTGTGTCTGCCTAAAAGAGCACATATCGGCCACGGCAGCAAGTAGGTCAAAGTAGCTCTCAACACGACGGTACCAGCTTAGGTCGCAGCGACGCGCCGCAAAGGCGCGTGCGTCCTCAACACGGTCCGCGCCCTGAGCAAACGAGCTGAACAACTGCGAGAGCACGGCCTCATTGACGCACGGAAACACATCAAGCGAGGTCAGCGCATCGATCGGCAAGGTCTCGAACCGCGCAAAGAGTCCACGGGCGTCCTCAACCAAACGGCAAATCTCAAATAGGTCCTCGCTCGATGCCTGGGTATCGGCGGTCTGGTCCCACATACGCACCGCCTCAAGGCAATAGGGCCCGTAGGCGGGAGCCAGATGGCTTTCAAGCCCCTTGAGCGCTCCCTCGGGAAGCGCGGTGGATGCCGCCGTGATGAGCACATGAGATGCCAGCGCAAGCAGCGAATCGCGCTCATACAGCGGTCCCTCAAACCCATAGCAACGTACAATGAAGGCAGCGAGGACATCGCGCACGCAGTACTTGTCCACCAACTCGGCCAGCGCTTCGGGGCCCTCGTGCAGCAGCGTGGTCATACAGCCGCGCAGCACAAACGCGGGGCGCGCGTCGCCAACCTCTTTACCGCCAAAAATCACCGTAAGGATACCGAGTTCGATATCTGATGCGCCCGAAGCATGCGGAACGCACGCGGCAAACTTAACGCAGCGGGTCTTGGCATCAAAGAACGTCTTGTGCTCGCGCAGACTCTCGCGCACGGCGTCGATATTCTCGATTCCCAGCTGATCGGCCAAAAGCGAAAGATAGTCAGCCTGGAACTGATCGGCATACAGCTCAACATCGGCAAGCCAATCGCCCTCAAGCCTGCCGCGCGGGCAACGACGATACAGCAAGATATCGCTCGCAAGGTCATCGCGGTTGATGAGCTTCTTTACGGCAAACATGCAGCCCTCGCAAGCCTCAACAAACCGCACCGGGCGCTCAAAGTCACCGTGAGCGGGCATAACGCCGTCATCGGCCCCCGCGCCGTCGAAACCCTCGGCAGCCAATCGCTCAAACTCAGGAGCAAACTCGCCGTCCGCATCGTGCCAAATCACCACACGGCGCAGCATACATGCGGTCAACGGCTGCATAAATCGCAGCTTGAGCTGTTCTTCTACATCGATCTTGGGCATGAATATCCTTACCGTATCTGCAGTTATTTAATCTTCGCCAGCACATCCTGAAACTTGGCGTAATTGATCTTGACGCCGTCATCCAGGTCGATCTTAATCATCTGGTCTGCCAAGTGGTGTAGTTTCTCCTCGTAGGCAATGGTCTCTTTGAGCTGGTCATTGAGCTTTTTGACGCGCTTATCCAAACACACGCGCTCGCCGCGCTCGGCACTGGCAAGGGCGTCGTTGGCATAGCCGATCTGGGAGCGATAGCGCTCCTGCTGCTCATGCACATAGTCGGTGCGGATGCGAGCCAACAGGTCAGGCTGGTAGCGATGCATGTAAACAAGGCACTTGAAGCCATTCTTCTTGCCGCTGTCGAACAGCCAGTAGATGGGACGCTTCTTATAGGTCTGGCAGTGGTCCTTAAAGAAGTCCTTCAAAAAGTAGGAACGGATTACCTCGCGCGAGGTGCCCTTGCCGCCGAGCGCCTCGGCAATAAAGGCCAGGTTCTGCTCGAGCGTCTCCTCGCCGTACACGGTGCGCACAAAGTCGATAAAGTAGCGCACGATGTCGTCGTCAAAGTACTCGTCATCGGTAATGGGCAGCACGTTATCGCCATCGGGCATAAAGGTCACGTGGTCAGGGTTGGGCATCTTTGCCAGATAGTCGTCGACCGTGGCGCCCTGATCGGCCAGGACCAGCCCGTCCACATCCAGCGAATAGCGGCCAAACATACAGCCCACGGCATAGCTTATGAGCGAGGTGATCTCGTCGCGCTTGGTACGCACGTATTTGTTGCCCTTATAGCTCTCGGGAATCTCGTCGGCGGTATCGAAGATGCGCGCCACCGAAACGTACTTATCCTCGACCTCGATGGGCACTTCGCCCTCCACGTTGTAGATCTTGGCAAAGATTCGGTTGAGCTCTTCCTCGTTAGCGCGAAGCTGCTCAAACCGCTCGTTGACCTCAGCCTTGCGGGCCTCGTATTTATCTTGAAGTAAAGTGGGCATCGTAGACCGCCTCTCTATTAGTCGAAATTTCGGAAGGGGAATGCGCGTGGCTTTTTAGAGTTAATGAATAAACTCTCTCCATTAGATTTCAATAAACCTAAAACAGCTCGGCTAACGGACACATTGTTATTGCGCCAAACGACCCAAGGCCAAAGAGCGTTAAGATTCGCGGATGTCAAGCCGCGAAGGGCGTCGCATCGAGCAAAGCAAACAACTATTCGATATCTTTTGAAAAGAAAAGCGTTGAACATAAAGTCCAATATTTACCAGGACGAGAAAACGAGTAATTTAATACCCAATTAGTCCCATCAGAGGCAACAACTTCAAACGATAAAAAGGTGCCTTTTCCCCAAGAAGCGCCTGATTTGGAACTGGTAGTTTCCGCTTTGAAATTATCGAAATCCTCCTTCGATAACTCAAAGACTTCAGAAGCGAATGGTTGAACGCTGCGCTTTCTATCAAGTCCACAAACTTTGACGACATCAAATGCGACCAGGCATTTACTATCAATACGAACACCAGCGAGTTCTTTATTTTCGTTTCTGAAGCTCGAGACGTTAAACACAGGCTTGCAGCGATTCATTTCATCCTGCCTGTCCTTATCTTTTTGAATCTGCCAGATATAGAAACCAGAAGCGAGTCCCAAAACAACGCCCCAGAACGTTAAAACATCACTTGCTGAAATTACAGGAATACAGGGGCCGGCTGAATAAACAAGCTGAAGCAAAACGGGAAGCGCGAGCATGAGAAAAATAAGAACAGAGGCATAATTTTGCTTAATCAAATAATTTAATTGTTTTTTAGTCCGCACTTTGTTCTTCGCAGCGCGAATGGAATCAAAATAAATGAACAGCCAAAGCGCGGCAAATAAGAGCAGAAGCCCTATTGACGGTAAAAGCCAATTCCAATAACTCATACAAACCCCCTAAACCAGCGGAGACCGATTGAAGCCCCAAGATGTCTCAAACGAGTCGAAATCACACCTGGACAGGCTGACGCATTCCTTACTAATGGAGGCAGCGCAAAGATCGTCAGAAGAAGCAACAGGCAGAGAATCAACCTCCCCAGCGTTAACGTTCAACGTTGGAGAAAGAATCGAGAGACACTCACATATGACTGATGAATTACAGAGAGCTAGAAGCACAAATGGATCAGCTTTCATTGGGAAATAGCTCATCCCAGCATGCTCAGAGAGACAGCCGGATACATATCGAAAAGAGGGTTCACCGCTCGTAACGCAAGTCCAAGAGACAGACGGTATGAATTTAAAATCATCGTTGTAATCTTGACAATGACAACCAGACTCTCTTGAATTTTGCTTAACAGCTTTCCCGTTATCGCCCCATCTAACGACACTCTCTTGATTTCCGGACCATTTTCGAAAGCCACCGCCTTTAGCACATGGGAACCATTCCTTTCCAGACGAAAAGGCTTCAAAACTATTTCTTGCATTCATGCAAATTGAAGACGCTTTGATCTCCCACCACAAGCGAATGAACTTATCGTTATCACCGGTGATAATGCCTTTGGATGTCTTTGCCACAGAGCATAACTTCCTCAAGGAACCAAAGGCACCGAGAAGGGCGTCGCTGGCCCAGTAGGCTATGGGGGTGCCGGGGATTTGTTTGAAGGTGTCGGCGTCGCGGCGGTAGAACCAGCCGCAGGCGGGGTTTTGGATGGCCTCGACCAGTTTGAGCCTCTTGGCCTCAGAGCCGTTGATATCAACAAGGCGCACGTAGGCGCCCTCGTATGCCGCGCGGCCGTTGTAGATGACGTCGGCGGTAACGTTGACGACCTCGCCGCCGATAGCATCAAACGCGCGAGGGCCCAGATGGGCCATGGAAACGATTGTCTTGTTGTCGATAACCTTGGCGCGTATCTTCTCGAAGCTGCCCAGGAACATCCAGCTCTGCATGGTGACCATGGCCGCGTAGCCGCGGTCCTTGGCAAGGCTGAATCCGCGCTCGATAAAACACGTGCAAAGGTCGCTCTTCACGTCGGAGTAGTTCTTCTTGACCCATTTGCTCATGAAGGGGTTAAAGCTGCTGCTGCCCATATACGGAGGATTAGCCACGGTGCAGGTAAAACGACGGGACAGCTTCTCGCAGATGGCGGCAGCGTTTTCGAGCTTAGTTTTGGTCGCAGCGGCAAAAAGGTTGTCAGAACAGCTCGCGGCGGCAGCCTTGAGCTCGTCGATCTCGTCCTCTGAAGGAATGAATAGCGAGCCGATCTCGCCCAAATGGCTCAGTTCCTCGGCGAGCTTCTTGTTACCCGGCAGCTCGTCCTCCCCCAGCGGAATGCTCGAGAGCACAGTAACGTCGGCACGGACGCCGCGCCTAAAGAAGCGACGGTCGTGCTCGCGGGCGCACATGGCAAGCGCCAGCTCCGCGATCTGCGCCGCACGCGAATCAATTTCCATGCCCGCAAGGTTTTTAGTGAGAATGAGCTCGGGAATCTCGCGCTCACGATAGCCGCGCTCCTCGTACATATGAAAGAGCAGCTCAAACGCGTAGACCAAGATATGGCCCGAGCCACATGCGGGGTCGCAGAGGGTTATATCCTCGGGGCTCGAGATGTGGATGAAGTCCTCGTGCTCAGCATCGGGCGCGATGTAATACTCCATGCGGTCGCGTAGCGAACTCCCCGGATTGTTGAGCATCCACAGACGGCCGAGCGAGTTCTCGACCATATAGCGCACGATCCACTCGGGGGTGAAGAGCTGCGTGGCGGGCGCGATGTCCGCCGCCGCTGCCTTGCGCTTGGACTTGAAGAACTCGTCTTTAACGTCAGCGTTGTAGTACTGATACATCCAGCCCAGAACGGTCACGCCCTCGCGCCAGTCCTCGTCAGTGAGGACGGCGTTGAGTTTGCCCACCACACTGTCAGCCATCATGAGGCCCTGGGGCAACAGCAGCTCCATGGCTCCACCCACGCGCTCAAAGACGCCCGGCAGACAATCGGCAAGCTCCTCGCACTGAGCAACAAACAGGTAGCGCCACAGCGGTTCATCCAAGCCCGCCATCTTGAGCTCGGCTATGCGATCGGCATCGGCCGTCGCTATCTCCACGTCCAGTGCGTTCTCCACGGCCTCGCTGCCATGGCTGCCGTCCGCACGACTCAGCATGCGCATACGGCTGGGGAGCCATCCGCGTGCATCCATAAAGCGAATGGCTACAATGCGGTTGAACCAGGTGTAGGCCGCACGGTCGCGCAGCGCCTCGTGACCCACCTCTGCCTGCATGCGCAGAAGTTCGTCGCGTTGCTCAATCTCAGCCGGACTTAGGGGCAGGCCGTTGACGGTCTCGGACCCAACGGGCGCGGGTGCAGGTTCGGTGATGCCGTAGCGCACCATCTGCGCCTCCACGCCTTTGATGAGCTCCGTACGGGCCCAGGTGCAGAAGCTCTTAAGAGCAGAATCGTTCATGGTTGATGAGCCTTTCTAGACGCCATAAGCCACCGGTGCGCGCTTTGGCACCGGTGGCTCCGCGGGTTAGTTGATACGGATCTCGTCGTTTGCAGCGAGCTCCTGCATAAGGCGAGAGCGCAGGTCGGCCACGTAGCGTTCCACGTCCTCTGCGGTTGTGAGGCGGCTCGGCTTGGCCAGGTCGGTGCGACGTACGGTTTTGACCTTGCGCTGGGGCTTGGGCACGGGTACAGAACCGTTACCTGGCGTAGCGGCGCCCTTGTTGGTGATCTTTTTGACCACCTCGCCCGTGCTGGTGACCTCGGTGGAACGGCATTCGTTCTCCATGCGTTCACGCGCGTCGTCGGCGGCGTCGTATATCTTGTTGGCAGCCGTGCTAACCCAGTTTTCCCAGTTTGCCGCGAGGGCGTTAAGCTCGTTGAGGCTCTGAACGCCATGGGCGCGGTTCTTGAACGACTCATACCTGGTGTTGGCGTCCGCGATGGCATCCTTGGCCTGCTTGACAAAACCTTCTTGACTCTCGGCCTGCGCCCGCAGGTCTTGCAGATCGCTCTCGATGCGACACAAAAACTCATTGCGGCGGATGCCCAGCAGCTTTTTCATGTCGTCCTCGACGGGATCCATAAGCGGCTGCAGGTCTTTAATACGGCCGTAGGGCTTGAGATCTTTGAGGATCTCGCGCACCTTTGCCACGTTCTCCACCGCACCGGGAATGTCATCGGAGGCATACTCGATACCCTCGGTGCGGTTCAAGAAATCCTTGGCGTGGTCAAACGTTGCGCGCTGATTGGAATCGAAGAACTCAACCACCTTGTCAAAGTCTTCTTTGGCATCGAGCAAACGCTCCTCGTGCTTGGTGAACGTGGTCATAAACGCCTCGGCCTCATTCTGGTCCTTAAGGACGTCGGCCACCTCCGAGCGCATCTTCTCGCACTCGTCCTCGCCAGGATACGGGTAGGCCGGCTTGATGCCCGTGTAGTAGTCGCGTGCCATGACGACGCATACCTCGCGCAAGCCCTCAAGGCGCTCTTTGAGCTCGGCCACGAGCTTATCCTCGTTGGAGGGCACTGTCTTGAGATCAAACAGGTCACGCATGAGATCGCCCGCACCACTCAGCAAACGGTCGCTCATGCGCATGCGCAAGCGCACCTGGGCCTTATCGGCATCCTTACGCAGGAGTGCCACCATGCGGCTGTCGTTAGCTTGAACCGTCTGACCGCCAAACAGCACCTGCGCGCGCTGCTCCACCACAAGCTGCGCCACCACATTTGCGATGTCGACCTCGCGCCAGCCAAAGGGCCTTTGCTGGTACTGGCGCTGGATATCGCCCATAGCGGTATCCAGGTGGCGCTGGTGCTGAACTTTGAGGTAGTCCTCGACCTCCTTGAGCGCACGCGTGTTGCCCGCGTCCATGCCAGCGAGCCCCGCCTGGACGTTGCCCGCCAGAGTGGAGCGGATATCGGAATCGCTCGTGACCGGCGCGCCGATATAGTCGGCCTTTTCAAAGACTACATCGCACAGCTGCGCCAGCACCTGCTCAAAGACCTGGGCGGGCTTGGCCGCGCGGACCTCAACCATGCGGCCGTTGACTGCACAACGTGCATGGAGCACGGCCTCGCTCAAAAGGGTATCGGCCTCCTTCTCGTTATAGGCCGCCTCGCGCATCTTGGACTCGACGATCTGGCGCGTACTCAGCTGAAGCTCCTGGAGATTTCGCGTCTTGGCGTACTTGCGGATCTTGGCGGCGCTGACGAGCGTCTCCCAATAATCCGCCTCGTCACTCAAGGCCACGATGGCTTTGCCCGAAGAAGCCAAGGCCAGCTCGGTATCGTCCGCACGGCCCAGGTCGCTCGCCATAGTCGCCACGTAAAGCTCCATGCCGCCCATGCTGCCACCGTGGATTGAGCCGTCCACATAGCGGTCAAACGGGAAGTCGTTGGCCCCGCGGTTGAGCTTGCGCGCGGTATAGATGCTGTCGAACAGACGCTTTTTGATAGACTCGATCACCTGCGCGTTATCGATCGGGGTGCGTGCGATCTCCTGCGCTATCTCCTGCTCCTCGTCGGTGAGGAAGCTATAGGTATCGCCCTGGCGCGCCACGTAGTTCTCGCGCTCCAGGCGGGAGAGGGATTCCTTGACGCGGTCCTTGAGGGCGCGCTTGTCCACGTCGAGGCCGTCGATCATGAGGATGGAGATGTTCTCGACCGTGGCCTTTACGTAGCCGATGTAACGAATCAGGTACAGGAGCTTGAGCACCTGCACGTCATAGGGCTCAAGGCCCTTTGCGTCCTCGGCCGCACGGATCGCGCGGTCGACCACCTAGTTGATGCCGTGCTCAAGGTCTTTGGAGATAGTGTCGAAAAAGCGCCAGAACGGCACGAGCGCACCGGTCTGGTCATGCTGGATGGCCTGAGCGCTCTCCTGGAACGCGCTCAGCATGGAGCGCTCGCCGGTGGACATG
This sequence comes from Collinsella sp., assembly GCA_019424905.1. GTDB lineage: Bacteria > Actinomycetota > Coriobacteriia > Coriobacteriales > Coriobacteriaceae > Collinsella. Next base: position 32,055 of record JAHYYP010000007.1, on the reverse strand, counting down.
TGCTTGGCCTTGACACCGTGTTTGCGCACCTCGGTCATCACGTCGGGTAGGAGCTTAAACTGATAGCCCACAAACGGGTAGCTGGCCACAAAATCCTTGGAGTTGGCGTAGCCGGCAAGATCGGCACGCGACCCTTCAAAGGTGAAGTTGTTTTTGAGAACAGCGGAGTCCTGCTCATAGACCTGGGCAAGCATATCGGCCGCCGGCGCGGTCTTCTCGAGCACACGGCGCTGGATAACCTCGTCCACGCTGGAGCTGGAAAGCGAAAGGCGGGTATTGAAGCGGCCTTGGATCTTTGAAAAGTCGTTGCCCACGGGCAGACTCAGGTTGTCGATGGCCTCCTGGCTCGTGACCATCACCCACACGCGGCCACCGCAGGCGGCACCCAGCTCCTCGACGATGGTCTGAAGGCTCAGCATAAGGCTTGGGTCCTGGTCGTTTGTAATAAACTGACCCACCTCGTCGACCATAAAGAGCAAACGGAAGTTGCCGCCGTGGGCCGCTGCCTGAGCGCCTACGTAGTCCTTGACCTTTTTGGCAAAGACATCGGGGGCCAAAACCTCGTCCTCAGAACCCTCGAGCCAGTTCCATGCGGCCTTTTCGCTCATGCCGAGCACGCTCTGCAGCACCTCGACGACGTCGTCCTCAAAGTAGCTGTAGGTGTCGCGGGTCTGGAGCCAAGGCTCGCCGTTGACGCGCTCAAAAGCCTCACGGAACTCCTGGGTCTTACCCAGGGAATCGATGTAGTCCTCGAGCTTTGCAAGCTTGAGGTCCTCGCCGTAGAAGCCGCGCGCCTCGTAGAACATGCGCTCAAAGCCGCGAAGCAGCGCCGTGGGAGCCGTATCACCCTGCTTCCACTGGCCCGCCTTGCTATCGATGTTAAAGAGGATGGCCTGCGTGGGCACCGAGCACGCGCGCTCCATGGCAGCCGCGACCATGGGGTCGACGATTTTGCCGTCAAAGTAGCGGATGGCGCTCTTGCCGCCGATCTGGCGATTCTCGAGCAGGTAGCTCAGCATCTTGAGGAAGTGCGATTTACCGGAACCGAAGAAACCACTGATCCACACGCCGATCTTGTCGGTGCGCGCATCGATGGCATCGCCGTAGGCCTTGAAGAACGTGGCAAAGTGCCTCTGCAACTCGCGCGTCACCACGTACTCGTCAAGCTCCTGGCGGATGGACCCATCTTTTGAATCCTGGACCTTGACCACGCCGTTGATGGAGCGGTTGATGTCTTTTGCAAAGAGGTCGCGAATGATCGTGTTGTCCATGGGTGCTCCTTTGGGTTTGGGAACGTTATGGCAAAGGGTTGTTACCGGCGGCAGGCCTTGTCTGCGGGGAGCCGTGCTTACGAGATATCGATGGCGCGGTAGTAGTTATCGGCCGGCAGACGGTTAAAGAGCTGGAAGGAAGAGCCGTTGAAGCTGCCCGGATAGGCGGCGATCACCGGCAGGTCGGAAAAATCGACTTGCATGCAGTCGAGAAGGGTGTGAATACGAAAAAAGGGATAGACCTCGCCGGCACCGGTCAGAAGAATGACGTCGCCAGGTGCATGAGGTTCGGTTTGCTCGAGGATGAACGCGGCGATCTTCTCGGGCGAACAAAACTTGGCCACGTCCTCAAGCACACGCTGGGTGCCGCGGCGCTCCTCTTGGCGCGGAATGGCCTTGAGGACACGGCGCTTTTCGAGGATCGCCAGCACGGCGTCGTAGAGGTTTACGACCTTGAGCGTGCACGGGAGCTTGCCGGCCTCGGCATCGAGCACAAGGGTGTCAAACAACGCGCGCGCCTCAAACTCCAGCGCAGGGTCGTAGCAAAAGGTGTGGAAGCCGATCTCATTGCCTATGCCCTTGTTGGCCAAAAAGTTCTCGCTACACAGGCACTCGCGCAGAAGCTGGGCGCGGCGCTCAAATTCCTGACAGGCGTGCTCGAAGCGGGCATGCGCCGCCACGACACTCTGGCGGGAATGGATGCCGATATTGGTGGTGAGATCGGTCGCCGGGGTGATAGCAGGGTCGACGGTACTGTAGACGGGAGCCACGCTACATCACCGCCCTGCCGGTAAGGGCCGCGATAAGCGGCTGCTCGCCCAGCTGCACCAGAGCCTGCTCAACATCGGGATCGAGGAAGAGCGGGGAAAGGCGTTCGGACTCCGGACCCATGCCCTCGCCGATAAGGCCGGCATGGCGGAGCGTCTGACGAAGCGAGCCTTTGATGCGCGTGACCGTGGACTCGGTCCAGCGGGCGGCGTCCGGATACTCCGTGGTAAAGCACGTCATAAAGGCGTTGAGGTCAACCGCCGTAAAGGCATAATCAAAGTTTTGCAGGCGCTCCCCTACCTCGACGAGCACGAGCTCGCGCACGATGTCGTAGCGGCAGATCATGCTGTAGAAGATGGTCTGGTCCGCCTGCGTGGGAGTGCCGGATGCCATAAGGCTGGTTAGGGATGATGCGGCCTCGACGGCGGTATTGGGGTCGATGCCGCGCGCGGCGCATGCGGCGTCCGTGGGCACCATGGCGTCGAGGCGGCGAAGGCACACGGTCGCGCGGTTAGCGACCATGCGCTCCGTGGGATATTGAAAGAGGTTATCGCTCTTTACGCGTACAATGACCTGATCGTCGCTTGCGCCCTGTGCGCGCAGGGCAGCGACGATGCGCATCTCATGCGGGAGGAATTGCTCGCGGGTGAGCACCCCCCCCCCGAACGCTTTTTGTGGTTACATCCACAGTGCACGCTCCAAGGGTGTCAAAGGCTGTCATAAGTGCGCCGCAGCCCAGCAGGCAGGCGCGGCGCACATGACAATAATCATACCTGTTGGTAAAAAAGTTACCACGCCCAGAGTGTCAAATGTTGAGCAACAAAATTAAATCCGGTTAACGGTTATTTTCGCAGCTCAGCAGCTTTGACGAGATCGCCCCAAATCACACTTGCCAGATAAACGCGCGGCTACCCCACCTGGGCAGACAAAGTGCCCGACAGCCCCAGCCAAAACTTGAGGTGCCGTTCGTACGTTTTAGGCCCAATGGCTGGCAAATACAATCAGCATAGGGTTATTAACCCTCCCCCATGTAACCATCCTGTAAATCATAGCGGCGCACTCGAGTTTTACCGTGATGCGGTCGCGCCGGGCGCTCCACTGTGCTAAAGTATCCCGAACGTTCAAACGACTACGAGGGGGAACTAGAAGATGGCACGTGTGCACAACTTCTCAGCTGGCCCGGCCGCGCTGCCTACAAGTGTGCTCGCCGAGATCGCCGACGAGATGATGGACTACCGCGGTTGCGGCATGTCCGTGCTCGAGATGAGCCATCGATCTAGCATGTACCAGCAGATCATCGACGACGCCGAGGCAACCCTACGCCGCCTGCTGAGCATCCCTGACAACTACCGTGTCCTGTTTTTGCAGGGCGGCGCCACGCTGCAGTTTGCGGGCATCCCCATGAACCTCATGCGCCGCGGCCGCGCCGGCTACGTCGTGACCGGCAACTTTGCCAACAAGGCGTACAAGGAGGCCTCCAAGTACGGCGAGGCCGTGCTGCTCGCAAGCTCGGAGGACACCAGTTTCGACCGCATTCCCACCATGGCCGACGTCAACGCGCGCATTGCCGCCGAGGCCGCGGGCGACGGGCTCGACTACGTCTACATCTGCCAGAACAACACTATTTTTGGCACCATGTACCACGAGCTGCCCGCTTGCGGCGATATGCCGCTGGTCGCCGATGTCTCGAGCTGCTTCCTGTCGCAGCCGCTCGACGTTGAGCGCTACGGTCTCATCTACGCCGGCGCTCAGAAAAACGCCGGCGCCGCTGGCGTGACCGTGGTTATCGTGCGCGACGACCTGATCGCCGACGGTCCGGCCTTTGCGCAGACACCGCAATACCTGGACCTTAAGACCCAGGTCGCCAAGGGCTCCATGCTCAACACACCCAACACCTTTGGCATCTACGTGTGCGGCAAGGTGTTCCACTGGGTCGAGGAGACCGGCGGACTTGTCGCCATGGCCGAGCGCAACTGGGCCAAGGCCAACCTGCTCTATGATCTACTCGAGCTCAGCGAGCTGTTCCATGGCACCGCGCAGGCCGATAGCCGCTCCATCGCCAACGTCACCTTCCGTACCGGCGATGCCGAACTCGACGCGGCCTTCGTTGCGGGCGCGGCAGAGCACCAGATCCAAAACGTCAAGGGTCATCGCCTCGTCGGCGGCATGCGCGCCAGCGTGTACAACGCCGTCACCATGGAGGACGTGCAGGCGCTGGCCACGTACATGAAGGACTTCGAAGCGCAGCATAGTTTGAGTCCGCGATCTAACTAGCCCGCAACCCGCGGGCCGACCAGCCACTTCAAACCGCTTGTTTTAGACAAAACCGCCAAGGAGTTTTTTCATGCGCAAGATTAAAACCATCGACGACATCACCAAGGACGGCAAAGTCGAGTTTGGTGAGGGCTACGAGTTTGTAGGCACCGCCGAGGAGGCCGACGCCATCCTGATGCGCTCCACCGACCTGCACGGCTACGAGCTGCCCGAGGGCATCCGCGCCATCGCCCGCTGCGGCGCCGGCGTCAACAACATCCCCGTCGAGGAGTACGCCAAGAAGGGCGTCGTCGTCTTTAACTCCCCCGGCGCCAACAGCAACGCCGTCAAGGAGCTCGTCCTGGGCATGCTGGTGCTCTCGAGCCGCGGCGTGGTGCAGTCGATGAACTGGGTGCGCGACAACGCCGACGATCCCGAGATTCAGGTCGATGCCGAGAAGGCCAAGAAGGCCTTTGTGGGCCGCGAGCTCAAGGGCAAGCGCATCGGTGTCATCGGTCTGGGCAACGTGGGCTCCAAGGTCGCCAACGCCTGTGTCGACCTGGGCATGGACGTTTACGGCTACGATCCGTTCATTTCCGTCGAGCACGCGTGGGTGCTGAGCCGCGAGGTGCAGCGCGTGGGCACGCTCGAGGATCTGTGCCGCGGCTGCGACTACCTCACCGTGCACGTGCCCAGCAAGGCCGACACCATCGGTATGATCAGCACCGAGCAGATTAACCTGCTGGCGCCCGACGCCGTGCTCATCAACTACGCGCGCGAGACCATCATTGACGAGGACGCCGTCGACGCCGCCCTGCGCGAGGGCAAGCTCAGCTGGTTTAGCTGCGACTTTGCCACGCCCAAGACCGTCAAGATGCCCAATACGTTTATCACCACGCATTCGGGCGCCGGCACCGGCGAGGCCGAGGCCAACTGCGCCGACATGGCCATCAGCGAGCTCAAGGATTACCTGGAAAACGGCAACATCGCGCACAGCGTCAACTACCCCGCCTGCAGCATGGGCAAGGCGCGCGCCGCAAGCCGCATTGCCTGCCTGCATGCCAACGTGCCCAACATGATCGGCCAGATCACGGCCATTCTCGCCAAGGACAACGCCAACGTGCAGCGCATGACCAACGAGTCCGCTGGCGAGAACGCCTACACCATGTTCGACACCGATGAGCACCTGGACGGCAGCACGATCGAGGCACTTAAGCAAATTCCGTCGATGTATCGTGTGCGCGTGATTAAATAGCGCCGACTGACCTGACGGGCAGTTCCCCATGTGGCCTGCCCGTCGCTGACATTGAATGCCCGCGGGGGCGCCTTTCGCACGAGAGGCGCCCCCATTTTTGTGAGCGCTCCATTAAATGCACTGAGCCGCTTCTTGGCATACAATCTGTATGTTGACCTAACTATCTGTGAGGTGCCTATGGTTGATACAGATTTTGCTTGGCGGCTTACGCAAGGGCTCGTGCGGATCGACAGTTCAGACCCGGGTGCGTATGAGGACGAGATTGAGCGCTATATCAAAGCGTTGGTTGAGGAACGGTTGGCGCAGCTGAGCTATCCGGTACTCGATGCCGTGCAGATTGCAGAGCACGAAGTACTCCCCGGACGCCGCAATCTAATGGTCACCGTGCCGGGCCAAAGCGACGAGCCACGGCTCGTCTACATCTGCCATTTGGATACCGTCACCTTGGGCGATGGCTGGGACGCGGACATTCCGCCGCTCGGAGCGATCGTGCGCAACGATAAACTCTACGGCCGTGGTGCCTGCGATATGAAGGGTGGCCTGGCCTGCGCCATTGCCGCACTGGTCCATACGCTCGAGCGCGTGGCGGCAGAAGGCGAGCTGCCCCACCGCGGCTTTTCACTCATCTGCTCGGTCGACGAGGAAGACTTTATGCGTGGTTCAGAGGCAGCTATCGATGCCGGCTGGGTCGGCTCGCGTGAATGGGTGCTGGACACCGAGCCCACCGACGGACAGATCCAGGTAGCGCACAAGGGGCGTACGTGGTTCGAAATTGAAATGACTGGCGTGACGGCGCATGCGAGCCAGCCCTGGAAGGGCGCGGATGCCGTCGCCGCCATAGCCGAGGTCGTGTGTTCGCTCCGTCGCGCGTTTATGGCGCTGCCCGCGCACGATGAGCTGGGGCCTTCGACCATCACGTTTGGCCAAATCGAGGGCGGATATCGCCCCTATGTCGTGCCCGACCGCGCCAAAGTCTGGGTCGACATGCGTCTGACCCCGCCGACCGATACGGCCGCCGCGACGCGCATGGTAGAGCAGGCCATCGCCGTCGCCGAAGCCGCCGTTCCCGGTTGCCATGGCAGCTACACCGTGACGGGCGACCGCCCCGCCATCGAGCGCGACCCGAACTCTCCCCTTCTAGCAGCGCTCATGCGTGCCGCCGATGACGTGACGGACGTGGACACGACCGTCGGCTTCTTTACCGGCTACACCGACACCGCCGTCATTGCCGGCAAGACAGGTAACCGCAATTGCATGAGCTACGGTCCCGGGTCGCTCGCGCTCGCGCACAAGCCCAACGAATATGTGCCCCACGCCGATATCGTTCGTTGTCAGCAGGTGCTAATCGCGCTCGCCGATAACGTGCTCTGGGACGCGAGCGGCCAAGTTGGGGCATAATAAGCCGCGAACAAACCGACTCGTGCGTTAGGACCGCCCATGAAAGCACTTCCGTTTCCCTGCATCCGCCCGGCTCAGGACCGCGTGCTCGAGGCGCTGCCTGCAATGGGCAGCATCCTGAGCGGCAACGATGCTCTGCGCGGAGCCATTGCCGATGGTCTGATGCTCAAGGACCCGGGTGCGGCGTATTACGTGTACGAATGCTCGGGCGAGCCGGGACGTGTGACGGGTGTCGTGGCGATCTGCCCGACGAGTGTACTTGCGGGCGGCAAGGGCGATGCCAGCGCCGACGTGGCCGCCGCTGCGCACGCGATCGCCGAACTCAAAGTTCAGCCGCGCCCCGTGTCGCTCGCCTACGAGGCGTCGCCCGTCATGGACATCATCCTGGGCGCTGCCAAAGAGGGCGCCTCGCTCTACGCCGTCACCGACCCCGCGGGCATTACGCACCGCGTGTGGGAGGTCAAGCGCGAGGACGCCGTCGGCGCCATCCGTGCCATGCTCGACCAGGCGCCGGAGCCGGCACTGGCCGACGACCCTGCCTACGCTGCCGCACTAGTCGAGGCATCACAGCTCCTGGCCGACGATGCCCATGCTGCCGGCACCTACACGGGCAAAGAGCCGTTCAACTTTGCTGTAGCCGCACTGTTCCCCGCCGCGCAGATCGCCGGCGCCGCGCCGCAGGTTCCGACGGGTCTGCTCACGCACCAAGTCGCGCGGTTCTAGCAAGACCAGACCACGCAGCACAAAAATCGGCAGCTCAACAAACAGGGGGCGGAGATGCAGCAGGTACATGTATCTCCGCCCCTTTTGCGTCGAGAAGTTATGCCGGCGACCCGAGCCGCCACGCTCGCGTTATCCGCGCTGCGGACCTGCAGTAGCCACAAGCGGTTCAAGGCCCAGCTCGCGTGCGTAATCCTCCTGCGTAAAAATCTCAATCAGCTCAAACGTGTCGGATTCGTCGTCAAACGCAAAGTGCAGCACCGAGCAGTTGCCCGGCACACGGTCGCGCTCGTCTGCCGCCGCGCCCTTCACGTGATCCATAAACTCCTTGATAGCCGAGCCATGACTTACCGCGAGCACGCACGCATGGTCCGGACGCTGCATAAGCTCGGTCAACGTCGCCACCATGCGCTCGCGCACCTGCATCTGGCCCTCGCCGCCAAACTGGCGATAGAAGTCGCGCCATGGGCGCTCGGGCATGAGCATCACGCGCTCGGCCTCAAAGTCGCCAAAGAACCACTCGCGCAGGCCATCAAGGCGCTCATACGCCAAGCCAGGCCACAAGTTGGCGATAGTCTGCTCGGTGCGATGAAGTGTGGAGGTGTAGGCGTGATCGGGCTCAATGCCGCGCGCACGCAAGAACATACCGGCACGCGCCGCCTGGTCGCATCCCAGCTGCGTAAGCGGCGAGTCGCTCCAGCCCTGAATAATGCGCTTGAGGTTAAATATAGTCTGTCCATGACGGACCAGATACAGGTCTTTATTCATAGGGGGTCCTTTCGTTTGTTACCAACCCAAGAGCGAAAACGCCCCGTCGCAATAGCCAAAATGAAGCACGTCGCCGTTGTCGGGCTGCTCTCCCCCGCCGGTCACATACTCAAGAAACTCCTGGCAGGCAGAGCCGTGGGAGACTGCCAAAACGCAGTCGTGCTGTGGCAGGGCCATAATGCGGGACAGCGCCGCGACCATACGTGCGCGAAGCTCACTTTCCGACTCGCCACCAAAGGCAACCGGATAATCGCCCCAGGGTTGCGCCGGCATCTCGCGGTTTGATGTGCCCTCCAACGAACCCAAATGCCACTCGCGCAGTTCATCGACCAGCTCTATGGAACGACCCTCTCCAACGATAAACTCTGCCGTACACCGCGCCCGCCCCAACGGAGACGAATACACATGGTCAAAGGTCACGCCGCGGTCCTCGAACGCCGCACGCGTCGCCAGCGCTTGCTCACGCCCGCGCGCCGTAAGTGGCGAATCGTGCCAGCCCTGCAAAATGTTCTTCACATTGAGCTCGGTCTGTCCATGCCGCACCAAATACAGATCGGCCACACGCCCTCCCTTCGCACCACCACAAAGGGGACAGGCACCTTTGTGGTGGTTTTGCCGCCGGATCGCGCCTCAACGACGCGCAACTACAGCAGCACGTCGGTAAGCGGACGCTTGGGCACGTGATGCACCTGCGCCTCATCGCGCCAGTAATTGATAGAGCCATCCGGGTTGGAGTCGATTGCGTCGATCACCTGAGTCTCGGCTGGCACGCCAAAAGCCATGATCAGCTTGAGCTCGTATTTGTCGTTATCGAGCCCCATGGCGTCAATTGCGCGGGGCGTAAAGGCCTTGAACATGCAGGCCGCCACCTCGGGCGTGGCGCTGCGAGCGGCGAGCATCATCGTCTGGGCGGCAATGCCGGTGTCGACCTCGGTGATGGGCGCGGCGGGCTTACCCGCAACAGCGCGCTCGGCAAGAATCGCGATGTAGCCGGTCGGGCGTTCACCCTCATCGGGACCAGGCCAATCCTTAAGCGCACCGGCCCACGCGAGCTCATCAAATACGCGCGCGCAGTCCTCTGCACCGCTCACCACATGAAAACGCAGACGCTGAGCATTGGCGCCGCAGGGAGCCAGGTGCGCCAGTTCCGCCAGCTCGAGCAAAAACTCGCGCGGTACGCGCATGGACTCGTCAAATCGGCGGCACGTGCGGGCGCGGCGGACCAGCGCGTCAAACGTGTCCAGGCCAAGCTTTTCGCAACCCTGCTTTGCCATCGACTCGGCGCTTACCGGCGCCGCGGGAACTGCTTCGTTCATAAGACCCCCAATAAAAGCCAATTGTTCTTAAGAAAATCTAACCTAAAACGTAGGCAATTACACACAGCGGCGCAATGTTCCACACCTGTTGAATATTCCGCATCCAAACGGGAACAAAGGTAACAATTCGGGAAGATGAGGCTCCCATTCGCCCTTCCCGCCCCACACGACGGCGCCCTTGGGCGATACTGGTTGCAAGAGCTACGGCTTACGCCGCACGGAAAGGAGACATCATGGGCATCTTTAAGAACGATGACAAGCAATCGAGCGCGTTTGGATTTGACGAGAAAAGCATGGCAGGCAAGGCCGTCAAGGCCGTGCGCTGGATTTACGCCATCACGGGCGTCTTGGCGCTCGTCGCCGGCATCGCACTGCTGTTTGCGCCCGCCAAGTCCCTCGTCTTCCTGACGACCGTCTTGGGCATCTACTTTGTGATCACGGCCGCGATCAGGCTGTTTACCGCTGTTTTCGAGCCGCTGCTGCCCACCGGCTGGCGCGTTACGAGCATCATCTCCAACCTGCTCATCATTCTGGGCGGCGTCATAATCCTGCGCAACCAGGCCTTCTCGACCGCGACGCTCACCACGCTCGTGGTGGTCGTCGCCGGCTTTGGCTGGATCGTCGAGGGCGTCATGTCGATTCTGGAATCCGAGCTTTCCGCCAACCGCGCCCTCGCCATCCTGAGCGGCGCACTCTCCATCATTGCGGGCATGTTCGTGTTTATCTATCCGCTGTGGTCGGCCAAGATGCTCGTCATCTTTAGCGGCGCCGCGCTGCTGGTGTTTGGCGTGACGCTCATTGTCCGCGCCATTCAGTTTGGCAAACTGGTGCGCTAGATGCCAAAGACGCTTTTTATTGATGCTGACGCCTGCCCGGTCACGCGTGAGTCGATCGACTGCGCGCGGAGGGCGGGCGTCGCCGTCGTTATCGCCGGCAACAGCACGCAAAACCTGGAACGCCACATTCGCCGCGACGACCCGCGCGACGCCGAGCATGCGCGTCGGGGCTTTTGGGTCACGACACTCGATGTGAGTGTGGGAGCCGATAGCGCCGACTTTGCCATTATCGAGCGCCTGCAGGCTGGCGACGTGGTCGTGACGCAGGACATAGGCCTGGCGAGCATGGTGCTCGAACGCGATGCCGCCGCCATCGGCGTGCGCGGGCGCGTCTACGACAAAGCGACCATCGACATGCAACTGTTTATTCGCCACGAGGAAAAGAAGGTGCGCCGCGCCGGGGGACGCACCCGCGGTCCGGCAGCCTTCACCAGCGAAGACCGAGCCCGCTTTAAACGCAACCTCACCGAGCTGTTACGCTAAACAAGGTAGATTTTTGGGACATGCCTAAAATCTACCTTTTTGTTTGGCGAATGGCGCGCATCCAGCGCCCAGGCCACGACGGTGGATTGTAAGGCATGTCCCAAAAAATACTTAGAGCCCAAAGGCGGAGAGAACGAGGCCCCAGCCGGCACCGATGACGTACATCATGATCAGGAACAGGACGTTTTCGCGGGCGCTGCGGTTGGTGCGGAACAGCACCAGGTAGCCCACGCCAGCGGAAATGAGCGTGCCGGCGAGCATCGGCGCCAGCTGCAGCGCACCTTCGAGGTACAACTGCGTAATAACGACGCTGGCCGAGCAGTTGGGGATCAGACCGACAAGCGCCGAGCCCAGGACAGCGAGCGTCTCGTTGCCGCGCAGGAACTGCTCGATTGCGGACTCGCCAAAGGTCTCGAGGACGGCGACCAGGACCAGCGTCACCAGGAAAATGAATACCGACACCTGCACGGTGTGCGAGATCGCGCTGCGGATGATCGACAGAACGGGCGCGCCCTCGTGGGAGTGGCTGTGGTCGTGGCCGTGGTGGTGCTCGCGTGCCTCCGCGTGACCATGGTCGTGGCTGTGGTCGTGCCGGTGATCGTCCTCATCGTCGTCGCAGCCGCAATGGTCGCGCTCGCACAGCTCGTGGATGTGATCGGCACTTACGCCCGCCTCGGCCACCTCATCAATGATGTCGCCACCGCTGTGGTCATCGTGCGCGCAGTTCACGTGCGCCGGATTGACCGCGGTCCCCAGCACGGTACGGCGGATCGCCGCATGCGCGCGGGCATTACGACGAAGGCCGCGGATAGCCGCATCCACGATAAAGCCCGTGACCAGCGCGATCAGCGCCTTTGAAGCCAGAAGCATCGCCATGGTCTGCACGGGGACTTGCTCGGCGAGCAACAGCGGCAGCATCTCGTCGGAGGTCGAGAGGAAAACCGCAACCAGCGTGCCCAGCGTCACGACGCGGCCGGCGTACAGCGTTGCCGCCATGGCCGAAAAGCCGCACTGCGGCACCATGCCCAGCAGCGAGCCAACCACGGGACCCGCGGCGCCCGCGCGCTTGATAGCGCCGTTGACGCGATCGCCCGCAACGTGCTCAAGGGTTTCAAGAGCCAAATACGTCACCAACAAAAACGGCACCAGCGACAGCGTGTCCTTACCGGCGTCGAGCAGAATATCAATTAGTAAATCCATGACGGATGGAACCTTTCGTGTCTTTCGGCAGCATTGTAAAAGTCCTAGCGGTCAACTAGGGTATTGTAGTTGTCCCGGGCGCGGTGCCAATAGTTGCCCATGGTAAACTATCATCTCGCCACAACTCAGTAACCCCGAGCCGCGCGACGCGGCCCGTCCAAGGAGCAGCATATGAATGTTTCGCAAGCACTCGAATACGAGCGCCAGCCGTTTATCCCCATGTTTATCTACGGCGATCACGGCGCCATGGAGTCCGAGCGCCAGAAGGGAGAGGAGGCCCTCAAGGTGCTCGAGACCGAGTACTTTACTGCCGAGGGCGACCCCGGCTTCGACTTTGCCACCGTGCGCGACCTGGCCGACCGCAACCGCGACCTGTGCGACCAGATTGGCGAGGCGCGCCTGCGCAACGTGACGCCCGCGACGCTCTCGCGCGGCCTGTCCGACGCCGACACCTGCGCCGCCATCGGCAAGATGCAAAAGCGCACCGCCGCGTCCGTTATGCGCGAGATCCGCGGTGACCGCGACGCACTCGGCGTGGCCTATGCCCGCAAGCCCATCCAAGGCACGGTGCTGGGCATCGACATCGAGACCACCGGTCGCGCGCCCGAGCGCGGCTATATCATCAACGTGGGTTGGGAGATCATGGACCTCACCAGCGACGCCGTGCCGCATGACGCCGAGGCACACTACTGCGGCCTGCCCGACATCTACCGCGGCGAGGATGTGCCACTATCGAACATCCATCACATCACATGGGACGACATCGACGGCAAAAAGCCGTTCCGCGAGAACAAGGAGCTGCAGAAGCAGCTGCTCAAGCTCATGAAGAAGTACCCGTACATGGCGCATAATGCCGCCTTCGAGGACAGCTGGTTCAAAATTCATCTGGACGGTTACGCTGAGGCGCGCCGCGCAGGCAAGATCATCGTCATCGACTCGCGCCAGATCTGCCGCAGCCTGGACGCCGACGTGCGCTCGCTCCCCCGCGAGTCCGCGCCCGCTGCGCTCGAGAACTGGGCGCGCCGCCGCGGCACCCTCGCCGTCGACGCCAACGAGCAGCACCTGGGCCTCGACGACACCGACCTCATGCTCCGCACCGTCCAAGCAGAGTTCAACCTCAAGAACCTGTTTGCGAAATAACAACGCCTGCGACAAACACTGCTTGCTCACGAGCGGCTTCGCAGCGGGAAACCCCGCAGCGGGGCCGCCCCACGTTCCATAAGCAGGCCCGCTCTTCACAAATTCTGAACCCTATTATTTAACTATTTCGGCACTTTCCCGACACGTGATTTGTGTTCTGATTGCGATACATCGATATCAAATGTGCAGCAATTGAGTATTTATATGCTATAGCCGAGCTGCGAAAACATTAATTTTTAGGGCGTATCAACCCATAATCGCGTCAAGCTTTTGGACAGCATTTGGTTAGACCGCTAAAACGGCTTTCCCACTCAGCGCCATCAACACGGCATTAGCTGACACGATATATACCATGAGTATCGTATTGTCACATACCACTGCAAAAGCGGTCTACCAAGCCGCGCATTCGGTGTCTGCGAAAGACATCGAGTCCTGCAGCTCTGCCGCAATATACGAATCATGCCCCAGCGGAGCACTCCTCGACGCAGCCGCAGAATGGCTTGCCAAACATGATGTTGCCCTCGACGCAAATGATTGCCTCGAGGTAATGGTGTTTGATCGCAGGAACGCGCGTTACGCGATGGACTGTCGATGCCACGTTTCGTCAAAGCGATTCTCATGCTCGCGTTTTATAGAGCTAGAAGATGACATCTACATTGTTGGCGTTGAGCTTTGTGCACTTCAGGCCGCCACCTATCTCCCTTTTCGCGAACTAGTGGAGTACTACTTTGAACTGTGCGGCGCTTATTCCCTAGGACCCGGCTCTTCCACCTCCTATACCGAGCGTTTCGCGCTTACCTCGACCGAGAGGCTAAAGCAGTTCTTTAATTCCATTACCAGATGCGACGGTTTGGCCCTTGCCCGAAAGGCGATTCAATGTGTACGCGATGGATGCCGGTCTCCCATGGAAACGGCCTTTGCCATGATGCTTACGTTGCCCAAAAGCGAAGGAGGGCTTGGCATTAAAGGAATTGAGACCGACTACGAGGTGAAGGTCACCGCCGCCGCAAAAAATCTCACGAGACGCAAAAAGTTCTTTATGGATGTATATCTGAAGAAATCTCGAACAGATATTGAATACAACGGGTTTTATCACGACGCTGAAGAAGACCGCGCCATCGACGAAGAACGCAAGAACGCACTTGCGTCCATGGGCTACGGAATCATCACCGTCAGCCGTTATTCCTTTATGCATGCCAGCTCTTTCGTTAGGGTCATGGCGGCAATCCAACGAAAAGAAGGTATACGCCCCTCGCGTCTGCCAAAAGACTTTCAAATCATGCAAGAGGACCTGAGACTGTTTGTGCTCAGAAGGTTTATTGAGGAGAAGAAACGAATCCAGGAGGAGTTTCGCCAGGATTCCGAAGAGCGTCAACGAATCGACCTCGAAAAAGCAATGTTCGAAGGCATCACGTTGGATGATCCGACGATTAACGAAGCGCCGGTAATCGATGGCATGCAGACTGCCGAACCCGACAGCCCATCACTCAACCAAACAAGCAGCTTCACGCCCGAGGGCAGGGTCTTCGGGGCCGGAAACTAGGCTGACTAACAAGGTGGGTACCCTAGCGGCGTGCAAAATTGCGAGTATTCAGCTGAGCCGGGTGTCCATCACCCTCGAACGGATCCAAAAGTGAAGCGAAATCACTCTTGCGTGAGAACGTTAGGCAACATTTGAGGAAGAACTCATCGGTTTACCACCCTAAGATAACTCTTTAACTGCATTATTTGGCCTGCGATAAATTAACAGACCCCCTATCGTTGCAGAATACTCCATTTTTTGCACGGCGCAGGGGCACCCACCCCGGTATCACCTATCAAAACCGCTTAGTCCGGGATCTCGTCCGCTTTTCCTCATCATTTTGTACGACGGATTGCCTAAACGATATTGACATATGAACATGCGCTCATATACTCGGAAGTAAGTTATATGAGCGCATGTTCATATGAAAGGATGTTGCAATGAGCGATCACGCTGATGAAACAAAGACTGGCATCGAGGCCACCGAGCCGATCGTTCCCACCACCTGCTCGCCCGAGGACCTTCCCGACGAGGAACTTCTCTACGACCTCGCCGACCTGTTCAAGGTCTTCAGCGACACCACGCGTATCAAGATTCTCTACGCCCTCATGGGCCGCGAGCTCTGCGTGGCAGACATCGCCGAAGGGACCGAGACCTCGCAGTCCGCGGTGTCGCACCAGCTGCGCACGCTTAAGCAGTCGCACCTGGTCAAGTTTCGCCGCGACGGCCGTAACATCCTCTACTCGCTTGCCGACGATCACGTCTACACCATGCTCAACCAGGGCATGAGCCATATCTGCGAATAGTAACCAACCACGGTACCAGCGCGGCCTGCACCCAAGCCGCAAAAACAGGGAAAGGAACCCACCATGAAAAAGCAGTTTAAGCTCGACGAGATCGACTGCGCCAACTGCGCGCGCGAGCTTCAGGACGAGCTGGCCAAGCTCGAGGGCGTCAAATCCGTGTCCGTCAACTTTATGACCCAGAAGCTGACGCTCGAGGCCGACGATGCCGAGTTCGACGAGGTGCTCGACCGCGTTGTAGAGTTTACGGCCGACGCCGAGCCGGACTGCGAGATTATTCTCTAGCCAAGGTTTACGCCAACCTGCAAGGCCGCGCTTGTCGCGGCCTTTGCTCGCGAAATTACATGAGCGAGTGTTCATACATTCAAATGGGAGGATACGAGTCATGGCCACCGCCGACCCCAAAAAGAAAAAGAAGAAGCGCAAGAAAAAAGAGTCGCTCGAGCATAAGCGTAACCGCATCCTGGTAGCGCTGGGCATTTTTGTCGTGGTGTACGCCCTCGATGAGCTCGGCACCCTCACCGCCGCATTCGGCACCCCGGGCAACATCTACGCCAGCTTTGTGCTGTTCCTCGTGCCGTTTTTGATTGCCGGCTACGACGTACTGCAAAAGGCATTCAATAATATCCGCCGCGGCAAGGCCTTCGACGAGAGCTTCCTTATGGCAGTCGCAACCATCGGCGCGTTTGCCATGGTGCTCTTCCCCGATACCGACCCGCACATGGCCGAAGGCGCCGCCGTCATGTTGTTCTACCAGGTCGGCGAGCTGTTCCAGGCATACGCCGTGGGCAAGAGCCGCAAGTCGATCAGTGCCATGATGGACATCGCGCCCGACTACGCTAACGTCGAGCAAGCCGACGGCACACTCGAACAGGTCTTTCCCGATGACATCGCCGTCGGCACCGTGATCGTGGTCAAACCCGGCGAGCGCGTGCCTATCGACGGCGTCATCGTCGAGGGCGAAACCCAGCTCGACACCGCCGCGCTCACGGGCGAGTCAGTCCCCCGCCCCGCCAAGACCGGCGACGATATCATCAGCGGCTGCATCAACATGACGGGCCTCATCCACGTGCGCACCACCAAGCCCTTTGGCGAGTCAACCGTCGCGCGTGTTCTGGAGCTCGTGGAGAATGCCAGCGAAAAGAAGGCGCGCACCGATAACTTCATCACGCGCTTTGCCCGCGTCTACACCCCCGCCGTCACTGGCGCTGCCGCGGTGCTCGCGCTTGGCGGCGGCCTGGTGACTGGCGCTTGGTCCGATTGGATCCTGCGCGGCCTGACCTTCCTGGTCGTCAGCTGCCCGTGCGCCCTCGTGATCAGCGTACCGTTGAGTTTCTTTGGCGGCATCGGCGGCGCGTCCAAGCTGGGCGTTCTCATCAAGGGCTCCAACTACCTCGAGACGCTCGCCGAGGTGGACACCATCGTCTTCGACAAAACGGGCACCCTCACCAACGGCACGTTCTCAGTCGTCGCGGTGCACCCCGAGGCTGGCTATACCGAGCAGTCGCTGCTCGAAGTCGCAGCCCTTGCTGAGTCGTTCTCCGATCACCCCATCGCGCAGTCGGTGCGCACCGCCTACCAGGGCGAGGTCGACCCCAAGCGCGTGAGCGACTCCGCCAACGACGCGGGCCACGGCGTGACGGCAACCATCGACGGCAAGCACGTCGTCGTTGGCAACGCCAAGATGCTCGCCGCGGCCGGCGTTGAAGCACCGGACTGTGAGGTTGTCGGCACGATCCTCCACGTGCTCGTTGACGGCGTGTACGCCGGCCACATCGTGATTGCAGACACCGTTAAGGCCGATGCGGAGCAAACGATTCGCGACCTGCATGCCGCCGGTATCAACCGCACCGTCATGCTCACGGGCGACCGCGAGGAAGTTGCAGCGTCTGTGGCCAAGCAACTCGGTCTCGACGAGTTCCACGCGCAGCTCCTGCCGGGCGACAAGGTCGAGCGCGTTGAGGCGCTACTCGCGGCCGAAAGTGGCAAGGGCAAGCTCGCCTTTGTCGGCGACGGTATCAACGACGCTCCTGTGCTTACGCGCGCCGATGTGGGCATTGCCATGGGCGCCATGGGCTCCGACGCCGCGATCGAGGCCGCCGACGTGGTGCTGATGGACGACAAGCCGTCCAACATTTCCCGCGCGATCCGCGTGGCGCGCAAGACCATGTCGATTGTTTGGCAGAACATAATCTTTGCGCTGGGCATTAAGCTGCTGATCCTTGTGCTGGCAGCGCTGGGTATCGCCAATATGTGGCTTGCCGTCTTTGGCGACGTAGGCGTGGCGATCATCGCTATCCTGAACGCCATGCGCGCGATGGGTGTCAAGAACCTGTAGCGCCTGTGGTCCCTCCGGCCGGGACCGGGCTTGGTTTTGAAAACGTCCTCGACCAATGAAGTGCCCCCGTTCTGCTCCTTCGGAGCTACGAACGGGGGCACTTCTGGTCTGCGGAATGTTTTCAAAACCAAGCCCGGCCCCGGCCTGCGGTGACGTTGCTGACGGTTCTTGGGCATCGCTTGCTGGCGGGGTTCCTTGGCTGAGTTAGACTTGGTTGGTAGGGCCTCCTGTCCCGGTCGCTGGTTCGCGCTTTGCGCGAACGGCGCGCTACTGGGGGAACGTTAGTCAGTCATTGTTGGGGCCGATGTGCCGTCCCGGCCCAGCATTGCCCTTAGCTTCTCAAAGCTTTCCTCGCTCAGGCAGTGCTCCATGTGACACCCCTCTTGCGAGGCAACCTCTTCCGAAACGCCTGCGTCCTCGAGCAGCCCAACAAAAAAGCAATGGCGCTCCCACATTTGGCGAGCGACCTCCAGGCCACGCTCCGTCAGATGAACGTCGCGTTTACCCATTTCGACATAGCCGTTGTTCTCCAGCGTCGCCATGGCTTTAGAGACGCTCGCCTTGGTTACGCCCAGGTATTCGGCAACGTCAATCGAGCGAACGACGCCCTGGCGCTCCGAGAGCACATAAATAGATTCGAGATAGTCTTCTCCGGATTCACGTAGGGCCATGGGCCGCCTTTCGCGATGGCTTCTAGTTAGCCTTTGGATACTTTTGCTTGATTTACTTTACCGCAAAAGTTGCCCGTGTCTTACTAAATTGTTCAGAAAGTTAACCATGTTTCACAAAACATGGTCATTGGGGACGTTCTTAAACGACTAGATGTCGGGGACAGTCTTTGCCGATTGGCCGACTCGCCGGCCGGGTTGGCAAGGGTGTCCCCAACTGCCGGCAGAAAAGGAACGTCCCCGAGTGCCGAATCCGCAGCTAAACAAGCCCAAAGTGCTTGGCGGCGTTGTAAATGCCGTCGTCGTCTACGGCGGTCGTCACGTAGGTCGCCGCGGCCTTCACGGTATCCTGCGCGTTGCCCATGGCCACGCTCGTGCCCACGGCCGAGAACATCGACAGGTCGTTCTCGCCGTCGCCAAAGGCGATCGCCTCGCTCGCGTCGACACCCAGGCGCTCCAGCGTCGCTGCCACACCCAGGTCCTTGCCGCCGTTAGCGGGAATAATGTCGCAGAACAGGTCGCACCAGCGCGTGGTGAGCGAATGCGACACGGCGTCGGTCACGATATGCTCGTCGGCCGGATCCACAAAGGCGCAAAACTGGTAGACCGGCGCGTCAAAGGCGTGCTCAAACGGCTCCTCGTGGTAGACAATTCCCGCGTTGCTGCCGGCCGTCACCACGCGCTCGGACAGGCGGTTCACAAACGAGTTCTCGCCCTGCATGCACAGCGAGTCGTAGCGCCCCTCGGCCACCTGGTCCACAATCACCGCAACGTCGTCCGGATCGATCGGGCAGCTACGGTAAACGCCCTCGGCATCAAAACAGTGCTGGCCCGAAAGCGTAATGTACGCATCCCAACCAAGATCGAACAGCCAATCGGGCATCTGGTAGGTCGGGCGACCCGTGGCAATGACGCACGCAATCCCCTGCTCGTGAAAGCTGTCGAGCACCTGCTGCGCCGACGCCGGAATCCGGTGCGTCTCAAAGCTCAGCAGCGTGCCGTCGATATCAAAAAACGCGGCCTTGATCATCCTCGCCTACTCCTCGCCCTCGAGCTTTTCACTCGCCTCGAGCCACGCCATCTCCAGCTCGTCCATGGCGGCGTGGGCCTCGTCGATCTTTGCCTGCTGCTCGCCCAGCGCCGTGTAGTTGGTGGGATCGACCTGGGCCATGGCGGCCTCGGCCTCCTCCACGCGAGCGCGCTGCGTTTCCATCTTGCGCTCGAGCGAGCTCACCTCACGACGGAGCTTTTGGCGCTCGGCATTGGAAAGGCCGTTGGGCTGACCGCTCGACTTGGGCTTTTCGGCCGCAGCCGCCGCGGCACCGGTGTCGAACGTACCGGTCTTGGCGCTCGGTGCACCCACGGGCTCGCCCTCGGCGGTGGCGTTGCACAGGCGCAGGTACTGGTCGACGCCGCCGGGCATATGCGTCAGGTGGCCGTCGAGCAGCGCCCACTGCTGGTCGGTCACGCGCTCCATCAAAAAGCGGTCGTGCGTCACCAGAATCAGCGTGCCGGGCCAGCCGTCCAGCAAGTCCTCGACAATCGCCAGCATGTCGGTATCCAGGTCGTTGCCGGGCTCGTCCAGGATGAGCACGTTGGGCTCGTCCAGGATCGTCAGCAGCAGCGACAGGCGACGGCGCTGGCCGCCCGAAAGATCGCCGATGCGGCTCCAGAGCTGCTGCGTCGTAAAGCCCAGACGCTCGCAGAGCTTCTCGGGTGAAGTCTCCTTGCCGTCAATGACGTAGTACTTCTTATAGTGGCTGAGCACCTCGCGGATCGTGTCGCCCATGTAGGGTTCGAGCTCCTCGAGCTGCTGCGACAGCACGCCAAAGCGCACCGTCTGGCCGATCTTCACGCGGCCGCGCAGGGGCGCGATCTTGCCCTGGATCACGTCGAGCAAAGTCGACTTGCCGGCGCCGTTCTCGCCCAAAAGACCATAGCGGTCGCCCGCACCAATGAGCCAGGTCACGTCGTTGAGCACCTGCTTGGGCGCGCCATCGGTATCCGCATAGCCGGCGTCCACGTCGACCACATCGATAACCTGCTTGCCCAGGCGGCTCACGGCCAGGCGCTTGAGCTCCAGCTCGTCACGCACGGGCGGCACGTCGGCGATCAGCTCGCGAGCGGCATCCACGCGAAACTTGGGCTTGGTGGAGCGCGCCTGGGCACCGCGGCTCAGCCACGCGAGCTCCTTACGTGCCATGTTGCGACGGCGCTCCTCGGTAACCGCGGCCATGCGGTCGCGTTCCACGCGCTGCAGGATATATGCCGAATAGCCGCCCTCGAAGGGATCGACCTGGCCGTCGTGAACCTCCCACATGCTGGTGCAGACCTCGTCCAAGAACCAGCGATCGTGCGTGACCACGAGCATCGCGCCCTGACCGCGCTGCCAGCGGGCCTTTAAGTGACGCGCAAGCCAGTTGATGGTGCGCATGTCCAGATGGTTGGTGGGCTCATCGAGCATGAGCACGTCATAGTCGCCGATCAGCAGGCGCGCGAGGTCCACGCGGCGGCGCTGACCGCCCGAGAGCTCGCCTACCATGCCCTCCCAGGGCACATCGCTAATGAGGCCGGCGAGGATCTGGCGCGTACGGGGGCTCGACGCCCACTCGTACTCGGGGGCGTCACCCACAACGGCATGATGCACGGTATCGGTATCGACAAGCTGGTCCTTTTGGCCGAGCAGGCCGATCGTGATGCCGCGGCGGTGCGTCACGCGTCCGTCATCGGGCTCCAGCGTGCCGGCGAGCACGCTCAGCAGCGTCGACTTGCCGTCGCCGTTTTTACCGACAATACCAATGCGGTCGCCCTCGCCCACGCCGAGCGTCACGCTATCGAAAATATGCTTGGTGGGAAACTCTAGGCTGACGGAATCGCATCCCAAAAGAATCGCCATATGCCCTGCTCCTTCGTAGAAATTCAACGTTCTCCATGATAGCGAAAACCACCACAAAGGGGACGGGCGCCTTCGTGGTGGTTTTGGGCAAGCGCACCAGCACACGACACAAAAAGGCGGGCCATCTCCCGCAAGAGATGACCCGCCTCTCCAATCAGTCCCGCGGCAACCGTGGCCGCCGCGGGCCTCAAGCATGTCCCGGACTAGGAGAACATGCCGGTGAGGTAATCATTCAGCCGCTTATCCTTGGGCCGTTGGAAAATCTCGTCGGTCTCGTCGTACTCGACCATATCGCCCATGTAGAAAAACGCCGTGCGGTTGGACACGCGCGACGCCTGCTCCATGTTGTGCGTCACGATGACGATGGCGCGGTCGGCCACGATCGACGACATGAGGTCCTCGATCGCCAGCGTCGAGATGGGGTCGAGCGCCGAGCAGGGCTCGTCAAACAGGATTACGTCGGGGTTGAGCGCCAGCGTGCGCGCAATGCACAGACGCTGCTGCTGACCGCCCGAAAGCGCGTAGGCGCTCTTGTCGAGCTTGTCTTTGACCTCGTCCCACAGCGCGGCACCGCGCAGACTTTCCTCGACCATGCGGTCGAGCTCGTCACGGTCGGTGATGCCGTGGCGCTTGGGCGCAAAGGTGATGTTGTCGCGAATGGACTTGCGGAAGGGGTTTGGCTGCTGGAACACCATGCCGATGGAGCGACGCAGCTCGTACGTGTTCTCGGTCTTGGTGTTCACGTTGCGCCCGCGGTAGTTGATCTCGCCCTCCACGCGACAGCGGCGAATCTCGCGATTCATCAGGTTGAGGCTACGCAAGAAGGTCGACTTGCCGCAGCCCGAAGGCCCGATGAGCGCCGTGATCTCACCCTTGTGGAAGTCGAGCGACGTATTGTGCAGCGCATGGTGGTCGCCATAGTACACGTTGACGTCCTTGGCGGAGAGCACGACCTCGTCGCTCACGGCCTTGCCGCTCACGCGCACGCGCCTCTCGCTCTCCCCCACGCTCGACAGAAAGTCCTGGGGGGTGTCGGACGTGGCCGCCTCGGTTGCGGGCGTTGCATTCATATCGCTCATTCGGCCGTCATCTTCCTTGCCAGTTGCTTGCCCACGATACGGGCGACTACGTTAAACAGCAGCACGCAAATCATCAGCAGTGCCGCGGTGCCCCAGACGATCTGCTGGGCCTCGGGGCTGCCCTCGCCATAGATCTTGTAGATGTGCACGGCCAGCGACTCGCCGGGACGGAACACGTTCCAGGCGCAGGTGGGGCTCGACAGGTTAAAGCTCAAGAAGTTGAGGCGGACCGGCGAGCTCATGCCCGAGGTAAAGAGCAGCGCCGCGGCCTCGCCAAACACGCGGCCGGCCGAAAGCACGATGCCGGTCACGATGGCGGGCATGGCCTCGGGAATCAGGATGTGCAGTGTGGCCTCCCAGCGAGTGAGGCCCATGGCCAGGCACGCATCGCGCTGGGCCTGCGGCACGTCCTCGAGCGCCTGCTGAATCACGCGCACCAGGATGGGGATGTTGAACATGGTGAGCGCGACGGCGCCGGAGATGATGGAGTACTTCCAGCCCAGCTGCACCGAGAACACCAGAAAGCCGAACATGCCCACGACAATGGAGGGCAGCGAGGACAGCGTCTCGATGGCGGTGGAGGCGATGTCGCGGATGGGTCCGTCCGGCGCGTACTCAACCAAGAACACCGCGCCGCCCAGGCTGATGGGCACCGATATACCTAAGGTGATCAGCAGCAGGTAGAACGAGTCGAACAGCTGGTAGAGCACGCCGCCCTGGGTTCCGTTGGCGCGCGCGGGCTGCGTGAGGAAGCCCGGTTGGAACAGCGTCGAGATGCCCTCGAACAGGATGTAGGCCACCATGGAGACGACGATGAGCATGACGATGGCGACAATTGCCGTCAGCACGCCCGTGGCGATGCGGTCCTGCTTTTGGACACGCCCGAGTCTTGCCTCGTCGATATGGATGCGCATGCTAGCCACGAGCCTTCGCCCCCTTGCGGCCAATGAGATGGATGATCAGGATGAAGATGAGGCTCATGCCCATCAGCAGCAAACCGAGCGCCCACAGGACATCGTCCTGGGCCGAGCCCTCGGCATAGACCGCCATGGACGTGGTGAGCGTGGTGGTGATGGTGGACGCCGGCGACAGCAGCGACGTCGGCATGGCCTCGATGCCGCCGATAACCATGCGCACGGCGAGCGTTTCGCCAAAGGCGCGGGTCATGCCAAGGATGACCGCGGTCATGAGCGACGGCATGGCGGACTTGAGCACCACGTGCCAGATGGTCTGCCAGCGGGTGTAGCCCAGCGCGAGCGAGCCCTGACGGTAGCTGTCGGGCACAGCGCGCAGGCCATCGACCGAAAGCGTGGTCATCGTCGGCAGAATCATGACTGCCAGCACGATAGCGCCGGGCAAGATACCCAGACCCGTGCTCACGTGGAAAACGCTCTTCATAAGACCGACGACCACGTGAAAGCCGATCAGGCCAAAGACGACCGAGGGAATGCCGGTCAAAAGCTCAATAAGCGGCTGAAAGATCTTGGAACCAAACTTAGGCTGGATCTCGACCGCAAAGATGGCAGAGCCGATGGCGATGGGCAGCGCGATAAGCGTGGAGAGCACCATGACCGCAAACGAGGTGACGATCAGGGGCAGGGCGCCGGTATAAGGCAGGCCGTTTTCGGCTGTGTTGGCCAGGTCCCACTTGGTGCCGGCAAAGAACTCGACGACCGAGACGCCGTCCTTGACAAAAGCCGAGAGGCCCTTTTGGGCGACCATAAAGATGAGCGCGGCAACGACAAGCGTCACGAGCGCTACGCACGCACCCGTGACGCCCAGGCCCACGTTCTCAAGGTCGCGCTTTGGCAGCTGTTTTGCCATTGCAAACCTTTCCGGGGCGGTTACTTATTTAGAGGAGACCTTGCCGCTGGCGTCCTTGACGACCTTCATGGCAGAGACGGGAATGAAGCCCTGCTCCTCGACGAGCTTGCCCTGGACGTCGTCGGAGAGCATGAACTCCAGGAAGGCCTTGGTGGCCTCGTCGGCGTCCTTTGCGCAGTACATGTGCTCGGTAGCCCAGATCTTGAAGGAGTCGTCGGTGACGTTTGCGCTCTTGGGCTCGACGCCCTCGACCTTGATGGCGTTGAACTTGGAGTCATCGAAGTGCGAGAAGTCGAGGTAGGAGATGGCGTTGTCGGTGCTGCCCATCTGAGTCTGGACATCGCCGGACTTGTCGAGCTCGGCGTCGCCCTTAAAGTCGACGGCCTCATCGCCAAAGACGGCGGCCTCGAAGGTGGCGCGGGTGCCGGAGCCGGCCTTGCGGTTGAGGACGACGATGGTAGCGTCGTCACCGCCGACCTCCTTCCAGTTGGTGATCTGGCCGGAGAAGATGCCCTTGAGCTGCTCGAGGGACAGGTCGTCGACCTTCACGTTCTTGGAGACGACGGGACCCATACCCACAACGGCGACCTCGTGGTCAACGAGGTTCTTGACCTGATCGGCCTCGAGCTTGGTCTCGGCAAAGACGTCGGAGTTACCGATGGTAACGGTGCCGGCGGCGACAGCGGTCAGGCCCTTGCCCGAACCGTTGCCCGAACCGGAGACGGAGACGTCGGGGTTGGCATCCATGAACTTCTCGGCAGCGGCCTCGACGAG
Organism: Collinsella sp.; assembly: GCA_019424905.1. Taxonomy (GTDB): domain Bacteria; phylum Actinomycetota; class Coriobacteriia; order Coriobacteriales; family Coriobacteriaceae; genus Collinsella. Next base: position 6,743 of record JAHYYP010000007.1, on the reverse strand, counting down.
AGCTTGGAACGAGGAGGCGCCGTCGTAGGTCACCTCGCCGGAGACGGACTCGGCGGCGGCGCTACCCTTGGCGGCGGCGTCGGATGCGCCGGAGCCGCCACAACCAACGAGACCGAGACCGACGATGCTGGCAAGACCACCAGCGAGGCCGAGGAACTGACGACGAGAATAAGCCTGATCGAGCATGATCTTCCTTTCATACATGCGACTCGCGGGCACCCTGCCCGCTTTGCTGTTTGGAAAGATACGGTCTCGATCGGGCGACGACCGCCTTATCTGCGGTTTCTTACGGACATTTGATAGACCCTTACCGCAAGCTCTGCCCAGCCTTTACAAACGGATAACAATCCAGCGCCGAACATGGCGCACCTTTTACACCAAAGGAACGTCCCCAATGACTACCCCACCGCAACAGAAAAAGCCCGGGCCGAAGCACCGGGCTCGTAATGCAAGTTTGTATCCAAGCAGGATATAGGGGTTTCCTAGGTGCCCGAGATTGCCCCGAAAGAGGAGCGCCGCGTACTTTGGTACGCAAGCGACGGTTTGAGGGGCAAGGTCGGGTGCCTGGGGAAGCCCTACAGCTCAAGTTCGTTGAGGCGCAGGATGGCCACGATATAAATCTTGAGCGCTTGCTTGAGCTGTTCCTCGTTGGCGCACTCGTTGGGGCCGTGCATCTGGCCGCCCCATGCGGGCAGCTCCAGGCCGGTTTCCTCGGGGCCAAATGAGACGGCGCGGGCAAAGTTGCGTGCGTACGTGCCGCCGCCCATGGCGAAGGGCTCGGCATGCTTGCCCGTAAACTCATTATAGGTATCGATAAGCGCCTTCACGGCCGGATCGTCAGCAGAGACCGAGAACGGCACCTTGGTACGACCCACGCGATACGTCACACCAAAGCGGCCCACGAGCGGCTCGAGCTGCTCGCAGATGGTATCGGCGCTCGTGCTGTCGGGGAAACGCACGTCGATGACCTGCTCAATGTGGCCATCCGCCACGCGGATGACGCCGGGGTTGCAGGTGAGCGGGCCAAACGCCGGGCTCGTCGCGTCGATACCCAGGCCGCGGCCATAGGCGTCCGCATGCACAAAGGCCAGAAACTTGACAAACTCGTGCTCGGCAGGCGTCAGCAGGCGCTCGTCGCGCGCACCAAACGCATCCTCGGCCTCGCGCAGATACGCCACGATGAGGCCGACGGCATTGATCGTACCCTCGGGCATCGAAGCATGACCGCCAATGCCGTGGGCAAAAATCTGCGCATGGCCGTTATCGAGCGTCGTAATCTCCAGGCGGTCGGCGTTCTCGACCGGCGCCGGTAGTTCATCGGCGGCAATCGCAAGCTCGCAGATAGACTGCGACGGAATGGCGTTGCTCGCCTCGGCACCGCTCCACGACACAATACGCCCGCCATCGATCCTAGAGCTCACAAACGTCGCCCCAAACTGGCCCTTCTCGGCATTACAAACCGGGAACTCGGCATCGGGCGTAAACAGAAAGTCGGGGTTCGCGTGGTTCTCCAGATAATGGTGGACGTCGGACATACTCACCTCCTCATCGCAGCCCAGCAGCGCGCGGAAGGTATAGCGCGGGGTAATGCCGTGCTTGAGCAGATAGGCGCCGGCGTAGAGCGACAGCACCGCCGGACCCTTGTCGTCGATAACACCGCGACCGAGCAGCCAGCCCTCGCGACGCTCCATCGCAAACGGGTCGGTGTTCCAACCGGGGCCGGCGGGCACCACGTCCACGTGGCAGATGGTCGCGAGCTGCTTGTCGCCGCGGCCGGGAATGTCGGCGATGCCCACATAGCCCCCGTCGTCGCTCGTCTGGTAGCCGAGCTTCTGCGCGATGCCGAGCGCGCAATCGAGCGCGTCACGGACCGGGCGGCCAAACGGCGCGCCGGGCTCCGCATCGGCAGCAACGGCCACGGACGGATAACTCACCAGCTGCTCGATATCGGCGACGACATCTTCCCAAACTTCGTCTACATACTCAGCAACGCTCTGCTCCACCTGATTCATGGACGACCTCCTTACCAATGAGGGGTGAGCGTGCCCGCCCCTCACATCACATACTTATATAGCGAAAAGTTTAGCAAGCTCGGCCACCGAGTGCACCACCGCATCGGCGCCCGCGGCCTCGTGCTCCCCCGGCGCCGCCGCGCCCGAATAGATGCCGATGCACGGCACGCCCATCGCGTGCGCGCCCTCCACATCGTTGAAGCGGTCGCCGATCATCACGGCATCGTCGGCCGTCGCACCCAGGGCCGCCAGCGCATCGCGGACCGAATCCGCCTTGGTCTCGCGCCCCTGCGGCGGATTCATGCCAACCACGGCCTCAAACTGGCAAAGCCCCAGCTCATGCACCATATCGATGCACTTCGCCTCCATGCGAGACGTCGCGACCGCCATGCGATGCCCCTGCGCGGCAAGGCTGTCGAGCAGCTCGGGGATTCCATCGAACACGGGGTACTCTTCCGGCCCCAGCTCATCGAAAAAGGCACGGTACTCGTCGGCCACCACAAGCGACTCCTCGCGCGAGAAGCCGTAAAAGTCGTGAAAGCTCTTCCACAGGGGCGGCCCGATCATGCGGCGCAGGTCACCCATCTGCGCCTCCGAAAACCCGCGCGCAGCCAGCGTCTTGTACGTCGAGGTCATCACCGCCCGGCCCGTATCGGCTACCGTGCCATCAAAATCAAACAGCACAATCGGCCGCTCGCATAGCTGTAATGCCGCCATCGATATCCCTCTTCCCCAATTGGCGATTTCCACACCGACACTTCAAACTGTTGACTATTCAACAATTAAAGCTGGAAATGTGGAATGACTCTACTATACTTGTCGCACTTTGCTCTCAGAAGGCGGCGCGCAAACGCCCCAACGAAAGGTGCAATTATGTCTTTTGCCATCATAACCGACTCCACGTCGGACATCTCCCCCGCCCGCGCCCAAGAGCTCGGCATTTACGTCATTCCGCTGCATGTGATTATCGAAGGCGAGGACCTGCTCGACCAGGTGCAGATCACCGCCGAAGAGTACGTCGCCCGCATGGCAGGCTCCGAGCAGCTGCCGCACACCTCGCAGCCGAGCGCCGGCGAATTCAAGGCACTCTTTGACCGCGTGCTCGCCGACGGCCACGATAGCGCCATCTTTATCTCGCTATGCAGCGAGTGGTCTGCCTGCTACGCCAACGCGTGCCAGGTAGCCGATACCCACGAGCTCGACGTGCGCTGCATCGACTCGCGCACCGGCTCGGGCGCCGAGGGCCTGCTGGTGGAGTACGCGCTCGCCATGCGTGAGGACGGCCGCAGCCTGGACGAGACCGAGGCGCAGATCCGCGCGACGCTGCCCGACGCCCACCTGCTGCTGATTCCCCGCACGCTCGAGAACCTCGTTAAGAACGGCCGCGCGCCCAAACTCGCCGGCCAGCTCACGCAGATGCTCAACATTCGCCTGGCCGTTTCGCCGGAGTGGAAATCGGGCGAGATCAAGGCCATCAAAAAGGGCCGCGGTGCCAAGCGCATCGTCGCCAACACCATGGCCGATTGCCTCGCATTTTTGGCAGAACACCCGGGTTCAAGCGTACGCGTGCTCACAACCGGTGCCGCTGAGGAACAAGAGCTCGTCAACCAGGCGCTCGCGGGCCAGGACTACGTAGACGCCGGCACCGGCCCCATCGGCTGCACCATCGCGACCCACGTAGGCGTCGACGCCATCGCCATCAGCTACTGCCCCCGCTACCAGCCAACTCGCTAGGAACGCCCACATCAGTTGCGGTGAAATAGGGACTGTTTTTGGCTTATCAGCCGCAAATCAATCCCTATTCCACCGCAACTTAGAAGCAGTTCATTTGGGACGGGGCTAAAAAGACTGATATCAAACGTTTCAGACCAGTCTTTTTAGCCCCGTCCCATTTTAGCTACTCTACATCAGCCCGCTCAGGGCGATGTCGACGGCCTCGTTGAGGTCGTCGGTGATGTGCACCAGCTCCGGATCGAGCGGGCTGATCATACCGGCGTCCATCACCGGACCGTTAAGCCAGTCGAATAGGCCCTGCCAGTACTCGCTGCCTACCAGCACAAGCGGCATACGCTTGACCTTGTGCGTTTGCACCAGCGTGAGCACCTCGAACATCTCGTCGAGCGTGCCAAACCCGCCGGGAAACACAATAGCGCCCGAGCTGTATTTGACGAACATGGTCTTGCGCACAAAGAAGTAGCGGAAGTCCATACCGAGGTTCACGTATTTGTTGAGCCCCTGCTCGTGCGGCAGCTCAATGCCCAAACCAACTGACTTGCCGTTGACGCTCGCCGCTCCCCTGTTGGCCGCCTCCATGATGCCGGGGCCGCCACCGGTGATAACCGCCACGCCGCGCTGGGCAATCTTACGGCCGACCGTGCGCGCCGCTTTGTAGAGCGGATCGGTCTTGGGCGTACGGGCACTACCGAAGATGGTCACCGCAGGCCCTAACTCGGCAAGTGCGCCAAAGCCATCGACAAACTCGGCCTGGATGCGCAGTACGCGCCACGGATCGGCATGCAACCAGTCGGTCGACTCCTCGGGCGCCAGCAGGTTGGCGTAGGTGTTGTCCTTAGGAATCATGGGGCCGCGCATGACCACGGGACCACGGCGGTACGTCTCGTCGTAGGCAGGCTCGCCCTCGACGTTCTCATTCTTAATCATGGGGCACTCCTATCGAAAATAGAAGCGGGCGGGGTCGACGCCATGCGTCAAACACCCGCCCGAACATCAACTATTCGGTATGGTACCCACGATGCATCATGCGCTTGCAAGGCATCGGTCAGCGGTCGCGCAGCCGGCGTCCGCGAATGCGACGAGCGGCTGCCGCTCAGCCTTTGCCGTTGCCCACGCTCTGCAAGCGTGTCTGTCGCCCTTAGTAGTCCACCGCCGCAGGGCTGTTCATCCAGTCGCTCACAAACGCGCCGTAGCGGCCCTCGATAATGGCCTGGCGGGCACGCTGCATAAGGTTGAGCAGGTAGTAGATGTTGTGCATCGAAAGCAGGATGCCGCCGAGCATCTCCTTCTGCGTGACCATGTGACGGATGAGCGCGCGGCTGTAGCCGCCCGTGCACACCGGACAGGTGCAGGTGGGGTCGATGGGGCCGTCATCGTGCGCAAAGCGCGCGTTGCGGAAGTTGAGGCGACCCTCGCTGGAGAACGCCGTGCCCATACGGCCGGTGCGCGTCGGCAGCACGCAGTCGAACATGTCAATGCCCACGCCAACGCCGCGCACGAGCGTGGTAGGGTTGCCGACGCCCATGAGGTAGCGCGGCTTGTGCTTAGGCATGTACTCGGAAACCAGCGGCGCCAGCGTCTCGAACATAGTCTCGTGGTCCTCGCCCACCGAGTAGCCGCCGATGCCGTAACCGGGGAAGTCGCCGCACTCCTCCAGATGGCGCAGCGAGCGCAGGCGCAGATCCAGATGCATGCCACCCTGGACGATGCCAAAGAGCGCCTGGTCATCGCGGGTGTGAGCCTTGTAGCAGCGCTCGGCCCACATACTCGACAGCTCAACGGCGCGCTCAACGTAGGCGCGCGTGGCGGGATAGCCCGGGCATTGGTCGAGCTGCATGCAGATGTCGGAACCGAGCTTCATGGCGATTTCCATGTTGTCCTCGGGCGTCCAGAACACATGGCGGCCGTCGTAGTCGTTGACGATAAAGCGCACGCCCTCGTCGGTGAGCTTGACGGCGTCGTTATGGCTGAACACCTGGAAGCCGCCCGAGTCGGTAAGAATGGGGCCATGCCAGTTCATAAACTTGTGCAGTCCGCCCAGCTCGGCGATGGTGTCCTCGCCGGGACGCATGGACAGGTGGTAGGTGTTGGCGAGCACGATCTGCGCACCGAGCTGCTTAACGGTCTCGGTGGGGATGCCCTTGACGTTTGCCTTGGTGCCCACGGGCATAAAGATCGGCGTCTCGATGTCGCCGTGCGGGGTGTGCAGCACGCCGGCGCGCGCGTGCGTCGTCGGGTCCTCGGCGATCAAGTCGAATTTAAAAAGGCTCTGGTCCATAAACTGGAACTCCTTGGTTGCGGTTCATACGCAAACCATTATACGGGCAACCCGCAAGAAGCACCGACTCGACAGAAACTAGTGCAAAGGAAACCTGCCCCCTGCACCAATGCACCAGGATAAAAATGATCCGTTTTCCTCCGTCCCCAACGGATCATTTCCGACAGACACTATGACCCAATCCGAGGGCACTAAAAAGATAGGAGCCCCCGCTCGTGACCGCGGGTCGGGGCTGCGACAATGATGTTGAAGTGCCATAGGCGCAGCCGCGCCGCAACGAGGTTGGGAGGCTCCCATGCCAAAGTATTCTACCGCGTTCGGGATGGACGTCCACCTGAGGTCGACCACCGTCTGCGCCCTCGACGCGGACACCGGCGAGGCCGTGACGAGGAGGTTCCCCGGCAACCCCTGGGGCGAGATCGCCGGGTGGATGGATGGGTTCCCCGGGCCGTCGCTCGCGGCCTACGAGAGCGGCTACCTCGGCTTCGCCCCGCAAAGGGAGCTCGCCGGGCTCGGCGTCGAGTGCGTCGTCGCCGCGGTCTCGAAGATCCCCAGGTCGGCCGCCGACTCGGCCTCCAAGAACGACAGGAACGACGCCGCCAGGATGGCCAAGGCGATACTCGCCCACGACATCTCCCCCGCATGGGTCCCCTCCCCCGAGGTCGAGGGCATCAGGGACCTCGCCGGCGCCTACGACGGGGCGACCGCGCGCCTGGCGA
>JAHYYP010000006.1 GCA_019424905.1 Collinsella sp. | reverse complement strand
ATGAGAACATTGTCGAATGCTCGGCATTATCCGCTGTCGCACGCTAAAGTGCAAGTCCTTGTCACCCCGAAACCTGCCAAAAAGGGACAGGTTTATTTTGGCAGGTTTTATCTGGGCAAACGTCGGCGGATGCCGGGAGGGAGCTGCGCCACGCGGAACCCTAAGGCTGTTGCCGGTTCCCCAGGAAACACTCCGTGGGCAAAAAATGCCAAATATGAGTACTGTTGCTCACCTAGTAACATATCCGTCTAGCGAGATAATAGACAAAGTGATAAATATGTTCATTAACGTTGGCAGACAGAAGCCTGCTAACGGGCGTTTTGATTAATTCAAAGGCGTATAGGGGCCGCAAAGAGGTCGTTTGAGGTGGTTTTGGCTGTTACTAAAAAGGTGACAGTACTCATATTTGCCCTTTTTTGCCCACGGGGTCTGGAAAGCGCCGTCAATGAGGTCTCGGGGAAGGCGTTTCGAGGCTCGAAGGACACAAAACGGGGGCGCAGGTTGTCCTGCGCCCCCGTTCTCGGGCGTCATCATTTCTCTGCGGCCGTATCTACGCCGCCTCGTCGAACTGCGAGTTGTACAGGTCGGCGTAGAAGCCGCCCTGGGCGAGCAGCTCGTCGTGCGTGCCCTTCTCGACGATGTCGCCGTCACGAATTACCAAGATCACGTCGGCGTTGCGGATCGTGGACAGGCGGTGCGCGATGACAAAGCTGGTACGGCCCTGCATCAGCGCATCCATGGCACGCTGAATAAGCTCCTCGGTGCGAGTGTCAACGTTGGAGGTCGCCTCGTCCAAAATCAGCGCCGGACGGTCGGCCAGAATGGCGCGGGCGATGGTCACGAGCTGGCGCTGACCCTGCGAGAGGTTGGTGCCCTCTTCGTTGATCATAAAGTCGTAACCGCCGGCGAGCGTATGGATAAAGTGGTCGCAGCGTGCGGCGCGTGCAGCGGCTTCGACCTCGGCATCGCTCGCGTCGGGGCGTCCGTAGCGGATGTTCTCGCGGATCGTGCCGTTAAACAGCCAGGTATCCTGCAGTACCATAGCAAACTCGCCGCGCAGCGCCGCGCGATCCCAATCGCGCACGTCGATGCCCTCGACGCGCAGCGAACCGCCGTCCACATCGTAGAAGCGCTGCAGCAGCTTGATGAGCGTGGTCTTGCCGGCGCCGGTGGGGCCGACGATGGCGATGGTCTGGCCGGGCTGCGCCTCGCAGCTAAAGTCGTGGATGATGGTCTTGTCTGGCGTGTAGCCAAACTTGACATGGTCAAACTCCACGTGGCCGGGGCGCTTCTCGGGAATCTGCGCGTCGGCTTTCTGCTCCTCCTCGGGCGCGGCTAGGAACTCAAAGACGCGCTCGGTGGCAGCGGCCATCGACTGCATCGTGTTGCTCACGTTGCCCAGCTGCTGCACCGGCTGCGTAAAGTTGCGCACGTACTGGATAAAGCTCTGGATGTCGCCGGGCGTGGCATTGCCGGTCAGCGCAAGTTGCGCGCCCACCACGACGACGCCCACGTAGCCCATGTTACCCACCAGGCTCATAAGCGGCATCATCAGGCCCGATAGGAACTGCGAGCGCCAGCCACTAATAAAGAGCCGGTCGTTTTGACGGTCGAACTCCTCGATCGAGGCCTCGGCGCGGTCGAACACCTGAATGACGTTCTGGCCGGCAAAGTCCTCCTCGATAATGCCGTTGACCGCGCCCAGAACCTGCTGTTGCTCGCGGAAGTACGGCTGCGAGAAGTGAATCATCACGGCCAGGATAATCGCGGCTGCCGGCAGCGTGAGCACGGTGACGCCGGTGAGCGGCAGGCTGATCGACAGCATCATGACGAGCACGCCGATAATCTGCGTTATCGACGTGATGAGCTGCGTCACGCTCTGGTTGAGCGACTGACCCAGCGTGTCGACGTCGTTGGTGATGCGGCTGAGTACGTCGCCCTTGCTGTGGCCGTTAAAGTAACTCATCGGCACGACGGCGATTTTGGCGGCAATCTCCTTGCGCATGCGATAGCAGATCTTTTGCGTGACGCCGGTCATGAGCCAGCCCTGGATGAGGCTGCAAACAGAGCTTGCCAGATACAGGCAGAGCAAAAAGCCGAGCGTCTTGGCGATCCAGGCAAAGTCGACGTCGCCGGTGCCGTTGACCTTGGCAACCAGGCCTTCGAACAGTTTGGTGGTAACCTGGCCGAGCACCTTGGGTCCCACAATGTTAAAGATGACCGAGCACACGGCAAAGGCGACGGCGGCAAGCACGGCAATCTTGTGCTGGCCGATATAGCCGAGCAGCTGCCTCATGGTGCCCTTAAAGTCCTTGGCCTTTTCGCCGCGACGCATGCCGCCCATGCGGCCCATGGGACCACGCTGGCGGGTGGGCTTGGGAATCTGAGTCTTGGTCTCGTCTGCCATTAGCGCTCGCCTCCTTCCGTGACGGCTGCAATTTCTTCTTGGGTAAGCCCCAGCTCTTCGGCGGAAAGCTGTGACTGTGCGATCTCCAGGTACGCCGGGCAGCTGTGCAGCAGCTCCTCGTGCGTACCGGTGCCCACCACGTGACCGTCGTCGAGCACGATAATCTGGTCGGCGTGCATGATAGTCGCGATGCGCTGGGCCACGACCACGAGCGCGGCGTCGGTAACGTTTTTGGCCAGCTCCTCGCGCAGGCGCGCGTCGGTCTTGTAGTCGAGGGCACTAAACGAGTCATCGAACACCACAACCTCGGGCTTTTTGGCCAATGCGCGGGCGATGGCCAAGCGCTGGCGCTGACCACCCGAGACATTGGAGCCTCCCTGGCTGATGGGGGAGTCGTAGCCGCCCTCGCGCTCGGCGATAAAGTCCTCGGCTTGGGCGATGCGTGCCGCCCGGTGCATGTCATCATCGCTCACCATGTCGCCGGCAAACTTGAGGTTGCTCTCGACGGTGCCCGAGAACAGGCGACCCTGCTGCGGGATGTAACCAATGCGGCGGCGAAGCTCGGAAAGGGTCATGTCGCGCACGTCGATGCCGTCGAGCGAAATGCTGCCGCCCGTGACGTCGTATAAGCGCGGAATCAGCTGTACGAGCGTGGACTTGCCCGAGCCCGTGGAGCCAATGATGCCGAGCATCTGACCGGCATGCGTGGTGAAGTTCACGCCGCTGATGACGTCGGCGCGGGCATCGGGATACTGGAAGCTCACGTCGCGGAAGGTGAGCTCACCGCGCGGCGCGCTGGCCGTGGGCAGTTTGGGCGAGGCGGGGTCGTTGATGCTCGTGGGGCAGGTGATGACCTCTTCCACGCGCTCGGCTGCGACCTCGGCACGGGGCAGAATGACCGAAACCATGGTGAGGATCATAAACGCCATAACGATCTGCATGGTGTAGGAGATAAACGCCATCATGTTGCCGACCTGCATCACGCCGTCGGACACGCCTTGGGCGCCAAACCAGACGATGAGCACGGTGATGCAGTTCATGACGAGCATCATGAGCGGCATCATAAAGCTCATGGCTCGGTTGGTGTAGAGCTGCGTGGTCATCAGGTCGAGCGACGCCTTGTCAAAACGCTCGAGCTCATGCTCCTCGCGGTTGAACGAGCGGATGGGCATAAGACCGTCGAGCAGCTCGCGGGCGGTAAGGTTCACGCGGTCCACAAAGCTCTGCATCTTTTTGAATTTGGGCATAGTGAGGCCCATGAGCACGCCGACGACGGCCGAGACCGCGATGATGGCCACGGCGATGGTCCACTCCAGGCCGGTGTGGTTGGCCAGGACACGCATGACAGCGACGATGCCCATGACGGGAGCCATCAGGCACATGCGGATAAACAGGGTTGCGGCCATCTGGATCTGCTGAATGTCGTTGGTGCAGCGGGTGATGAGCGAGGCCTGGCTAAACTTGCCCACCTCGGCCGGCGAGAAGTGCATAACCTTGTTGAAGGTCTCGCGGCGCAGGTCGCGGGCGATGGAGCAGGCGGTGCGCGACGCCACGGCGCCGGTCAGGATGGTGGCGACGAGCGACACCAGACACAGACCAAACATCGTGGTCGCCATGCGGCCCAGGTAGGCGTTCTGCACGTCGGCGGGGTCGATGCCCTGTGCCTTGTACTCGTCCTGCACATAGCTCACGGCGCGCTGGGTGACGATGGAGCCCGACATGGAGCCCATTTTGTCTGCCATTTGGTTGGCGCCCTCGACGAGCTTGCCCTGATCGATAAGACCGCCTTCAACGCCTAGGCGCAGGCTCTTCATGGTGATCTTACCGCCGTCGGCGTCGATCTGCTTTTGCATGCTCTGCGCGGCTGCGGCCTTCTGCTGCATCTCGGCGAGCTGCTCGGGCGTCATCGCTGCCATCTGCTCGGGGGTGGGCATGGCCTGAGCGGCGCCGCCATCGCTTGCCTCGGTGGATGCGCCGGTCATGTCGCCCATGGAGTCGGCGTCAATGCCCTGGTTGAAGGCGAGCACGACGGTCTCAGGCAGGCTCATGATGTCGGCAATCTTGTCGCCGTCGCCGCGCTCCTCCTCGGTGCCCTTGTACGTTCGAATGCCGTTATTGTCCGCCTTACTAAACACGGCCTCCACAGCTTTGGCGTCCTTGGCGCTCATAAAGAGTTCGAGGTCGTCGAGCGATTCGGCGCGAATGGTGTCGGGCACGGGCGAGGCGATGCCGCCTTGCTGCACGCCCACGTCGACGATGTCGCTCATATAGGTAGGCAGCGCCAGATCGGCGTTGCAGCTGATTACGATAAGTACGATAGCTGCGAGCAGTGCCAGGACATGCTTTTTAAAGAGCTTGAGAATCCTCACTCGGCATCTCTCCTTTCTTGATTGTGGTCGATAATTTCGTTGGCACGCCTTAGAAGACGCACCATCTCTTGGGTATCTGTTTCGCCGAGCTGTTCGAGGAAAGCCGCGGTGCGGTCCTCGAATTCCCGGCGTTTGATTTCGAGATCCTGGAATCCCTTGTCGGTCACTATGACGTGTACGCGACGACGGTCGGTCTTTGAGTGCTCACGCTCAACCCAGCCCTTGGCTTCGAGAGCGCGTAGGATATTGGCAATGCGGGCGTTCGAGACCCAGGCGCGATCAGCGAGTTCGCTCGGCGTGAGCGAACCGCCAGCGAGCATAAGGGCGCGCATGACAGCCATCTCGCCGCTGAGAGCTTTGTCCACAAAGCGCGAAACGCGCTGGTGAATGCCGCCAAACTCGGTAAGGAGCTGACTCCCAAGCTCATGGAAATCGGTATCTTCCACCGAAAACCCCTAACACTAGAAACTATTTTCGGTGAAAGATGATACCCCTGCACGCGCGCCCTATACGGAAGATTTTTGGGACATGCCTAGAAAACTGCCTTTAGGCGATCTCCGTACACCGTCGGTGCCAGCAAAGTTAAGGGCAGATCTCTAGGCATGTCCCAAAAACTACCTGGTTGCTAGGCAATATAAAGAACGCATAAAGAATTAAAATCATTCAAGAATTGCAGCGTTTCAAAGAACTATCATGCACGCGGTTAGGCGAGGGGTTGTCACCACCATGACGACTGGGACTCATATAATCGCCACGTGCGATGCTCCAACTTCCCGCGAGGAGACACCTTATATAAAGGGGGATGGAGTCATGGCATTTGACTTCACGGGCAAGACCGCGATTGTCACGGGCGGCACTCAGGGCATTGGCCTCGAGATCGCCAAGGGCATCGTCGCGGGCGGCGGACATGTCGCGCTCATCGCAAGGAACGCTGCTAAGGGCGAGGCCGCTGTGGCCGAGCTTGGCGAGGGCAACAAGTTTTATCAGCTCGATGTCGCTGATGCGCCCAAGGCGCGCGAGACCGTCGAACAGATTTTCGCAGACCTGCCGCAAACCAATATCCTGATCAACTGCGCTGGCGTCATCAGCACCAAGAAGTTCGACGAGATCGACGACACCGAGTGGCGCCGTACCATCGACATCAACCTCAACGGCACCTTTACCATGATGAACGCCGTGTACCCGCACTTTAAGGCTGCCCATGCCGGCACTATCGTCAACGTGAGCTCTGTTGCTGGCAAGATCGGCGGCGGCCTGCTCGGCACCGCGGCTTACGCGAGCTCCAAGGCCGGTGTTAACGGTCTAACCAAGGCAGTCGCCAAGGAGGGCGGTAGGTTCGGCGTTCGCTGCAACGCTGTGTGCCCGTCGCTCACGTTGACCGATATGACCTCGATTCTCTCTGACGAGAACTCTCAGCGCATCATCAACGGTATTCCTCTGGGCCGTGCCGCCCAGGCCAGCGAGCCTGCGCAGATGGTGCTCTTCTTTGCCTCCGACCTCGCCAGCTTCGTGAACGGCGAGATCGGTGACTGCGACGGTGGCATCGTTCTGGACGGGTAATACCCCGCGACGTTAATTCGGCGACGGCTCCTGCGACTCGGGACCGTCGCCTTCTTTCTGGCACAGGAGCGTGCGACCGCGTGCCACACGCATCAAAAGGAGATATAAATGAGTGAATCGACTGTGGTGGAGGCGCCGGCGGCAAAGGAGCCGTTCTTTAAGATGTCCTCCATCCCGGGTGCCAATATTTTGGTGCCGCTTCTGCTGGGCTGCCTGCTCAACACGCTATTCCCCGATCTGTTCAAAACGCTCGGCAGCTTTACGCTTGGCATGACCCAGCAGGGTGCAGGCCCGCTCGTGGGCGCTTTTTTGCTTATCGTCGGTACGACGATTTCGTTTAAGAGTGCTCCTGCCGCCGCTGCCCGCGGTGCCATCATCATCGCCGTCAAGCAAATCGTGGTCGTTGCCGTGTCGCTGCTCATCCTTTATGTGTTCAACGACAACCTGTTTGGCATCTCTGCCATGGTGATGCTGGCGGCTTGCACCGGCGCCAACAACGCTATGTACGCTGGTCTGATGGGCACCATGGGCAATGAGGCCGAGCGTGGCGCTGTCGCAATCACCACGCTCGTTGTCGGCCCTCCGGTCACGATGATCGTGCTCGGCGCTGCCGGCCAGGCTCCGATCGGCTGGTCGCTCGTGGGTGCCATCCTGCCGATCGTCGTCGGCATTATTCTGGGCAACGTCTTCCCCAGCTTTAAGAAGATGATGGCACCGGCACTTTCCGCCGTCATCGTGCTCGTCTTCTTTGCCATGGGCTCGACCATGACCTTTGGCCAGCTCATTAATGGCGGTCTTCCCGGTATTCTGCTCGGCGTGATCTGCTCGGTGATCTTTGCAATTCCCGTCATCGCGGTCGACAAGCTCACGGGCGGCACGGGTGTCGCAGGTGCGGCCATTTCGAGCTGCGCCGGAGCCAATGTGGCTACGCCTGCTGCCATGGCAAGCGTCAACGGGGCCACGTACGGTGGCGCCGTGCTCGCGACGGCTACGGCACAGGTTGCTGCCTGCGCAATCGTGACGGCTATATTGACCCCGCTGGTCACCAGCTGGTGCTACAAGCATTTTGAGGGCCAGCAGAGCAACAGCAAGGCAACGACCGACAAGGCTTCCGCAGCCGCCTAATGCCAAACGGCAATCAAAGCTAAATAACTAGCCACGCCATAGGGCGGCCCTGGGGGAAATCCCGTGGCCGCCCTTCAGTTTCTGAAGGGTCTCTGGGGTACTTTACCCTGATAAAGCTGACATAACAGCTAGAGTGAACGTCGTACAAAGGCAAGGAAAAATACCAAAGAAATCGGTGAACGGTAGTTGTTCGCGCTCGCATTTCCTGCGGGTTTGTAAAAAACGCCATTATGATATAAAAAAAGAAACATATAACAGCCCAGATGGAGAGGGTCGCTATGTTATCCTTCTCAAACGGGTGAAATCTTGGGTTTTGGGTTGTAGTTCCAAGGTGGATAAACGTTTTCCCTACACCAACGTGTGGTGAAGAACGGAAGAAGCCGGTAGTGCAAGCCGAACATTCAAGAATTCAATAAGCAGCGGTGTGAGAGAGCGCCGCATTACACGTAACTAGGAGCGTGGTTACACAATGCAGGAGGCATGGGAAGGCTTCAAGGAAGGCATCTGGACGGGAGAGGTTGACGTCCGAGACTTCATCCAGAAGAACTACACCCCCTACGAGGGCGACGAGTCGTTCCTCGCCGGCCCGACCGAGCGTACCAAGGAGCTGTGGGGCGAGGTTCTCGACCTGCTGCTTAAGGAGCGCGAGCAGGGCGGTGTCCTCGATATGGACACCAAGACCGTCACGGGTATCGTGAGCCACCCCGCTGGCTACATCGATAACGCCCACCGCGAGAAGGAGACCATCGTCGGCCTCCAGACCGACAAGCCGCTCAAGCGCGCGCTGCACGTCAACGGCGGTATCCGCATCGCTTGCCAGGCTGCCAGCCAGCACGGCTATAAGGTCGACGAGAACGTTGTCGAGCGCTACACCTTCGAGCGCAAGACCCACAACGCCGGCGTCTTCGATGTCTACACCCCCGAGATGCGTGCTTGCCGCTCGGCTCACATCATCACCGGTCTGCCCGATGGCTATGGCCGCGGCCGCATCATCGGCGACTACCGTCGTGTTGCCCTGTACGGCGTCGACTACCTGATTAAGGACAAGGAGGCCCAGAAGGCTTCCACCCCGACGGTCATGACCGCCGACAACATCCGCGATCGCGAGGAGCTGCAGGAGCAGATCCGCGCCCTCGGCGAGCTCAAGATGATGGCCGAGACCTATGGTTTCGACATTTCCAACCCTGCTACCAACACGCAGGAGGCCATCCAGTGGATGTACTTCGCCTACCTCGCTGCCGTCAAGGAGCAGAACGGCGCCGCTATGTCCATCGGCCGTACCTCTACGTTCATCGACATCTACGCTGAGCGCGACCTTGCCAACGGTACCTTCACCGAGGAGCAGATCCAGGAGTTCGTGGATCACTTCATCATGAAGCTCCGCATGGTCAAGTTTGCCCGTACCCCCGAGTACCAGGCCCTGTTTACCGGCGATCCGCAGTGGGTCACCGAGTCCATCGGCGGCATGGGTGTTGACGGCCGTACGCTCGTTACCAAGATGAGCTACCGCTACCTGCACACGCTCGAGAACATGGGCACCAGCCCCGAGCCCAACATGACCGTTCTGTGGTCGACCCGTCTGCCCGAGAACTTCAAGAAGTTCTGCGCCAAGACTTCTGTCGCCAGCTCCTCGATCCAGTACGAGAACGACGACCTCATGCGCGTCTATCACGGCGACGACTACGGTATCGCCTGCTGCGTGTCCTCCATGCGCATTGGCAAGGAGATGCAGTTCTTCGGCGCTCGCGCCAACCTGGCCAAGTGCCTGCTGTACGCACTCAACGGCGGTGTTGACGAGGTCTCCAAGAAGCAGGTCGGCCCCAAGTACCGCGCCGTCGAGGGCGATACGCTCGATTACGACGACGTTGTGGCCAAGTACAACGACATGATGAAGTGGCTCGCTGGCGTGTACGTCAACTCGCTGAACATCATTCACTACATGCACGACAAGTATTGCTACGAGCGCATCCAGATGGCTCTGCACGACAAGCACGTGCACCGCTGGTTCGCTACGGGCATCGCTGGCCTTTCCGTCGTGGCTGACTCCCTGTCCGCCATCAAGTACGCCAAGGTCCACCCCGTCCGTGACGAGAACGGCATCATCGTCGACTTCGAGACCGAGGGCGATTTCCCCAAGTACGGTAACGACGACGACCGCGTCGACCAGATCGCTCACGACGTTGTGCACCAGTTCATGGAGTACATCCGCATGAACGACACCTACCGCAACTCCGTGCCCACGACCTCGGTTCTGACCATTACTTCCAACGTCGTCTACGGTAAGAAGACCGGCTCCACGCCGGACGGCCGCAAGGCTGGCCAGCCGTTCGCCCCGGGTGCAAACCCCATGCACAAGCGCGATAGCCACGGCGCCATCGCTTCGCTGTCTTCGGTTTCCAAGCTCCCGTTCCGCGATGCTCAGGACGGCATCTCCAACACCTTCTCCATCATCCCGAGTGCGCTCGGCAAGGAGGACCAGGTGTTCTTTGGCGATATCGACCTTGATCAGCTGGGCGAGTAACTATTGTTAGTGCTATACTAACAATAACGATTACTGATTAGCGCGCCGGTTTCGGCCGGCGCCTATTAATCGAAGGAGACACATTATGAAGGTTTCTGAAGTTTCTGAGACTCAGGCCGATAACCTGGTCCACATGCTCGACGCTTACGCCGAGAAGGGTGGCCACCACCTGAACATCAACGTCTTCAACCGTGAGACGCTGCTTGACGCTCAGGCTCACCCCGAGAAGTACCCGCAGCTGACCATCCGCGTTTCCGGCTATGCCGTGAACTTCCACACGCTCACCAAGGAGCAGCAGGACGAGGTCATTTCGCGTACCTTCCACGACAAGTTCTAAAGGGTTCAACTCCTGTAGGATTACTGGGGCCGGTTTTGGGTTATTTCCCAAAACGTCCTCGGACATGCAAAGAGGCTCCGCTGCGCGCGTTGCGCGGCGGAGCCTCTTTGCGTCCTGCGGAATGTTTTGGGAGGTAGCCCAAACAGCCCCGGCTGGGTCCTGTGTAGTCACCCTTTAGGCGGAACTCTCCTAATTATTTGGATGAGTCGTTTACTTACTTGTACTGTTACCGTCATCCCGCTGTTGTTGGGGTATGCTTTGTTCGTATGTAAACGTATGACATGTTGATGGGGGAGGGTGCTATGGCTCGCGAGAGTGCTCGTTCTAAGGATACGGCTAAGCCTGGCATCAAGGAAGTTGCGGCGGTGGCGGGGGTTTCGCCTACTACGGTATCTCGTGTGCTTAATAATCGCGGCTATATTAGCCAAGAGACCCGCGATAAGGTCCATGCCGCGATGAAGCGCATCAACTATACGCCCAACGATATCGCCCGTGCCATGCTCAACGGTCGCCTGAATCTTATCGGTATGATCGTCCCCTATGTCAGCAGTCCGTTTCATGCCCAAGTGGTTCAAGTCATTGAGCATACCCTGGCCGAAAACGGTTTTAAGATGCTGCTGTGCAATAGCGCCAATCGACCCGAGCTTGAGCGCTCTTATATCGACATGCTTCGACGCAATATGGTTGATGGCGTCATCGTCAACTCGCTTAATATCGGTGCCGAGGCGTATGCCGAGATGGGTTTGAGTCTGGTTGGTATCGACTGCGACCTTGGCGAAGCCTCTGTTCAGATTGCGAGCGACAGCTATAGCATCGGCGAACTTGCTACGCGTCGCCTGATCGATGACGGATGTTCACGCATCCTGTGCCTGCGCAGCAATAGCCGCATGCGCATGCCTGCCAATAAGCGTACCGATGCCTACCTCGATGTTGTTGAGCAGGCCGGTTTGCCCGCGCTTGTCCGTGAGGTTGAGTTCGTTAAGCCCGACGACGAAAAGAGCGCGGTCGTTGCGAAGATCCTCGATGAGAACCCCGATATTGACGGCATCTTTGCGGGAGACGACACGATGGCGGCTATCTGTCTTAACGTGATGAAGCAGCGCGGCTTGAGCGCTCCGGGCGATATTAAGGTCGTGGGCGCGGATGGTGCCCGCCGCACTATGACGTTTATGCCTGACTTAACAACCGTACGCCAAGATATCGATCGCATCGGAGAGCTCGCGGCGCAATCCATCATTGCTCTTATTAACGGCGAAAAGCCCGAATCGAATATCAAGCTCCCCGTTGAACTCATTGAGGGTAAAACCGCGTAGTTCATCCCGTGCCAAAAGAATTCCTCAAACACCTCTGATGACCGTTCGCCGGCATATGTCAACCGTTTGCCGACGACTGGAACTGCGAAAAGACGTATTGGTGTGAAAACGTTTGACATATGAAAACGATTGACATATCTTGCAGTTGTACCGAGTTAGTATCTCGTGAGAAAGGAAGTCTCGGATGCACAAGGTGTATTACCAGCCTGAGGGAATTTGGGTAGGCGACATCATGCCGTACGGCGAGGACGGCACGTTCTATCTCTATCATCAGCGTGACACGCGAAACCCCGGACCTTTCGGAGAGCCGTTTGGCTGGGCACTCGCGACAACCAAGGACTTCGTCAATTACAAAGACTTTGGCGAGAGCCTTGAGCGTGGCGGCGACGAGGAAGTCGACCAGTATGTTTATGCCGGCACGGTGTTTAAGGTGGGCGACAAGTACCATGCGCTCTACACTGGTTGCAATCGCGATAAGGTCAAGGCACGCTTGATGAAGCAGGTTCTTCTTCACGCAACGAGTGACGACGCCGTCAAGTGGGAGAAGAACATCGCCGAGACGCTGCTTCCGCCCCAGGAGGGTTACGATGACCGCAACTGGCGCGATCCCTTTGTGCTTTGGGATGAGGAGAACGAAGAGTACATGCTCATCCTCGGCACGCGTGTGGGCGAGGACAAGCGTCTGATGACCGGTCGTCTGGTCAAGTTCACCTCCAAGGACCTGGATACCTGGGAGTTCCAGGGCGACTGGTGGAATCCGGGCCTGTACACCATGTTCGAGATGCCTGATCTCTTTAAGATGGGCGACTGGTGGTATCTGGTGTTCTCCGAGTACAGTGATGGCAACAAGACCCGTTACCGCATGTCTCGCTCTATCAACGGTCCTTGGATCACTCCTGCGGACGATTCCTTCGATGGCCGCGCGTACTATGCCGCGCGTACCGCATTTGATGGCGAGCGCCGCGTTCTCTTTGGTTGGGTTCCTACGCGTGACGAGGGCGGTGACCCCAGCTCTTACCTATGGGGTGGCACCTTTATGCCCCTCGAGATCGTTCAGCGTGCTGACGGAACGCTCGGCACCAAGCTCCCCGACAGCATGCTTGGCGCCTTTGGCGAGGCTAAGGCAGTCGAGGCCTTTGAGCTTTCCTGCGAGTCGGGCAAGGTCGAGCAGGTGCTCGCCGCGGATGCCGGTTCCACCTATATGCTCGATGCCGACATCGAGCTCGCCGGTGACGCTGCCGGCTTCTCGGTGAAGCTTGCCGAGGACGCCGAGTCCGGTCTTGCCTATGAGTTCCGCGCCAACCTGCGTGAGGGCAAGCTCGAGTTTACGGCGGCCCCCCAGTATCCGTGGTTCCAGGTCAACAACATGGGCCTCGAGCGTCCGTTGTTCTTTAAGGGCGAGGGCACTCATCATGTGCGCCTGGTCGTTGACGACGATATCGCGACCATCTTTGTCGATGATGTTGCGCTTAACGCGCGCTTCTGCAATAAGCAGGGCCAGGGTGTGGCGCTGACGGTCACCGACGGTACGCTCAAGTGCGCAAATGCAACGATCGCGTCTCTGTAATGGCATCAAAACGTCTTATGATTTCGTAAAGGAATGGAGAGGAACATGGACTACAAAGTAGTGTCTCAGCAAGTCGTCGATAACGTCGGCGGTCTGGAGAACATCGAGGGCGCCACGCATTGCGTTACGCGTCTGCGTCTGGTGCTCAAGGATACGAGCAAGTACAACAAGGCCGAGCTCGAGAACATCGATGGCGTCAAGGGCGTGCTGTACAACAGCGGCCAGCTCATGATCATCTTCGGTACCGGTACCGTCAACAAGGTCTACGATGAGTTTATGGCTCTGACGGGCGTTAAGGAGATCAGCGCTTCCGAGGTCAAGGGCGCCGAGGCGGACAAGAAGGGCAAGTTCTTCTCGGTCCTCAAGGTATTTTCGGACATCTTTATCCCCATCATTCCCGCTTTCGTCGGCGCTGCTATCATCATCGGCCTTAAGTCGCTGATCGTTGCCAACGGCCTCTTTGGCATGGAGGGCAGCCTCGCCGATCACAGCGAGTTCCTCAAGAACCTCGCAAGCTTCTTTGCCATTATCGCCACCACGTTCGACTACCTGCCTGTCCTGGTTATGTACAGCGCGGTGAAGCGTTTTGGCGGTAATCCGATTCTGGGCATCCTCGTCGGTATCGTCATGGTTCACCCGAGCCTTATGAACCGCAACACGTTCGTTATGGACCCGACGGGTGCTGAGTACTGGAACTTCGGTCCGCTCTCCATTCCCATGGTTGCTTTCCAGGGCGGCGTGTTCCCTGCAATCCTGACTGCCTGGTTTATGGCCAAGGTCGAGAAGATTGCCCAGAAGTACATCCCCGAGGTCGTTTCGTTCGTCTTTGTCCCGACCGTTACCCTGATTCTTGCTAACGTCGCTCTGTTCACCGTGTTCGGCCCGCTCGGCAACCTGATCGGCGACGTCCTCGCCGGCGTAATCGATATCCTGTACAACAGGATGGGCGTCTTCGGTGCCTTTGTCTTTGCCGCATTCCTGCAGCCGCTCGTCGTTACCGGTACGCATCAGTTCATCCAGGGTATCGAGGCAAACCTCGTTGCCACGACTGGCTTCAACTACATCCAGGCCATCTGGTCGGTTTCCATCATCGCCCAGGGCGGCGGCGCCATCGGCATGTACCTCATTCACAAGAAGCATTCCAAAGAGCGCAACATCTGCATGTCGTCCTTTATCCCGACGCTGGTCGGTATCTCCGAGCCCGCAATCTTTGCTGCAAACATGCGCTACTCGATTATCCCGTTCATCTGCGCTTGTATCGGTGCAGGCTGCGGTGGTGCCTTCGTGAAGCTCTTTGAGGTGCGCGCCATCGGTCAGGGTCTGACCGGCGTGCTTGGCCTGCTCATCGTCACGCCCGAGACGCTCGTGTGGTATGTGGCTGGCAATCTCATCGCCTTCATCGTGCCGATCGTCTTGATCTTTGCCTACAACAAGGCAAAGGGCGTGCCGACCACCGATGAAGAGGGCACTGGCGCGGGCTTCGACGTTAGCTTCTAGTTGAGCCGTTCAGCGTAATGTGCGGATAAGTCCATTTGGGGAAGGGCGTTCGGCTCGTGTGAGTCGAGCGTCCTTTCCCATAGACGAGAAAGTCAACGGCGATGTTTAATCAAAAAAATAAGGTGACACGCGCGGACTATGAGCAGTGGCGTGCCGGACAGGATGAGACGGCGGCTCGCATCGCGTCCGACCCCGATAGGCTTTTGTTCCATGTGGAGCCTGAGCTTGGCTGGCTCAACGACCCCAATGGTTTGGTTCAGATTGGTGATACGTATCACATCTATCATCAATACGATCCGTTCGATGCTGCGCATGGCGGTCCAGTGCTTTGGAACCATCTGACGACAAAGGATTTTGTGACGTACGAGAATCACGGTCCCGTGCTGTTCCCCGATTCCGATTTGGATTCGAGTGGAGCGTATTCTGGTTCTGCCTTTGTACGTGATGGCAAGATTCACTACTTCTATACCGGCAACGTTAAGCATTTTGACCGTGATGATTACGACTACGTGTTGACGGGCCGTGAGCAAAACCAGATTCATATGGTTGCCGAGAATCCCGACGAATTGGGCGAGAAGCGCATAGCTGTTGGGCCGGTCGATTACCCCGACGATATCGGTACGCACGTGCGCGATCCCAAGATCCTTGAACACGACGGTATCTACTACATGGTTCTGGGCGCTCGTACGAAAGACGACCGTGGCTGCGTGCTTGTCTATACCTCGCGCAATCTTGAGGACTGGAGCTATGCGACGCGCATTGAGTTGGGCGAGAAGTTTGGCTTTATGTGGGAGTGCCCCGATCTGTTTGAGCTCGATGGCGAGCTTATTCTCGTTTGCTGTCCGCAGGGTGTGCCTGCCGATGGTTGGCGTTACCGCAATCCGCATCAGTGCGTGTGGTTCCCCATCGAGGCCGATTGGGAGGCGCCGAGCTTTAAAATCGTCGGGAAGGGCATGCCCCCGATGGTCGATGCCGGTTTTGATTTCTATGCTCCGCAGTCCTTTGAGGATGCTGCAGGCCGGCGATTGATGATCGGATGGTCGGGTTGCCCCGATGCGACGGCGGAAAACCCGACGGTGGCGCGCGGGTGGCAGTGCGCGTTGACGGTGCCGCGAGAGCTGAGCATGCGCGATGGTAAGCTCTGCCAGCAGCCGGCGCACGAGATTGAGAGGATGCGCGGCGACTGCGTTCGCACGACAGGCGGTGAAACCGTTGAGGAGCCGGGCCGCCTGTTTGATCTCGTGGTTTCCTGTGAGGGCGCCAAGATGGTTGAGCTCGAGATTCGCAAGGGTGTCTTTGTGCGCTATGCGGACGGGATGCTTACCCTCGACATGGGTGACGAAGGCTATGGGCGCGACCAGAGGTCGATTGAGCTCGGCGAGCTTCGCGACCTGCGCGTGCTTTCGGACACTACGATGGTCGAGATTTTTGCCAACGGCGGTGAGGCGGCACTTACGAGCCGTACCTATTCGTCGGCGGTTCCGGCGATGGCGCTGCACGCCGAGGGTGCGGCGTCGATGGATTTCTACCGCCTCGCTCATTAACCGTGCATGGAGCACGATTGGACTTGTTGGGCGGAATGTGTCGCAGTTGCCGCGGCCAACTACCGTTTATCGCGTATAGCTACCGTTTGCGGGATAAGTAACACTCATTTATAAACCGTGTAAAATCTCAGTTAAGCACAGAGTTTTCCAGGGAGACGCTGTCCTTTGTTGTGTGCAAGGGGCGGCGTCTCTTTGGTGCTTGGATGCTGTTGTGCAACAGTGCGGCGGCGCGTGTCATGTATTGAAAAACCAACGTTGAGATGGGTCGTGATAATAATGGGCAAGTACGTAATCGTGGTTGAGTCTGGGTCGGATGTGACGCCGGAGCTCTGCGAGCGCTACGGCATCGTGCGCGTGCCCATGCACGTCACAGTTGGCGACGAGACCGTCGAGGACGGCTCCATCGATCCGCTTGAGATTTACTCGCGCTGCAACGAGTTTGGTGTGGTGCCCAAGACCAGCGGCTGTGCGCCGGCAGATTTTGCGCACGTATATGACCGTATCCATGCCGAGCAGCCCGACGCGACTATTCTGCATCTCGCGTATTCCGAGGCAACGACCTGCTCCCATCAATCATCGAAGATCGCCGCCAAGGGTCGCGACTACGTCTACTCCATGGACACGCGTTTTGTCTCGGTGGGCCAGTCGCTCGTTGTCGTCGAGACTGCCAAATACATCGAGGCTCACCCCGATGCCACCGTCGACGAGATCTTTGCATTTACGAACTCCGTCATGGACCGTGTGCTGCTGGGCTTTGTTCCTACCGACCTTGCCTTCCTTAAGGCAGGCGGTCGTTTGTCCAACGTCGCGTTCCTAGGCGCCCATCTGCTCAAGATTAAGCCCTGCATTGAGGTGACGGGCGGCAAGTTCGTGGCAACCAAGAAGTTCCGCGGCTCTATGCTCAAGTGCGCCCGCGCCTTTATTGACCACATGGTTGCGAAGGGCGAGATCGACTACTCACACATTGGCCTGGCGTATTCGGTAGGCCTTTCCCAGGAGCTGCGCGATGACATGGAGGTCTATGCGCATGATCTGGGCTTTAAGGACGTTACCTGGACTCAGGTCGGCGGCGTCATCTCGAGCCATTGCGGCCCGACCGCCTTCGGTGCGGTGCTCACGCTTAAGGCGTAAAGGCCGCAGGCGAGCGTTCTTCAGCCTGACATCTCGACGTAGCCCCCAGCCATGGTGATGGGGGATAGATTAAAACGTGCCGTTCTAGTCCGAGACGTTTAAACGCAAACGCATGGGCTAGAATGACTCTGGCATTTTAATTGGTTGCATCCAAGGAGAGGCAAGGTAGCGCGAATGGCAGAAATGACGCTTGAGGGTGTGGACGCTCGTCCCGAGGACTCTGCGTTTGCCCTTGGCCGCGTGCATTCGATCGAGACGATGGGAACGGTCGACGGACCCGGCATCCGCTTTGTGGTGTTTGTTCAGGGCTGTCCCATGCGCTGCGCGTATTGCCACAATCCCGATACCTGGTCGGTCAACGGCGGCACCATGGTGACCGTCGAACACCTGATGGATGAGTTCCAGAGTAACCACGAGTTCTATCGCAGCGGTGGCATTACGGTGTCCGGCGGCGAGCCGCTCCTGCAGCCCGAGTTTTTGGCCGATCTGTTTCGTGCTATGCATAACAACCCCGATGGCCGTGTACATACCTGCCTAGATAGCTGTGGCTATGCATTTGACCCCAACCACCCCGAGAAGTTCGATGCCGTGCTCAACGAGACCGACATGGTACTGCTCGATATTAAGCATGCCGACCCGGTCGAGCATAAAAAGCTGACCGGTTGCGATCCCGCACGCATCTTGGCGTTCGGCGATGAACTTGCACGTCGCAAGATCAAGGTCGTTATCCGCCACGTGGTGGTGCCGGGCATTACCGACACGGTGGAGGAGTGCGAGAAGCTCGGTCGCCTCATCGCTCCATGGCACAACGTGGTGGGCCTGGAAATGCTGCCGTATCACACGATGGGTGTCGTCAAGTACGAGCAACTGGGCATTCCCTATAAGCTTGAGGGCGTACCTCAGATGGATACCGCGCGCATGCCCGAGCTGCGCAATGCCGTTATGGCCGGTATGAAAAAGCGCCGTGCGGAGCTCAGGTCGGCCATCGGCTAACAAGCCATTTTTGCCCCTTTATGATACCCGAGCTGTACTGGCCTAACGGCTTGGTGCTGACACGGTTGAGCCAAAATGCTGGTACCATACCGTGGATAAGCAATTTGCACGGATTTGGGGGATGGCATGGCAACCATCGCGATCATAGGCGCACTCGAAAAAGAGGTTGCGCAGATTAAGGAAGAGCTGAGTGGCGCGCATGAGTCGCAGGAGGCGGGCTTGACCGTTGTGAACGGTGGGCTTTCGGGTCTGACAGTAGTCGCCACGACGGCGGGCATGGGGACCGTGAACGCCGCTGCCGCAACGCAGCATCTCATCAGCAAATACGCCCCGCAGGCCATAGTGTTTTCGGGCATTGCGGGTGGCCTAAACCCTAAACTCCATATTAACGACGTGGTTATAGGCAAGTGCCTGCGCTATCTGGATACCGATACGGCACTCATCGCCGAGTCCGCGCCGGGGCTCGAGGAGTTTGTCTCGACACCGGCGTTGGCTGATGTTGCCGCCGCCGTGCTTGCCGAGCATGGATTTGTGGATGCCTCGGCGGATGAGACTTCTGCGGAGAAGGACCCCAAGCAGTTCCTGTGTGGCACTATCGCCACGGGTGATCGCTTTGTTACGGGTGACGCCATGCGTAACGCTGCGATTGAGGCCACGCATGCCGATTGCGTCGAGATGGAGGGCGCGGCAATTGCGCACATCGCGGCCAAGAATGGTGTCGATTGCCTGGTACTGCGCGCTATCAGCGATAATTGTGACGAGGCATATGACGCGTTTTGCGAGCGCGAGTTCGATCTGGACGAGTACGCTCGCACCGCGAGCGGCATCACGCTTGACATCGTTCGTCGTATCGCCGCCGCGCAATAGCACGCCCGTTTTGTAAGAACCTACGACCAAGGAGTGTCCATGGCCGATTCAATTAACTACCAGCTTGCCAAGTTCGTCGCCAGCTACGGCAAGGTTTCGCAGATTCCCGAGTCAACCTGTCCCGAGGTGAGCTTCGTCGGCCGCTCCAACGTGGGCAAGTCCTCCATCATGAACAAACTCTTTGGCCGCAAGAACCTGGTCAAGGTTTCGAGCACGCCGGGCAAGACGAGCAACATCAACTTTTTTGAGGCCGACGACGTGCATTTTGTGGACCTGCCGGGCTACGGTTTCGCCCGTCGTTCCAAGGCCGAGCGCGACCGCTGGGCCGAGCTCATTGGCGATTTCTTTGACTCCGAGCGCAGCTTTAACTTGGTCGTCTCTCTGGTGGATATCCGCCACGACCCCAGCAAGCTCGATCACGACATGATTGACTACCTGCAGGGCAACGAGTTCAACTTTATCGTCTGCCTCACCAAGGCCGACAAACTCAGCCGTACCCAGCAGGCCCGCCAAGCAGCAGCCATCAAAAAGCAGCTCAACGTTCCGGCCGAAAACGTGATCATCACAAGCTCCCAGACCGGCGTGGGTATCGACGAACTCAAGCGCCGCATCGCCGAGGCCTGCCTTTAGTAAGGGCTCCAGCCTAGCAAGAGCCCCTATCAATAAAGGGCCATATATTTCAGCCCGGCGCCCCTTCAAAGCATGGGTCCCTGTAGACATCCTCAGCAAGGTAGGCGCAGGGACGGTCGGGATGTTCCCTCAAAATCATTCCGCAGCGCGAAGGCCCCTTGTCCGTCGCTCCGTAGGAGCAGGACAAGGGGACTTCATGCGCGAGGACGATTTTGAGGGAACATCCCGACCGTCCCGGACAGGTATATGAGGAGGATGTCTACAGGTACTCGATTTGAGCGCCCTCGGTGTCGCACGTGAGGATATGCGTGTCGCACTTGGGGAACTGCTCGCGCAGCTTGACCTGCAGGAACTTTGCCACGATGGTGTCGTCGGTCACAGCCATGAGGGTCGAGCCCGAGCCGCTAATCCAGATGGTTTTAGCGCCGCCGTTAAGGCAGGTGTCGCGCACGGCGTTGTAGTCGGGAATCAGGCGGCGACGATAGGGCTCCTGAATGCGGTCGTCATTAGCGGCGGCAATCAGGTCAAGGTCGCCGGTCTCCAGGCCGCGCGTCATGCCGGCGATGCGGCCCATTTGCCATACGGCGGTGGAGAGTGGAATCTCCTGCGGCACGACCTTGCGCGCCTCGCTCGTATGTACCTCGTAGGGCGGAATCACGGTAATAAAACGCAAGCGATCGCTCACCTCGTAGCGCAGACATTGGGGGAGCGAATCGGTCGGCGTAAAGGAGCAGACGGCGCCGCCAAGGATGGCGGGAGCGACGTTATCAGGATGCCCCTCGACTTCGGTGGCAATGCGAACAAGCTCGGCACGGTCGACGGTGTGGCCCGTCAGTGCGGCGGCTGCCATGATGCCGGCGACGACGCAGGTGGAGCTGGAGCCCAGGCCGCGGGCGACGGGCACGTCGGTCTGGATGTCGATGGCAACGGGGAAGGCCGGCTCGCCCCATGCGGCCAGCGCATCGACAAAGCTCACATAGACCAGGTTATTCTCGTTTTGGAACTCCTTGGGGCAGCCCGTGATGGTGAGCTTGTCGGCGCGCTCGAAGGTGAAGTGCGAGTAGAGGCTGACGGCCATGCCGAGGGTGTCGTAGCCGATGCCTAGGTTGGCGCTGGTTGCTGGGACGGTGATTTTGATCATGTGGGTCCTCCTGGGCGGGTCTGGCCGTTTAGTTCGCTGCTCGGGCAGTCCTGGCTCGCTCGGAAAGCACATTAAGTGCTTTCCGGCTCGTGCGGAACTCGCGACGAACTAAACGGCCAGACCCGCTCGCATGCTCGTCATTATCCCGAAAGCTAAATAAAAAGAAGGTGCGCCGGCTTTCGCCGGCGCCTTATAAGGGGTTTTAGTTGGTAGTCATCTTTTTTGCTGCAGACTCGACGTAGTTGGCCATGTCGGCTACGTCGCAGACGTCTTCGAAGCGGACAGGCTTGGACTCAAGCTCGGCGAGTTGGACCGGGGCGACCGTGTTGGTGGCCTGCTCGAGTACACGCATAGCCTCAAAATCATCCTCGGGAACGTCGAGGCCCAGGGCGTCGCAGCAGGCGCGCGGGAACTTGTAGGGGCTGGCGGTCGAAAGCAGCACGCGAGCCTTGGCGCCCTCGGCGGGAGCGACCTTTTCAAAGACGTGATAGCCGCAAGCGGTGTGCGGGTCGATCACGTAGCCGTTGGCGTCCCAGCAACTCTTGATGGCAGCGCGGACCTCGTCCTCGCTGGCCCAGCCGCAGCCAAAGACGCTCTGAATCTTGGCCAGCAGCTCGGCGGGTACCTCGTAGCGACCGGTCTGTGCCAACTGCTCCATAAGGCCGGCAACGAGTTCGCAGTCGCCATCGGACAGGAAGTACAGCATGCGCTCCAGGTTAGAGCTGATGAGGATGTCCATCGACGGCGAGATGGTCGTGAAGAACGGGCGGTTACGGTCGTAGACGCCGGTGGTCAGGAAGTCGGCAAGCACGTTGTTCTTGTCGCTCGCGACGATGAGCTTGGCGACGGGCAGGCCCATGCGCTTGGCGTAGTAGCCGGCCAAGATATCGCCAAAGTTGCCGGTGGGCACACAGAACTCTACGGCGTCGCCAGCCTCGATAGCGCCGGCGCGCAGCAGCTGCGCATAGGCGGCAAAGTAGTAGACGACCTGCGGTACCAGACGGCCGACATTGATAGAGTTGGCGCTCGAAAGCACCGTGCCGGCGGCTTCCAGGCGCTCGGCAAGCTCCTTATCGGCAAAGATGCGCTTGACGGCGCTCTGGGCGTCGTCAAAGTTGCCGCGGATGCCGCAGACGGCGACGTTGTCGCCCTCCTGCGTGGACATCTGCAGGTTCTGGACGCGGCTAACCTTGCCCTCGGGATAAAAGACGGTGATGCCCGTACCCGGAGCGTCGGCAAAACCGGCGAGCGCAGCCTTGCCCGTGTCGCCCGACGTGGCGGTGACGATCATGATGCGCTCGGCGTCGCCGTCCTGGGCGGAGGTGCGGGCCATGAGGCGGGGGAGCATCTGCAGGGCGACGTCCTTGAAGGCGCTTGTGGGGCCGCCAAAGAGCTCCATCACATAGGTCTGAGGGGCGTCAACACCCGGCGCAGCGTCGAGTTTGACGAGCGGCGTAACCTCTTCACTCGCGAACGTGCCGCGGTATGCCTCGTCGACACACGCCGAAATTTCTTCGGCCGTGTAATCATTCAGTAACATTCCCAACACATCTTGAGCGATTTCAAAGTACGATTTAGCTGCAAGCGAGCTGATATCGACCTGCTGGGTGCCGAGCTCGTCCGAGACAAACAAACCCCCGTCGGGAGCGATGCCGGTACGGATTGCCACCTTACTTGAGCACGATAAAGTGCGTCCTCGTGTACTATGATAAGTTCCCATATAACACTGCTCCTCGGATGCCTTGGTCCCAATCGGTGAAACCATGGTATCAGAGCACGCAAAATAGGTTCGCAGAGGCTTTTAGAAAGGTAACCTCCAGCCCATGATTAAGATTGCCAAGTTTGGCGGCTCGTCGGTCGCCGACGCCGAACACTTCAAGAAGATCAAGGCCATCGTCGATGCCGACCCTGCCCGCCGTTTTGTGGTGGTTTCTGCCTGCGGTCGCCGCTTTAAGGGCGACACCAAGGTGACCGACCTGCTCTACCTGGTTAACGCGCACGTTAAGTATCACGTGTCGTGCGAGGAGTTGCTCGAGGACATTGGCCAGCGCTATTTTGATATTGCTGACGAGCTGGAGCTTACCTATCCCATCCGCGAGGAGTTCGCGGCCTTTGCCGAGCGCGCCCGCTCGGGCGGTTACTCCACCGAGGAGCTCGTGAGCCGCGGTGAGTACTTCACCGCTCGCCTGATGGC
Source organism: Collinsella sp. (assembly GCA_019424905.1). Lineage (GTDB taxonomy): Bacteria > Actinomycetota > Coriobacteriia > Coriobacteriales > Coriobacteriaceae > Collinsella. The sequence goes on along the minus strand of JAHYYP010000006.1, from coordinate 57,276 downwards.
CGAGTACCTGGGCCTGCCGTTCCTGGATGCCGCGACGGTCGTTGCGTTCCATCACGACGGTACGCTCAGCATGAACCGCACCTCCGAGCTGGTGCAGGAGTACGGTCAGCAGGGCGGCTTTGTTATGCCCGGTTTCTACGGCGCGACGCGTGAGGGCCAGATCAAGCTGCTCGATCGTGGCGGCGGCGATATCTCGGGCTCGATTTTGGCTAAGTGCCTGGGCGCCGACCTTTACGAGAACTGGACCGACGTCTCGGGTTTCTATTCTGCGGATCCGCGTATTGTTCCGGAGGCTCAGCCCATTGCGCGCGTTACCTACGAGGAGCTGCGCGAGCTTTCGTACATGGGCGCAAGCGTCCTGCACGAGGAAGCCGTGTTCCCCGTGCGCGAGGCAGGCATTCCGCTGGTCATCAAGAACACCAATGCGCCGCAGGACCCCGGCACCATCATTAGCGAGACGGCTGATGAAGGCGAGGCGGAGCCCATCATTACCGGCGTGACCGGCAAGCGCGGTTTTGTCGCCATCAACGTCGCCCGCGACCGCACCAAGCCCCGCGTCGGCTTTATGCGCCGTGCGCTTTCGGTGTTCGAGCGCTATGACGTTTCCGTCGAGCACATGCCCACCGGTGTCGACCGCTTTGGCGCCGTGGTGCAGGAGCGGGACGTTCACGATTCACTGTACTCGCTCGTGGGCGACATTCAGCAGGAGGTCGAGCCGCTCGAGATCGAGGTTGTCGAGGGTCTGGCACTTATCGCGACCGTCGGCCGTAACCTGCGCGGTCGTGCCGGCATCTCGGGCCACCTGTTTGGCATGCTTGGCCAGGCTGGCGTGAGCGTGCGTATGATTTCGCAGAGCTGCGACGAGATCAATATCATCATCGGTGTGGAGGAGAAGGACTTTGATCTGGCGATTCAGACCATTTACCGCGCCTTCTCCGACGAGAACGGCATTGTGAAGGTCTCCGATCTGGAGGCTCCCGCGCCGGTCGATCCCGCTCTGGTCGCGCTCCACAAGTAGCTGCTATCCCAGTAGATTTTTGGACTTGCCTCAAAAATCTATGGCGGGGCGTTTCGTTTCGGTTTCGTTTCGACGGGGCGGGTTTCGTGCCCGCCCCGTTCTTGTATACACTGGCAACAATAATCGGCCTGCTTGGCGTGCGGGCAAAAGCCACAACCTTTAAAGGGGGAAGCATGAAACAGTACACGGTTGCTATTTTGGGCGCGACGGGAGCCGTGGGCACCCAGATGCTCGAGTGCCTCAACGAGCAGGAGTTCCCGGTTGGCAAGCTCAAGCTGCTGGCGAGCGCGCGTTCTGCGGGCAAGACCGTCGAGTTCCGTGGCGAGCAGATCGTGATCGAAGAGGCTTGCCCCGAGGCCTTTGAGGGCTGCGACATTGTGCTTGGAGCCGCCGGTGACGATATCGCGAAGGAGCTGCTGCCCGAGGCCGTCAAGCGCGGCGCCGTCGTGGTCGACAACAGCCATGCCTTCCGTATGGATCCCGAGGTGCCGCTGGTCGTGCCCGAGATCAATGCCGACGATATCAAGTGGCATCACGGCCTTATCGCCAACCCCAACTGCGCGACTATCATCGGCCTGGTTCCCACGTGGCCGCTGCATCAGCTCGCTGGCGTGAAGCGCATGATCGTCTCGACGTACCAGGCGGCTTCGGGTGCTGGCGCCCCCGGTATGGCCGAGCTCGAGGCTCAGCTGGCCGCCCTGGGCCGTGGCGAGGAGATTCCCGAGCCGCGCGCGTTTGCCGCCCAGCTCGCGAGCAACCTGATTCCGCAGATTGGCGGCGTCAAGGAGGAGGGCTTTACCTCCGAGGAGATGAAGTTGCAAAACGAGGGCCGCAAGATCATGCATCTGCCCGAGCTGCGCGTGAACTGCACCTGTGTGCGCGTGCCCGTGCTGCGCTCGCACTCCGAGAGCATCACGCTTGAGTTCGAGCGCGACATCACGGTGGAAGAGGCCCGTGCCGCGCTGGCTGCCGCTCCGGGTGTCAAGCTAGTTGACGACATGAGCGCCGAGGATGCGCACGACCGCTTCCCCATGCCGATGGACACCTCCGACCAGGACCTGATTTGGGTCGGTCGCGTACGCCGCGACATCTCGAACCCCGAGGCCGCGCGTGGCATCACCTTCTGGTGCTGCGGCGACCAAATCCGTAAGGGCGCGGCAACCAACGCCGTCCAGATCGCTAAGCTGCTCTGCGAGTAGTGTGACCTGTCCGGCCCCCGCCTGCGGTGACTCGGCTGCGAGCGGCCTGCGATGGGGCCGTTGTTGGCTGGGGCCGCTGGGCTGATGTGAGGGCACGTGGCCGTTGCGGGCCCTGGCCCCGGCGGCGGCCTCGGCGCTTTGCGCCTGCCGCCTTTGGGGACTGTGGGGCGCGGCCGGCAGCTGCGGCGCGTTGCGCCTGCTGCCTGCGGGGACTTTGGGGTCGTGCGGCAGCTGCGGCGCTGCGCGCCTGCTGCCTTGGGTGACTTTGGGGTCGATTGGGGTTGTCTGCACAATTCGCGGTATTATGTTGCGGAGTTTTGAAAGGAGCCGCTGGTGGTCACGACGACGTTTGCTTCGCCTTTGGGCGAAATCCTGCTTGCCGCTGATGGCCGCGGTTTGACGGGGCTTTGGTTTGAGGGGCAGGAGCACTTTGGCTCCACGCTTCTCAAAGAAGATCCCGAACATGTTGAAGGCGCCGATGCGGTTTCTGGTACCGGTGGGATGTCTTCGGTGAGTCCGGCAAATGGCGCGGCTTCTTCGGTGCTTGAGCGTTCTTGGGCTTGGCTGAATGCTTATTTTGCGGGGCAGGAGCCTCGGTTTACGCCGCCGTTGCATATGATTGGCACGGCGTTTCAGCGTGAGGTTTGGTTTGAGCTGCTTTCTATCCCGCGTGGCGAGGTCGCTACGTATGGTGAGATCGCCCAGCGTGTTGCGGCTCGACATCGTGTACCGGGAAACGAAGCACCTGTTGTGTCTCCCCGTGCCGTGGGGGCCGCGGTCGCGCGGAATCCTATTTCGATCATTGTGCCGTGCCATCGCGTGGTTGCCGCCGACGGCTCGCTTAACGGATATGCCGGCGGGCTTGACCGCAAGGAGTGGCTGCTTCGGCTCGAGGGCGCGTACGAGGAATAACGTTCGAGCACTTTGCATAGCCAAGACGCCGTGAAAGAACGGGATGCGCTTTCCGAATGGCGTCCCAAACGGAAACCGTGTCCCGGAATACAGCCTTAGAGTGGGATGCCGTTTCCGGTTGAGACCACTTGCTTGGACATCTTTCTACGCCCGCTTCTGCAGGGCATAGATCGACTTATCCATGTTGAACAGGTAAGCCGCGACGCAGACGATGAAGAATGCCGGCAGATTACCGAAACCGAAGACTTCGCAGCCAATCAGGATGGGTGCGAGCAGCGTATTGGTGGCGCTGCCAAAGACGGCTGCGTAGCCCAGCGCGGCGCAAAGCGCGATGGACATGCCGAGTTGAGCCTCGTTATGGCGACATCTGGGTAACAGAAAGGCCCGCGTTCCTCAGAGGCAAGATAGGCAATTCTGCTTTTGAGGTAGATCTCAATTCTGCCGACCGCATCAAACATTAACTGCCGGAGGGCTCGGTCAAATTCATACGTGTAGATGATGGTTTCGAATGTTGTGCCTTCGCGAAAGATGGTAATCCCGGACTTGCATTTGGTTTTGTAGGGAAACCAGTAGGCCGACAGTTTGTAGTGGCCGACTTCGACCAAAGCTCGCTCGAGTTCGCTTTGATCAGAGCACTTAAGACCCCTGTATTCTGTCAATAGTGCTATTTGTTCGTTAGATGGATATCCGCGACTTCCGGTATTTCATTTAAGCCTCTTGATAGAAAAAGAGCTGGAGTTGCGCATCGTTGAGAGGCTTTCCAGCTTTAGCAAAACAAACTTATAAGATGCGACGGGCCGCGTCAAGATAATTACCGGACGGCCTAGGAGGCGGCTGGTTGGCTGGCTTAAAACCTAGCGCGTGAGATGACGCTCCACGCTATTCAGCGCGCTTGATAGGATGACGAACCACAGTCTTAAGTTTCTCCGGTGCACATTTGCGTGGATCGGAGAGATAGATTTCGTGATGGAAACGGGTGTCTGAGAAGTCGGGGACATAGCCCTGCTCGGTCGTGTATTCATTCATAGCGCCTACGGTCGCCGGTTCGTTGTCGTAGGGCCCGGTGTGCATGCATTGAACGCAGAGGCCCTCGTCAACTTTAAGCAGCTCGACGGCAGAAAAGTCAAGTTTCTTTTTGGTCGTGGCTTCCGCGACTGCCCAGTCAAAGTCATCTCGGGTGACGAAATCGGGCAGGCGAATGCACGAGATAAAGTTGAAATCGTCCTTGCGTACATAATCGATGTCGCCGCTCGGGGAGTCTTGCCACCAGAAACCCTCGAGCGGCGGTACCACAAAGTCGAAATAGCCCTTGATACTCCTTGAGCCTTTCTTCGACATCTTGACGGTATAGGCGATGCCGTAAAGCAGCGGCAGGGCGTTTTGATACTCGCCACCTTCAGTATTTGGGTCGCCCTTTCCGCGAACGGCAACGTAGCTCATAGGCGGGACAGTTACGATGCTCGGCTTGCTTGCAGGTTTGTAGAGCTCCTTGCATTCCTTCTTAAAGTCGAACGCCATGTTGGCCGCCTTTCTGCGTATTGGCCTGCTTAGATAACGGAATCATATCATAGAAACGAACAGCTGTTCGAATGATTTTGCTGACAGATAGAGATGCGTGCGTTGTGTTTGGCGGTCGGCCTGACCCCGTCGATGATTTCTCTGCCTTCCCGGCGCTTGCCTGCGCTCCCCGTTTCCCCATATAAAACCTGCCAAAATGAACCTGTCCCTTTTTGGTCGGCGTGAAATGGGTAATACTAAAGAGTTATCCGACCAGATGGGAATTAATCGATGGCTTATATCGAATTCAAAGACGTCATCAAGGCGTACGGCGAGGGCGATGCCCGCATTCACGCGCTCGACGGCGCGAGTTTTACGGTCGAGCGCGGTGAGCTCGCCATTATCCTGGGCGCTTCGGGTGCCGGCAAGACCACGGCGCTCAACATCCTGGGCGGTATGGACACGGTAACCTCCGGCACCGTAACGGTGGACGGGCGCGATGTGAGCTCCGCTAACGAGGCGCAGCTCGTGGAATACCGCCGCGCCGACGTCGGCTTTGTCTTCCAGTTCTACAATCTGGTCCCTAACCTGACGGCGCTTGAGAACGTCGAACTCGCGGCGCAAATCTGCCCCGATTCGCTCGATGCCGAGCAAACGCTTTGCCAGGTTGGCCTGGGCGAGCGCCTCGCCAACTTCCCCGCGCAGCTTTCGGGCGGCGAGCAGCAGCGCGTGTCCATTGCCCGCGCACTGGCAAAGAACCCCAAGCTGCTTCTGTGCGACGAGCCCACGGGCGCGCTCGACTATAAAACCGGCAAGCAGATCTTGCAGCTGCTGCAGGATACCTGCCGCAAGCAGGGCATTACGGTCATCATCATCACGCACAACTCCGCGCTCGCGCCCATGGCCGATCGCCTGATTCGCTTTAAGAGCGGTCGCGTGGAGAGCGAGACGGTCCAGCAAAATCCCGTGCCTATCGAGACGATCGAGTGGTAGCGCCCATGGATCAGGACCGCCAAAACAGCCAACGCCGCGACGCGCGGAACACGGAGCGCGAGCAGGATTTTACGACCTACCGCACTGCCCAAAGCTCAAACGATATGGTGCCGACGGTATTTCGCCGTGGCATCTACCGCACAATCCGCGGCAGTCTTAAGCGCTTTTTGTCCATCGTGGTCATCACCGCGCTTGGCGTGAGCGTGATGTGCGGTCTTAAGGCAGGCTGCGAGGATTTGTGCGATTCGGTCGACGCCTATTTTGACCAGCAGAATGTCTATGACATTAACGTGCAGTCGACCTATGGCCTTACGCGCGACGATCTTGCGGCTATCCAAGAGGTCGACGGCGTCGAGACGGCCGAGGGCATCTACGCCGAGACCGCCTACACCGCCGTGGGCACAACGCGCGAACGCGTGGTCGTGCAAAGTCTCTCCAAGGAGAACATCGATCAGCCAGTGCTCGTGAACGGCGATTTGCCCGAGAGCGCCGATGAGGTCGCGGTGACTTCGAAGTTCCTGAAGGCTTCGGGCAAAAAGCTCGGCGATACGGTGAGTTTTGCCGCCAATGACGCGAGCTCGTCGAACCAAAGCGCCAAGGATCAGTTTGCCGCGGGCGAGTACACCATTACGGCCGAGGTCCTCGATCCTACCGACGTGAGCTCCGACTCGACAGTCAACGCCTTTCGCGCCGCTTCGGCGGCGGACTATAAGTTCTATGTGAGCGAGGACGCCGCGACATCTTCTTCCTACTCCGCGGTCCACGTGGTCGTCGAGGGAGCCAAGGATCTCAACTCATATTCGGATGCCTACGCGGCAAAGATCAATGAGGTCAAGGGCAATATAGAGAAGATCCGCGAGGAGCGTGAGAAGGCGCGCGCTCAGGAGCTGACGGTCGACACGCCGACAAGCTTGGATGCGGCCGAGCGTCAGGCCGCCATGCTCTTTGGGATCGAGCAGGACAACATCAATCGCATGGCCGAGGGCAGCGACGAGCGTGCGCAGGCGCAAGCCGACCTGGACCAGCGCCGTGCCGCCGCCGACCAACAGTTTGCCGACGCCCGCGCCGAGCTTTCCGATCTGGGAGAATGCACCTGGTACATCCAGGACCGCGGCAATATCGCAAGCTACTCGAGCGTGGAGAGCGATAGCTCGTCAATTGAAGCCATCGCCACGGTGTTCCCGTTCATCTTCTTTATCGTCGCCGTGCTCATCAGCCTTACCACCGCCACGCGTATGGTCGAGGAGGAGCGCACGCTCATCGGCCTGTATAAGGCGCTCGGCTATTCGCGCGGACGCATCCTGTCCAAATACGTGGACTATGCGCTGTGGGCTTGTCTGATCGGCGGCGTGCTCGGCAACATCATCGGATTTGTGGGCCTGCCGCTGTTCTTGTTTACGGTGTTCGACGACATGTACTCGCTGCCCCAGATGTTGCTTTCGTACGACATCGTGTCCTCGATCGTCTCGGTGGCGCTGTTTGCCGTGGGCGTGGTGGGCGCCACGATTATCGCCTGCCGCCACGAGATGGCCGAGACTCCGGCCTCGCTCATGCGCCCCAAGGCCCCGCGCGCCGGCTCGCGTATCTTGCTCGAGCGCATCGGCTTTATCTGGCGCCGCATGGGCTTTTTGAACAAGGTGGCAGCACGTAACCTGTTTCGCTACAAAAAGCGCGCCTTTATGACCATCTTCGGTATCGCGGGTTGCACCGCGCTTGTGATCTGCGGTATGGGTATTCGCGACACGTCGGTCGCGCTTTCGCCCAAGCAGTATGGGCATATCACGCGCTATGACTTGCTGGCGGTTGCCAATCCCGACGATTTTTCGCAGACGTGCGCGGCATTGGATGAGCGCAGCGCGGCTAAGGATTCTAACGTGACGGTGTCTTCGACGCTGCCGATTATGACCGACAACGTCACCTTTACATTTGGCGGCAAGAGCGAGACCGTGCAGCTGATCGTGGTGCCCGATGACCGCACGAACGACCTGGACGACTACGCGCGTCTCGAGGATGAGTCCAAAGAGCCACTGTCTTTGCGTGACGGAGACGTGTATCTGAGCAAGAGTTCACAGCTGGTTCTTGGGATTCAGCCGGGCGACACGGCGCAGGTCCAGGATTCGTCGCTCAACGTCGCCAAGGTCAAAGTCAGCGACATCTCGCTCAACTATTTGGGCAACACGCTCTATATGACGCAGGGCACCTATGAGCGCGCGTTCGGCCGAAGCGCGCGTCTTAACGGCATCTTTGTGCTGCTTAAGGGCTCGTCGGCCGACCAGATTGCGTTTAGCAAGAATCTTAAGAGTGACGGTTGGCTCACCATCTCGAGCACGGCCGAACATTGGCAGAACTACGAGGCGAACTTCACTATCATCAATTCCGTCGTGGTGCTCGTGACCTTTATGGCGGCGTGCCTGTCGTTTGTGGTGGTGTTTACGTTGTCCAACACGAATATCTCCGAGCGCGAGCGCGAGCTGGCGACCATCAAGGTGCTGGGCTTCCGCCGTGGCGAGGTACACCATTACGTCAACAAGGAGACGTTGATCCTCACGGCGATTGGCACCGCACTGGGCGTGCCGCTGGGTGGCCTGCTTGCCGAGAGCTTTACGTACATCCTGCAGATGCCGTCGCTGTACTTTGACGTCGAAGTCGAGCCGCTGAGCTACGTGCTTGCCGTGGTGCTTTCCTTCGGCTTTACGTTTATCGTCAACCTCGCTACCAATCGTACCCTCAACAAGATCGACATGGTCGGCGCCCTCAAGAGCGCCGAGTAACCTGCCAAAAAGGGACAGGTTTATTTTGGCAGGTTTTATCTGGGCAAACGCCGGACAACCATTAGATGGCCCGGCGTTTGTTGCTTTGCTATCTTCTGCTCGCAAGCGTTGATGAGAGGCTCTCTTTAGCCTTCGAGATTGGGCTTGAATGGGTTGTATGCCACAAAACGGGCCTATCTACTACGTTTAATTGGATACCCTCAACTATGCCGGGAAAACGAAAAATAAAACCGCAGGTAGAAGGCCTGTCGATTTTCGAAAAAGGCGGTCATGGTTGGCCTCATCGAGTTAAACGTAGTAGATGGCCCCTTTTCGTGGCGGACCATCAAACGAACGCCGACGCTTGTGCTGTAGCCGCTCCGATCATTCGTAAGTTGCGGTGGAATAGTTCCTAAACTCGACTACTCAAGGCTAAAACCGGAACTATATCACCGCAACTTAGGAGGGATGGGCGGGGGAGTACTAGTTGGTTGTTGCTGTCGGACTGGGATGGTTTAGGCTCGCTTGCGATGCTTCCATTGTTTACGGCACCAACGCATGAGTGCTTTTACGACCGGGATGGTGATGAGGATTACCCAGGCGGGATTGGGCTGCCCCAGGCAGAGCCACATGTAGAGGAACCATGCCTCGGCACTAACTGAATAGACGACATCGATCAGCTTAGATAAGTGGCGTTGGTCGATAAAGCCGCCAAGCGCGTAATAGACGGGAATCAGAAAGACGAGGAAGAGTCCCGTAGCCCATGTGCCGTAAACGATGCCGAGCACCAGATAGGCGAGGGCGACAAGCGCGGGGAAGGGGAATTTGTTCCATGCACGTCCGACCTTGGTGCGGAAATGCTTGCCATGATGGTCGAGCTTGTCGCGTGCTTCCTTCCAGCTGGAAAACGTCTCGCCGTCGATGGTGACGGTGCCGTCGTCATTGGTGTGCACGCTATGTCCATCGTCCTCAAGCGTATCGATATGCAATCCGCCTGGCCCCACGTGGACCTCTTTACCCTTGCGCTCGTTAGCCACATGGATGCCACTCCAACCAACATGAACCTCTTCGCCCTTGTTGGGATCAATAACGTGGATGCCGCGCGCGAGGGAAATATCGACAAGTGGCTTATCGCTGCAATCAGCGTGCTCAGTAGAAGCCTCAGCCTCTTCAGCCTTATCTGAAGCTTTGGTGCCGGCGTCGCTGCCCTGCGCCTCATCATCAGCTTGCGAGTCATCAGCGCTAGCCACCGCCTCCCCATACAGCAGCTCATCCAGCGACACGCCATACAGCGCGGCGAGCGCAATAAGGTTATCGGTATCGGGCGAGGATTCGCTGCGCTCCCATTTACTGACAGCCTGACGACTCACGCCCAGCTGGGCGGCAAGCGCCTCCTGAGAAAACCCGGCAGCCTTGCGGCGATCAACGAGCCGCTGCGCCATCGCAAGATCCATAACAGTTCCTTTCATGTGGTGACCGTAATCGAATGAGCCGAGTATGCCGAGAACAACCGGTAGCGACCACCATTTCTAGTTAGAATCTGCCCCAACCCTACCGCAACTACCGGTAGCAACCCCTAACGACCAGCCATTTCAGGACAAATGTCAGTGCAGGTAGCAGCCAAGAGCTCCCACTCAGTAAGTTGCGGTGGAATAGTTCCTAGTTTCAGCCATTTGCGGGCTATGCAGGAACTATTTCACCGCAACTTAATTTCAGACCAGGCACCCGCAGCAAGAAGACGAATAACCTCGGCGAGTATGTAAACGCAGGACCCTCCGACCCCGCCCGACGATTTCGATTGGCGACCTTTGACGGAGTCAAGGGAGGAGCCAAATCGAAATACGTCGGGCGGGGTCGGAGGGCCCGATGGGATAGATTTCGGCCGAGGCTATTCGTCGCCGAAGCTGATGCCCAACGCCTTGGCCTCGCGTACCAGGTCGCTCTGGGGATCGACATACTTGAGCTTGCCGGCGACATCCTCGAGCGGCATGTGGCACATCTTGCCGTCACGCAGGGCAATCATGTAGCCAAACTCGCCGCGTAGGCAGCCGAGAGCCGCCTCGACGCCGCACTGGGTCGCAAAGATGCGGTCCTGGGCGTCGGGCTGGCCGCCGCGCTGCGTGTGGCCGGGGATGGCGACGCGGGTCTCGCGACCGGTCTTGGCCTCGATCTCCTTGGCGATGTCGTAGACGATCGACGGGCTCGTGCGCTCGGCGAGCTTTTTCTTGTACTCCTTCTTGGACAGCGCCGCGTCCTCCTTGGAGATAGCGCCCTCGGCGACGGCTACAATCGTAAAGCGGCTGCCGGTTTCCATGCGATGCTCGATGGTCTTGATGACGTTATCCATGTCGTAGGGGATCTCGGGAATCAAGATGACATCCGCGCCGCCCGCGACGCCGGCGTACAGCGGGATCCAGCCAACCTTGTGGCCCATGATCTCGATGACAAACACGCGGCCGTGGCTCGAGGCGGTAGTGTGGATGTCGTCGATGCACTTGGTGGCGACGTCGATGGCGCTCGTAAAGCCAAACGTCAGCTCGGTGCCCCATGTGTCGTTATCGATGGTCTTGGGCAGGGCGATAACGTTGAGGCCCTCTTCGCGCAGGCGGTTGGCGGTCTTGGTGGAGCCGTTACCGCCCAGCATAAACAGGCAGTCGAGCTGCAGCTTGTGATAGGTGTGGACCATCGCCGGCACCTTCTCGACACCATCGGCCTCGGGGGTATCCAGACGCTTGAACGGCGTGCGGCTCGTGCCCAGGATGGTGCCGCCGCGGGTGAGGATTCCGCTAAAATCGGCGGGCGTCATGACGCGGAACCTGCTGTAGATAAGGCCCTGGTAGCCGTCCTCAAAACCATAGATCTCGATAGGTTCTTCGCTATTGGTCATAAGCGTTTTGACGATGCCGCGCATGGTGGCGTTGAGCGCCTGACAGTCGCCGCCACTGGTAAGAAGACCGATCCTGAGCATGATGAATCCTTCCGGGCAAGTTATAACATGCGCATAAGTTTACCCCCGCACACTGTTGATACGGGGGTAAAACGTGTTAGCCCAAGCGTATGGAAATGTAAGCAACGTCAGGGAACGTAAGGTCGACGGGCCTGGCTCCTTACAGTGCGAAGGCATCGACGTTGCCCCAGTGGCGGCGCAGCGTAATAGCGGCGGCGGGTTCGGTATTGTCAAAGACGACCGACCATTGCGTATTGCTGGTGATGTCTTCCGGATTGGGCTCTTGGGCTGCGGCGCGAAGGGCCTTCCAAGCGACTGCCTCGTCCTGGGCGCCGGCATGGGCGTCGAGGACATCGGCGATTGCGACGGCGCGCTCTTTACCATGGCCCAGCTCGTCATTCTTTTGGTTGGGCAGCACTTCGTCGCCATAGCAGGCGTAGAAGTTCGTAACCTGGCGTACGGGAGTCGCTTTGAAAGCACGGTCCGGATCGCGCGGATCCCACTCTACTACGCGCGCGTCACCGGCGGCGTCGTTGATAAAGAAGTGGTAATCGCGTCCTGCCATGGCGTGCATGTCGTAGGCGGAAAGCAGGTCGACAGCTTCTTGCGTGGTGGCGGCACGGTCGAGCACCAGACGGATGGCGAGCGAGGTATTGATGACGGGGCGTTGCGTGTCCTGGTCACAGGGCTTGGAATCCAGAGTGAGTACGGCAATGGACACGCCGCATTCGTTAACACCGTCGAGCTGGGCAAACGGGCCCATGAGTGCGGCGGCGCGTCCGCCGACGGAGTCAAGCGGAGTGTTATCGCCCAGGTTGTTAAGGGCGGCAAACCCGATGGAGGCATAGCCGTCGCGTGGGTGATTGCGCACCAGCAGCGCCGAGGTGTCGTCCTTAAAGTCGTAATTGCGACCGGTGCGCACGCGGCCTTCGGCATCCACGGCGACAAAAGCGCTACAGGCAAACTGGGGCGCCTGGACATGTGCCGACACGCCGGGCAACACCTGCGCCACCACGGCATCGATGTAGGCCTGGTCGTCGCGCACGCCAGCGGCGATGATGTGATCAAGATCGTAGTCGTAGGCGATGTCGATTGCGTACAGATCATAGCCATCCGCGTAGCCGGTCAGGCGTTTGAGCGACGCGGCGGACTTGATTTGCTTGCGGTAAACGATACCGGCGGCAGCGGCAAGGCCGACGGCGACTCCCGCGACACCGCAGGCGATGGCAATGTTACGTGGCTTCATGACGGCTCCTCTCGTCCTGTTAGCGTAATTGTCGCAAAAGGAGTGCGGGCATGATGGCTCAACTTGGTGAGCGGCGCGGGATTAAACATGGAATGAAGAGTGCGGGGCTGGCGTGGCGGGGTATGCTGGAGGGGACCATCAACCCAGCGAAAGGGGAGAGCATGACGGATCAGGAAATGCCCGAGCGCGCGCACGTGACGGCCGACGATATCGAGGCCGCCAACGACCTTATCGACTTTATCGAGGCATGCCCCAGCATGTTCCATACGGCGGCGACCATTATGGCCGAGCTCGACGAGGCGGGCTTTACCTACCTGCCCGAGAATGCGGCGTGGGACATCGAGCCGGGCGGGCGTTATTACACGCAGCGCAACACCTCGAGCGTTGTTGCCTTTAAGGTGGGCGAGGACCTGGCCGCGACGTGGGGCGAGGACGGCGTTGCCGGTGACTATCATTTTCAGCTCACGGCATCGCACAGCGATTCACCGACGTTTAAGGTCAAGGCCGTGCCCGAGCTTGACGGTGCGGGCGAGACGCTGCGCTTGAACACCGAGGCCTACGGCGGCATGATCGACTACACCTGGTTCGATCGCCCGCTGGCGCTCGCGGGCCGCGTGCTGGTGCGCGAGGGCGACCGTATCGAGAGCCGCCTGCTTGCCACCGAGCGCGAGGTCGCTATCGTTCCGAGTCTTGCTATCCATATGAACCGCGGCGTTAACGAGGGCTTTGCTCCCAATCGCGCCGTCGATCTGTGCCCGCTCATCAGCGCCGGTGATCTTAAGCAGGGCGACTTCGATGCCCTGATCGCCGAAGAGCTGGACGTTGAGCCCGAGCAGATTCTGGGCCGCGATCTGTTCCTGGTCAATCGTCAGGATGCGCGCATTTGGGGCTGGGCTGACGAGTTTATCTCGACGCCCAAGCTCGATGACCTGGCCTGCGCCTACACCTCGCTGCAGGCATTTTTGGGTGCCGAGAATGCGCACGACGTTTCGGTCTTTTGCTGCTTTGATAACGAGGAGGTTGGCTCCGAGACCAAGCAAGGCGCCATGTCGACGTTCTTGGCCGATGCACTGCGCCGCATTAACGGCTCGCTGGGCTTTGACGACGAGTCGTACCATCGTGCACTTGCTGCCTCGATGCTTGTAAGTTGCGACAATGCACATGCCGTGCACCCCAACCACGCCGAGAAGTGCGACGCCCGCAACCAGGTGGTGCTCAACGGCGGTATCGTCATCAAGGAGGCAGCCAACCAGCACTATTGCACCGATGCCTTTAGCCGCGCGGTGTTCCAGGCCATCTGCGATGACGCCGACGTGCCCACGCAGGCCTTCGCCAACAAGAGCGATATGGCCGGCGGCTCCACGCTCGGCAATCTGTCCAATATGCAGGCGAGCATGCATGCTGTGGACGTGGGCCTGCCGCAGCTTGCCATGCACTCGAGCTACGAGACCGGCGGTGTGCGCGACGTGATGTACGCCATCCGCGCCCTCACCGCCTTCTACGAGCGAAACCTAACCATCAACGGAGCCGAAAGCGTTGAGCTCTAAATGCGAGCCGAAGAAATGAAGGCCGAGCGTGGGGCTCAGCTTATTGATCGGGGTTTACAGCTGTTCGTCGCCGCTTGCCATGAGTCAGGGGTCGACGTTTCCAAGGCGCGACCAACGAGTGCTGAAGAACTCAAGCGTAACGCCTATTCGGACCGCTATGACGAGGAGACGGACTGGCTCTAATAAGCGAAGTGTCGAAAACGCTAGATGTATGTTTGATATCACTTTGGCGAGAGTGTCGCAGACAGAACTATCGGTATGGCGCAAGCCAACCTGACTCCATTGCGCCAAACCTACCAAAAAGGGACAGGTTCATTTTGGCAGGTTTTATCCGGGCAAATGTCGCAATGCCAACAGCTGGACAGAATTGTTAAGACACCGCAGGTTGAGCAAGCGTCAGCGAGCGATGTCAGGGCGAACAAGTTGGCATGAAAAAGGCAAGGTATAGACCTTCTGGTCATGCCTTGCCTTTTGAATGACAAATTGTCGCTCTGGGCGGCGCGCAGCGTCGAGGGGTTCCGGCGTTTGGTAAAACGCCGGAACAATTAGTGTTCGATCCAGCAGCGCAGGGTCTCGCCGGCCTGCAGGTGACGCAGGTTCTCCGCTGCGATGTCGACAACGTTGTTGAGCGTGGCGGCCAGGTGGAACCAGCCCGAGATGTGCGGCGTGATGAGCATGTTGGGCGCATCCCACAGTGGGCTTGTTTCAGGCAACGGTTCGGGGTCGGTGACGTCGACCGCGGCGCCGGCGAGATGTCCCGACTCCAGGGCGGCAACCAAGTCGTCGGCGACCACAAGGTCGCCGCGGCCGCCGTTGGCAAAGAAGGCGCCCGGTTTCATCGCGGCGAAGAACTCGGCGTTCGCCAGGCCGCGGGTCTCGGGTGTGCTGGGCATAAAGGATGCGACGATGTCAGCCTCGGCCAGGCGCTCGGACAGGGCATCCATACCGTCCATGTCCTCAAACACAATGGGGTAGACGAGCGGGTGGCGCTTGATGCCGCGGACGTGCGCACCCATGTTGCGGCAGAGCGTGGCAAAGTGGCCGCCAATGTCGCCCGCGCCCAGCACCAGCACATTGGCGTTTTTGAGCGAGGTGACCGGCCCCAAATCCTCCCAGCGATGCTCGCGCTGCAGGTCCTGGTAGCCGGGCAGGCGCTTCATCATGGAAAGGACCATGGCAAACATGTGCTCGCTCACGGCCTGACCGTAGGCGCCGATCGAGCAAGACAGCTTGGCTTCAGCCGGCACGGTGCCGGCGGCCAAGTAATCGTCATAGCCGGCGGTCTGCAATTGCAACAGCTGGAGATGCTCGCATGCGGTAAGCAAGGCAGGGTCTATGTTGCCCAAGATCACGTCGGCATCGGCGACCTGCTCGTGCGTGGCGGCGTCGGCGCTCGTGTAGATAAAGTCCTCGCCCGGAGCACTCGACTCAAGAATTGCGCGATGGCGGTCATTGACGGGCAGCAAAACCAGGATGTTCACTAGCGGTCCTCTCCGCTCGACTTGCCAAAAAGGGACAGGTTTATTTTGGCAGGTTTTATCAGGCAAAACGTTTAAATAAAACGCCGGATGCAAGACGAGCGTGCCCGTCAGCATCCGGCGTATCCACGGCTACCAGCTCAGCAGCTCGTAACCATCCTCGGTCACCACGAGTTGTACCTCGCACTGGGCCGAATCGCTGCCGTCCTTGGTACGCACGCACCAACCGTCGCCCTTGCTGATCTTGATGTCGGGCGCTCCGGCGTTGACCATGGGCTCGATGGTAAAGACCATGCCCGGAGCCATGATGGTGTCCACATCGGGCGCCTCGGTGGTAAAGCCCACAAACGGGTCCTCGTGGAACTCCTTACCGATGCCGTGTCCACCGTACTCGCGCACCACGCTAAAGCCGGCGTCCTCGACCGTCTTTTGCACGGCCTCGGCCATCACGGACAACGGCAGCCATGGCTTGACGGCCGCCAGGCCCGCCTCCACGCTGGCACGGGTGACCTCGACAAGACGCTGGCGCTCGGCAGAGACCTCACCGATGCAGAACATGCGGCTCGAGTCGCTAAAGTAGCCGTCAAGAATCGTGGAGCAGTCCACGTTGATGATATCGCCCTCGTGCAGCACGTCCGTATCGCAGGGGATACCGTGACAGACCACGTCGTTGATCGAGGTGCACACGCTCTTGGGGTAGCCCTCGTAGTTGAGGTCGGCCGGCGTGCCACCGTGCTCGACGGTGTAGTCGTAGATCATCTGGTCGATCTGGTTGGTGGTCATGCCCGCGGCGATGTGCTCGCCTACGTAGTCGAGCACGCCCACGTTGATGGCGGCGGAGCGCTTGATGCCCTCGATGTCGGCGGGCGTCTTGTAGAGCGTGCGGGGCAGAACCTCCCAGCCCTCCTCCCACAGGCGCTCGAGGCGCTCGTCGAAGGCGCTGTGACATTTCTTATATTTTTTGCCGCTGCCGCACCAGCAAGCGTCGTTGCGGCCGGGTACGGGTCCTTTGTCATACATGGCTAACTTCCTTTCATCCGCAGCTAGTATAGCCCACCCATGCGTCCAGAAAAGTTGCGGTGATATAGTTCCGATTTAAGCGGTTTAACAGCACAAATAGGAACTATATCACCGCAACTGATGGGGCGGGATGGCGGGCACTAGCTGCTGCGTGGTTTTGCTAGTAGCTCACCTGGCAGGGGATGCCGAGGGCGCGCACGCGTGCGGCGATCGTGTCGAGCACCTCGGGCGCCGCTTTGGCAAGGCCGGCGACCGGTGTCTCGCGCGCCACCGTGTAAATGGTTGCTTCTTGTGGACGAATGCGCTCGAGCGCCGCGAGCCAGGGGGCAACGTACTCCTCGCCAGTGTTATCGAGGGGCTTGCCCTGACACACACCGCTCAAAAACATCGTCTGGACAATGACATGACCGTTAAAGCTCGCGAACGTCTCGATCTGGTGCTCTACATCGTAGGGGCCAACGGGTTGATCGAGCAGCTGGATAAATGCCGGGTCGACCGTATCGAGCTTGAGGATGTTGTCGTCGACCATCATGAGCGCGTCGTGCACCTCGGGGCGGTCGGCGCGCGTGCCGTTGGAGAGCACGGCGATCTTGGAGTTTGGGGCAAGCTCGTCGCGCAGCGCGACAGCGCCGGCGATGGCCTGCGGAAACTCCGGTGCGGCGGTGGGCTCGCCGTTGCCGGCAAACGTGATTACATCGGGCAGCTCACCTTCGACTGCCATCTCTCGCAGCTTTGCCTCGAGCGCGTCGAGCACCACGGCAGCCGTGTTATACGATTCGTGGCAGGGGCGCTCGGCATTGAGACCGTTCTCGCAGTAGATGCAGTCGAACGTGCAAATCTTACCGCTGGCGGGCATCATGTTGACTCCGAGCGAAAGGCCCAGGCGACGGCTGCGAACGGGCCCAAAGATGGGGCTGGCATTTAGAAACGTAGACATAGGTAAAAGCTCCTCAAGACAATTAACCTTAAGCATAGCATTGGCTCCAACGTATGGTCCGGGCTTGTGCTTTGCAGGTTTCGTTTTTTAACTCTGCCTTCGATGCCGCGTCATGAAAGGTATCGGGTCGGGTACAGTTAATCTGTTAACAAAACACAAGACGATGGGGCACAACATGGATTTTACGGTCGAGAATGCGGGCACCACGATTGCCTGCCGCGAGTATGCCGGCCCGGTTGTATCGTCCGATGTACCCGCCTTGGTGTGCGTGCACGGTGCGTGCGTCGACGGCGTCTTTTTTGACGGTATCGCCCGCGAGCTCGCCTGTGACTGCCGCGTCATTGCCTACGACCGCCGCGGTTGCGGCGAGAGCGGCGACGCTGCAGACGGACGCTACGACCTCGCCGCCCAGGCCGCCGACCTGCAGGCTGTTATCGAGCATATTGGCGCTCCGGCAAACGTGCTCGCGCACAGTGCCGGTACGTTGGTGGCCCTGGAGCTTCTCCGTGCAAACCCCGCCATAATCTCGCGTGCGATTCTGCATGAACCCGCCGTGACGGATGAGGGCGCCGGCCTGGGTGCGGCCCCGGTTTTGCTCGAGATGATCGCCGCGGGAAAGGTCTCCAGGGCATTACGGGCCTTCCTGGGCGCCATCGGCGATTCGGACCCTGAGGCCCCCAAGTTAACCGAGGCAGAAGCCAAACATGCCCTGCGCAACGGCCGCAGTTTCATGGCGAACGAATACGGGATTACTATGACCTGCGTTCCCGATTGGGACAGCGTTCGCGCGTCGAAAACGGTGGCCGCCGTGCTTTTGGGTGAGCTCTCGATTGGCACGCCCCGCGAGGCGGGCACAAGGGTAGCGGCTGAGCTTTTGGACTGTCCGCTCGTAATGGTTCCCGGCGCGCACAACGGCCTGCGCGATCGCCCGGCAGCGGCTGCCCAGACTGTCCGTGGCATCCTGGAGCTCTAGCAGCCGTAAAAATCAAAACAGCCTTCACCCGCAAACGTTTCGGCCGTGTTAACAAATGTGCTCAAAACCTCACGCCTGCGGCTTCAATCACACCGTCTGCCAACTCATAAAAATGTAACAGCATTCACGTGCTTACCTGCATCGGCAAGGTGTTACCCTTGTAACATTTGGAACCCACCGCTACCATGCGAAACTATCGAAAGGGCCCCATATGCTCAATAATCACGAGGCCAATCTAACCGACGAGGAGGCTGCCGCCGAGGTCGCCCGCGCCGCGAAGACCTACCCCGTGGTACGTTTGCTGTCGACCGATCAGATTAAGAGCGAGCCTAACTGCTTGCTCGCCGGCGATCGCTGCCCTTGTCTGCGTCAGTCGAGTCTTGAGGCCTTGGCAGATTCGGGTGAGGTGTCGGAGCAACTGCTCAACGATGGTGTTGAGTACCGCGCCCGTCTGCGCCCTCTAAAGGTCGAGGGCGAGCCTCACGTCTTGCTGATGGTGCGTCCGATTGATGAGCAAGAGGCCACAGAAGAGGACCTTGTCTACACCGACGTGCTGACGGGCGTGCGCAATCGCCGATATTACGAGGAAAAGCTCCGTAGCGCCCGCATGAATGCCGGCGTGGCGATGATCGACCTTGATGATTTTAGGGTCTTCAACGATACATGCGGCCATCATGCCGGCGACCTTGCACTCGGTGCTGTGGCGACAGCCATACGCAGCGGAATTCGTTCGACTGACGAGCTTGTGCGCTATGGCTGCGACAAGTTTGTGGTCGTCATGCCCAATATTCCCTCCGATGACTTCGCCCGTCGCCTGCATCAGGTATCCGATGCCGTTCATGCCACGATTGTTCCGGGCCATGAGTACGTGAGCTTGACGGCATGTGTTGGTGGCGTTCGCATTCATGGCGAGACGGTCGATGAGGGCGTTGGCCGTGCTGTCCAGTTACTGAGCCGCGCTAAGGCAAAAGCCGGTACGGTCGTGACTGATGCCGATTCCATCGAGGCCTTCCAAAGCGAAAAGCCTTTGGTGCTTATTGTCGATGACTCTGAGATGAACCGAGCCATTCTCAACGAGATGCTCAAGGATGAGTATTGCATCCTCGAGGCTGATAACGGTCGCGCGGCACTCGACATGGTCGACCGCTATGGCGATGAACTGTCGCTCGTGCTGCTGGATATTGTCATGCCGGGCATAAGCGGCTTTGAGGTGCTGGCCGGTCTGTCGCGCCGATCGGGCATCGACAATCTGCCTGTCATCATGATTTCGAGCGAAGATTCCGATGATATGGTTCTGCGCGCGTACGAGCTGGGCGCCTCGGACTATATCAACCGCCCGTTTGACTCCCGTGTCGTGCGCCGCCGTGTGAGCAACACCATCCGCCTATACGCTAAACAGCGCCGCCTGACGAACCTGCTGTCCCAGCAGTACAACGAGCGCGTCAAGAACAGTCGCATGCTCATCGACATCATGGCCGGCGTCATGGAACTTCGTAACGGCGAGAGCGGCAGGCACGTTACGAACATCGAGAAGCTGACCGAGCTGCTGCTTGGCTGTCTGGTCCAGCGTAGTGGCACCATCTCCCTCGACAATGAGGAGCGCTCCACGATTGCCCTGGCTTCGGCGCTGCACGATATCGGCAAGATGTCGATTGACGATGCGATTCTCAACAAGCCCGGACGCCTTACGCCCGAGGAGTTCGAGATTATGAAGACGCATACCACGATCGGCGCCGACATGCTGCGTGAGCTGGGTAGCCATCACGCCGGCAATGCGCTTATGGAATATGCGTACCAGATTGCGCGTTGGCATCACGAGCGCTGGGACGGCAAGGGTTATCCCGATGGCCTTAAGGGAGACGAAATTCCCATTGCCGCACAGGTGGTTTCGGTGGCCGACGTGTACGATGCCCTGACGAGCGTGCGCGTGTACAAGGACGCTATCCCGCACGAGGAAGCGATCAAGATGATTCTGGACGGTAAGTGCGGCACCTTTAACCCGTTGCTGCTCGACTGTTTGCTCGAGGTGCAAGACCAAATTGCCGAGACGTTGGCACGCCCCGCCGATGTCGTCGCGTTTCCTACGATTTAGTTTGACCAAAGGAGTTTTTAATCCATGATTTCCATGCGTGAGGCGTATGAGAAGATCGGCGCTAATTATGATGACGCGTGTGCTCGGCTGATGGGCGGGGAAATGCTTGCCCGCTTTGCCCTCAAGTTTTTAGATGACGAGAGCATGGACAAGCTGGAGGCTGCCATGGCGGCGGGAGACGCCGAGGAAGCGTTTATGGCAGCGCACACGCTCAAGGGCGTGAGCCAGAACCTGGGATTCGATAATCTGTACGAGCCGGCGGTCGTGGTGACCGAGGCGCCGCGCGGCGCCGATGCCGTTGACGGCGCTCGCGAGGGAATGCATGCGCTGCAGCAGCAATATGCGGCTACGATGTCGGCCCTGCGCGAGGCGGCCGAATAAGAGCTTGCGAGCCTTGATGACTATGAGAGTGGATAATCTCCCGTTTTAGGCCCGGTGGTGGCCTCGAAGTGGGAGATTATCCACTCTCGTTCGATACGTGTCCAAAAATCCACTCTCACCCCTTCTGATTAGTGAATGGGCTATGCGCACTGGCGGGGCTTTCCGCATGCAATCAATATCGTTGTTCGATAAACTGTTCGAATAACGATAGAGTCGATGAGGGTGAGTGTATGTCTAACAGCGTTCAGCGTATGGCCAAAGCGGGCGAAAATATCAGGAAGCTTGGCTTTTGCATGGCAGCCGTTTTTGCAGGGATGCTCGTCGCTTTTGCCGCGTTGGTTGTTTACGTGATCTGGTATGCGGTTGCAAACGTTGCTTCTGTCGATTCTTTCGGCGTCGTGACGCTTCTCGATGGCGGGTGCATCGTTATCCCAAGCGGACTGTGCCTGGCACTCGTCGTGGGTATTTCGCTTGTCGTTCTGTGTGGGATCAGCCGTAACATCTCGCGAGGCGTCTCGCCCTTTATCAAGACGCATGTGCGGCTTATCCGTGTTCTTGCGCTTGCCTTTGCTGTTAACGCCGCGGTTTCGCTTATTGGTGCCTACGGATCGGTCAATCTTACCATTGGTGGGCTGGAGCTTTACGTCGTGCCTCATTCCTTCGTTATTGAGATTTGCCAAGGCGTTGCCTTTGATGCGGGGTCGCTTATCGGCGCGGCTGTCTGTCTGTGTATCTCGGTGATCTGGAGTTATGCCTCGCTGCTCCAAGAGCAGTCTGACGAGCTTGTGTAGGAGGAAGCATGAGCTATCTCATCATCGAGCTTGAGACGCAGCTGCTTAAGACCGGAAAGACCAGTGCTGATCTGATTCGTGCCACGGGGCATACTCCGGCTAATATTTCTAAGCTAAGAAACGGAAAAATTAAAGCTATTCGCCTTAAGACGCTTCTCGATATTTGCGATGAACTTGACTGTCAACCGGGAGATATTATTCGGCGGGTGAGTGAGAAAGAGCTTGAGGAGCTTATTGTTGAGCGTGCAAAAAATGTCGTGAGACAGATGCGGGACGGCGGAGGCAATGAGGTATTGCTTCCGACATCAGTCTTCGCTGTCGATTTGAGTGACGAGTAGCTTAAGGCAAACAACTAAAACGAAGTATCAGCATGAAGGGACCCGTGTCTAACACGGGTCCCTTCTTTTAGATTATCTTGACAAATATGAGTTATCGAAAAACAATAACAAACATGGAAAACGATAAAGGAAAGAAGGAGCGATATGAGCGGTTTTTCTATCAAGCAGAACGGGGGTCCAATGAACGCATCAGCGATAAAGCTATCAAAGGTGTCAAAGCGCTACGGGAAACGGCGCGTTTTGCATGACGTTTCCTTCGAGGTGCATCAGTCTGAGCTCTGTGCCCTTGTCGGTGCAAACGGTGCGGGCAAAAGCACGCTTATTAAAATCGTCTTGGGCCTCTGCGAGCCATCGTCGGGGAGCGTGGAGCTCTTTGGAGGCAAATCAAAAAGAGAGCTTGGCTTGATGCGGACGCGTGTCGGCTATGTGCCAGATTCCAGCGGAGCATACCAATCCCTCAGTGCGGTTGAGAATCTCCAAATCCGATGTTTGGAATGGGGGCTTGATGCGAATCGTGAGATTCCTCGCGTTTTGAGCCTAGTCGGGCTGGACGTCGAAGAGAAAAAGAGCGTGAGCAGTTTTTCTCTGGGAATGAAACGGCGGCTGGATATAGCTACGGCTTTGTTGGGTGACACTGATCTGCTTATTTTTGATGAGCCAGCAAACGGGTTGGACCCGCTGGGCATCGAGAGTATATGGGCCCTTATCGGTCGATTGAATCGAGAACAGGGTAAGACCATGCTCATCTCTAGCCATGATTTGGATGAGTTGGCATCGGTTGCAACAAGCTGCCTGTTTCTTCATGACGGCGAACTGCTGAAAAAGGAATCGATGGACGTCATAAGGGATGAGGCGTCGTCCCTAAAAGAGTATTACAGGCGCTTGATGAAGGCGGTCTCGCTATGAAGCGGGCGATCCATCCCGTAAAGGCAGATATGATGCGTTTGCACAGGATGTTTCCGGCGAAGTTTGGTCTTGCGCTTATGCTGGCGTTCGGCCTTCTCTTCGGCATCTTTCTAAAAAACGGAACAACGTTGCTCGCCTTTGGCAATAGCGTTTTTGGGGAGGATATTGGCTTCCGCTGGAATGTAATTGATCCTTCTGCACCCGATGAGTCCCTTGTGCGCAGTGCTTTTGCCGGCACCTCTCTGTTCGTTCCGCTCATCGTTTGCCTGGCGATTTTACAGGAGCGCGGCTATGAAGAGGGATACCGAATTTCTTCAGCAAGAGGTCTTACCCGCTTTAATGGGGTCCTAGCACATGTGTTTTCGTCTGCTTTAATAATTGGCGCAGCATATAGTGCGCTTTGCCTTCTTCTTTTTGCAATAGCCATAATACGTGGTGGGCAAAGCTGTGCGCACGACATGCTGGCTGCATTTTTGCCTGCGATGATAATCAACGCCGTATTGGTGATATCGGTTGCGTTGGAGACGGTGACCATCTATCGGATTACAAGCAGCGCCGTATTTAGCGGGGCTGTGGCAATAATCGGATTTGTCATGAGCTTGACGCTCTACGGAACTTACCTTCAGACGCCCATACCATCCTTGCGATGGATCTTCCTCCTTCCAGGGCCGTACCTTGGAGTCGGATGTGCCCTTGGGTATGGCGATATGGGTCAGCTGATACTTCTGGAATATGGCGTGGCAGCCAGCTGTCTATCGGTATTGATTTACGCTCTCGTGAGCTTTCGCGCTGGGGGTGTGCTCAATGGCTCGTCAGATTAAAAGACTTCTCCAGTCAGAATTGAAGCATGTGAGCAAATGGGTGTACGCCTTAATCTTGGTAATTTATGCGTGCATGGTGGCATTGCAGCTTAATTCTTTCCCGATGTGGTTCTGTAGCCTCCGTGAGAACAGTTTCTTGGGCTTTTTCCCAGACCCGACGCTTCGGCTATCGGCAGAGGATGTCCTTCTATTTGGTAATGCAGAGGTTTTTCGCGGTCTGCTGTTCAACGTAGCCCCGTTGGCTCATGCATTGTTCTTTCCGTTCATCGCGGCTTGCATTGTGCCGCGCTTTGTCAGTTCGGGCTTTGTTGAGGAACCGTGGGGGTTGTCGGCGGCTCGGGGAGGGAAGCGGGTGTGCGCTACTGTTGCGCGGGCGATACTGTCATCCCTCGCCCTTTTGGTCGCGTTTATCCTGTCGAGTGTCGTTTTGTACTGTCTTAACTGCGCAATCGTTCTGGATGCTCAGCAGTATTTCAACCTGCATGTATTTTGCTATCGACTTGTTCTTGCTGCCGCTGCCTGCCTTGCATACGTGGTCTCTTGCGTGATCGCTGTTTCCTATTTTGGGTCCGGCTTCGGTCCGATTGGCATGCTGTTGCTTGTCAACGTTGTAGCGATCTACATACAGATCGGGGCCAATTCCATGCTTCCGCTTCCAGCCTCGATGCTCATGTGGATTTGTGGCGTGAGCCCGTTGGGGAATAGTCAATGCATTTCGATTCTAATTGACTGCCTAATAAACGTAGCAAGCGTTTTTGCCATTTGCTTTACCGTCGACCGATTGCGGTCGAGATTTCTTTGATTGCTTGTGAGGGATAATCATACCGAGCATACCAAATACAGGGGGTGTTCCTATAGTTTTGTCAACTGGGAAATGCTCTCCGTGCGACCGAATCGCGGCATGCTGACGCCAAGCCATTAGGCCGGTGGGCTTCAGTCTGCTCGGTGCGTTTCGGCTAGGCTGCGTAAGGCACCCTGTCTCGCATGACCGCGTAGATGACCTTCAGTCTCTTTCGCGCCAGCGCCTTGAGCGCCTTGCCGTGCGACATGCCCCGCTCTCGGCACCTGGTGTAGTAGTCGCCCCATCTCCCCTCTGTCCGGGTAAGGCAGTTACATGAGAATATGAGCAGGTTCTTCAGCCTCTTGTTGCCTTGGCGCGATGCCGCCACCGAGGAGATCGAGGTTCCCGACTGGCGGTTGCGCGGCGCCAGGCCGCAGTACGACGCGAGCCTGTCGTGACTGGGGAAGTCTTCGATGTCGATGGAGATCGCAAGCTCGGAAGCGGTTTTGGGCCCGATGCCCGGCACCGTCAGGAGGCATCGGTAGGTATCGTCGCCCTCGAGCAGGGCGGAGATCTCCGCCGTGATCGCCTCGATCTCCGCCGAGTTCTCGGATATCCTGCGCGCGAGCAGTTTCACCGCCCGGTCCTCGGCGGCGACGACCGACGCATCCGGCCTTGTCGAGGAGGTTGTCGAGCGGACGAGGGCCTCGATCTTACCGCGCGCCGCCCCACGCGTGAGCGCCGCCGCCCTGCGGGGCCCGGCGTCGGCTACCGACCAGGCCCCGCCGAGGGATGCCATGAGCCTCAGCTGGGGCCCGTCGGACAGGTCGACCAGCGCCTCGAAGGCGGGGCACGATTCCAGCAGGATGCTGCGCAGCCGGTTCTTATTCCTAGTGTTCTCGCAGGTCAGGAAGTTCCTCTGGGCGGCCAGCGCCCTCGCCGCCGCAATCGTCGGACCTGGGTCTCCGACCGGCGGGAGCGCGTCGGGGATGCCAAGCGCCGTCTTCGCGATGACCATCGCGTCTCGCTCGTCGGTCTTGGCGTCGCCGGCGAAGAGCCTGGCGGCCCCGTGCGCCGCGAGTCCCGGCAGGTACGCCGCCGACATCCCGGCCGCCCTGGCGCGGGCGAGCGCGAGGGCGCCTATGTTGCGCGACTGGTCGACGACCACGAGCGCATCGGGGAAGCGGCCGAACAGCGAGTCCAGGTCGTCCTCCCTGTTCGCGACGGGGGCGCTCAACAGCACCTCGCCATCTCGAGTCGCGACGCATGCCCAGTGGGACGATTTCCCGACATCGAGCCCGATGACGGCTTCCGGCATTCTAATTGGTGCCACGGTGGTATCCTCCAATCGGTAGGCCGATCGGAACCCCTCCCCGCGACACCCACATTACCTGGCCGTGGCGCTTGCGCCCGGCAGTTTCCTATCAGTCGTCCGGAGCGGCGAGCGCCCCCGGTGGCAACACCCCCCGGGCCCTCTACGGGGCAGGGGCAGACGGCCATCCGGAGGCGCCCGATCGGCGGCCCCTCGGGGCTTGCCCGTATCGTAGGCAATGCGCCGAATGCTCGCCATCGAAATTTATCGATGGCCTCTTTCAGACTGTAATGGGCGGGCACCGTTGCTGGTGTCCGCCCCCCCCTGGCATGGAAGGTTTAAGCCTGTGTGATTCGCGAGCTAGCGGGCCTGCTTAACCTTTGCCGCCGCCTCGACAAACGACTTCCATAGGTTAAAGTCGGTCTCGAGCGTCTTCCACGTGTACTCAGGATGCCATTGCACGCCCAGGCAGAATGGCTGGCCTTCGACCTCGATGCACTCGGGAACGCCGTCGGTTGCCTTGGCGACCAAGCGCGTGCTTTTACCCAGACGGTCGACGCAGCAGTGGTGCGCCGAGTTGGTCTGGATCAGCCTGTGCCCACCAACCGCGCGGTCGAGCAGCGAGCCCGGCACGACCTCGACGGGGTGCACGGGATCGTTGAGCACGTGGGTGTGACGCCACTGCGTGCGGCCCTCGCGCGCGCCCAGGCTTGGCACGTCCATGCACAGGGTGCCGCCAGTGGCGACATTGAGCAACTGCGTGCCGCGGCAGGTGGTAAAGAGCGGCTTTTTGGCACGGAGCACCTCGCCGACCAGCTTAAACTCAAAGCTATCGCGGATCTCGCAGCAGAGGGTGGGGTCGTAGGGTCGATCATCGCCCCAGCGCTTGGGGTTGACGTCCGGGCCGCCGGGAATGGCGATGCCGTCGGCGATATCGACGTAATGACGGATAACCTCAATGTCCTCGGTAATAGACATCTGCAGCGGCAGGCCGCCGGCGGCAAGGATGGCGTCGACAAAGACGCTCGCGATCTCCTCGTTGGGGGAGAGCGTCTCGCTCAAAAACGGCTTCGCCTCTTCCCAGCGCGGCGCGACGAGGATGAGCGGACGGTCGGCGGGGGCGACGTCGACGTGCGGGGTGTATGACGATGAAGTACGAGTTCCGATCATAGGTGTAACTTTCGAGTTTGGATGGTCATGGCGAGCGAACATGGCAATTGGGTTAGTGGCCCTTGATGGAGTTGAGGAAGTCCTGGGCGCGCTTGGTCTGGGGGTGGTCGAAGAACTCGTCGGGCGTGCCGGTTTCCACGATCTGGCCGTCGGCCATAAAGACGACGCGGTCGGCCACGCGGCGGGCAAAGTTCATCTCGTGCGTAATGACGATCATCGTCATGCCCTGCTGGGCCAAGCGCACCATGACCTCGAGCACCTCGTTGATCATTTCGGGGTCAAGGGCGCTCGTGGGCTCGTCAAAAAGCATGGCCTTGGGCTGCATGGCGAGTGAACGGGCGATGGCCACGCGCTGCTGCTGGCCGCCCGAAAGCTGTGCGGGCACCTTGTCGGCCTGCTCGGCCACGCCCACGCGGCTCAGCAGGTCCATGGCGCGCTCACGAGCCTCCTCCTTGGACACGCCCAGCACGTCGACCGGCCCCAACATGACGTTCTGCAGTACGGTCATATGTGCGAACAGGTTGAACTGTTGAAACACCATGCCCAACTCGGCGCGCATGCGGGCAAGATCCTTGCCTTCCTGCGGCAGGGGCTCGCCTTCGATGAGGATCTCGCCCGAGTCGATGGTTTCCAGACGGTTGATAGTGCGGCACATGGTCGACTTGCCCGAGCCCGAGGGACCGATCACAACGACGACCTCGCCGCGGTCGACCGAGAGATTGATGTCGTTGAGGACGTGTAGATCGCCATAGTGCTTATCGACGTGTCTGAGCTCGATCAACGGCTGATTGCCGGTGGAAGAGGTACTCTGTGCCATGGTGCTCGGCTCCTTATGACTCGAAATGGTAAAGCGTTAGCGGATGATGGTCGCGCCGGTCTTGTGCGAAACGTAGATGGCGGCCTTGTTGATCGCGACGTTGATGAGGATGTAGATGACCGCGATTACCAGGTAGACCGACACGAGGGCGTCGTAGTTGGTAATGAGCACACGGGCATTTTGCATGAGGTCGGGGTAGCTCACCACATAGGCGACGGTGGTGTCTTTGACTACGACCACAAGCTGCGAAATCAACGACGGAATGATGAACCGAATAGCCTGCGGCAACACGATTTTAAAGGTGATTTTGGCCTTGGAGAGACCGAGCGCCTGGGCTGCCTCGACCTGACCGCGCGGCACGGCATTGACGCCGGCGCGGAAAATCTCGGCCAGCACGCCGGCTGCAGCAAGCGCGACGGGAAGCGTGAGCATCCAAAACGACGGCAGTGCGATCTTGTACTGGGGCAGCACCAAAAAGAAGAAGTAGATGAACAGCAGGCTCGGCACGCCGCGGAAGAAATCGGTGAGCACGCGGCAGACCAGCTGCAGCGGATTGATGCCGCTGGTGCGGCCGAGCATAAGGGCTAAGCCCAGTACCAGCGCAATGACGCCGGCGGTGAGTGCGACTTTAACGGTGCCCTCAAAGCCGGCAAGCAAGAACTTCCAGGTGGTGAGGTGCGTAAAGAAATACCAATAGTGGACCGAAAGCTGGCCGGTCACATAAAAGCGCTGCAGTACCAGAGCGATGAGCGCGGCCACGGCAACGAGCGAAATGGCGGTGCCGATGCGAATCTTGGCGCGCATCTTGGGGCCGGGAGCCTCGTAGAGCGCATCGCGCATGGTGAGTGCAGGGGAGGAATGCTTGCTCATCGGAGGATCCTCACCTTCTTATCGATGTAGTTGCCAATGTGGCTCACCACAAAGGCCGTGCCCAGGTAGCCGAGCGCCGAGATAAAGAACGCGGCGACGCCGCCGAGCGAGCGCGTGTTGATGTAGCTCACCACGCCGGTGAGTTCCTGCGGCTTAAGCGGCACCTGACTGCCGAGCGCGGTGGTGAGCATGACGGCGATAAAGAGGTTGGTCATGGGTAGCACGCTCGAGCGCAGCGCCTGCGGAATCACGATCTTGGCGAGGATACGGCTGAAGCTCATGCCGAGCGAGCGGGCGGCTTCCACCTGACCGACGCCGACGGTGTTGATGCCGCTCATAAAGTTCTCGGAGCCAAAGGCCGAGCCCAAAAGGACCGTGGCGACGATAACGCAGGTGCGGTAGGGCAGAACGACCTTGAGCGGCGGCAGCGCATAGACGACGATGATGAGCAGTGCGATGCCGGGGATGTTACGGAAGACCTGGACATACAGGTCGCCAAAGACGCGCAGCGGCTTGAGCGGCGACACGCGCATCACGGTGACGGCGACGGCCAGCACCATGGCGATGACAAACGACTCAAGCGTCATGCCCCAGGTTGCTAGCAGCGCGTCGATATAGTTCTGGCCATAGAGCGACCAGAGCTCGGAGAGACTCATGCGGACCTCCCGCCGATAAGGAAAGGGGCTCCCGCGTGTACGGAAGCCCCGACAACTCAGTGAGGAAACAGTTTACCGCAATAAAGCGCATCATGCGTTTCCGTATGGTTTCGTTGCGGTCGTTACCAGGCTCGCTGCCTAGGCGCCGATCTCGGGCAGCTCGGGAACATTGGTGTCGCCCGTACGGTCGCCGATGCAGATCTGCCACAGCTCAGTCCAGGTGCCGTCGTCCTCGATCTTCTTAAGGAAGTCGTTGACAAAGGCGACGCCGTCGGAATCGAGCGGCAGGCCGATGCCGTAGGGCTCCTTGCTGCCGAAGGGCTTGCCGGCGATCTTGTACTTGCCGGGCTCGCGGACCAGGGCGCTCTGCTGCATGTTGTTATCGATGACGTAGGCATCAACGCGACCCTGCTGGAGTGCCTGGCGGGCCTCCTCGTCGGTCTTGAACTCCTGCTGGCTGGCCTTGGGAACGAACTCCTCCAGGATGGCGGGGCCGTTGGAGCCGGACTGGACGGCGACGTTCTTGTCGGCCAGGTCGTCGACGCTCTTGATGTCGTCGTTATCGGCGAGCACCAGGATGGCCTGCTGCGTGTAGTAGTAGGGGCCGGCGAAGGAGACGAGCTTCTTGCGCTCGTCAGTGATGGTGTAGGTGGCAAAGACGGCGTCGACCTGGCCGTTCTGCAGGACAGACTCGCGCGTGTCCGAGGTCACCTGGGTGATCTCGACCTTGTTCTCGCCCAGAATGTAGTTGGACAGGAGCTGTGCGATACCGGCATCGAAGCCGCGGGTCTGACCGTCTTTCTCGTTGAGGAGGGAGAAGAGCGTGGAGGTCTGAACGCCACCGATCTTAAAGACGCCGGCGTCCTTGACGGCCGTGGCCCAGGTGCTGGCGGCGATGGCATCGTCGTCGGCTTTGGGGCCGTTGTCGACGAGCTTGTCGAATGCCTTGGCATCGAGCGTAGCGGAAACCTCGGTATCCTCGGAGCCCTTGGAGGAGCCGGCGGCGGAACCCTTGTCGGCCTCGGCGCTGGTGTCGGAGCAGCCGGCAAGACCAAGGCCGGCGACGGTTGCGAAGGTGGCGGCGACAAAGCCGCGGCGGTCGAGAACGACCTGCTGGGAGAGGTTCTTGCTCATGGTAGAACACCTTTCTCAATAAAATCCCTAGCGGTTGAGTAGAGTTATACCCTATCGCGCTCAAATGGGTCAACACGAAATAACTCAGAAACATACTTACCTTATGGGTAATTCTACCTACCAAAAAGGGACAGGTTTATTTTGGCAGGTTTTATCTGGGTAAACGTCGCTTATTGCAGCTGAGATAGCGCTTTGCAGACGGCATGGTCGGTGCGGCGGCATGCCTTGCTGCTTTGTCTCAATCTGTAACAGTTAGACGAGGAAATGGGTTCTACCTGTTACAGATCGAGATTTTCTCTTCAGGGGAATTCGAATGTCTCAATCTGTAACATCTGGATGGCTAAAAGGTCTCTATCTGTTACAGATTGAGACAAAGGTCAGGGACTAAGACGTCTTATCTCAATCTGTAACAGTTAGACGGGAATTCGGGCCATAGATGTTACAGATTGAGATAATCGCGCCGCGAAAATAAAAACCTCCGCAGGGGTGCTTCCCTTGCGGAGGTTTTTTACTCGTTAAGTAGCCTTACGGCTTCGGCGGCCATGTTCTCGGCCGTCATGCCGTTCTGAGCGAGCAGCTCGTTGGGGTCGTAGCGGTCGGGGAAGCCCTTGGCGATGCCGAAGGTGCGCGTGCGCAACGGCGTGCATGCCAGATAACATGCCACGCGCTCGCCCCAGCCGCCGTCCAAGATGCCGTCCTCGAGGGTGACGACAACGCGATGCTCGGCGGCAAGGCTGTCGAGGAACTCACGGTCGAGCTCAGTTGCATAGCGCGGGTTGACGAGCGTGGCCTCGATGTCGTACTCGGCAGCCAAGCGGTTTGCTACGCGCTCGCCCAGCTCAAAGAAATCGCCAAGCGCGAGCACGGCCACGTCGCGACCCTGGCGCACCACGTTGTAACGAACGGCGCCGTAATCGGCGTCCTCGGCAGGCGCCAAGTCGGGGCGGCTTACCAAGCCAATGCCCGGCACGCGAATCGCCACGGGATGCTCGCGGTGGTCGAGCGACCAGCTCAGCATGGACAGATATTCCTCCATGCAGGCCGGCGCCAAGTAGTGCATGTTGGGAAGACCGCCCAGCATGGAAATATCAAAGAACGAAAGGTGCGTCTCGGACGTGGTGCCAAAGATCGACGCGCCAAACACCAGGATGGTTGCGGGGGCGTCGTTGAGGCACAGGTCGTGCCACAGTTCGTCGTAGGCGCGCTGCAAAAACGTGCCGTACACGCCAAAGACCGGCTTGGCACCGGCGCTGGCGAGCGCGGTGGCAAAGGTGACGGCGTGTTCCTCGGCAATGCCCACGTCGACAAACTGCTTGCCTGCCGCGGTGCGAAGCTCGGGTGTAAAGCCCATGATGTAGGGCGTGGCGGCCGTGATGCCCACGACCTGCGGATCGTGCTCGATGGCGGCGCTCAGGGCCTCGCCCGTAATGTCGGCATAGGTGCGCGGCGCAGGCTCGCTCGGATGGCCCGGGCAGAGCTTGCGCCCAGTCGCCATGTCAAACGGACCCACATGATGCCAGCGCTCGGGGTCGCTCTGGGCTGGCTCAAAGCCCTTGCCCTTTGCGGTGGAGACGTGCAGCACGATGGGATGATCGATATCGCGCAGCTCCTGCAGCGTGTCGACCAGGGCCAACACATCGTTGCCGGCGTCTAAGTAGCGATAGTCGAGCCCCATCGCGCGGAAAACGTTGCGCTCACAGGTGCCGTTGCTGGCGCGCAGCTCGGCCAGATTGCGATACAGACCACCGTGGTTCTCGGCAATGGACTGGTCGTTGTCATTGACGATGATGATCAGGTTGCTGTCGAGATTGGCGGCATTGTTAAAGCCCTCAAACGCCAGGCCGCCCGAAAGCGAGCCGTCGCCAATGATGGTGATGACGTTGTACGCATCACCCGCCAGGTCACGAGCGTGCGCCAGGCCGCAGCCCAGGCTCACCGACGTGGAGGTATGGCCCATGGCGAACAGGTCGTGCTCGGACTCGTCGGGATTGGCAAAGCCAGAAGCCTCGCCATAACGCTCCGGATCGATATAAGTGTACGCGCGCCCCGTCAGCGCCTTGTGGGCGTAGGTCTGGTGCGAAACGTCAAAGACAATCTTGTCGATGGGGGAGTTAAACACGCGATGAAGCGCAACCGTGAGCTCAACGACGCCCAGGTTGGGGGCAACGTGCCCGCCGATGGCGGCAGAGCTTTCGAGGATTGCCTGGCGGATCTCGCCGCAGAGCAGCGGAAGCTCGGCGCGGTCGAGAGCCTTGACGTCCTCGGGCGTTGTCGTTTGCGTAAGCAGCATCGTTGTGGGTTACTCCATGCGAATCGAGCGCCGGCACTCCCTCGGCCGGCACAATTGCACAAGACAGTCTCGCACATTTTGGCGTTTGATATGTGACGGCGGCGCGGTAATTCGCCAACTGGCGGGGCAAAACGTTTTGTCCGATGCCATACTGGTAAATTCGATGATGATTTTATTCAATGTGTGCAGGCCGTGGCTTGCCGCCGTGAGCCGCTGGAAGGGGGCAGCATGTCCGATACCGTTCGTGCCGAGAAAATCGCGCGCGAGGTCGACGATGCCGCCCGTCAGCTTGCCCAGACGGGCCGCTTGGGCCTGACACATGAGTTTATCCAACATGGCGATGTGACGGTCTATACACATGTGACCTCGGTAGCGCGGGCAAGTCTGTCCTTTGCCGAGCGCTTGGGCCGTGCTGGCATTTCGATCGACCGCGCCTCGCTGCTGCGCGGGGCCCTGCTGCACGATTACTTTCTCTATGACTGGCACGATCCCGACCCAAGCCATCGACTGCATGGCTTTCGTCACCCGTTTTTTGCCCTGGCGCGTGCGGAGGAAGATTTTGAGCTGACGCCGCGCGAGCGGAATATTATCGTACGGCATATGTTTCCGCTGGTACCGGTGCCGCCGACGTGTCGTGAGGCATGGATTGTGTGCCTGGCGGATAAATGGTGCGCACTGCGCGAGACGGTCGCCGGCCGTCTGCGGCGCAAGGACGAGGCGGACGATGACGTGAGCAGCGAATCGAACGAAAAGAGGAGAGGGTAGACGGTGGGAACCGCGATCGACATGGCTTTTGGCGGCGCGACGCTTGCCGCCTGTCCACTCTCGGCACTGGTGCTCTCGTTTGCCTTTTACGGGTTTTGCGGCTGGGCGTGGGAGTCGACGGTTTGCGCCATGCTCAATCACGGACGATTTGCCAACAGTGGCTTTTTGCTGGGGCCGTGTTGCCCTATCTATGGTGTGGGCGGCATAGCCTGCTGGCTTTTGCTGCGCGGGATTCCAGATGCCTCGAGCCAGTTTGTCGCCGCGGCGCTTGTATGCAGCGTAATCGAGTACAGTGTGGGCCTTCTATTGGAAAAAACAACAGGCGCGCGCTTTTGGGATTACTCACACCTGCCGTTTAACCTGCACGGACGCATCTGCCTGTACTGGGCCTGTGCGTTTGGCTTGGGCGCGCTGTGCATTTGCCGCTTGGTGGAGCCGGCATTGCTGGGGCTGCTCGGCCATCTGCCGGTGCTGATTGTGCGGCTGTCCGCCTTTATCGTCGCGGTCGCGATGATGGTCGATGCGGTGTGCTCGTTGGCCAGCTGGCGTCGCCTGTCCGATGAGCTGGAGCGTGTGCGTGCCGACCTTGCCGACCGCATCAATGAGTCGCTTGCCGATGCCTCCGACTCTATGCTCGAACGTATTCCCGATTCGGCGATCGATTCGGTGGCGCAGACGCATATCCGCGGTCGCGCCGTTAACGCCTGGCTGGCCGAGCTGGGCGACGCGGCGCTCGATGCCCTGCGCGAGAAGGCTTCGATGCCGACATTTATCTCGGATGGTGCTCGCGGCCTGGCGCTCGCTGCCCGCCGCGTGGCCGATGCCGCGCCGAGCATGCCGCGTCCGTCGCTCAGTCGTCGCCTTGCCGGAAAGCGCATGAGCCGTCCGGTGCCGAGCGTGTCGCTCAGCCGCCGCGACCTACGCTTCTTTAACGCCTTCCCGCGTCTGCGCATCAATCGCTACGAGGGCGTCATCCGAGCTACCGACCTCCGCGACCGAGCCCGCGAGCTGTTCCGGCGCTAGCCAGAGCGGGGCCAAGCGCGCCCTTCTCGTTCGCACGTTTCCCGTTCGTTTCGCGCCCGTTGCCGCGCCGTTTACAAGATTGCGGCACCGTTTCCATTCGACAACGCGGCGTTTAACAACGCCGTATCTGGTCTACACCAGTTGCCCCTCGGCCGCATTATGGGCGCCGACAACGTCCATGCGACCAAGGGGGAGCGAATGTACGATACGGGATCGACAACGTTTATGCTCATCTGCACCATGCTCGTGTTTTTAATGACACCGGGTCTGGCGTTTTTCTATGGCGGCCTGTCCAGGCGCAAAAATGTCATCAACACCATGCTTATGTGCTTTGGCGCCATTGGCCTGGTTGGTGTGCTGTGGATTGTTGCCGGCTGGTCGCTGGCCTACGGCGGCGACGGTTCCAGCCCGTTTATTGGAGGCCTTGACCAGCTGCTGTGCCTGCCGGTGCTCAACCAGGTGCTGCAGGCGGCCGAGGGCAATGCCGCGGACGGTGCCGTCTACCCTCAGATCATCAACATCGCCTTTCAGATGGCGTTTGCCATGATCACGGCAGCTATCGTCACGGGCAGCCTGGCCGGCCGCGTTAAGTTTGGTGCCATGACGGCCTTCCTGGGCATTTGGCTGCTCGTGGTCTATGCGCCGCTCGCCCACATGGTTTGGGGCGGCGATGGTTCCTTTATCGGTGACATTATCGGCGCACTCGACTTTGCTGGCGGCGACGTGGTGCACATTTCGTCCGGTCTGACGGGCCTGATTCTCTGCTTAATACTCGGCCGTCGTCGCGGCTTTGGCATGGTGAGCTACCGTCCGCATAACGTGCCGTTTGTGGCGCTGGGCGCCGGTCTGCTTTGGTTTGGCTGGTTTGGTTTTAACGGCGGCAGCGAGTTTAAGGCCGACGCCGTGGCTGCGCTTGCCATTCTCAACACCGTGACGGCCAGCGCGGCGGGCATGGTCTCGTGGCTTGCCGTCGAGCGCGTGCATACCGGTCGCCCCACGCTGGTGGGTGCCAGCACCGGTTTGGTCGCGGGTCTTGTGGTGGTCACGCCGGGCGCGGGCTTTGTCGAGCCGTGGGCGGCGCTGGTCATGGGCTTGATCGTGTCTCCCGTCTGCTACCTCGCCATCAGCCATCTTAAGACCAAGTGTGGCTACGACGACGCGCTCGACGCGTTCGGTTGCCACGGCATCGGCGGCATTTTGGGCGGCGTGCTCACGGGCCTGTTCTGCGTGCCGGAGCTCTCGTGGACCGGTAAGGGTGGCCTGTTCTACACGGGCGACGTGTCGCTGCTCGTCTCGCAGATTCTGGGCATTGTGGTGACGGTCGTTATTGTGCTGGTGCTCGACTTGGTGATCGCCGCGGTGGTCAAGGCACTGTTCCATGGCAGCCTGCGTGTGGACGAGGCCGACGAGGCGCTGGGCCTGGATGCGAGTCAGCACGGCGAGAGCGCGTACCCCTCGTTCTCCGGACTCGATTAGCAGCGCGGCTTTCCCAGGCACCCGACCTTGCCCCTCAAACCGTCGCTTGCGTACCGAAGTACGCGGCGCTCCTCTTTCGGGACAATCTCGGGCACCTGGAAAACCCGTGCCATGTGAAGGACAATTCATTTCTTTTATTGAAGAGAGGAATTCACTATGAAAAAAATCACGGCTATCGTGCGCCAGGAAAAGCTTGAGGTTCTTAAAGACGCGCTGTTTGCTGCTGATGTTCGTGGCATGACTATCAACCAGGTGCAGGGCTGCGGCGCACAGCATGGCTGGAAGGAATACGTGCGCGGCAACGAGTTGCTTGTCAACACGATTC
This sequence comes from Collinsella sp., assembly GCA_019424905.1. GTDB lineage: Bacteria > Actinomycetota > Coriobacteriia > Coriobacteriales > Coriobacteriaceae > Collinsella. The sequence goes on along the minus strand of JAHYYP010000006.1, from coordinate 20,811 downwards.
CTAAGGTGCAGTTCACGCTCATTTGCGCCGATGAGCATGTCGACGGCATTGTCGACATTATCTGCAGCGCCGCTCGCACCGGTGCCGTCGGCGACGGCAAGATCTGGGTCGAGCCGGTCGAGGAAGTTATTCGCATACGTACTGGCGAACACGGTCCCGCCGCGGTGTAGAATCGACCGTCTACCATCCGCAACGTTAAAATGCTGCAATGAGGCACAAGACTTGCGTTGTGGATGGACGGATTATGGGTCGTAATAAATATCCCGAGGAGACTGTCGCGAAGATTCTCGACGCGGCGCTGGAGCTATTCTGCGTACAGGGTTATGAGGGGACGAGCATTCAAGACATCGTCGACCGCCTCGATGGCATGACCAAGGGTGCTGTCTATCATCACTTTAAGAGCAAAGAGGAGATTTTCAACGCCGCATTTGATCGGGCAACGGCTCCGATTGCTGAGCACCGTCGCGCGACACTCGGTGCTGGCAATATGACGGGAGCTCAAAAGCTCAAACGACTTTATGCGCCCGAGTCCGTCGTTCCGCAAATCGAGCTATGGACTCGCATGCATCCTGCGGCAGATCCGGTAAAAAGCTCGCGGCTGCTGGCGATGCAGTACCAAGGTTCGTTTGACGAGTCGGCCGATGGCAATCTCTTGCCAGTAATCGAGGAGGGCATCGCCGACGGCTCCATTGCGTGCGAATGCCCGCGCGAAGCAGCGGAGGCCGTATCGTTGTTAGCGAATCTTTGGCTGCTGCCATTGTTCCGTCCGCTCGAGCCCAAGGAGCGAATGCTTGCTCGCGCACAATGTTTGGCGCAGATGGCGGCCGCGGTGGGGCTTGATTTGGGTAATGAAGTGCTCCAGACAACGGCCCAGATTTGGGACGTATGGAACCGTGCCGGGTGGTAATATAGATACCAACGGTATGTAATTGATTTGTGAGGGTAGCCACGGCTGCCCTTTTCAAGTCATTAAATACATACTAACAGTATGTATTTGGGGGCAGGCTTATGGCTGGGATGCGAAGAATTAGCGTTTCATTGGCGCCAAAAACAGTGCGATCTATCAGGCTATTTGGTCTTCTTGTTGCACAGCTGTGTGCGTATTCGATGCTGTCGGCACTGTGCTTTGCGTGCCCGCTTTACTTGTTCGATTGCAGCGGCTCCTCAACGTTATATGGCGCCGTCGCGGCGATAGCGTTCATACCGGGCGTGCTCGCGACTCCGGTTGGCGGGATTTTGGCGGATCGGGGAAGACGTCGCGGGGTTCTTGTGGTACTCGGCATTGTTCTGATGGCTGCATCACTGCTGTTTATCCCCATGAAGCGTTCGCTGCCTCTTGCGGTTGTCGTGGCAGCAATGCTTTGCGTCCAATATGGCATCCAATCGCTGCTGAAACCGATGCTTCAAATTGAGGCGGTGTGCATGACGGGCCAAGAAAAGGTTGAGCGTGCCACTGCGTTGGTCTCGCAGATAATCATGATGAGCAATATCTTGGGGCCTGTAGTCGGGACGGCAGTCTATGGGTGCTTTGGTATCGATACTCTATGCGAAACCGCGGCGTTGACGTTTACGATTTCAGCCCTGCTGTTCGGGGGCGCACTCAAGCAAAATGCCTCATCTGAAACGATGGGAGACGGCGCGACTCGTACGACACGCCGAAACGATTTTCGGGAGTTGATTCGGTACCTGTCTCAAAACTCATCATTGCTCGTTGTGTTTTTGATTGCGGCTATTTTGAACCTTGCGTTAGTTGGGTTAACGATTGGTGCTCCCGTTATTGTTGCAAAGCATCTCGGAATGCAGTCATCCTTTGTTGGGATTATTGAGGTGGCTATGGGCTTAGGTGGTCTTGTCGGCAGTGGTTTGGTCGGTATTTGGCCGCATCGTTTTTCCTTCAAGGGCATATGTCAATATGTTGCGATGATCTGTTTAGGAGTCGTACCGATTATTGTCACGCTACTGTTCGGCACAGATGTATGGGTGTTCACCGTGTTTGCGGTTGGTTCGGCATGGGTCATGGTGTGGGCAGCCATTGCGTCGGTTGAAATCATCGCGTTTGTTCAACGGGCAGCGCCGACTGAGCTCTGCGGAAAAGTGCTTTCGGTCGTTTACATGGTCCTTTCCTGCGCAACACCTATCGGCCAATTGACGTACGGGGTTGCATATGATCGATGGACACCGGCGATTGTATTCGCAGGCATGCTGGCGGTGTTGACGTTGACGACGGTGCTGTTTTATCGGCTGAAAAGTCGCTTGTGGCGATTGTCTTAACGCACTGGGGCACCGTGAATTTGTGGAGGCGGTGGTACGCCGCGCCGGGACGGCATTGTTTGGGCACGCCTCTCCTTCGTCTACAATATCGTGCAGACGAAGGAGAGGCGTGCCCATGATCAAGATGTTTGCGAGTGACTTAGACGGAACGCTGCTGAACGCCCTGCACGAGGCAGACGGGACCATCCGCCGCGCCATTCGCGAGCTGACCGAGGCTGGCCTGCATGTGGTTCCCGCGACCGGGCGCTCGACGTTGCCAATCGGCGAGCATGGCTTTACGGGGCTGGCGCTTGACGCCTGCTGCTCCAATGGGTCCATCGTGCGCGACTGCCATGGCGAGGTGCTCAAGACCTGGACCATCGATCCGCAGGTTACCGAGGAGCTGCTCAAGGCATTCCCGGACATTTGCTTTGATTGCTCCACACCCGATGGCATGTTCTCGAGCGGTTCGTTCGAGATGCATCAGGCGGGCTTTAAAAAGGACAGCCCTATCAAGCGCATCGTGATGCGCGGCATGCGCGCGCGTGGCGGCTATCACGAGGAACAGTATTTCGACCAGTCGATCGGTGACATCCTTCGCCACGATGTGTGCAAGATCAACTGCCGCGTGACCTCGCCCGAGCTGGAGCGCGACCTTAAGGCATATTTGGCCGAGCGATCGGACCGCGTGGTCAACGCGCCGTTCGATCCGGTGATGTTCGAGATCACGGACGTGGCGTGCAACAAGGGCGAGAGTGTGTCCTGGCTGGCGGGCTACTACGGCATTGCCGAGGACGAGGTCGCGGTCTACGGCGACGGCGGCAACGACATTGCCATGCTCAAACGTTTCCGCCACAGCTACGCGACCAAAAACGGCAGCGATGCCGCCAAGGCCGCCGCGAGTGCAACTATCGGCAGTTGCATGGTTCATGCCGTCCCCAAACACATGCTCGCCACCATGCGCAAGCAAAACTCCCGCACCGTCATCGAATAATGTGACAAAGGGATAGCCCCTTTGTCACAGGTGACGCTGGTCTCTTGAAATACGAACAAACATTCGCATACCTAACTGCGCTTTGATAGAATTGATACTGTTGACGGCAGTTCCATGTGCCGGGCAACGCCCTCCATCTGATGGGAGGTGATGCCCATGACCGATCTGATTGATTTTGTGAGACTTCTGACCGCTTTGGTCTCGTTCTTCACAGCGCTCGTCGGGCTTTCCGAGGCACTCAAGCAACGTTCGAAGCAACGTAAAAGGGGTCGCCGCCGCTAAGGCGTTGACCCCTTAATCCAAGCAACGGCGCTGCCCAGCTTTCCAGAACTTGGGCTGCCGTCGACACTATTCTACCCACGAATGACATTTTGGACAATCGGTAATGCCGCTCTAAAAGCCTGGCACAACCGGCACAACCTAGGCGGTCGCTGGATGTGACAAAGAGGCTGCCCCTTCGTCACATCCTAAATATTGCCTTTACGTGTTGATACACACGGTGTGCAATAATACTCGCACTGTGCAATAGCGCACAGGCTGAGTAACAAGGAGGACGCTTGTCCCAGCTCGAAAAATGCGACCGCCGGTCCCTTCGCTCGCAGCGTGCCCTTCGCCAGGCACTTGCCAGCGAGCTTGCCGAAAGCGGCGACCTTTCGCGCATTAATGTCGCGTCGCTCACCGAGCGCGCTGGCCTTACGCGCCGCACGTTCTATTCGCACTACCGCGATATCCCCGACTTTATCAATCAAATCGAGGACGGCTTGCTGGCCGAGATCCGTGAGCGCATTGAGCTCATCACCGCAGCTCAGCTGCCCGATCTCTATCACAACATCGATGAGCTCGAGCCGGCACCCGGTTCGGTTGAGTTGCTGCGCTACCTTGCGGCCAACCGCGATTTAATCGGATCGCTGCTGGGCCCGGGCGGCGACCCCGCCTTTATTAAAAAGATCATCGATACCGCACGCGAGGCCGTGGTGCCGCGTGCACAGACGGGCATTTTGGGCCTGGCGCTGGGCACGTTCTTTGACTACTACGTTACCTACGTCGTGAGCGCCGAGGTCGGCATGATTCAGCGCTGGTTTGAGCGCGGGCTCACCGAATCGCCCGAGGCCATGGCGCGCATTATGACGGTGCTCGCTTTTGTGCGCCCTGGTGATCTGTATGGCCAACCCATCGATATCAACGTGCCGGAATACGGCATGAAGCTATTGAACCTGCAGCTCGAGGACGCGGTCGACACCACCGCAACCGTCGAGTCCAACAACTAAGAGGAGAGACAATGAGCAAACTCGTCGAGGGCATTAAAGACCGTGTGGTCGCTGCCGCACGCGAGGCTGCGCCCGCCGTGGTGGACGCCGCGCAGAAGGCCGCGACTGCCGCTGCCGAGAAGGTCGCCGAGGCGGTTGCCGAGGCCAAGAACGCGGCAGGGGAGACGTCCATCGCTAGCGAGCCCGCCACCGCCGCTGAGCCCGTAGCCGTCACCGCCGCCCACGCCCCCGAAGGCGCGATCTTCAACCCCGAGAACGCTCGTGGCAACCTGCACTTGGGCATCGACGTGGGTTCCACCACCGTTAAGCTCGCCGTGCTCAACGACGACAACCAGATCGTCTATGCCAAGTACCAGCGCCACCACACCGACGTCCGCGCCTGCGCTCGCGACCTGTTCGAGGGTGCTGCGACCGTGCTGCCGACGGCCCAGATGACCTGCGCCATTACCGGCTCGGGCGGCCTGCTGCTGTCCCAATGGCTCGACCTGGAGTTTGTCCAGGAGGTCATCGCCAGCAAGCGTGCCGTCGAGACCCTTATCCCGGCCACCGATGTCGCCATCGAGCTGGGCGGCGAGGACGCCAAGATCATCTACTTCGACAACGGCATCGAGCAGCGCATGAACGGCACCTGCGCCGGCGGCACTGGCGCGTTCATCGACCAGATGGCCACTCTGCTGCACACCGACGCCAGCGGCCTCAACGAGCTCGCGGCCAACGCCACCACCATCTATCCAATCGCCAGCCGCTGCGGCGTCTTTGCCAAGACCGACGTCCAGCCGCTGCTCAACGAAGGCGCCCGCCCCGAGGACGTGGCGGCCTCCATCTTCCAGGCTGTCGTGACCCAGACTATCTCGGGCCTGGCGTGCGGCCGTCCCATCCGCGGCAACGTCGCCTTCCTGGGCGGCCCGCTGCAGTACCTCTCCGAGCTGCGCCACCGCTTCTACCTTACGCTCAACCTGGACGAGGAGCACCGCATTGTGCCCCAAAACGCTCACCTGTTTGTGGCGAGCGGCGCCGCCATGGCGCATGAGTCCAACAAGCTCAGCACGTTCCCGCAGCTCATCGAGGCTATCGATGCCCTGGGTGACACACAGGGTGCCGAGGTCGAGCGCCTGGATCCGCTCTTTGCCACCGACGAGGACTTCGCCGAGTTCAAAACCCGCCACGACCAGGAAGTCGTCCCCAAGGGCAAGCTCGACGGCTACACCGGCCGCGTGTTCATTGGCATCGACGCCGGTTCCACCACCATGAAGGCCGCGCTCGTGGGCGAGGACGGCCAGCTGTTGCACACCTGGTACGGCAACAACAACGGCGACATCCTGGGCACGGCCAAGGTCATCATGGCCGATTTCTACAACCATATCCCTGCAGGCTGCACCATCGGCCACGTGACCACCACGGGCTACGGCGAGGCGCTGCTCATCGAGGCCCTCAAGGCCGACTCCGGCGAGATCGAGACCGTCGCGCACCTGCGTGGCGCCAAGGCATTCCTGCCCGGCGTGGAGTTCATTCTGGACATCGGCGGCCAGGACATGAAGTGCCTGCGCGTCAAGGACGGCGTTATCGAGCACATCATGCTCAACGAGGCCTGCTCGTCGGGTTGCGGTAGCTTTATCGAGAGCTTCGCCGTCTCTATGAACATGGACGTGCGCGCGTTCGCCGACGCCGCCATCCATGCCAAGGCCCCGGTCGACCTGGGCAGTCGCTGCACGGTCTTTATGAACTCGCGCGTCAAGCAGGCGCAAAAGGAAGGCGCCACGGTGGGCGACATTGCGGCCGGCCTGTCCTATTCCGTCATCAAGAACGCCTTGTTCAAGGTCATTAAGCTGCGCGACCCCAAGGAGATCGGCAGCCAGGTGATCGTTCAGGGCGGCACCTTTATGTCCGATGCCACGCTGCGCGCGTTTGAGCAGCTCACCGGCGTTCATGCCGTGCGTCCCGACATCGCCGGCTGCATGGGCGCCTATGGTGCGGCCCTGCTCGCCCGCGATCGCGCCGGTGCCGATGGCACCTCGACCATCCTTTCGGCTGAGGACATCGCGCACCTTACCGTGACGCAAAAGCATGTCCGCTGCGGTCGCTGCTCCAACAACTGCCAACTCACCGTCAACGACTTTGGCGGCGGCAGGCGCTTCATTACCGGCAACCGCTGCGAGAAGGGCGCCGGCCACAAAAAGCAAAAGACCGAGGCCCCCAACCTCTTCAAAAAGAAAAACGAGCTGCTCTTTGACCGCGAGGTGCTGAGCCCCGACGAGGCCCCGCGTGGTACCGTCGGCATCCCGCGCGCGCTCAACATGTACGAGAACTACCCCTTCTGGCATGCGTTCTTTACGCGCTTGGGCTTTAGCGTGCAGCTGTCCGACCAGTCGAGCAAGAAGACCTACCAGGCGGGCATCGAGTCCATGCCGTCCGAGAGCGTGTGCTATCCGGCCAAGATGAGCCACGGCCATGTGATGAACCTTATCGACCGCGATGTCGACTTTATCTGGATGCCGTGCGTGCGCTGGGAGCGCAAGGAGGATCCGACCGCTGGCAACTGCTATAACTGCCCCATCGTCATGAGCTACCCCACGGCGCTGGCGCTCAATATTGACGAGATTCGCGAGCAGAACATCGAGTTCCTGTACCCGTTTGTGCCCTATCACGATAAGACCGAGCTCAAGCGCCGCCTGTACCAGGTGCTCGCCGTCGACCGCGTGGCCGATGCGCAAGCCGGTCGCGGTCGCGTGCGCGGTCCCAAGATCACGCGCTCCGAGGTCGATGCCGCCGTCAACGCTGCCTTTGAGGCCGACGCGCGTTTCCACGAGGATATCCAGACCATGGGCGAGGAGGCCCTTAAGTGGGTCGAGGACCACGGCGGCCACGGCATCGTACTCGCCGGCCGTCCTTACCATAACGACCCCGAGATCAATCACGCCCTGCCCGAGCTTATCTCGAGCTTTGGCTTTGCGGTCTTTACCGAGGATTCGCTTGCGCACCTGGTGAAGCCCGAGCGTCCGATTCGCGTCGTCGACCAGTGGATGTACCACAGCCGCCTGTACGCCGTCGCCCGTTTTGTGACGATGCGCAACGACCTGGACCTGATCCAGCTCAACTCCTTCGGCTGCGGCCTGGACGCCCTGACCACCGACCAGGTGCAGGAGATTCTGGAAGCCAGCGGCAAGATCTACACCGTGCTCAAGATCGACGAGGTATCCAACCTGGGTGCCGCGCGCATTCGCATCCGCTCGCTCATGGCCGCGCTTAAGGACCAGGAGGCCGAACGCCTGGCCGAGGCCACGGCCGCGGGCGAGACTTACGAGCAAGGCGACGCCGCGCCGGTGGCGCCCTCTACGGATGCCCCCGCGTTTGCGAGCCGCAAGTACACGTTCGAGGCGCAGCGCGAGAGTGCTTCGACCGCGTGGCCCAAGGTGCCCTTTACCGAGCAGATGCGCGAGGAGGGCTATACCATCCTGTGCCCGCAGATGGCGCCGATCCACTTTGACCTGGTCAAAGAGGTATTCCGCGGTGCCGGCTACAACCTGGAGCTGCTGCCCTCGACTGACCACGATGCCGTCGAGGCCGGCCTGCGCTACGTGAACAACGACATCTGCTATCCGTCGATCCTGGTGACGGGCCAGATCATGGAGGCCATCGAGAGCGGTCGGTACGACCTGTCCAAGACGGCTGTGGTCATCAGCCAGACCGGCGGCGGCTGCCGTGCCACTAACTACATCGCGCTCATCCGCAAGGCGCTGCGCGAGAGCGGCCACCCCGAGATTCCGGTAATCTCGCTTTCGGCCGTGGCGCTGGGCGAGGACAACCCCGGCTTTAAGGTTACGCCGGCGCTGCTTAAGCAGGCGGTCTACGCGGTGCTCTTTGGCGACGTGATGATGCAGATGCTCTACCGTTGCCGCCCGTACGAGGCCACGCCCGGTGCTGCCAACGCACTCTACGAGGAATACATGGCGCGTGCCCGCAAGCTGGCGCCTAAGTTCAACAGGCACAACTACACCAAGCTGTGCCGCGAAGCCATCCGCGCGTTCGACACCATGCCGCTCGTGGGCGAGGGCACCAAGCCGCGCGTGGGTGTGGTCGGCGAGATCCTGGTCAAGTTCCACCCTACGGCCAACAACCATGTGGTCGACGTGATCGAGCGCGAGGGCTGCGAGGCCGTGGTGCCGGGTCTGCTCGACTTCTTCCTGTACTCCATGAGCAACGCGGAGCTGCAGAAGGACGAGCTGGGAAGCTCTGCCACTACGCGCGCTGGTATGCAGGCGCTCATCAAACTCGTGGACTGGATGCGTACGCCGGTGGAGGAGATGCTCGAAAGGTCCCGCCGCTTTGAGGCTCCCGAGCGCATCGGCACCATGGCCGACAAGGCCCGCACAGTGCTTTCGGTGTGCAACAACATGGGCGAGGGCTGGCTGCTCACGGCCGAGATGCTCGACCTGATCGACCACGGTGCGCCCAACATCATCTGCACGCAGCCCTTCGCGTGCCTGCCCAACCACGTGGTGGGCAAGGCCGTGATCAAGGAGCTGCGCCGTCAGCACCCCGAGAGCAACATCGTTGCAGTGGACTACGACCCCGGTGCGTCTGAGGTCAACCAGCTCAACCGTATTAAGCTCATGATCAGCGTGGCAAAGGAGAACATGCGCGCTGGCAAGGGCTTTAAGCTCGAGAAGGTGGCGCCGCTCGCGATGGACGAGGTCACCGGCCAGATGCGTGCCCATGATGGCTGCGTGAGCTGCGGACCGGCCAGCGAGGAGGCCGTTGCATCGGTCGCCAAGCGTCTGGGACACGGCATTAAGAAGTAGCTGGCCTGCTATGGGCTGGATATGAGACAAACGGGTGGTAGCCGTACCGGCTACCACCCGCTTTTTCTGGACATATGTTGCGTAAATGACCTTGCTACAGCCTTCCGTGGGCTTGTCCGATTTTTGGGCCGGTTCGGGCTTTGAGGACAAGTTGCTGCAGGCCCAAGGCGATTTTTCGCTCAATGCGGGCCAGCACAGTGTGACCTATCTGCCAAACGACGATACGGTAACAACCGGTCGCTACCAGGTACTGCTGTACGACAACAACTTTGGCGCGGCCGAGAGCTATCCCAAGTTCGACTGGGGCCAGCTGGGCGCCGCGGTGGTGACCGACTACAGCAAGGGAACGCATTCGTTTGGGCGCATCTTTACGGTGGACGAGAACGCGCGCACCTACGAGCTCGAGGACCAGGTCGCAGTGCCGTTCTCGGGCTACATAAGCAGTGCACAGCGCGTCGGCGATTCAGATAGTATGCTCGTGGCATCGGGCCAGGCCAAGACCTTTACCGAGTACGATCGCTATGGACTGCCCATCGCCACCTACGAGATGGAAGCCGAGAAGTACATCTACCGCGTGTACAAGTACGAGCTGTAGCGCTGCGCTTGGCTGTGCCTGCGCCCCGCGGCTGCGCTCTCGTGCCGGGCCCACCTCGCGTCCCGCATCACTTTACGTCAAACTCCACACGATCGAGCTCGGGCACATTGAGGTCGATGAGTTTGCGGGCGACACGGCGGTCGTGCGCCCCAAGCGCCTCGCCTGTCGTCACATGGGCGACGATTTCGCGCTCGACGATGCCTTCTTCGTCCCCTTCGGTGGCCGAGGTCTCGACGGCGACGGTGTAATCCTTAAAGCCCGGCAGCACCGCGGCAAGCTCGCGCGTGGTCTCGGTGACGCCGTAGCCGTCCTGCACGCCGGCCTGCGCCGATCCAATGGAGCCTGCGGTCATAACGATGCAGGGGATGGCAAAGATGACCGTTCCCACGATGATGCGGCGGCGCACTTTGCGTGACAGCTCGTTGACCTCGGCGTTTTCCTTGGCGGTCACGATGCCGTCGCCGTTCAGGTCGCGCTTGAGCGGCACGCGCAAAAGAAGCAGCACGGCTTCGGCAGCCAGTGCGATAAAGACTACATTGATGCCAAACTCGTAAAGCGCCGAGAGAAACAGCGACCCGCTTGCGATGGCGATGCCGTAGCCCGCCGCGCACAGGGGCGGCATGAGCGCGGTCGCCACGGCTACGCCGGCGATGAGCGTGGCGGGTTCCTGGTCGCGCGAGTTGCCCAGGCCACCCGCAAAGCCGCCCGCGAGCGCGACGGCAAGGTCCCAAACAGTCGGTGTCGAATTGTCGATGATGGCGGCCGTGGTGGTGCCAAGGGGCGAGAGCTTAAAGTACAACGTGGACGTGACCAGGCAAAAGGCCATCTGTAGAGCCAAGCTCGCGACGGCCTCAAGGGTGATCTCGCGGTCGAGCGTGGCGATGCCGTATGCCATGGCAAGGACCGATCCCATAAGCGGGCAGATGAGCATGGCGCCCACGATGGCGATGTCCGAATCGATATCGAGGCCGATGCTTGCGATGAGCATGGCGATGATGAGGATACACAGGTGAGAGCCAGTCAGACGCGCCCCGTTTACAAAACGCTTGCGGATCGCGTGATAGGGCGCGCGTCCCTCGCGAATGTTGAACGCGCGCTTTAAAAAGCGACCAGTCTGCTCGGCAGCCTCACTATGGGCAGGGCGGATGCCGTGGCGCCGGTGATGGCGTTCGCGTAGTCGCTTGATCTGTTGTTTGTCGAGTTCCATGTCCACCTCGTTCCAGCGCGGTCCGCGCAACGCGCCCGTTGTCCTAACTCTACACCGTGGCGGGCGGGGTGTCTGTTGGATGCAGAATCCGATAGGGCGGATGACGCGGGAGCAAATGCAAATCACAGGCTCAATTCCATCCCGCGAGAATATGATGCACCAGCTCCTTCAAATGTGACGAAACTGTGAAGCACGAGAGCGTGAATTTCAAAAAATACGCTGGTCGTCAATGTTGCGCAACAGAATTCAAAAATCGACAGCTACCGTTTGATACGTATGGATACATCCGTGTCAAAGGGAGAAAGCCATGGCAAACTACAGTCCACAACACTTTGAGCCTCGGGCCAAGACTGCCAACGTCAAGGGCGTTGCTAACCGCGCCGTCGCAACCGTTTTGACGGCGGGCCTCATCGCTCAGCCGCTCATGTCGCCGCTGGCGGCAATCGCCGCACCGTCAACCGATAACGGCGATTCTGTTCAGGGGGGGGGTAGTTCTGTAGAGAACACCGTTGCCGCCGGTAACCAAGCGGTCGTAAAGACGGCTGCCCAGCTGGCCGAGGAGTCGGCAAAGCAGCTCAAGGACGCTCAGGCCGCCTACGATGCCGCCCAGAAGAAGGCCGACGCGGCGGGCCAGTCTCAAAAGCAGGCACAGCAGCAAAAGAATCAGGCCTCGCAGGCCGTGACCGATAACGCCGCCGAGCAGAACGAGGCCGAGGTAGCCGCGCTTCAGGAGAAGATCGACGAGCTTAAGGCAGCCGTCGAAAAGACCGAGCAGCAGCAGAAGAAGCTGGGCGACCTGAACGATCAGCTCGAACAGGCCAACAAGAGTGTCGAGGATAAGACCCAGGCGCTCAAGGACGCCAAGGCAAAGCAGGATGAGGCCAAGAAGGCCCTCGATGATGCCCAGGCCAAGCTCGAGGCCATGGGTATGGACGAGTACGAGGCCGCCAAGAAGGCCGTCGAGGACGCGCGGGCAAAGCTCGATGACGCCAATAAGGCCGTTACTACTGCACAGGACAATCTGGACCAGGCCAAGGCTGCCGAGGCCAGCGCCCAGCAGGAAAAGCAGAATACCGAGGCAGCTTTGACGACTGCCCAGGCCAAGAAGCAGGAGACTGCCGCTGCTCTCGCAGCCGCAACCACCGCGCGCGATAACGCCCAGCAGAAGTTCAACCAGGCGCAGGCCGCGCTCGATGCTGCCGTCTCGGGTACGGGTGTTGACCTGAGTGCGCTTGAGGCCGCCAAGAAAGCTGCTGCTGGTGAGCTCAAGACCGCGCAGGCGGAGCTCAATGCCGCGACGGATGCCGACGCCACCGCACAGACAAATCTGCAGGCCGCCCAGGCTGCCGTCGCTGCCGCGCAGGAGAAGGCCAACGCCGCCAACGCTGCTGTAGCATCTGCCCAGTCTGCATACGATGCGGCAAACAAGGAGTACAAGGACGCGGCCAGTAAGCGTGACGCCGCGAAGACGGCATACGAGCAGGCCCAGCAGACCGAGGCCGACAAGAAGACCGCGTACGATAAGCTTGTCGAAGTTCGCAAGCAGAAGCGCAGTGAGTGGGAGGCAGCCTGCGCTGCTTCGAACGCCGCGGAAAAGGCTTATGACGCTGCTAATGTCCAGGTTGAGGCTCTTGAGCAGCAGATTGCTGACCTCAAGTCCAACATGACCGTTGACCAGGAAGTCATCAATAAGGGCATGCTCGGCTTTATGGCCTACATCAGCAACAGCAGCGATTTCACGGCTATGCAGAAATCGAACGCCAAGGACGCAATGGCTACACTCACCGGCGCTGACGACAAAGCCGAGTGGTATGACGATTACGTCGATCAGGACATGTCTCGCGACACCAATCCGCTTTCCTTGGAACAGCTGCGCAACGCCCTGACATATCTCGACACCCAGAACAACCTCCGCAAGGCGAACGGTCAGTCGGCGCTCAGCGTCAGCCTCCGCATGACCGCAGCAGCTGCACTCAACGCCTCATATTCATCGAATATTTGGGATCACTCGAACTGTTACTTCGATAATGCTGAGAATCTCGCAGGTGGTGGCGGTGCATATACCGGTGGTGAGACCGAGGATACCCTGGGCTGGCCCTACACCGGTCTCTACACTCAGGAGAAGGTTAATTACGAGAATTGGATTAAAAAGTACGGTGTGGATAGCGAGGCCGGCAAAGATCTCATGGCTCATCGCTATGATTCGTACTATATCTACCAAAACTATTACGATGTGTACCACGGTACAAAAGATAAGAATGGCAATCAAAGAGGAGACGCCTGCGGGCACTATCTCAACATTATCGATTCCGCTACGGTGGCTATCGGCATCGCGACCGGTAGCGGTAAGAACACCGATTCCGAGGTAACCATATTCGATTACAGCGCTGATGACACTCAGGCTGATTTCACTGTTTCCGAGTTCAAGAAGCTCGTCAACGACTACATCGATTCTGCCTATAACGCTGGCGGCACGCAGGCGCAGAAGGCGCAACTCAAGGAGCTTCAGGGCAAGCTCGCCGAGGCGCAGAAGAACTTTGGAACTACTAGGGAAGCTTACTTCGCAGCTGTAAACGGGCAGGATGCCGCCCAGGACGCTTTCACCGCAGCCGATGTGAACATGAACACCGCCAAGGGCGAGTACGAGAAGGCTCAGTCCGCTACTGCTGCCGCCAAGTCCGCCTACACCGCCGCCGAAGCCAAACTCAAGGGTATCGACGTCAAGACGCCCAAGACCAAGCTCAACGCCGCCAAGGGCGAGGCCGCTACTGCCCAGGCAGCTCTCGATAAGGCAAACGTCACGCTTGCTGACGGCAAGGCAAAGGCAACCGATGCCGCTGCTCAAAAGGCGAAGGCTCGCAGCGCCCGCGATGCTGCCAAGGTAAAGTCCGATCAGGCCAAAGAGGCGTATGACAACGCTACCGCTTCGGTCAAGGACCTTGCCGCCAAGTGCGATGCCGCCAAGACGGATCTTGCGAACAAGCAGGGCACGCTTGACGATGCCAAGAAGGCCGACGACACTGCCCAGGCTGGCGTTGACAAGGCTCAGGCCGCAGATGTGCACGCCGCGACCGCTCTTTCGGGCGCCAAGCAGGCAGTTGCCGCCAAGACGCAGACCCTGTCCGACGCACAGGCGAAGGCCAAGGCCGCCGAGGACGAGCTTGCCACCGCAAACAAGGCCTTCGAGCGCTTCGCCGGTGCCCAGAAGGCGGTCGACGACGCCAAGGCCGCCTATGACGCTGCCGTCGCCGGTGTCGCCGATGCCCAGAAGCAGCTCGAGGCCGCCAACGAAGCCGTCGTCGATGCGAACCTCGATATCTTCAAGGCCAAGGCCGAGCTTGCCAACGATGAGGCACTCAAGGCCGATCTTGAGGCTGTCGACCACAAGGCATCCCTTGCCGCGGGCACGACGGGCAACGAGAAGCTGGTCAAGCTGAACGCTGCCTACGCTCGCTATAAGGCCGCCGTCGATGCCGCCGCTGGCCTCAAGACTGCTCTGAGCGATGCCGATGCCAAGCTGTCCGATGCCAACGACGCCTATGCCGCCGCACTGGCCGAGCTCGGAGATGCCAAGGATGCCCTGGCTGCCGCGCAGGCCGAGTACGACAAGTATCATCCCAAGGCCGAGCCGCAGAGCAAGCCTCAGGCCAAGCCCCAGGTTACGCAGGCCGCCGCAAAGGCCCCCGTTGCCAAGAAACAGGCTGCGCCTGCCGCGCTCGCCCAGACTGGCGACAATTCCGCTCTTGCGGGCGAGGTGTTCGTCATCGGCGGTATCACCCTCGTGGCCGCTGGTGTGACGCTGAGCGATCGTCGTCGCAAGCAGATGTAGCGTTTCGAGCGTAGTTTCTGCAACGAACTTCGGTTCATAGCAGGAACGCTTCGATAGCTTAACCGATAAGGCCGGCGCGCTGTTAAACGCAGCGCGCCGGCCTTTCTTTGTTTCGATTTCAAAAAGCCCGGTCAGCAGCCGCAAAAGCTACCGACCGGGCAAGCCGTAGGCAATATGGTTGCTGTCGAGCAGCTGCTCGACTTAGCCCAGCAGGCTTAAGCCCACGGAGACAAATGCCAGGATAACGCCGACGATGGACTCGCCGCCGAGCAGGCCGCTGGCGACAACCAGGCCCTGCTCCTGGAAGGCGGCGTCCTTGGCAGCCCTCTCCTCGTCAGAAAGACCAGCGGTGGCGTCGCGGTGGGCGGACCACTTGTCGTAGGCGAGCTTGACGCAGGAGCCCAGGAATGCCGTGAGTGACATGTAGAACGGCAGGTACACGCCCAGGCCGATCATCATGGCCGGAATGCCGAGCCAGTACATGACGATGCCGGCGATAAAGCCGCCTGCGAACCACGGCACGCTCGGGATACCCGAGACCATGGTGGCGACCACGCTTGCCTGCGCGGCCACAAAGCTCTTGTCGGGGCCGAAGGCGTCCGGACCATAGGCGGTGACGAGCGCGACCATGACAGCGGCAGCGACCAGGGCGCCCACGATGCCGCCAATGGCCTGGCCGACCCACTGTGCGCGCGGGTTGGTACCCAGTACGGCTCCGGCCTTAAAGTCGTTCATGACGTCGCCCGCAAGGCCGCACGCCACGGCCACGATGCCGGCGATAAAGAACAGCTTGACCTGCGCGAGCTGCGCGAAAGCTGCCACGATGAGCATGACGATGAGGCCAAAGATCTCCATGGGATCGATACCCGTCTGGCCGCAGCTCTGAGCGCTCATAATGGTGGTGACAAAGGTGAACAGCGTGACGATGACGGCCGGAACGGGGCCGAGGTCGAGCGCGATGGCAACGATCACGGCGATGGCTGCGGTGCCCAGGCCGATGACGCCGGCGTCGAGCTTAAGCGAGCCCGAGATGAGCGACTGCTCGTCGGTGTCGGTGGAGCTGTCGGCTGCAAGACCGCGGACGATACCGGCGACCTGCGGCAGGATGTCCTTAAGGACGACGGCGACTCCAAAGCCCATCATAAGGCCCATACCGAGGGACTTGACGATACCCTGCGCGGTCACAATATCGAACAGGCCGGCAGCGGTGCCGCCAACGATGATGCCAAAGTTGCCCAGCAGCGCGCCGGCAAACCAGAAGGCGACGGGGGCGAAGCCCACCAAAAAGCCGATGGACAGCAACATGGGCGAGTTGTAGATGGCAAAGGTCACGCCGGGGATATTGAGCGTACACAGCATGCTGGGCACCACGCCCAGAGCGTCGCGCAGCACGCTGTAGATGCCTGCGATGGCCATGGAGCCAAAGAGCTGCTTGCCGGTCTTGCCGCCGGCCTCGGTGGCGCGCAGGGTCTGAGCTGCGGCGTTGCCGGTGGGGAACTCCAGCGCGGCGTCCACGATAAAGTGACGGTGGATGAGCGCTGTCGCCAGAAGGCCCAAGATGGTGCCGGCGAGCGCCACGATAAACATGTCGAGCCAGCTGATCTGGTCGGCATAGCCCAGCATCCAGGCGCCCGGGATGGTAAACGCCAGGCCGCCGGCGACCATGGCGCCCGCGGACATGATGGTGTGGGTGACGTTGGCCTCGTTGAGGCTGGCGTTGCCCATGAGCTTCAGGAAGAACAGCGAAATGACGGCAGCGAAAATGATCGGCCAGGGGAGTGCGCCCATCTTGAGGGCGGTATAGGCCGAGCTTGCCGTGATGATCACGCAGCCAAGGACGCCGATGACGACGCCGCGCAGCGTGAGTTGACCGCGCATCGAGGTACGGTTCGAGGGATTGCTCATATAGAACTCCTTTGCGTATATCCGCTTCCCCCGGGAGCGCCGCTACGGATACGGCGCGGGAAGTCGGGTTACCAAGGGCCGCCGCGTGAGCTCGCGCGCGACCGCGCACCAGTATAGCCGCAAGCTAGTCATTTTGGGACGGGGCTATTTTAGCTACCCCTGTTTGCCGGAGGGATATACTGCTGGGCAGACGAAAGGAGCGCCGACGATGCTTAATGGGTGCGCATATATATTGACGGTCGACGTGGGCAACACGTTCATTCGCTTTGGCCTGTTTGCAGAGGATTCGGCCGCGGCGCAGGAATGTCCGCTTGCGACGTGCGAGATCACCACGCCGTCGAGCATCACAGCAGACGAGGCGCGCATGCGTCTCGTGCAGGTCATGGCCGCACTGGCGGCCGATGCGGGCATGCCGGGTGTGCTCGTACCCGCCGCGGCCGTGCTGAGCTGCGTGGTCCCGGCGCTCGAGCGCCCGTGGAAGGCGGCGCTTTCCCGCACCTGCACGGGGCGCGTGCTCACCGTGGGGCCGGGACTTAAGACCGGCATGCCCGTGCACTACGACGATCCGGCCGAGATCGGCCCCGACCGCATCGCCGATGCCGTGGCGACCCGTGCCGTCTACGGCTCGCCGTGCATCGTGATCGACCTGGGCACTACGACCAATATCGAGGTCATCGATGCGCGCGGAACCTTTGTCGGCGGCGTCATCGCGCCGGGTCTGGCACTTGGCGCCCGCTCGCTTTCGGCCGCTGCGGCGCGCCTGCCGCAGGTCGAGCCCTCGGCACCCACACATGTGATCGGTCGCAACACGCGCGAGGCCATGCGCTCGGGCGTGGTCTTGGGCGAGGTGGCCCGTATCGACGGCATGCTCGACATGGTGCTTGCCGAGATGCGCGCGACCAAGGCGGCGGGGGAGGGCAGCGTGCCCATCGTCATCACCGGCGACGATGCCGAGGCGCTCGCGGCGTTGGTCGGCCACAGCCTGACGGTCGATGACGCGTTGACGCTTCGCGGCCTGGCCGAGCTCTACCACATCAATCAAAAGCCCCGTCGCGCGTAGCGATGGGGGCGGTGGGACAAAAACGTCTCCACCTTTCACCTGCTACAATGTGTCAAACTATTGCGATTTCGGAGGTGTCTGCCATGTCGGACGATCTTCATCAAACCGCGTCGGGCAAGCGCCGCGACGTTATTAGCTGGGACGAGTTCTTTATGAGCGTAGCCATCGCCGCGCAGCGCCGCAGCAAGGATCCCAATACGCAGGTAGGCGCGTGCATCGCCAGCACCAACCACCGCATCCTTTCGGTGGGCTACAACGGTACGCCCTCGGCACTCAACGACGACTTTTTCCCGTGGGGCACGAGCGATGACCCGCTACAGGACAAGCACAACTACGTAGTCCATGCCGAGGCCAACGCCGTGCTCAACTACCGCGGCTCGCTCAAAGACCTTGAGGGTTCCACGGTCTACGTCACGCTGTTCCCGTGCCATGACTGCGCCAAGATCCTGGCGCAGGTGGGCGTGGGCGAGGTTGTCTACCTGGACAATAAGTACGCCGACACCGACGACGGCCGCATCAGTCGCCGCATTCTCGACTCCTGCGGCATCAGCTACCGCCAGGTCATCGTCGATGTCCACATCGGCACCGGGGAACAAACTCAGCAGTAGCGGCAGCGTGTGCTAGCGCCGGGCGTCGGCAAAAGCAGCTAAAAAAGCCCCGTCCCAAATTGACTGCTCGTGAAAGTCGTGTCCGCGCGCATGGACGGCTCGTGAGCGGGTACATGGCTGTAGTAACATAGCTCTGTCCGCGGGCGCGCCCGCGTTATTGTGAGAAAGGAGCCCCTGTGGCTGTTAACGAAGAGCTGCTTAAGAAGGTTCTTGAGGAGATCCGCCCCAACCTGCAGGCTGACGGCGGCGATATGGAGTATGTGGGCGTCGACGACGAGGGCGTCGTCCAGCTTGAGCTTCAGGGTGCCTGCGCCGGCTGCCCTATGAGCGCACTGACCCTGTCCATGGGTATCGAGCGTATCCTCAAGGAGCACGTACCCGGCGTTACCCGTGTCGAGCAGGTCAATGCCTCCGGCGAGACCGAGGACCTGTACGACGAGTATGCGCCGTTCTAAGATGCGAAAGCTGCGGGCGATGTGCTCCGCATAGACGTCACGCCCAAATATGCGGCTGCGAGCGCAAGGCCCGCGGCCGCATTTGTATGTAGGGAGCAAGGGGACCGATATGCTCAACGACCTCTACCATATGCTTGATCCCGTCGCGATTTCGGCGGGGCCCATCACCATCTACTGGTACGGCTTGGCCTACGTGGTCGGCGCTCTGCTCACGGCGGTCGTCATGTATCGCACGCAGCGTCGCTGGGGTTTCGACATTACGGTCGACGACCTGACGAGCGTCGTGGTCGGTGTGGTCTTTGGCCTTATCATTGGCGCCCGCCTGTTCTACGTCATCTTTTACGGTGATGGCTACTACTGGGCGCATCCGCTCGAGATCTTCGCCACCAACGAAGGCGGCATGAGTTTCCACGGCGGCCTGGTGGGCGGCATCATCGGTGGCGTGCTCGTGTGCCGTATGTACAAGCTCGATGCCTGGACTATCGGCGACCTTGCCGTTATCGGTGCTCCGCTGGCCCTGTGCCTGGGGCGCTGCGCCAACTTTGTCAACGGCGAGCTGTGGGGCAAGCCGACCGATTTGCCCTGGGGCGTGATCTTCGGCGGCGCCGCGGGCGATATGCCGCGCCATCCCTCCCAGCTCTACGAGGCATTCCTAGAGGGCATTGTGCTCTTTTGCATCTTGCAGGTGCTCAGCCGCAAAAAACCGCTGCTGCCCCAGGGCACGTTTATGGGCGTGTTTGTGATGGGTTACGGCATCGTCCGCTTCCTCATTGAGTTTGTGCGCGTGCCCGATGCCCAGCTGGGCTATCTGCTGGGCGGCGTCATCACCATGGGTCAGCTGCTGAGCCTGCCGCTCGTAATCGCAGGACTGGCGCTCATCATCTTCGCCCGACACCGCAATCGCCCCCAGCGCATCTACCTCGACGCCTAGCCACCACATGCCACCACAAAGGGGACAGGCACCTTTGTGGTGGTTTTGCCGGGCAACGATGACAGAACCGTAACGTTTCCCCAGATAAAACCTGCCAAAATAAACCTGTCCCTTTTTGGCAGGTTTCTAGAAAGGCTATTCGGACTGTGAAGGATTCCGACCTCTCCGCAACGGCTGCGCGCGACGCCGCCCGCATCGTTTGGTTTAAGCGCTATCCCGCCAAACAGACGCTCATCGCATTTTTGCTCGCCCTGCTGGCGACCACGGCGTTTTCCATCGATCCCGCCCCGGTGTCGAGCAACGCGGTCCTGGCGATCGACCCCAAGGCGACGGGCACGCTCTACGTGTGCTACGAGGTACTTCTCTCGTTTGCCGGCCATACCGACGCAGTGATGCTGCTCGCGCTTGCCTGCTTGCTCACGCTGCCGTTTCGCTATGTGTTCTTTGGCCGCGGTGACGCTTGGCGCCCGTCGGTCGTGCTGCCATCGCTGTTCTTTGCCGTTTGCATGGTGTTCGGCCGTAGCTACGACCTTGCCGATTCGGCAGAGATTGTGCTGGGCGACAAGGCACGCGTTATCTGCGCCTGGATTGGCGGCGCGGGCTGGATGCTTCTGGCGATTGTGGCCTTCTATCTGGCTTTTGAGTTTTTGGATTGGTTGAGCTCCCGCCGCATTCCGTTTTCGGAGACCCACTTTGGCCGCGTGTGGCGTGTTGCCCACGCCGTGCTCTCGGTCCATCCCTTTGTCGGGCCGTTTCTTGTGCTCATGATTGCCTGGGCGCCCACGCTTATCGCCTCGCTGCCCGGCCTCTTTATGGGAGATACGGGCGCGCAGATCCGCCAATGGTTCAACTATCCCAACGGCACGAGCGACTACCTGCGTCTGCTCAATCCCAATGTGTTGCTCAACGG
>JAHYYP010000005.1 GCA_019424905.1 Collinsella sp. | reverse complement strand
ACATCAAGCAGGACCTGTTCTGGGCGCTGTTCTACAACGGCATCGGCATTCCGCTCGCCGCGGGCGTGTTCTTCCCCCTCACCGGCTGGCAACTCTCGCCGATGTTTGGCGCCGCGGCCATGAGTCTGTCGAGCGTGTGCGTCGTAAGCAATGCGCTGCGCCTGCGAACCTTTAAGCCATCAGTTGCGGTGAAATAAGGCGTAACATGCTTAGCTAAACCGCTATTTAGTCCGTATTCCACCGCAACTTTAGGTACTCAACGAAAAGGAGATAATCATGAACTACATCGTTAAAACGTCTGGCCTTATGTGCGGCCACTGCGACGCCACCGTCGAGACGGCGTTGCTCAACGTTGCCGGCGTGACCGACGCCGACGCCGATCACGAGACCCAGACCGTCCAGGTGGAGTGTGCCGACACCGTGACCGCCGAGCAGCTCGCCGCCGCTGTCGAGGCCGCGGGCGAGAAGTTCCATGCCCTGTCCGTAACCGCCGCGTAGCAGACGCTGTCTACTCAATCCCCAGAAGTTGCGGTGAAATACGGACTGTTGTGCCGCCCGGGGGTGCGGACGATTTCTTGGACCGCGCCTAGGCGTATCCAAGCTTCCTGCGGTACTCCATCGGGCTCAGCCACCCGAGGGACTTCTTTATCCGCCCCTCGCGATAATACACGAGGTAGGCCTCGAGCCTCCCCATGAACTCCTCGGCCGTCACGCCCTCCCAGTCCCTGTAGCGGAAGAACTCGTTCTTGAGGCGGCCGAAGAAGCCCTCGCAGGCCGAGTTGTCCGGGCTGCAGCCCTTCGCTGACATGCTCCTGACCAGGCCGTTCTCCTCGCAGATCCCGATCCACTCCGGCCAGCGGTAGTGGCCGCCCCGGTCCGAGTGGATTGTCGTGCGCACCCCCGCCGGCCTCGCCGCGCAGGCCTTGAGCAGGCTCGAGTTCGCGAGGCGCTTGTCGGGGTGCAGCCCGATCGACCAGGCGACGGGCATCCCGTCGAAGCAGTCGATGACCGGGCTCAGGTAGACCTTCTCGCCGCCCGGGAGCCTGAACTCGGTGATGTCGGTGAGCCACAGCCGGTTGGGCTCGTCGGCGCGGAACCTCCTGTTCACGAGGTTCTCCGGCGCCTTGGAGACCTCGCCGGCGTAGGAGCTGTAGCCCCGGGCGCGCCTCCTGTTGTAGACGACCTCGAGGCCCTCCTCGCGCATCACGCGGGCCACGCGCTTCTCGCTGGCGCGGACGCCCTCGCGGCGCAGGCGCGCCCAGACGGTGCGGTACCCCCAGCACCCCGAGCCCTCGCGGAAGATGCGCACCACGCGGTCGCGTATGTCGGCGTCGCGGTCGCGCGGCGCGGCGACGCGGGGCCTCCAGTACTCATAGGAGCTCTTCGATATCCTCAAGAAACCTGTGATCGAGCGGAGGGGCAGGGCGGTCGCCCGCCTCAATCTCTCGCCGAGCTCGCACTTGCTCCTGTTCGAGATCGAAGCCGGGTCCCACCCTTCCGCTTTTAGGTCGGCCAACACCGCCCTGAGCAGCAGGTTCTCTATCTGGTCCTCGTTGAGCCCGGCGAGCGGGCCGGTCGCGGGCGGGGCGTAGATCGACTTGTCGGGGCCCAAGCTGGCCTCCTTCCGGCGCGGTTTCCTCGCACCGATTCTACAGCCCCCGCCGGTGTAGCTGCGCGGGAGGTGCCCCGTCGCCCACTTCTTGGCCGCGCTCACCGTGACCCCCGCGAACTCCGCGGCGGCGGTGGGCCCCATGCCGTCCTCCGTCGCCAGGAGGAAGAGCTCGACCTTCTCCCTGCTGTACATGCGAACCTCCAGTCCGGACCGCCCCGCGGTCCAACTTTCTGTCCGCACCCCCCCTAGGCCTTTAAACGGTCCGTATTTCACCGCAACTGACAGGGATATCCGAAAGATCGACCAGAAACGAGGACCCGCCATGATGGCAGACCACAAATCGGTGACCCGTATGCTCAAGACGGCACGCGGTCAGATCGACGGCATCTTGCGGATGGTCGATGAGGACCGCTATTGCGTCGATATTTCCACGCAGCTCATGGCCACGCAGGCACTCCTCGCGCGCATTAACGCCGACGTGCTCAAGGCGCATATCGAGGGCTGCGTGACTTCGGCAATCGAATCGGGCGACGAAGACCTAAAGGCCGCCAAGCTCGCCGAGATCGAACGCGTTGTCGACAAGCTCTCCAAGTAATTGGGGCATTGGGGACAGACTTCTTTACACCGTCTTGGTGTTCCGGGGACAGGTATGTTTGCACCGCATTGGTGTAGATTAACCTGTCCCCCTTGCTCTAAATCGGGTATAAAGGCGTGCAGCATATCGAACGAAAGGCAATTTGCATGAATGACTTTATGAAGGGTCGCAATGGCGCCGATGAACTCACCATCGTAATGGGTTTTGCCGGCATCATCATCGCGATGATCGGATCGATAGCCCGCATCCAGTGGCTCAGCTGGATCGCCATCGCCGTCATCGTAATTGGCGTGCTGCGCGGCCTGTCCAAAAATACCGATGCACGTCGCAAGGAGAACAAGGCCTTTGTCGCTGCGACCGCCAATGTCCCCGGCTTGGGCAAGTTCGTCGCCAGTTTGGGCGGCGGCGCTGCAGCGGCCAGCACCTCACGCGCGGCCGGCACCAGCAAGGAGGACTTTGAGCGTGCCAAACGCACGGCTAAGAAGATGTGGAAGGGCCGCAAGACCACGGCATACCTCAAGTGCCCCAACTGTGGCCAAATGCTCTCCGTCCCCAAGGGCAAAGGCAAGATCCGCGTCACCTGCCCCAAGTGCCACGCCAAGATGGAAACGCGCTCATAGCCGCCATACCATGGGACAAAATAAAAGCCGAGGCCTCGCACTGAGACCTCGGCTTTTGCATGGGGCGACATCATTCGATAAAGCTGTCGCCCCGTCGCGCCAGCGCCTAAGCTACGCCGTCGCGAGCGAGCTCCTCTGCCAGGGCTTCTGCCGGCATGGCCATAATCGCGTCGAGCTCCGCGTCAACCTCGGGGATACGCTTGACCTTGAGTTTGCGCACCAGATCACCGCGACACATCACGTGTATCGGCTCACGCAGAGCGCACAGGTCATCGAGCGGGTTCTCGCGCGTCACCAGGATATCGGCGGCCTTACCGCACTCGATTGTGCCGGTCTCGCCGCCCAGCCCCAGCAGCTCGGCATTGACTTGCGTAGCCGTATGCAGCGCGAAGGCGTTGCTCACGCCCACATACTTGGCAAAATAGGCCACCTCACGCCACATGTCATACTGCGTCACGAACGGGCAGCTCGAATCCGTGCCTAGGCCCACCCTAACACCAGCTTCCAGTGCGGCACGGGCGCTCTCGATGATGCCCGAGCACACGATGTCGCCGTTCTTCTTTTGCGTATCGGTCGAATGAGTCTTTTCCGGATCGAGCAATACAAACGGCAGCGCCGGGCTGATAGTGCAGGTCACGCTCGGCGCACGTCCCTCGAGCTGCGTACCCGCGGCGCCACGGTACAGCTCCAGAATCTCGGGCGTCAACGGAGCGCCGTGCTCAATCGTGTCAACGCCGGCCTCAAGCGCGGCCTTCACGCCCTCGGTACTCTCGACATGAGCCATAACCGGAAGGCCCATATCGTGCGCTGCCTTGCACGCCGCCGCGGCAACCTCCACGGGCATGCGCAGCACGCCCGGCTCGCCCACCTCGGTAGCGTCGAACACGCCGCCCGTCACGAACAGCTTGATGACATCGGCACCGCGCGCATACAGGTCGCGCACCTGCTCGGCCGCTTCGGCGGGACTGTTGGCCACCTGGGCGAACAGGCCCGCACCATGGCCGCCCGGCACCGTGACACCCGTTCCCGGCGCCACCAGGCGAGGACCTTGGTACTTGCCGGCATCGATAGCATCGCGCACGGCAAGATCGGCAAACAGCGGGTCGCCCGCGCCGCGCACCGTGGTCACGCCGCTTGCCAGCTGCTGTTGGGCGCTGCCCTTAAGAATGTGGCGCACGATGGCGCGCCCCACGGGATTATCGAGCTTCTTCATCAGCGCGCCCGCATCGCCCGCCGAAACCGGCTTGCCCGAACCGCACAGATGCACATGCATATTGATGAGGCCTGGCATGAGATACGCACCCGCCAGGTCGATAACCTCGGCACCCGCAGGCGCCTGCGCCACAGCACTCGGCCCCATCCACGTGATGACACCGCGCTCAACGGCCACGGCCATATCGGGTTGCGGCTCCATATGCTCCGAACCATCCAGAACGGTCGCATTGATAAACAACGTGGGACGATCGGCAGAGGCCATATCGAGCTCCTCCCTCGCAATTAACTTGAACATTTGTCCATTATCACCCCGCGCGACAGGGTTACTGCGGACATATCGGCTAACGGGAGGAAGAGAAGGGCGTGAGGATGAACAGACCAGTGCAGCGATGCTTCGGTCGTTCCAGCAAAACGTCTTGATCTATAACAGTAAGCTCGGTTTTGAGCCGCCAGATGTTACAGATCGAGATTTTCAGTCGTGCGTCCAACCTTTGTCTCAATCTGTAACAGTTGGGTCGAATTTTGGCCATCAGATGTTACAGATCGAGATATTCCCAGCCCCGTCGTCAAACGTCTAAATCTGTAACAGGTAGACAGGTTTTCGGCCTCTAGATGTTACAGATTGAGATCTTTTAGCGGTAGCCAACCTTCCGTCTCAATCTGTAACAGTTACGAGGCCAAACGGTCCCTTGTTGTTACAGATTGAGACAAACTCGGCAGGAACAACCACCTTCGCGTCAGTTGCACCCCTTAGCACCCATACCACTGGCGTCTCCATTCCTCAGCCAGATCGGCCCGCTGTTGAATTCCCGCCAGTCTCATCTTTTCAGCCAGTTTCCCCGGGTTCTTGAGTTCATCAAACGTAAACCGAAGCACCTTGTGCCCAAGCATCGTCAGATGAGACTCTCGCTGACGTTCTGCCACGAATGGGTCGACCGACTCCCGATTCCCACTATCCTGCAGGGTATACTTTCCCTTCCCGTCGAGCTCGCCGATGACACATGTTCCGTCCTCGAGCCGCCAAAAATAGTCGACACGAAACACTTGGCTCGGATCGAGCGGGTCGCGAAACTCCACCTGCAACTCTGGCACCGGAAAACCGTATGCAATAAAGAACGCCCGAAAACGAGACTCGCCGCCGTTTTCGGACAGCCCGTCCGCATACGACGCGATCACCTGCGCTCTGCGATACCCTCGTCTGCCCTCGCAATCGGAGCGGAGGCGCTCGCACAGACCATCGCGCGATACGCCTCTTGCCCTCAATGCAGAATCGGCAATCGCCAACCCGTACGAAAACGGCGCGCGCAGCAGGCAATCCTCCACCGTGCGCCAAAACGACGTCACCTGCACGCCGTCAACTTGTTCAAGTGCGCCCGCCGCTTGCGGACGCAACAGCCGACATCCTGCGCTCAGCGGCACCGAGCAACCTGTCTTAACAAGATATCGTGACCCAAGCAGATCATTCGGCACCTCCAGACCCCACAAAAGCGCCGCGTCATAGCCCCAAAACGCCCAATCGGGATGAAATTCCGCAAGCCCTTTGATGGTCCCCAGTGCTCGCTCCGCCGGTGTCAACGTATCCCAATCATGTTGAAAGCAGAACAAATACGGCTCGGGCTCCGCAATATCATCGGTTCCCACATGACGCCGCAGCCACATGAGCTCGGCATTGCCGTGCGTCACAAGCAGCACGCCTTGTTCAGCCGCCTCCGTGAGCCGCGCGAGCATCCTATTCCGCGCCAACGTGTTGCGAGTCGCATGCTTGTGTTTGAAAACGGTATTAGACACTTCCATCACCACCACATCGGACAAATGGACCATCGCCACCGTTACCTCCGCTGACAAATGTCTTGATCTGTAACAGGAAGACAGTCTTTGGGCCTCTAGTTGTTACAGATCGAGATTTTCAGTCGTGCGTCCAACCTTTGTCTCAATCTGTAACAGATAGGTCGAATTATGGCCTGTAAATGTTACAGATTGAGACATTCCCCCAACCAGGTGCCAAACGTCTTGATCTGTAACAGTTAGACGTTCTCCAGGCCCCTAAACGTTACAGATTTAGACAAACCAGCGGCGCCCAGGTATTCGTCTCGATCTGTAACAGGTAGACCGGTTTTTTGTCCCTAAACGTTACAGATCGAGACATAAAGGCAGAAGGCAAGACAGGCGACAACCGTCCATCCCCTACTCCCATTCCTGTTCGTAGATGTTGAGCGACTTCACATACCGCCCCTGGGCACCCATGATGTCGCGGACCAGGCGCAAAAAGAAGCTGATGCACGAGGTGTCGAAACCGTCCTCCAGGTCCTCGGGATGCACCGCGCCCGGCCCGTCGACCGCCGTGTCGCTCAGGCGCGCGATGTCATACAGGTAGAGCTGCCCCGCCGTCAGCCAGACATCGTCGACGCACGCGAGTCGCACCGCAATCGCGCCATCGTTCCAGTGCTCCTTTTGCACGATATGTGGGTCGTAGACGTCAAAGCGACGGTCGGTGCGTGTGTCCTTCAGCACGACCATGCCAGTCGCAGGATCCTTGTCCAAAATGCCGAAGCGCGAGAAATACTGCGTGTCGCGTACCTGCTTAAGTCTCCCGAGTGAAGCAGGAGAAATTGACGCTGGCGGCTCGTCCACATACAGCTCCAACAGCGTCTTGCCGTGGTAATAGGGGCGCTCAAACAGCAGCCAATCGGTAAACGCCATGTTGTAGGCCATGATTTCGTTTTGAGAAGGTTCCTCGCAATAGCTGAGCCACGGGTCGACGATAATCTCGAACTGCTCGCGCGCCGGCTCCAGGAATTGAAACTTCCGCAGCATCCAAAAGTGAGCCATGTCGGCAATATCGTTGCCGACGGCTTCGGCCAGCTGTGCTCGGTCAGAAACTTGGTCAGTCATGGCATCCTCCTCAAACTGATGGACCTCAATTTGAGCTTACGGGGAGGGTGGGCAACCGAGGCAAGCGCAGGCAAAATAGGCCTTCGGCTGCAAACCAGATGCTGACCAAACACTTGACGGGACACTTGACCGAATGAGCGCACCGCAAAGAAACCGCAGGTAGACATAGACAGCCAACCCGCCCTTTTGAGTCAGATGCCCGCAGCCACCACAGAAACAACAGGTGGCCACAGCCCAAGAAGTCGACAAATGAACACCCGTACGTCGACAAACGAGCAAATCGCTCGCAAATCCGCAAGGAGTGTCCCCGAATGCCGACAGAAAAGGAACGTCCCCAACTGCCGGCACTTAGGGACGTTCCTTATGTGCCGGCCGTTGGGGACAGCCCTTGTTGATTCGATTGCGGGCGACTACCTTACAGCTCCAACGCCTCGGCGACTTCGGCTGCGCAGGCCAGGGCATCGGCCATGGCGTTCACAACGAGCGAGCTGCCGTTGCGGGCGTCACCGGCCACGTACACCGGCACGGCATCCGCGGCGATACCCTCCGTGCGAGCCGCGAGGTGCGAGCCCTCGGCAGCCATCACTGGCAGCGGACGACCAGCGGTGGCAACAGGCACGCTCACCGCATCGAACACGCCATGCTCGGGACCCGTAAAGCCGCAGGCGATGAGCACCAGCTGCGCCGGCACCTCGTGCTCGGAGCCCGCGATGCGCTCGGGCTTTCCCGCCGACCAGTCCAGATCGACCACGCGCAGACCCGCAGCCGCACCCTTCTTGTCCAGCAGCACCTCGAGCGTGTCCACGCCCCAGGCACGCATCTCGCCACCCATCGCAGCGATAGCCTCCTGCTGGCCGTAGTCGGTCTTCTTAACGTTGGGCCACTGCGGCCAGGGATTGCTCGCCGCACGCCTATCGGGCGCGGCCGGCAAGAACTCAAACTGACGCACGCTGCGCGCACCCTGACGTACCGCGGTGCCCACGCAGTCGTTACCGGTATCGCCGCCGCCAATGACCACGACGTCCAGGCCGTGCGCGTTCACCGCGGGCTCGCCGCCATCGAGCACCGAGACGGTCGAAGCCGTCAGGTAGTCCACCGCGTACACCACGCCCGGGGCATCCACGTTCGCAGCAGAAAGCCCACGCGGGGCGCGGGCGCCGGCAGCCACCACGACGGCGTCAAAGTCATCGAGCTTGGCTGCCACCGCAGGGTCCGTCACATCGGCACCCAGCTCAAACACAATGCCCAGCTCGCGCATGAGCGCCACGCGACGCTCGACCACGGACTTCTCGAGTTTCATGTTGGGAATGCCGTACATGAGCAGACCGCCCGGACGGTCGTCGCGCTCAAACACCGTCACGCGGGCGCCGCGGCGAGC
This sequence comes from Collinsella sp., assembly GCA_019424905.1. Lineage (GTDB taxonomy): Bacteria > Actinomycetota > Coriobacteriia > Coriobacteriales > Coriobacteriaceae > Collinsella. Next base: position 92,653 of record JAHYYP010000005.1, on the reverse strand, counting down.
GAGCTCCCATGCTGCCACCAGACCAGCAGGGCCGGAGCCCACCACGGCAACCGTGGGTGCGCCCTCCCCCGCCGGCTCAAAGCGACGCGGACCGCCATTTACCCACTCATGGTCGCTGATCGCACGCTCGTTGTCATGGATCGTCGTGGGCTGCCCATCGACCGAACCCAGGTTGCACGCGGCCTCGCACAGCGCCGGGCACACGCGGCTTGTGAACTCAGGCATGGGCGAGGTGAGCGACAGGCGCTCGGCAGCCTCGTCCCAGCGACCGCGGTACACCAGCTCGTTCCACTCGGGAATGAGGTTGTGCAGCGGGCAGCCGCTCGGGCGTGCCTTGCCAAAGCTCGCGCCCATCTGGCAAAACGCCACGCCGCACATCATGCAGCGGCTCGCCTGGGCGCGACGCGCATCGTCATCGAGCTCCACGTACAGCGGATCAAAATCGCGGCTGCGCTCCTTCACGGGGCGGAGCTCGTGGGTCACGCGATCGATATCAAGAAAAGCACCAGGCTTACCCATGGCACTTACGCCTCCTTCTTGGTCGAAGCAGCAGAGCTGGCAGCCACGGACGCAGCGCCCGCAGCACCGCCCGCGGCATCAAAGCGAGCGACATCCGCGGCACTCGCACGACCGGTCACGATGTCAAACGCCAGCTCCTCGGCCTGCGCATGCGACTTGCCGGCAGCCTCGCCCGCGACGACAATCGCCAGCACGCGCTTGTACTCGGTCGGAATGATCTTCACAAAGCGCTTGCTCATCGTCTCAAAGCTGTAGAGCAGCTTAATGCCGCGCGGGCTCTGCGTCGCGTCCACGTGCTTCTGGATGAGCGCACGAATCTGTGCCAGCTCGTCGGCCGTCGGGGCCTTGAGCTCCACGCTCTCGTGGTTCACGCGGGCATCGAGCGTGCCGTACTGGTCAAAGACGTAGGCCACGCCGCCCGTCATACCGGCGGCGAAGTTCTGCCCGACCTCGCCCAGGATGAGCGCCAGACCACCCGTCATGTACTCGCAGCCATGGTTGCCGCAGCCCTCGACCACCACGGTGGCGCCGGAGTTGCGCACGCCAAAGCGCTGGCCGGCCAGGCCGTTAATGAAGCCGCGGCCGCTCGTGGCGCCAAAGAACGCAACGTTGCCCACGATGATGTTCTCGTCGAACTTGTAGGTCGCATGCGGGTTGGGGCGCACCGACACCTCGCCGCCCGAAAGGCCCTTGCCAAAGTAGTCGTTGGCGTCGCCGCACACGTTGAGCGTAATGCCACGCGGCAGGAACGCGCCAAAGCTCTGACCGGCCGAACCATCGCAATCGATGGTAATGGAGCCGGCAGGCAAACCCTCGGGATGCGCCTTGGTCACCGCATTGCCCAGGATGGTGCCCACGCAACGGTTGACGTTGGCGATATCGGCGCGGAAGCGAATCGGACGCAGGTGCGCACGGGCATCGGCCGTATAGGGCACAAACAACGTGGAGTCGAGCGTCTTGTCGAGCTCGCTGTCCGCGGCCATCTGCGGCAGGAAGTGGCGACCGTCGGCACCCGGGATATGAGCGCCGAACTCGCAGGTCGCGCTCGCCAGCACGGGCGACAGATCGAGCAGATTGGCCTTGCGGTTGCCCGGGACCTCGATCTGGCGCAAGCACTCGGGATGGCCGACCATCTCATCGATGGTGCGGAAGCCCAGGCTCGCCATGACCTCGCGCAGCTGCTCGGCAACAAAGAGCATAAAGTGCTCGACGTGCTCTGGCTTGCCGCGGAAGCCGCGACGCAGGCGGCAGTTTTGCGTGGCGATGCCGGCCGGGCAGGTGTCCTGCTGGCAGTCGCGCTGCATGAGGCAGCCCATGGAGATGAGCGGCATGGTTGCAAAGCCAAACTCCTCGGCGCCTAGCAAGCAGGCGACGGCAACATCGGTGCCGTCCATGAGCTTGCCGTCGGCCTCGAGCACCACGCGCGAGCGCAGGCCGTTTTGCAGCAGCGTCTGCTGGGCCTCGGCAAGGCCAAGCTCCAGCGGCAGGCCCGCATGCCAGATAGAGTCGCGCGCAGCGGCGCCCGAGCCGCCATTGTGACCGCTGATCAAGATCTTGTCGGCCGCGCCCTTGGCCACACCGGTGGCGATGGTGCCGACGCCGGCCTCGCTGACCAGCTTGACCGACACGCGCGCGCCGGGGTTGGCGTTCTTAAGATCGAAGATCAGCTCTGCCAGGTCCTCGATGGAGTAGATGTCGTGGTGCGGCGGAGGCGAGATCAGGCCGATGCCGGGCGTGGACTGACGGACCTCGGCAATCCAGGGGTAGACCTTCTTGCCGGGCAGGTGTCCGCCCTCGCCGGGTTTGGCGCCCTGGGCCATCTTGATCTGAATCTCAAAGGCGCTGCACAGGTAGCGGCTCGTCACGCCAAAGCGCGCGCTTGCCACCTGCTTGATGGCGGAATTCTTGGAGTCACCGTTGGCCAGCGGGGTCTCGCGACGCGGATCCTCGCCGCCCTCGCCCGAGTTGGAACGACCGTGCAGGCGGTTCATGGCGATGGCCATGCACTCGTGTGCCTCTTTGCTGATGGAACCGTACGACATGGCGCCGGTGTTAAAGCGGCGGACGATGTTGAGCGCGGGCTCCACCTCGTCGAGCGAAACCGGCGTGCGACCGTTGGCATTAAAGTCCAGCAGGTCACGCAGGCGCACGGCACGGCCGGTGCGGTGCAGGCGGTCGCTGTACTCCTTAAAGGTGTCGTAGCTGTCCTCACGGCAGGCGGTCTGCAGCAAGTAGACAGTCTGCGGATCGATCAGGTGATCCTCGCCGCCGAGCGGGCGCCACTTGGTCAGGCCCAGTGTGGGCAGCTGATCGGGAGCCGGACTCTTAAGGATGGCGAGCGCGGCGTCGTAGCGCTCGTTTTGCTCGCGCTCAACGTCCTCGACACCCATACCGCCCACACGGCTCACCGTGCCGGCGAAGTACGCGTTGACGAACTCCGGAGTGAAGCCCACGGCCTCGAAGATCTGCGCGGAATGGTAGCTCTGCACCGTGGAGATGCCCATCTTGGACATGATGGAGACGATGCCCGCCGTCGCGGCCTTGTTGTAGTTGGCGATGCCCTGCTCGGCCGTCACGTCCAGGTCGCCGCGTGCTGCCAGATCGCGGATGCACGCATGCGCGTTGTACGGATAGATGCCGCTCGCGGAGTAGCCCACCAGCGCCGCAAAGTCGTGCGGGGACACGGCGTCGCCGCACTCCACCACGATGTCGGCAAAGGTACGCACGCCGGCGCGGATCAGGTGGTTGTGCACGCAGCCCACGGCAAGCAGCGACGGCACGGGCACCTCGCCCGCAGCGGCGCGATCGCTCAGCACCACGATGTTCACGCCGTCGCGGACCGCAGCCTCGACGTCCTCCGCAAGCTGCTTGAGCGCAGCCTGCAGTGCGCCCTCGCCGGCATCGCGGCGGTAGACGGCACGGAAGCGACGGGTCTTAAAGCCCACGCGGTCGATGGCGCAGATGCGGTCGAACTCCTCCTCGTTGAGCAACGGGCGCTCCAGGCGCACCAGCTGGCAGGCCGTGCGGGAATCCTCGAGCAGGTTGCCGTGGTTGCCCAGGTAGAGCGTGGTCGAGGTGACCATGTGCTCGCGCAGGGCATCGATCGGCGGGTTCGTAACCTGGGCGAACAGCTGATAGAAGTAGTCAAAGAACGAACGCGTCTTCTTGGACAGGCAGGCCAGCGGTGCGTCAATGCCCATCGAGGCGAGCGGGGCCTTGCCCTGCTGGGCCATGGGGCGCACGACCTCGTCAACATCATCCCAGTGGTAGCCGAGCTTGGCCATACGCACGGCAGCGGGCACCTCGGCGTCCTCGGCGGGCGTTGCCGCAACGGGCTCATCGAGCGCGTCGACGGTCAGCGTCTCCTCGGCAATCCAGTCGCGGTAGGGCTTTTCCTTGGCATAGCGGGCGCGCAGCTCGTCGTTGTAGATCACACGGCCGCGGGCAAAGTCGACCTCGAGCATCTGGCCCGGCCCCAGACAGCCGCTCGTCAGGATGTTCTCGGGGCTCACCTCGATGGCGCCCACCTCGCTTGCCAGCATAAAGCGGCCGTCGCGCGTCACAAAGTAGCGGGCGGGACGCAGGCCGTTGCGGTCGAGAGCAGCACCCAGCGTGCGGCCGTCGGTAAAGGCGATGGCGGCCGGGCCGTCCCAGGGCTCCATGAGCATGGACTGGTAGGCGTCGTAGGCGCGGCGCTCCTCGCTCAGACTGTCGTTGTGGTCCCACGGCTCGGGCAGCAGCATGGACGCGGCACGCGTGAGCGGACGGCCGTTCATGACCAAAAACTCGAGCACGTTGTCCAGAATCGCGGAGTCGGAGCCCTCGCGGTTGATGATGGGCATCACGCGCTCAAGATCGTGCTGCAGCACGGGGCTGTACAGGTTGGGCTCGCGGGCGCGGATCCAGTTGACGTTGCCCTTGAGGGTGTTGATCTCGCCGTTGTGGATGATAAAGCGGTTAGGGTGCGCGCGCTCCCAGCTGGGCGTGGTATTGGTGGAGTAGCGCGAATGGACGAGCGCCACGGCCGTTTTGACGGCGGCGTCGTTGAGATCGATGAAGAAGCGGCGCATCTGCGTGGCGACCAGCATGCCCTTGTACACGATGGTGCGCGAGCTCATGGAGCACACGTAGAAGATCTTGTCGCGCAGGGCAAACTCGGCGTCGGCCTTCTTCTCGATGGTGCGGCGGCACACATACAGACGGCGCTCGAAGGAATCGCCGGCGGGCGTGTCGTCCGGACGGCCCAGGAAGGCCTGCAGGATAGTAGGCATGCAGGCGCGGGCCGTCTCACCCAGGTCGTGCGGATCGACCGGCACCTCGCGCCAAAAGAGCAGCGGCACGCCGGCCTCGGCGCAGCCCTCCTCAAACACGCGACGGGCATCCTCTACGCCCTTGTCGTCCTGCGGGAAGAACAGCATGGCCACGCCATAGTCGCCCTCTGCCGGCAGAATCTGGCCGCACTTTTGAGCCTCTTTGCGGAAAAAGTGATGCGGAACCTGGAACAGGATGCCGGCGCCGTCGCCGGTGTTCTTCTCGAGTCCCGTGCCGCCGCGGTGCTCCAAGTTAACCAGAATGGACAGTGCGTCGTCCAGGATCTGGTGATGGCGCTCGCCGTTGATATCGGCAAGCGCGCCGATGCCGCATGCATCGTGGTCGAATTCGGGGCGATAAAGGCCCTGCTGCTGAGCGGAATCTGCCTGCATCGCGATCCTCCCCTAGATATTAGACAGTCAGTTGAGTAGGCATAGTAGGAGTATCGCCGGCCCGCTGTGTTTCCCACCCGTTTCGAAACAATCGCGTAACGCACGCCCCACGAGTGGACACCGCCGACCTCAAGGGCGACAACAAGGACCCCAAGTTCGGCCTGCAAGCTCACCGCTTCAAACATCTCAATCTGTAACAGGAAGACCCAATTTCGACGCCTAGATGTTACAGATTGAGATGTTTTTGAGAGACGGTTCCGAATGTCTCAATCTGTAACACGAAGGGCCGATTTTGGCGGTCAGCTGTTACAGATCGAGATATTCCATAGGACCATTTCTTCCTGTCTCGATCTGTAACACCTAGGTCCAACTTCCATCCCTAGTTGTTACAGATCAAGACATTTCGGCAGCCCCCTTTCACCATCCCATTCAAATACAGCAATTTTGTTAGTTTTGGTTAACTTTTCAGCCTAAAACGGGTATCCTTTGCGGCGTCAAGCAAACGGCACGCAGGAGCGCACCATGATCAACCATCTCAAACAACACTTTGGCTCCCGGCGCACCGGTGGTCACGGAGGCCTAGACATTGCGCGGCATATCGGCCCCGGGCTGCTCGTGACCGTCGGCTTTATCGACCCGGGCAACTGGGCCTCCAATATGGCCGCGGGCTCGCAGTTTGGCTACGCGCTGCTGTGGATCGTCACGCTGTCCACGATTATGCTGATCGTCTTGCAGCACAACGCGGCGCACCTGGGCATCGCCACGGGCGCCTGCCTTGCCGAGGCCACGACCCGCTTTCTCCCCCGCTTCGTTGGGCGCACGGTGCTCGCCAGTGCCTACCTCGCGACCATCGCCACCGCCATGGCCGAGGTCCTGGGCGGCGCGATCGCACTCCAGATGCTCTTTGGACTGCCCGTGCGCGCGGGCTGCATCATCGTGGCGGCAGTATCGATGGCGATGCTCATGACGAACTCCTACAAACGCGCCGAGCGATGGATCATCGCCTTCGTGGGCGTGGTAGGACTCTCGTTTTTGGCCGAGCTTGCGCTGGTCAAGGTCGACTGGCCGCAAGCCACCGCAAGTTGGTTCACGCCCCGTATGCCCACCGGCTCGGCCGCGATTATCGTAAGTGTCCTAGGCGCGGTCGTTATGCCCCACAACCTCTTCCTGCACTCCGAGGTCATCCAATCCATGCACTTCGAAGGCCAAGGCGAGCAGGTTATCGAAGAACGTCTGCGCTACGAGCTCTTCGACACGCTCTTTTCGATAGGTGTGGGCTGGGCAATCAACTCGGCCATGGTCATCCTGGCCGCAACGACCTTCTTTGCGCACGGCATTGTCGTAGACGACCTCGCCGTCGCAGCGGCTACACTCTCCCCCATTCTGGGCCCGGCAAGCTCGACCATCTTTGCGGTGGCACTGCTGTTTGCGGGCATATCGAGTAGTGTGACGGCGGGCATGGCGGCGGGCACCATCACCGCGGGCATGTTCAACGAGGAATACGACATCCACGACCGACATTCCTCGATCGGGGTGGCGGCCTGTTTCGCCGGCGCAGTAGCGGCGTGCCTGATCGTCCCGAATCCTTTTGAGGGTCTCATCTGGAGTCAGGCGCTGCTGTCGCTTCAGTTGCCGATTACGGTCTTTGTGCTCATACGGCTCACCAGTTCGCCCCGCGTCATGGGCAAATACGCCAACTCGCGCCCGCTCAACGCGTTGCTCGTAGGGATCGGCGCCATCGTGACGATTCTCGATGTCGTGTTGTTGACAGGGATGTAATGGGACGGGGCACCTACCCAGGCAAACGTCTCAATCTGTAACATCTAGACACGCTTTTGATGTCTAGATGTTACAGATCGAGATCTTCTGCCGGACGGTTTTGGTTTGTCTTGATCTGTAACAAGTGGGCCCAATTTCCACTTCTAGATGTTACAGATCGAGACATTTCTTCAGCTCCAACCTTTTGTCTCAATCTGTAACAGATAGACCCGTTTTGAGCCGTTAGATGTTACAGATTAAGACCAAAGGTCGGCCGAACTCACGACAGACAGGATCGGCCAACAGCAGCCGTGATCCCTTGGGGACGGAGGAAAAGGGCCCCGGCCGGGATATCCGACCGGGGTCCTTGGACAGAGCTATGTTCGGCTTTCACCGTGTGCCTGCGAGTTACTCCTCGACGAGCTCAAACTGATCGGGGCCGACGCCGCACACCGGGCACACGTAATCCTCGGGCAGCTCGGGCGTATCGACCTCAACCTCGTAACCACAAACGACGCAAACGAACTTATACGTCTTCTTCTCCTCAGCCATGATGTTCTCCTCTCGAACGTGACTGCTGGTGTACTTGCTTATTAGTATATATTCTCAATAATATTATGCAAGTAGTTTTACAGCATTTCTACCCTTGGTACGAAGACGCCTTGGGCGGCGTCTTGCCCTTCAGCACCTTGTGGTAGTAGTCATAGGTCAACGGAGTCTCGCCGCTCAGACGCTCGGCATCTTCGACCTCGCCAATAAAGAGCAGATGTGTGCCCACGTCAACAGTGTCGATCAAACGGCAGCTAAACAAGGCCGCCGCATGCTCGGGAACATAGGGCATGCCCAGTGCAGTCTCGCGCGTCTCGTACTTAGCAAATTTGTCAAAGTCGCTGCTGGTACGGAATCCAAAGTTGCCAATGTAGAGCATATCGGCCGTCTGATCGATCACGGTCAGCGCAAAGGCCTTGGCAGACGAGATAACACCAGACGTGACATTTTCCTTGTTCACGGCAACCGAAATGCGCGGCGGCATGGACGTCACCTGCACCGCGGTGTTGATGATGCAGCCGGCACGCAGCCCGTCGGCCGCGGCGCTCACCACGTACAGACCGCTCGGCATGGTAAAGAACGCAGTTTTGTCCACAACGATCACTCCCCTTACTCGGGATTGAACCTCATGGATGTATGTACCCACAAAAAAGGCGACGCCCATACCGAACGCCGCCTTTGAGACATATGTGTCAGAACGGTTAGGAAGGCGAGACGGTCGCAGTAGGCCACCTCCCAGCAAGCCACGTGCCTAGCGGTTGCGCTCCTTGAGGGCGCGGTCAATCTCGCGCTGAACGTCGCGCTTGGCCATGTCCTCGCGTTTGTCGTAGAGCTTCTTGCCGCGACCCAGACCCAACAGCAGCTTTACGCGACCATCGGTATTAAAGTAGAGCTCCAACGGCACCAGCGCATAGCCGCGGTTGCGCAGTTTGCCGTCAAGAAAATCAATCTCCTTGCGATGCAGCAGCAGACGGCGACGGCGATCGGGGTCACGGTTCCACACGCCACCGTGGCTGTAAGGGTGAATGTGCAGACCCACCAGCCAGCACTCGCCGCCACGAATCAGCGCAAAGGTGTCAGTGATCTGACAGGCGCGCTCGCGAATCGACTTGACCTCGGTACCGCTCAGCTCAATACCGCATTCGAATGTCTCGTCGATAAAGTACTCGTGATGCGCCGAGCGATTCTTGGAAATGAGCTTGCGCTCGCGCTTACTGGGCATCGCCGGCCTCCTTGGCGCCATCGGAACCCTTGCCCGTAGCTTCGCGCTTTGCCTTGCGCTCGGCGTTGAGCTCGGCATCGCTCTCGCGCACCAGCTTAATGATCGCCGCACATGCCTCCTCGCCCACCAGGTCGCGGGCACGGACCGTCAGGCGCGTCGCCTCCTGCTTGTCGCCGTCGCTTGCAGCATCGGTCGCACACATGATCAGGCAGATGGCAATCTCGGCCGAAGGCGAGGTCGGCACGCCTTGCAGGCTCAGCTCGCCCATCACGTGGTCGTCGCTCTCATCGGCGGCATCCGGATAGGCAGTATGGATCTTGTTGAGCAGGCGCGTCGTATGCGCGTCGCCAGGGGCCAAGCGCAGCGCCAGACGCGCGCAACCCACGGCCGCCGAGACGTTCTCGGTCTCGGGCTCAAGGAAATACTGGCCCAAGTTGGCGTAGGCGCGGGCGGCGCACTTGCCGTCGCTCGCACGCTCTAGCACCGAAAACGAAAGCGATGCCCACTCCTGCTTGTCCTCGAGCGCACGGAACAGCTCGGCCAGATCCAGGCGGTAGTTGCAGTTCATGGGGTCCCAGCGCACGGCCTGCATCAAGGCGTTGCGAGCACTCACATAATCCTGCTGGCGAATGTAGGCATACGCCATGTCGGAATACAGGCGATCAAAGGGCACCTCGACCTGCACCAGCTCGCGCGGATCCTTTTCCACACGACGGTAGGCCAGACGCTCAAACTTGCTATCGAAGCTAAAGTACTGGCGGTTCTCCTCCGTCTTGCACTCGGCATCGATATACTCCTCGGCGAGCTCAACCAGACGCCCCAACAGCGGCGTCGCCGTGGCCAGGTCGCCCTGCGCCAGATAGTTCTCGGCATACGTGATGTCTTGCAAGCTGATGGGCAGATCCATGGCTACTCCTCGATCTGAGCGAAACACGGCAGACGCCGCATATACGGTCAATACACAAAACCCGGGTCTCTTGCGAGGCCCGGGCGTTCATTTTGTGGTAGCCCGTACCAGATTCGAACTGGTGATCTCCGCCTTGAGAGGGCGGCGTCCTAAACCGCTAGACGAACGGGCCATATGTAGCAAATGCAATGGCTGGGATGGAGGGAGTCGAACCCCCATTGACGGAACCAGAATCCGCTGTCCTGCCATTAGACGACATCCCAATGACTGCATCGCTGCGCTCGGCTGTGCCTTTGCGCAAGAAAGAAATATACGGGAAGTTCTACGGTGACGCAAGCCCCATTTTTAACTTTTTTGAAAATCGGCCAATTTGCTCCGACCCATGAAGGACCTGTGAAGCCAAACCGCATGCAAGGGGCAAAATGCCGCAAGCGCACCGTAATTACCGTTAGCAGATTGCTGCATTCTGGTCGCCGTCAATAGTGACACAATCAGGATGCCAATTATCGCGCGGATATCGAGGCGACATGGATGATGAGCTTGATTACCTATGGGAGACCCTCGGCCTCGAGATAACTGCTATCCCTTGGCCAGATCGGCACAAAATTCATCCCACGCTACGACCCGCCATCACAGTCATGCAGGCAACGTATCGCGGGGCCTCATTTTTGATGATGCGAATGGCATGGCACGCGGCGCTACCCGACCTCAAGCGAGTTCAGGCAAGCCTCGTGGAGCTATCCGGTATTCCCGTCGTGATTTCGGAGACCCATTTGGAGCAACGCCAACGCGACCGTTTGCAAGCACAGCGAATCCCGTTCATCTGCCCCGGCATTCAGGCATATCTACCCTTTATGGACGAAGAGTACTGGAGCGGCAAGCCCAACAAACAGGTAAAGATCTACGACCCGCATAAGTGGGCACAGTTCGAGGACTGACCGGAGCGAACCTGCCGGCGGAAAGCGCATCCCAGAATTTGCGCTCAGAACGAGACACGCTTTCCGCAGTTGTTACAGCAGCGCCTCGGCCCAGGTTGCTTCCTTAAAGCCTGGAATCGCAAAGTCATCGCCCACCAGCAGCGGACGCTTAACCAGCATGCCGTCGGTCGCCAACAGCTCGTAACATTCCTGATCCGTCATCCCTGCATCCAGACGCGCCTTCAGGCCAAGCTCTCGATACTTCATGCCCGACGAATTAAAGAAGCGACGCACCGGCAGCCCCGAACGCGCAATCCAGGTCGCAAGCTCCTCAGCCGAAGGATTGTCTGTAACAATATCGCGATCGATGTACTCAACCCCATGCTCGTCCAACCAGGCCTTGGCCTTTTTACACGTCGAGCATTTGGGATATTCAACAAACAGTACGGTCATGGGGATTCCCTTCTTAGAAAAGACAAGTGTCTGGCAAACAGCGCATCGATGGCCATCTGCGACCGATGCCGATATTGTAGCCAGCGCCGACGTGCAGGCGGTCGTGGTTTTCCATCTTGAGGTTAACGTCTCGCATGGGCGCCAATGGGACAGGTCGCGCGCTGAACCAGCACTGACACCAGCAGCACCAGCAGCATGGCGACAACGTAACCCGTGGCATCAAAGCCTAAGTCGATAACGTCGAAATGTCTTCCGGGAACAAAAATCTTATGCACCTGGTCCCCGACGGAGCATACGGCGCAAAAGGCCAGGACGGGCACACACCGCAATCGGGTGAGCAACATGCGCTTATCCAAGCACACCGCCGCCGACGAGGCAAACAGCCCAACAAAGAAGAACTCTACGGTATGGGCGATACGACGGATGTTGATGCCCATCCACATGCGAACGGGGGCAAGCGGGTCGGGGTGGGCGGCGGTAGCCGCTGAGTCCGCATCCCCTACTCCGTCTCGCGCATCCAGCGATCGAAGGTCCCCACGCACACACCTAAACGCTTTGCCGCCTGACTCCGGGTAATATTGCCCGCCTCATAGATATCGCGCACTCGTTCAAATTGCGGAGGGCACGGCTTGCGGGGCCGACCAAAACGCACGCCGCGCGCCCGCGCCGCCGCGATTCCCTCCGCCTGACGACGGTGGATGTTCTCTCGTTCCACCTGCGCCACATAACTCAACAGCTGCAAAACGATATCGGCGATCAGCGTGCTGGTCACATCCGATCCGCCGCAATCTCTCGCACGCGTATCGAGCAACGGCATGTCCAGCACAACGATGGCCGCACCAAGTTCCTTGGTTATACGACGCCATTCCTCGAGTATCTCGCTGTAGTTTCGACCCAGCCGATCGATGGAAAGCACCACCAACACGTCACCGGAAGCCAAGGCATGAAGCAATTCCCGATACCGTGGGCGATCAAAGTCCTTGCCGCTCGCACGGTCGGCAAAAACATTCGCCGGCTCCACGCCATAGGCGCTCAGCGCATCCAACTGGCGATTCAAATTTTGATCACGCGTGCTCACCCGCGCATACCCATATACCGTTGCCACAACATCCCCGCTTTCTCGTAAACCCGCCAAAAAGGGACAGGCTTGTTTTGGTAGGTCCTATCTCCCAAAAGCATATGAAGAAGCGGCCGAGCTCATGGCAGGGCAATCAAGAGACACGCAAAGAGGGCGGCCCCGAAAGACCGCCCTGTCCGCTTTGCCGATACTCACTCCGTACCGGTTAATGAATGAGCTTAAAGTCCAAATGTCCGCGAGTAGTGTTGACACGCGAGACCTCGATAATCACGCGCTGCCCCAACTCAAAACGGCGTCCCGTGTCGGCACCCGTCAATGTGAGCGCGTCCTCGTCAAACTCAAACCACTCGTTACCCAAGCTCTTAATGGAAACCAGGCCCTCGACCTGCGTCAGATCGAGACGCACGAATAGTCCCATGCTGCTGACCCACGAGACCGTTCCGGCATAGCGCTCGCCCAGGCGGTCCTCGTAGTACTGAGCAATCTTGATTTTTTGCGTCGCATGGCTGGCAGCGTCGGCCGCACGCTCGGCGTCGCTGCACGCGCGGCAGATTTGCGGCAGGATGCGCGGAAGCGACTCTCTGCCTTTTCCGATCAGCCTCGGCGTACGCACCAAGGCGTCTTTTCCACCCAGCTGCTCGTATGCCAGCTGCAGCTTGAGCACGCGATGCACCACCAGATCGGGGTAACGGCGAATGGGGCTTGTAAAGTGGCAGTAGCACGACGCAGCGAGCGCAAAGTGGCCCTCGTTGCGAGGCTTATACAACGCACGCTGCATACTTCGCAAAAGGAGCGTGTTGACGAGTGGCGCGTTAGCCGTGCCGGCAGCGGCGTCAACCGTCGCCTGCAACTCATCAGGACTTCCCAGGGCAATACCCGCCGCACGGCGATCATCGATGATACCGAGCTGCGCCAGCGCCACGGCAGCACCGTGCAGACTGTCGGGGCTGGGGTCATCGTGCACGCGATAGCACGCCTCGATATCGCGGTCGGCCAGCCACTCGGCGACGCACTCGTTAGCCAGCAGCATAGCCTCCTCGATAAGCGAAGTTGCGCAGGAACGCTCGCGTGCCACGATCCGCACGGGCACGCCGTCCTCATCCAGCAGCGCGCGAATCTCGGCCGTATCAAAGTCGACCGAACCGCGTGCGCGACGTATGCGACGCCGAAGCTCCGCGAGTTCGTTTGCGGCGACCAGGAAATCGGCCAGGTCAACGTTACAGCCGCGAGCGGTGTCCTCGCACGCAAGCCCACGCTCAAGTGCTTTTTCGCGCGAGGCTTCGGCCACAGCGACATCCTCCGCAGCGCCCTCCAACACGGAATACTCAACTGCGCCGGCACGCACCAGCAGCGCCTCGGCACCGTCATAGTCCATACGCACACGCGAGCGAATCACACTGGGATAGGGATCATAATGACGCACACGGCCCTGCGCGTCGAGCTCGATGTCGACGGTAAACGCCAGGCGATCCTCATCGGGGCGCAGGGAACACAGGTCATTAGACAGGCGCTCGGGCAGCATGGGAAGCACGCGATCGGCAAGGTACACCGACGTCGTGCGATGGCGGGCCTCCAGGTCGATATGCCCGTCCCAGGCAACATAGTGCGAAACGTCGGCGATATGCACGCCCAGCTTATAGCCGCCCTCGGGCGTGCGCTCGAGCGAGATGGCATCGTCAAAGTCGCGCGCATCAACCGGGTCGATGGTGATGACAAAACGATCGCGCAGGTCACGACGAAGCGGGTCTTTAAGCGCTGCGGTCACATCGAGCGTAAGCGCCTCTGCCTCTGCCAGCGCCGCCTCGGGATAGCTGTCGGTATAGCCATAGCGTGCCATAACGTATTGGACGCCCAGATCGGGCGCATCGTCACCGCCGATGCGGCGCTCAAGAGTCACCGTTCCCGACTCCAAGCGCGTCGGGTAGGTCAATATGCGCGCGACGACGACATCGCCAGGACGCACGCCCAGGCGCTCCGCCGAAGTGTCCTCGGGCAAAATAAAGAAATCGGCTTTGAGACGCGAATCGAGCGGCTCGATCACACCAAGCGGGCCGGCCGTCTGATACGTACCCACCACGCTGATGGCGGCACGCTCGATGACGCCCTCAATCACGGCGCGACGCTCACCATGCGGGCTGTTCTTAATGCTCACGGCAACGGTATCGCCATCCATGATCTCGCGCTTGCCGCGGCCCATGACCTTGTAGTCGCCGTTTTCGGTTATGACATAGGCACTGTGCTCATGGAGCTGCACGCGGCCAGTCATGCTTGGACGACGCTCGCTGCGCACCGGCCCGCGTTTATTGCGAGCTCCACGCTTATGCTTGTTATTGCGCCCCATGGCGCCTCCTTACTATCGATAGCCGTTTACACCTCAAGAGTCTACCCAAATGATCCCTAGGGGACGGCAGGATTGCGGATCACTCGAATCGACCGACCCCCTAAGTGATCCGTTTTCCTCCGTCCCCAAGGGATCAAAAAACGGGCCGTCCCAAAAGGAACGACCCGTTGGAAGGAACGAATTCCAAGCATGCCTACACGCGCAGGTAGCGGCGCATGGCGATGGCAGAACCAAAGAGACCGATAATGACGCCGACAAGAATCAGCGCGGCGTAGGTCACCAGGTAGTACTGCATCGGCAGCGCAAACGACATCCAGCCGACACTCTCCTGCAGGCGAGGAACCATCAGATTGCGCAGCAGCTCCAAAACACCGATGGAAAGCAGCGAGCCCAGAATGGCCTGCAGCACACCCTCGGTAATGAACGGTCCGCGGATGAAGCCGTTGCTGGCGCCCACCAGGCGCATAATCGCAATCTCGCGACGACGCGCCGTAATGGACAGGCGAATCGTGTTGTTGATAAAGATGAACGCGATAAAGGTCAGCAGACCGACGAGTACCACGGCGGCGATACGGATGTAGTTGGTCACCTGGAACAGGCGGCTCACTTCCTCCTGGCCATACAGCACGCTCGCGTTGACGTCGCCGTCGTCCGCGATCTTTTGGAAGTCGGCGTTCTTCTTGAGCTTCTTGGCCGTGCTCTCGACCTGAGACGGATCGTCCATCTCGATCGCAAACGAGGCGGGCAGCGGGTTCTGGCCGTCGAGCGCGCTCATGGTGGCGTCGGCGTTGCCCGACATCTTGCTCGTGTACTCGGCCAGCGCGTCGTCCTTGTCCTTATAGGTCACGGACTTGACGTTGCTCCACGTCTTGAGCTCGGCCTCAAAGGCCTGGACGTCTGCCTGATCGGCGTCATCGCTAATAAAGGCGTTGATGACAACCTGATCCTCGACGGTGCCGATCACGGAGTTCAGCATCGCGGAACCCATAATGAACAGGCCGATGATAAACAGCGAAAGGAAAATCGTGATGACGGCGCCGAGCGAGGTGGTCCAGTTACGGAAGAAGTGGCTGATAGCCTCTTTGAGCGAATAGCCCACGTTAGTTGGTGCCATAGTTGCCGTAACCTCCCCTCTCCTGGTCGCGGATTACGTGGCCGCCCTCGAGGGCGATCACGCGACGGTGCATGCTGTCGACCATCTCGCGGTCGTGCGTGGCGACGATCACGGTGGTGCCGGTACGGTTAATGCGCTCGAGCAGCTTCATAATGCCCAGCGAAATCGCGGGGTCGAGGTTGCCCGTGGGCTCGTCGCAGATAAGCAGCGGCGGGCGGTTGACCATAGCGCGGGCAACGGCGACACGCTGCTGCTCGCCACCGGACAGCTGATCGGGCAGAGAGTCCATCTGATCGGCCAAACCGACCAGGCGAAGCACCTCGGGCACCTGGCTGCGAATGACGCCCTTGGGCTTGCCGATGCACTGCAGGGCAAACGCCACATTTTCGTAGGCGGTCTTCTGCGGCAGGAGCTTAAAGTCCTGGAACACGGCACCGATCTGGCGACGCAAAAACGGAACCTTGCGGTTCTTGATCTTCATGAGGTCCTGGCCAGCGACCAAAATGCGGCCGCTCGTCGGCTTGACGTCGCGGTTGAGCGTCGACAGCAGCGTGGTCTTACCCGAGCCGGAGTGACCGACCAAGAAGACAAACTCGCCAGGATAGATCTCGATGTTGATGTCGTCGAGCGCGGGCTTGTTGGGCTGTGCCGGGTAGATCTTGGTGACGTGCTCCATGAGGATGACGGGCTCGACACCGGCCTGCTTGGCCATCTTCTTGCGGCTGGCCTGCGGATCGATGGGCGCAAACACCGACGTAAAGTCGGGGTTGTTGAGCGCATTGTCGAGGCTTGCGACCTCGGCGGCCTGATCGCTCTCGACTACGGGAGCCGCGGGCTGCGTAGGATCGGGAATACCGGCAAAAAGGCCGGACTGCGCAGGCTGTGGCGCCGGAGTCGCAGGAGCCATGGGATCGGGAATACCGGCCATGACGGGTTGCGACGCAACAACGTCCGCCTGGGGCTGATCCACGCGAGCGGTCACCTTCTGCACGGGCTCAAAACCCGCGGCCTCGGAAAGCTCGACATCATTGGTGGGATTGTAGGCAAAGGGATCTGATGCCGGCTGTGCCTGATCTGCCGGCTGTGCGGGGATCGGGCTAAACAGCTGATCCTCTGAATCCGGGGTGGCGAAACGAGTGCCCACGGCGCCTGGCTGCGTCTTGGGGGCGTCATCGCCCGCACCGGAGGTACGGAAGTGGTTACCCACTGGTGCTCCTTATCGTCGTGCGTTTAAACTACATGAGCGCTTTGTATTTTAGCAGCATTAGCTTTGCTGCACATAAGAAGCATGGCGGCGTTTGGGTCCCACCGGCCGCGCGCAGGGTTACCTCCCAAATCGTCCTCGGACATGTCGGAGTCCCCGCTACGCGCTTCGCGCTGCGGGGACTCCTCCGTCCTGCGGAAAGATTTGGGAGGTAACCCTGTGCGTGGCCTGCGGCTACTAAGGAGTCACCGCGTTTTTATTAGGTGCAGCAAATGCATGCTTGGGAGGGTCTGAATTGCACTTTGTTGTGCTGGGCCCTTATCCCAATAGAAATCCTGCTTGATACGGCCTCTTTAAAAGTTGCGGTGAAATAGGGACTGTTTTAGCAGTTAAAAGCCCTAATCAGTCCTTATTTCACCGCAACTTATATTGGGGCTCATTGTTGCGCAACTTGGATTTGGATTGTCGATTTACAGTGGCCTCGATAGGAACATCTATGGTTGTGGGGGCCAGTATGAATTGTCCTTATTGTGGAGCTGAGTTGCGCGATGGCGTGAGGTACTGCACAGCGTGCGGGGCTGCCGTCAATGGCATCTCTGCTGATTCTGAGCTTCGGGTAAAGCCTCGGAACCACGTTGCGGTCATCCTTACCTGCATGCTGGTAATTGGCATTGTCGGCGGTAGCTGTATGGGCCTTCATCTGCGGCAGGTGTTGTCGCACTTCGTATCCGCCCATTCGGAGCACGCCATTGTGCTGGATGTCGCGGCTGCGGGCTGGGACACCGATAACGGGGCATCGCGCGTTCCGATACATATTACGGGCAAGACCATCGACGGAATAACGGTCGACAGGATTGAGTTCGTCGCCTCCGATGGCTCTGGCATCAATCTCATACAAGGTGTCTACACGCTCGAGGCAGCAGGTTCCCCTATCGCTGCGGATGGCACGATCTATCAAATTCCATGCACGAGTGCCACACTCGTCCTCGATGATGCCTTTGCCATGGGTGAAACGATCGATCTGGCCGAGCTTGCAGAACAGGATTCGATTCTCGCCTTCTGCCCCATTGATGCCGCCGATGTGACCAATGATGAAATCTATGATGCCGCTTTGCTCGCCATGACATACAGAGACAGCGATGCCCCCGATGTCGCCGCACTGTGCCAAGCCGCAATCAATCGTCGCGATGGAGCCAGCACAAGCGGGAACGCCTTCGGAAGTTGCGGTGAAATACAGATTAATTGAGCCTTTAGGCTGGCAAAACAGTCCTTATTTCACCGCAACAGAAACAGGGGCGCTCTCCAAGAGAGCGCCCCTGCCGGGTTTCCATAGTACTGGCGAAGCAGTCCTTGAGATCCGCCTTGCCTTATGCCAGGAACTCCTTGGTGGTCGCCACGATGTTGGCGGCGTCCAGGCCGTACCTGTGCAGGAGCTCGGCACCCGGACCGGACTCGCCGAACGTGTCGTTGACGCCGATCTTCTTGAGCGGCGTCGGGCACTGCTCGCACAGGACATCGGCAACGGCGCTGCCCAGGCCGCCGATCACGGAGTGCTCCTCGACGGTCACGACGCGACCGGTCTTGGTGGCGCTCTTGACGATCAGGTCAGCGTCGATGGGCTTAATGGTGTGCATGTTGATGACCTCGGCGTCGATACCCTCGGCAGCAAGCTGCTCGGCAGCCTCGAGGGCCTCGCCGACCATCAGGCCGCAGGCAATGATGGTAACGTCGGCGCCCTCGCGCATGATGATGCCCTTGCCCAGTTCAAACTTGTAGGTCTCGGGGTCATTAATGACCGGCGAGGCCAGACGGGCAAAGCGCATGTACACAGGGCCGTCGCACTCGTAGGCGGCGCGCGTCACGGCGCGGGCTTCTACGTCGTCAGCGGGAACGATCACGGTCATGCCGGGGATAACGCGCATAAGGGCGATATCCTCGCAGCACTGGTGCGTGGCGCCATCCTCGCCCACCGAGATACCGGCGTGTGTGGCACCGATCTTGACGTTGAGGTGCGGGTAACCGATGGAGTTGCGGACCTGCTCAAAGGCGCGGCCGGCGGCAAACATGGCAAAGGTGCTCGCGAAGGCAACGCGGCCGGTGGTTGCGATACCGGCGGCAACACCCATCAGGTTGCTCTCGGCGATGCCCACATCGAAGAAACGATCGGGACAGGCGGCCTTAAACTTGCCGGTCTGCGTGGCGGCCGCCAGGTCGGCGTCGAGGACCACAAAGTCATCGTGCTCGTTGGCGAGCTCGACGAGGGCCTCGCCGTAGCTTACGCGCGTGGCGATTTTCTTGACGTCTGCCATCCTAGAGCTCCTCTCCGGCGGCCGTGAGCTCTGCCATGGCCTGCTCAAACTGTTCATCGTTGGGGGCCTTGCCGTGCCAACCAACCTGGTTCTCCATAAAGGAGACGCCCTTGCCCTTTGTGGTCTCGGCGATAATGGCGGTCGGCTGACCCTTGGTGGCGCGAGCCTCGGCAAAAGCGGCGCGAATCTGATCGAAGTCGTTGCCGTCGGCGAGCTCCACCACATGGAACTTAAAGGCGCGGAACTTGTCGGCGAGCGGCATGGGGTCGTTGACCTCCTCGACGGGGCCATCGATCTGCAGACCGTTGTGGTCGACGATCACGCAGAGGTTGTCGAGCTGCTGGTTGCCGGCAAACATGGCGGCCTCCCAGACCTGGCCTTCCTCGCTCTCACCATCGCCCAGCAGGGCGTACGTGCGGTAAGTATCGCCCCAGTGCTTAGCGGCAACGGCCATGCCCACGGCGGCGGAAATGCCCTGGCCGAGCGAGCCGGTGGACATGTCGACGCCCGGGGTGTCGTTCATGTTGGGGTGACCCTGCAGGTGGCTGCCGATGTGGCGCAGCGTCTCGAGATCCTCCTTGGGGAAGAACCCGCGCTCGGCGAGCACGGCGTACAGGCCCGGAGCGCAATGGCCCTTGGAAAGCACAAAGCGGTCGCGATCGGCCTTGCGGGGATCGGCCGGGTCGACGTTCATTTCCTCAAAGTACAAATAGGTCATGATGTCGGCAGCGCCGAGCGAACCGCCCGGATGGCCAGACTTGGCAGCGTGCACGCCGGTGACGATGCCCTTCCTTACCTCGTTGGCAACCTTTTTGAGCTCTTCGTCGCTCATTGTGCCTTCCTTTCATCCTCTTAAGACAAGATGCGCACGGCACCGAAGGTAATCCCAACACAGCCGCAATGCACGTACGTCATTCATTATGCTGGAAACCGATGGCTTTACCAGAGTTTTTATCATTATTTGAACAATTTAGCAGGCAGAACCGCTGATGAAACGGTTTATCAATGTGAACGTCTTTTGGATGCGGTGGCTGCCTCTCGCCCCGGCACAAAAATGATCCGTTTTCCTCCGTCCCCAAGGGATCAGGTGATCCGTAGGGGACGGAGGAAAACGGATCATGTCCGCAAACCAAAATTCAGCCTACGAGTTAATATCCTTGAATCCCTCACCGAAGGCTTCCGTAACGTCGGCGACCGTCACAATTGCGCGAGGATCGCGCTCACGCACGATCGTTTTGAGGGTGTTGAGCTCTCGACGGCTAACGATCACCATGATCACCGGCTTCTCGACGCCCGAATACATACCAGTCGCCTTTAATTTGGTGCAGCCGCGTCCCAGACCATACATGATGTCGGCCGCGATATCGGGAAAATTCTCCGAGATGATAAGTACCATACGGCGCTTATTGCCGCCATCGACCACAGCATCGATCACATAACCGCTAATGACCATCGAAAGGCCTGCATACAGCGCGTTTTCGACCGAGAATACCGGGGCCGAGAGCGCGCACACGGCAACGTCGATCGCCATGACGGTCGAGCCCACCGGCAGCGAGGTGTTACGCGAGATGATTTGGCCAATCGTGTCCGAGCCGCCGGTGTTGGCGCCGGCGCGCAACACCATGCCGTAACCGATGCCCGTGATAATGCCGCCCCACATAGCGGGAAGCATCAGGTCTGCATGTGCCAGAGGCGCTACAAACGGGGCAAACAGATCGGTAAAGAAGCCCAGCAGCACAAAGCCCGTCGCCGTCTGCACTACATAGAACATGCCGCCCTCGCGCATAACGATCAGCAGCAGCAAGGCATTCATCACGATGGTCTGGATACCGACAGGAAGCGACACGCCTCGCGCTGCGCCGACTGCCTGGATAATCGTCGCAAGGCCCGTAACGCCACCGGCTGCAAGACCGTTGGGAATCAAAAACAGGTCGGTCGCGATGGCGGCCAAGGCACACCCCAACATGATCTGGGGTAGATCGTGAAAGAAGTTCATCGAAAGAATGCGCTTGATGTCCAGACGATATGCCATGCTGCCTCCTTCAAAAAAGCGCACCCCATCGGATGCGCTTTGAACTTCTTCATGTATTCGATTCTACCGATTCGCCAAACAAAAACCACCCCTGTGCAGGGTATGTTCTGGATACAAAACCACCCTGCTCGGAGGGTTTTAATCCATTTCCACATAAACCGAGCGGTTTATGCAGACGGGGCCTCCGCGTCAGCGTTGCCGGTAGCCCAACGGTGATAGCCAATCACAAATGGATCCAGATCGCCGTCGTCAAGAACGGCCTCGACGTTGCTGGTCTCCACGCCCGTGCGCAGGTCCTTAACCATCTGGTACGGGTAGAGCACGTAGCTGCGGATTTGGTTGCCAAAACCAATTGTGGTCTTGGGCCCGCGAATCTCATCCAGGGCCTCGGCGCGCTTTTCGAGCTCAATCTCGTACAGGCGCGCCTTGAGGATCTGCGTGCACGCGGCCTTGTTTTGAATCTGGCTGCGCTCGTTTTGACACGTGACCACGATACCGCTGGGGAAATGCGTTACGCGCACGGCGGAGTCGGTGGTGTTGACACCCTGGCCGCCCGGGCCGCTTGCATGGTACACGTCGACGCGAATGTCATCGGGGCTAATCTCGATATCGATATCGTCGGGCAGCACCGGAATGACCTCGACGCCGGCAAACGTAGTCTGGCGGCGCTTCTTGTCGTCGGTGGGGCTAATGCGCACCAGGCGGTGAACACCGGCCTCGGCACGAAGCATGCCAAAGGCATCCTTGCCTTCGACGGTAAAGGTCGCGCGATCGATGCCGATAACCTCGGCCGCGGGGCAATCGTTGATGGTGACCTTCCAACCGCGGCGCTGGCAGTACTTCATGTACATCTTAAAGAGCATGAAGGTCCAATCCTGGGCCTCCAAGCCACCCTGCCCGGGCTTGATGGTCACAATTGCGTCGCCGTGATCGAACTCGCCGGTAAACCAGCTCGCAAGCTCAAGCTCGTCGATGGCGCGGGAAAGCCGCTCCGCCGTGGCGGCAGCCTCCTCACGCAGCGCGGCAGCATCGGGGTCATCGCCCATTTCCTCGGCAAGCTCCAGCGCGGCGCGAGCATCGGAAAGCTCACCACGCGCCGTATCCACGGCGGCGATGTCCTCCTTGGCGCGTGCAATCTCCTCCATCGTGGCGCGAGCGGCATCGGCATCGTCCCAAAAGCCCGGGGCGACGCTTTTGGCCTCGAGCTCCGCCACGCGGGCGCGCTTCTCGTCCAAATGGAGATACGACTCGACCTCGCCGAGTCGGTCCGCAAACGCGTCCAACTCGGCGGGAGTTACCTCTAGAGTCTCGGCCATTAACGATTCCTGCCGTGGCAGTACTTAAACTTCTTACCGCTACCGCAAGGGCACAGGTCGTTGCGGCCCACGTTGACATAGGGGTCATCGCTCTCGGACTTGCGATAGGTCGTCACCTTGCCACCGTTGTTAACGGCAGCCGGACCACCCTGGACGGCGGTGCGGGCCTGCACCTGAGCCTGCTTGCGCAGTACCGAATCGCTGTTGTCGCCATCGACCTCGGCGGGACCAGAGAAGCGCGCACCCTTAAGGGCGGGGTCCTCCTTGTGCTCCACAGCCTGCGGGGCAGCTTTGAGCTCAATGCGCAGAACAGTGCGCAGGTAATCCTCGTACATGGTATCGACGAGTATCTGGAACGCGCCGTAGGCCTCGGTCTTGTACTCAACCAGCGGGTCGCGCTGGCCAAAGCCGCGCAGGCCGATACCGGTCTTGAGGTAGTCCATCTCCTGCAGGTAGTTCATCCAACGCGTATCGATGACGCGCAGCATGACCTGGGTATTGAGCTCGCGCATCAGGTCCTCGCCCAGGCGCTCGGCCTTCATGTTGTAGCACTTCTCAACATAAGCCAAGACATCGGCGGCCAGGGCCTCAAAGTCCTCGTCGGGGAACTGAGGGGTATCGATATGCCCGGTCAGCTCGACGACCCATTTGCGCAGACCCTCAAGATCGCGCTCGCCCTCGTGGCTGTCCTTGGTGCAGAACTCCTGCACACAGCGGTACACGGTATCGTGCATGACCTCGGTGATGTGGTCGGTCAGGTCCTTGCCGTCCAGAATCTTGTTGCGCTCGGCGTAGATGACCTGGCGCTGCTTGTTCATGACGTCGTCGTACTCAAGAACGCTCTTACGCATGGAGAAGTTGATGCTCTCGACCTTGTGCTGGGCATTCTCGACGGCCTTGGAAATGATCTTGTGCTGGATGGGCATGTCGTCGCCCATGTCGGCCGTAACCATCATCTTGGAGACGCGGTCCATCCTGTCGCCGCCGAACAGGCGCATGAGGTCATCCTCGAGTGACAGGTAGAACTGGGTCTCGCCCGGATCGCCCTGACGACCGGAACGGCCACGCAGCTGGTTGTCGATACGGCGGGACTCATGGCGCTCGGTGCCGATGACGGTCAGGCCGCCGGCGGCAAGCACGCGCTCGCGCTCGGCCTTGCAGGTCTCCTTGGCCTCGGCGTTAAACTGCTCGAGCTGCTCGGGCGTCACGTCCTCCATGGTCAGGCCCTCGTGCTCCAGGCGCTCGCGCACCAGCTCGTCGGGGTTGCCGCCCAGCAAGATGTCTGTACCACGGCCGGCCATGTTGGTAGCGATGGTCACGGCGCCATAGCGACCAGCCTGGGCCACGATATGGGCCTCGCGCTCGTGGTGCTTGGCGTTGAGGACCTCGTGCGCGATACCGCGCTTAGTGAGGGCGGCGGACAGTTTCTCGGAGCTCTCGATGGAGACGGTGCCCACCAGGACCGGCTGGCCCTTGGCGTGACGACGCTCAACGTCGTCGGCAACGGCGTTGTACTTGGCCTGGATGGTGCGGTAGACCAGGTCCTCGTGGTCAACACGCTGCACGGGCTTGTTGGGGGGAATGACCTCGACGGGCAGCTTGTAGATCTCGCGGAACTCGGCGTCCTCGGTGAGCGCCGTACCGGTCATGCCGGAGAGCTTATCATACAGGCGGAAGTAGTTC
Organism: Collinsella sp.; assembly: GCA_019424905.1. GTDB lineage: Bacteria > Actinomycetota > Coriobacteriia > Coriobacteriales > Coriobacteriaceae > Collinsella. Next base: position 68,548 of record JAHYYP010000005.1, on the reverse strand, counting down.
TGCAGGGTGATGGTGGCAAGGGTCTGGTTCTCCTCGCGCACGAGCACGCCCTCTTTGGCCTCGATGGCCTGATGCAGGCCCTCGGAGTAGCGGCGGCCCTCCATGATGCGACCGGTGAACTCGTCGACGATCTTGACCTCGCCGTTGGTGACCACGTACTGCTTGTCGCGGTGGAACATGTACTGGGCCTTCAGCGCCTGCTGCAGGTGGTTGACCAGCTGGCCGGAGAGATCGGCATAGATGTCATCGATACCCAGGCGGCGCTCAATCTTCTTAAGGCCGCGCTCGGTGGCGGCAATGGTGTGCTTGGCCTCGTCCATGACATAATCGCCCGTGGGCTCAACGTCCTCGGTGGCGGTGAGCATGTCGTGCGAGACGTCCTCGCCGCGCTCAAGGCCGCGCACGGCGCGCGCGAAGTCCTTGTAGGTGCTGGCGGACTTGGTGCCGGCGCCCGAGATGATGAGCGGCGTTCTGGCCTCGTCGATCAGGATGGAGTCGACCTCGTCGACGATGGCGTAGTTGTGGCCGCGCTGCACACGCTGCTCGGGGCGGGTGACCATGTTATCGCGCAGGTAATCGAAACCGAACTCGGAGTTGGTGCCGTACGTGACGTCGGCCTGGTAGGCCGGGCGCTTGAGTTCGAGCGGCATGTTGTTCTGCAGCAGACCGACGGTCATGCCCAAGTACTTGTAGATACGGCCCATCCACTCGGAGTCGCGCTTGGCCAGGTAGTCGTTGACGGTGACGACGTGCACGCCCTTACCGGCGATGGCGTTGAGATAGCCGGCCAGCGTGGAGACGAGGGTCTTGCCTTCGCCGGTCTTCATCTCGGCGATGTGGCCCTCGTGCAGCGCCATGGCGCCGATGAGCTGTACATCAAAGTGACGCATGCCCATGGTGCGCTTAGAAGCTTCGCGCACGGTGGCAAAGGCCTCGGGGAGCATGTCGTCGAGCGACTCGCCGTTGGCGTAGCGCTCGCGGAACTTATCAGTCTGGGCGCGGAGCTCCTCCTCGGTCATCTTCTCAAACTGGGGCTCAAGACCGTTGATCTTGTCGACGATCTTGTAGTAGCGCTTCAGGTCCTTATCGGATCCAAAGGACAGCAGCTTTGACATGAATCCCATGTGGTTTTCCTTTTTGGCCATCGCCCGTGGCATGAAACCTTGGACGAGTTAAACACAGATATTTGTACTTTAGCCAAACAAGGCGCCGCCTATGCGGTCGACACGCTCGACCACGTAATAACTACGACAGCCTGCCAAAAAGGGACTGGTATATATTGGCAGCTTTTATCTGGGAAAACGCTGCCTCTCTGCCATTTGGTGCAAACCAACCTGTCCCCTTCGCGCCAACCTGGTGCAATGGGGACAGGTTGGTTTGCACCAATAAAAAGATAAGGGCCGCGCACCCAAATGGATGCGCGGCCCTTTTGCCATGAATGCGAGTGTTTGCTCGGCAAGCTATTTACTCAGCAGCCTCGGTGGTCTCGGCCTCGGCAGCGGCCTCCTCGACGGGAGCCTCTGCGGGAGCCTCGGCGGCCTGCTTGGCAGCCTCCTCGGCAAACTTAGCGGCACGCTTGGCCTTCTCGGCAGCCTTAGCCTCAGCGGCGGCCTTGCGAGCGGCCTCGGCCTCAGCAGCCTTGGCGGCCTTGGCAGCCTTGGCCTCCTCGGCCTTCTTGAGCTGGGCGGCAGCGGCGCCACCGAACTTGTCGGCGAAGCGCTGGACGCGTCCACCGGTGTCGACGAACTTCTGCTGGCCGGTGTAGAACGGGTGGCACTCGTTGCAAAGCTCGACCTTCATCTCGGACACGGTAGCGTGCGTCTTGAAGGTGTTGCCGCAGGAGCACGTCACCGTGCACTCGACATACTGGGGATGGATACCCTGCTTCATGGTAGGACTCCTTATTGGTCAGGCGCTGGTTACCGATCAGCGCATAAGGCGTCTTGGTTTCCGACCAAGACAACAAACTCGGCTATGGTACCACGGCGTCGAGCGTCCCACAAAAGGTTCACGGTCTTTGTACTGTGCATCGCGCCCAAGACACAGCAGACGACACGACGAATCGCGGCAAACGGGCGCCTTTGCCCCTTCTCCCATGTTGCAGACGTGTAACGCCGCAGCAAAGGTGCCCCTTTTGGCGCCAGACAGGTACAATGATGAACACTGTACCGTAGCGGAGCGCCCCCGCGCGCCGCAACCACGCGAAAGGGTTTCCCATGGCCGAGATCTCGTCCTCCCGCATCGTCATCACCGTCCTTGGCAAGAACCGCCCCGGCATTGTCGCCGGCGTCACCCGCGTTCTGGGCGAGGCCAACGTCGACATCCGCGACATCACGCAGTCCATTATCGAGGACATCTTCACCATGACCATGCTGGCCGACACCGCCGAGTCCAAGCTCGACTTCGCCGAGCTGCAGAAGGCCCTGGCCGAGGCAGGCGAGCTTTCGGGCGTCAACGTGTCCATTCAGCGCGAGGACGTCTTTAACTTTATGTACCGCCTGTAGCGAACAAGCCGCTCGGGGCAGCTTGACGTCATATCGTCCAAGCGCGCCGCCCCAAAGCGGACCGGAGAGGAGCGCACATGGCCTACGACGCCAAGAAAATCTACTACCGCTTCGACGATCACCTGAGCCGCCTGGTTCTGGATTACGAGGCGAGCCGTCAGATTTCGCCCGAAAGCGAAAACCTCTACCACGGCCTGCCGACTGATCCGTATGACGAGGGTCTGTTCGTCGAGCATAACGTCAAGCGCGGCCTGCGCAACGCCGACGGCTCGGGTGTGGTCGCGGGTCTTACCCGCATCTCGGACGTGCACGGCTACAACAAGATCGACGGCAAGGTCGTGCCCGACCAGGGCAAGCTCACGCTGCGCGGCTACAACATCGAGGACCTGGTCAACAACGCCCAGGCCGAGAACCGCTACGGCTACGAAGAGGTCGCCTATCTGCTCATTACGGGCTCTCTGCCCACTAAGGAAGAGCTCGACGGCTTTTGTGAACGTCTGGGCGCTTTTAGGCATCTGAGCGACGAGTACGTCAAAGAGTTCCCCATGACCACGGTGTCGTCGAGCATCATGAATGTGCTTCAGCGCGCCGTGCTGCTGCTCTACGCCTTCGACGCCGAGCCCGACGTCATTACGCCCGAGCACGAAATCGACGTCGCCATTTCCATGCTCTCCCGTCTCCCCCGCATCGCCGCCTTCGCGCATATGGCCTCGGTCGCCAAGCGCCGCGGCTCCGAGGTTCATGTGCCGCACCCCACACCCGGCCTTTCCACCGCCGAGACCATCCTGCAGGTGTTGCGCGGTGGCATGTCATTCAACCACGACGAAGCCATGCTGCTCGACGTGATGCTCATGCTGCATGCAGAGCACGGCGGCGGCAACAACTCCACATTCGCCTGCCGCGTGCTGTCCTCTTCGGCCACCGACCCGTATTCTGCCTACGCCGCGGCTATCGGCTCGCTCAAGGGTCCGCGCCACGGCGGCGCCAACGCCAAAGTCGTGTCCATGCACGAGGACATCCGTGCGCATGTCTCCAATTGGGAGGACGAGGACGAGGTCGCAGCCTACCTGGGCAAGATCCTCGACAAGCAGGCCTTCGACGGCACGGGTCTCATCTACGGCATGGGCCACGCCGTCTACACGCTGAGCGACCCGCGCGCCGAGGTGTGCCGCCGTTACGCGCGCACGCTTGCCGCCAAGAAGGACTTGGGCGAGGAGTTCGCGCTCATCGAGCGCATCGAGCGCCTGGCCCCGCAAGTGATGCGCGATCACGGCATGACCAAGCCCATCTGCGCCAACATCGACCTGTACACGGGCTTTATCTACAAGATGCTCGGCGTGCCCGAGACGCTCTTTACGCCGCTGTTCGCCGTCGCCCGCATGGCCGGCTGGTCGGCGCACCGCATGGAAGAGCTCTTCTGCGCGCACCGCATCATCCGTCCCGCGTATCGCCCGGTTATCGAGCCGTTGGAGTACAAGCCGCTCGCCGATCGCTAGGGCGTGAACCGTTATAGAACCCGAGCGTGGCCAGGGCATCACCGCCCTCGGCCACGCTTTTTATGCCAGTAGAAAGGATCGCAACGAATGATTGTGTTTTCCGATATGGATGGAACGCTGCTGACGAGTGATAAGCAGATGAGCGACGTCACCTGGGCGATGCTCGACGAGCTTGCGCGGCACGGTATTGAGTTTGTGCCCTGCACGGGGCGCCCGCTGTCGGGCGTCTTTGAGCCCATCCTCGCCCACCCCGCCGTACACTACGCGATCTGCGCCAACGGTGCCAGCGTCTGGCAGCTCGACGACGACGTGCCCACCGATGCCTCACGTGCTACGCGCATTTTGAGCCGTCCGCTCGATCGCGGCATCGCCCATCGCATCCATAGCATTGCCGCCGGCCACGATGTGACCTTCGATATTTTCGCGGACGGGCAGTGCTTCCTCCCCCGCTCACTCTACACGCGCCTGGACGAATTCTGCGGCGGCGACCCCCACATCGCGGCTTCGCTCAAGCGCACACGAACACCGATCGACATGGATATCGACAGCAAGATCGACGAGGTCGAGACGCTCGAGCGTATCGCCATGTACTGGCACGACCCGGACGATCGCGACGCCATCGCCGCGGAGCTCAACACACTCGGTGGGATCGAGGTCACACGTTCGTACGCCATGAATATCGAGGTCATGGGCGAGGGCGCCACCAAGGGAACGGCCCTCACGTGGCTATGCGAGCACTTGGGCGAGCGTCTCGCCGACGCCTGGGCGTTCGGCGACAACATCAACGACATCCCCATGCTGCAGGCAGCGGGCCACGGCATGGCCATGATCAACGCCGAGCCCGAAGATCGCGAGGCCGCCGACGCCATCACCGAATACGACAACGACCACGACGGCGTCGCCCGCACCATCATGGCCGCCCTCGCCTAGTCATTGATCAATCATTGGGGACATTCTTAAACGACTAGTCACTGGGGACACTCTTCGCAAAAAGCTGCAAGGACTGTCCCCCACTGTCGGCAGAAAAGGAACGTCCCCATCTGCCGGATTAGGAGAGACTCTCCAGCACGCGACGGAGCTCATGCTGAACGGCGTGGTCGCGGTTGCAGCCTACGACGCGATCGGCCACCGCCTTGAGCGCGGGGCGCGCGTTTTCCATCGCGCAGCCCGTGCCGACAAAGCGAATAATCTCGTAGTCGTTCATCGAGTCACCAAACGCCATGACCTCGTCGCGTCCAATGCCGTAATGCTCCGCGAGCTGCGCGATACCCGAGGCCTTCGACACACCAGGCTGCATGGCATCGATCCACGCGTTGCCCGAAGGCGCAAAAGTAAAGAGCTGACCAAGTTCGCGCTGTAGCACGTACGCACTGTCCATAACCGCACTGTCGTCGCAAAAGATACTCGCTTTGATGATATTTACGTTGGGATCGGGCAGCTCCCAAATGCGCTCGGCATTGGGAAGGTCCTTATCGACCTCACGCACGAACTTGCACTCGTCATCGAGCAGGAAGGACTTGGTTCGGTCAAAGAGCGCAAGATGCAGATTGGGAAACGTCCTGACGGCCTGGGCGAGCCTTCGAATCGCCAGGTGGGAATACACCTCACGGTCTACCATCTTACCGTCGGCGTAGACCTGGGCGCCGTTAGCGGCGACAAAGTCCATCTTGTCGCGAACGGGCGCAAAGAACTCGCACAGGCGATCGTAGCGACGACCTGACGATGCGGCGAAATGCACGCCATGCTCGTGTAGCGCCAGAATCAGTTCGTAGGTCTCAGGAGGCACCTGGCCGTTTTCGTCAAGCAGTGTGCCGTCCATATCGGATGCAATCAGTTTAAACATAGAAAAGCTCCCTTCGGGCTTGTTGGAATCAAACGCGTATCCGATTCCAACGTACCCAAAGGGAGCTCAAATAAGACTCCGCGGGCGTAAACGTTACAAGGACCTGGCAAATAGCTCACACATGCCAGAGGTCCTACGGTCGCGGCGTCAGGCAGCCCGCCAAAGAGTGTCCCCGATGACTAGTCGTTTAAGAACGTCCCCGATGACTAGTCGGCGTAGGTGAAGGTTGTGACGTCGAACATGCCCTCGGGGCGGATGCGGAGCGTCGGGATGACCGGCAGGGGCAGGAAGATGATGCCCATGATGGGGTCGAGCGGCGGCTCAATACCCATGGCGCGCGCCTTGACCATAAAGTCGTCGTGCTGCGCAGCAACGTCCTCGGCCGTGCCTTCGCTCATAAGGCCACCGAGCGCCAGCGGAATACGCGCCACGACCTTGCCGTTGCGCACCAGCACGTGGCCGCCCTGGCCCACGGCCTCGACGGCAGCCATCATATCAGCCGCGCTGTCGCCCACCACGCACACGTTGTGCGAGTCGTGGCCGATCGTCGAGGCGATGGCACCGCCCGTGATGGTAAAGCCGCGCACCCAGCCGCGACCGATATGCTTGCCGACCAGGCCCAGGCCAGCGGGGCCGTCGCCATCGGCGCCCTCGGCCTGCAGCGACACGCCGCGGCCGTGGCGCTCGATCAGCATAATGCGGCGCAGGCCCTCGGCACTCTCGGGGCGAGCCATACCCGTGATGGCCTTACCCGGCACCACGTCGATCACGGCCTCGCCCGGCTTAAAGGCATAGTCGAACACGTCGAGCGATAGCTTCGGCAGTTTAACGGAAGCGCGCAGCTCATCGGCAAGGGCCGCAACCTCGGCCATCTCGGGTGCAATCTCGCCCACAAAGGTGCCGTCCTGCGCCACCAGAGCACCGGCGGCATAGACACGATGCGGAGCCTTGGCAAACGTCAGGTCATCGAGCAACAGCAGGTCGGCGCGTTTGCCCGGGGCGATCGCGCCACGGAGCTCATGCGGGTCGCGACAGCCGTGGTCCAGGCCAAATGCCTCAGCCGTGGAAAGGGACGCCATAGAGATGGCGACCACCGGGTCGATGCCGGCCTCGATAGCCACGCGGCAGGCGTTGTCGATCATGCCGGTCGCAAGCGCATCGGAAGGAGCGCGGTCGTCGGTCGCAAAGCAGCAGCGGCGGGCACGGGCAGGATTCTCCAGCAGCATCGGAGACAGGTTGGCCAGGTCATGGCTGCACGTACCTTCGCGCAGCATCACGTACATGCCGCGAGACAGCTTGTCGAGCGCCTCCTCGGGAATCGTCGACTCGTGGTCGGCGATAATGCCCGCTGCGGCATAGGCGTTGAGGTCCTTACCGGCAACGAGCGGCGCATGGCCGTCAACCTGCCTGGACGGCGTCTGGTTGGCAGCATCAATGCGAGCACAGGTCTCGGGGTCGGCCATAAAGACGCCCGGCAGGTTCATCATCTCGCCCAGACCAAAGACATCGCCCGGATGCTCGGCAAAAAACGCCTGCATATCGGCAGCCGAAATAACGGCACCGGCCTGCTCATCGGGCAGCGCGGGCACGCACGAAGGCATCATGTACTTGATGGAGATGGGTGCGCGGCGGCCATCCTCAATCATAAAGCGCAAGCCGTCGAGACCGGCAACATTGGCAATCTCGTGGCTGTCGGCAATGGCGGTGGTGGTACCGCGCGTCGCGGCCATGCGCGCATACTCGGCGGGACGGATGTTCGAAGACTCGATATGCAGATGCCCGTCAATAAAACCGGGAGCGAGATAGCGACCCTGGCAGTCGATGACCTCAGTTGCCTCGTAGGTGCCAGCGGCATCGTCGCGACCATCGTAGAGCACGCCGACGATCACACCGTCCTTGACGGCAACGCTACCGGGCGCCACGCGCTGGCCATACACGTCGATGATCTGCGCATTGGTAAACAGCGTGTCGACGGGCACGCGGCCCTCGGCAGCGTCGATCACAGTCCTCATGACCTCAACGGACATACATACTCCTTTAACCGTAGAAAAAGCTGCGGAGCGGACAAACCTTCACCGCAGCAAGCCAATAGCCATTGTATGCCCAAACGATGGGTCAACAATGCGCCTCTCCGCTTAACGGCACACGCCGCTTGACGCAATGGGGACAGGTTGCTTTGCATTAATGGCAAGGATTGTCCCAAAGTGCCGGCACAGAAGGAACGTCCCAAAGCGCCAACAACGGAAGCGCCGATGTTTTGGCAACGACAGCGAGCGGGCCGCATTTGAGACAAGGTGACGTGAAACGAAAGGGCGCTGACCTTCTGGTCGCGCCCTTGAAGTTGAACGTCAGATTGTCCAAATGCGGCCCGCGCAGCGTCGGCCGGTCCGCCGTTCGTTAGAACGGCGGAACTAAATCAACTTGAAGCCCTTGCGCTTGCCCACGGAGAGGGTGTCGCCCAGCTTGAGGGCGCTCGGGTCGATGTTGTAGCTCTTGGGAGCCACAGCCTCGCCGTTGATCTTGACGCCGCCGCCGTCGATGTCGCGACGGGCCTGGCCGGCGCTCGCCGAAAGGCCCAGGTCCTTAAGCAGGCCTGCGAGGTAGATCTGGCCCTCGTCGTTGACGGTCAGCTCGACATGCTTCTCGGGGAAGTCGGCAAGCTGGCCCTCCTTGAACACGCGGTCGAACTCGGCCTGAGCCTCGTCACCGGCGCCGGCGCCGTGATAGGTGTCGCACAGGTCGCGGCCCAGCGCACGCTTGAGCTCATAGGGATCGGCGGAACCGTCGGCCAGGGCAGCGTCGATCTTGTCGACCTCGGCCGGGGCGAGCGAGCTAGCCAGACGATAGTACTTGCCGATCATCTCGTCGGGGATAGACATGGTCTTGCCGAACATATCCTTGGGAGCATCGGTCAGGCCGATATAGTTGCCGTAGGACTTGGACATCTTGCGCACGCCATCGGTGCCCTCGAGCAGCGGCATGGTAAGCGCGATCTGGGGCTCCATGCCCATCTTCTCCATGAGCTCGCGACCAGCGAGCAGGTTAAAGAGCTGGTCGGTGCCGCCCATCTCCACGTCGGCCTTGATCTGAACGGAGTCGAAGGCCTGCATCACGGGGTACAGGAACTCGTGCAGGGCGATCGGCGTCTGGGACTGGTAGCGCTTGGTAAAGTCATCGCGCTCGAGGATGCGGGCGACGGTGAACTTGGAGCACACCTGCAGCAGGCCGGCCAGATCCATCGACAGGATCCAGTCGCCGTTGTGCACGATGGTGGTCTTCTCGGGATCCAGGATCTTCATGGCCTGGCTCACGTAGGTCTCGGCGTTGGCCTCAATCTGCTCCTGCGAAAGCTGCGGGCGGGTGGAGTTCTTGCCCGAAGGATCGCCGATCAGTGCGGTGCCGTTACCGATGATGAGGGTGACCTTGTGGCCCAGGTCCTGGAACTGACGCATCTTGCGCAGGGGCACGGCATGGCCCAGATGCAGGTCGGGGCTGGTGGGATCGACGCCAAGCTTGATGTTGAGGGGCTCGCCCTTCTCAAGCTTCTTGCGAAGGTCGGCCTCGGGGACGATCTGCGCGGCGCCCGAGGTGATGATACGCATTTGCTCGTCGACAGACAGCATTGGGTATCCTCCTTTTGCTATAGCACCCTCACCGGATACGGCGGTGCTCGAAGTTCATAAACCCACTCATAATAACCAAAACGGCGCGGCCGAACACCTACGACAGGAAAATCCTCGTCCTGCCGCACGCGTCGATAACGACCGGCAAACGCGTGCCGTCACGTTCGATCAAAAAGCGCGCCTGCTGACGGCGCGAGCAGTCACGGCAACGGACCTGCCCCGTCGCATCCGTGGCGCAGGCGCCCTCGGCAGTCAGCAAGCAGTGCTCGCACACCATGAGCTCGGGGCGGTCGGCGTCGACAGGTCCCAAGACACCGGGGCAAGCGGCAAGCTCGGCAACACGCTCCGCGTCATCGGCGACAAGCTCGGCAGGCAAATACACACGGCCCGCGCCGAGCCCGCGTAGCCAGGCAAGCGTAACCCGGTTCGCGCAAAACACCGGTGCCGCAACGTCAAACGCCACGCCCAGCTCGCGAGCGATCACCACCTGTCCCAGGTTGCGGCAGACGACGCGCCCGGCACGCTGCATCAGTGAGCGGGTCTGGCCAGCGTCACCCGTGCGGCACACCTCGTCAAGCACCACAACGGCGTCGGACAAATCGAGTTCTCCGCGCGGGTCGGCATCCATCAGCTGCCAAGCAAAAATCATGCGAGTGGGAACCGCGCACTCCACCAACTCCGTCGACGCACCGCCATCCACCGCAACGTCCTCAAAGGGCAGCACCTCAACGGCACGTGCAACGGGCGCAATCGCATTCGCCTCGGCCCGCATGCGCTCCAACACCGCCGCCGACTGATTCAACACGCCGGCGCTGCGAATCAGGTACACCTCGCAGCCCGTGTCCACCTTACGCTTGCAATGCACGACGACGCGCTTCCCCGCTGCGGCATCCACCGGGCAGGGCACCTGCGGCCAGCGCTTGGGCACATCGGGACGCGCGTCGACACCCGGATAGAACCGAATCTCGAGCGTGTCACCCGCCGCCACGGCGGCGTCGAGCTCAACGGTCACCTCTTCGTGGCCCACAGCGACCAAGCGTCCCACGCGCACGCCCTGGTTAATTGCGCGCTCAAAGCTCATAAGCTCGTCGCCCGAACGCCCCCGCAGATACGCGTCGGTAAACCCACGGTTAAACGACCGGCCCAGCTCGCGCTCAAGCTCTTCCACGGCACCGGGGTTCCACGCGCCGTCGCACAGCATATCGAGTGCCCGGCGCCACACCCGCACCACGTTGAATACGTAATCGGGGTTCTTCATGCGCCCCTCGATCTTGAGCGACGCCACGCCAGCATCTACAAGCTCGGGCAGATGCGCAATACCCAGATAGTCGCGCGGACACAGCAGGCGATCTCCCTCGACGGCGACAACGCTCTGTCCCGCCTCGTCCACTAGGTCGTACGCCAGACGGCACGGCTGTGTGCAATCACCGCGCATCGCAGAGCGCCCACGCCGCAGGGCCGAGAACTCGCACGCCCCCGAATATCCGATGCAAATCGCACCGTGGCAGAATACCTCGATGGGCACGCCCGTGGCACATAGCGCCGCAATCTCGTCGACCGTCAGCTCGCGTGCCGTCGTCACGCGCTCAACCCCCAGCTCATCGGTGGCAAGCCGCACGGCACCTTCGCTATGAACGCCCGCCTGCGTGGACAGGTGAATCTCGACCCCGGGAATCGCCGCGCGCAGCGCGCAGGCCAACCCGGCATCGGCGACAATCAGAGCATCGGCGCCCAGCCCCAGCGCATGAGCTCCCAACGCCACCGCGTCGGACAACTCATCGTCAAACACGAACACGTTGAGCGTCACGTACACACGCACGCCATGGGCATGCGCCACGGCGCAGCCGCGCGCAAACTCGTCATCCGTAAAGCCATGGGCGCTCACACGGGCGTTAAAGCCGCCCAACCCCGCATAGATGGCATCGGCACCCGCGGCGATGGCCGCAAGCATCTGGTCGAGCCCGCCCGCCGGCGCCAGCAGCTCGGGCAGCGCCGTGCCGGCAGCATCCAATCCAGTCTCGTATTGTCTGCTCGGCCCCATCGTCCGAATCGCCATCGACAAACTCCTTACCAAGGTATGCATTCACTCTGAAAAATGCCGTCTTCCAGCATACACGAGGCATCGCGCGCCCCGTTTGGTTTATCGTGTAATAACTTATGTCCATCCTGCCCCGACGGCACATCCACCGTCCGGCACGACATACCTGGAGGTCAATATATGGGTCCTCGCCAACGACAGGGACGCAGCCGTTCAAAGACGCATGCCCTGCCCATAATCCTGCTCTCGTTTTTGGGCTTTCTGCTGATTGCGGGCGTGGCATTTGGCATCGGCATGGTCGGCAACGTCAACCGCTGGCTGTCCGATCTGCCCGACTACACCGACGCCAACGCGTATCTGGTGAGCGAGCCCACCGAGATCGTCGACTGCAACGGCAACAAGATCGCGAGCTTCTACACGCAAAACCGCAAGTCCATCACCAAGGACGAGGTCTCCCCCTACGTGCTGCAGGGCACCGTTGACGTCGAGGACGAGCGCTTCTACGAGCACGGCGGTATCGACCTGTGGGGTATCGCGCGTGCTGCGGTGGCAACCCTCGGCGGCGGACACGAAGGCGCCTCGACTATCACCCAGCAGCTGGTGCGCAACACCATCCTGCAGGAGGAGCAGTTCGACTCGACCATCGAGCGTAAAGTGCGCGAGGCCTACATCGCCGTCAAGATGGAGGACATGTACTCCAAAGACGAGATCCTCATGATGTACCTCAACACCATCTATTACGGTCACGGCGCCTACGGTATTGAGGCCGCCGCCGAGACCTACCTGTCCAAGAGCGCCGCCGACCTCACCCTGAGCGAGGCCGCGCTGCTCATCGGCCTTCCCAACTCGCCCTCGCAGTACGACCCCACGGTCAACCCCGACCTGGCGCTGTCCCGTCGCAACAAGGTCCTTGACAACATGTTGCGCCTGGGCCACATCACGCAGGAGGAGCACGATGCCGCACAGGCCGAGCCCATCACCCTCAACGTGACCGAAATCTCGGGCAGCGGCGTCGACGTATACTCGCAGCCCTACTTTGTCGCCTATGTTAAGCAGCTGCTGGAGCAGGAGTTCTCGACCGACGTGCTCTTTAAGGGCGGCTTGACCGTCAAGACCACCATCGACCCCACGATGCAGCAGGTGGCAGAGAATGCCGTCCGCGAGCAGCTCGACACGCTCTCGCTCGACGGCCTGGACATGGGCATGGTCGTCGTCGACCCCAAGACCGGCTACATCAAGTGCATGGTGGGCGGCTACGACTACAACGCCGACGAGAACCACGTAAACCATGCCACGGCCAAGCGTCCCGTCGGCTCCACCTTTAAGGCCTTTACGCTGGCAACTGCCATCCAAAACGGCATGAACCCCAACGTCACCCTCAACTGCAACTCGCCGCTCAAGGCCAAGGGCACCACGACCGAGGTCCAAAACTACGCCAACCATAGCTATGGCAACATCACGCTTAAGCAGGCGACGGCATACTCCTCCAACACCGGCTACATCCAGGTGGCGGAAGCCGTCGGCAACAGCAAGATCATCTCGCTCGTCAAAAAGCTCGGCATCGATCCCGCCAAGGACAACATCGAGGACGTTCCCGTCATGACGCTCGGCACCGGCTCGATCTCGCCGCTCGAGATGGCCGCCGCCTACGCGACGTTTGCCAACGGCGGCTACTATCGCCAGCCGATCGCCATCACCGAGATTGACTCTCGTACCGGTTCGGTGCTGTACCAGCACACGGACAATCCCTCACAGGTGCTTACCGAGGGCGAGGCCGCCGCGGTCACCGATGTTCTGTCCGGCGTCATGCAGGGCAGCGGTACGGGTGCTGCCGGCGCCTTGAGCGTCAACCAGCCCTATGCCGGCAAAACGGGCACCACCGACAACACCACCAACCTGTGGTTCTGCGGCTATACCCCGCAGCTGGCGTGCGCCCTGTGGACCGGCTATTCCGCAGGTGAGATCCCCATCCAAAAATACGGCACGGACCTGCTGGGCGACAGCACCAACCTGCCTGTCTTTAAGCGGTTTATGAACACCGTTCTGACCGGTACCGAGCGCGAGGAGTTTGCGACCGGAACGGCGCCCACCTACAAGAACAACAGCGTCTGGAAGTTCTACGGCACCAACAACGCCAAGAAGACGGAGAACGACGACAAGGACGAGAACGAGGACGAAGAGGAAACTACCACAACGACTACCACGACGACCACGACCACCGAGACCACGGGTGGCGACACCACCGGCGGCACCGGTACGACCGGTGGCTCGACGGGCGGCTCAACTGGTGGTTCGACCGGCGGCGATGGCGGCACGCCTACGCCTACGCCTACGCCTACTCCCGACCCCTCGCCCACGCCTGACGATACGGTCGGCTAGAAATCATCCGGCCATAAGCAACAAGGCCCCCGAGCAGCTTATTAAACTGCTCGGGGGCCTTTTAGTTTAAAGCGACCTGGTGGGCGGTCTTTATACCGGCAAACAAAAAAAGGGGGTACCGACCAACGTCGATACCCCTTACAAGCCACTATGTCACGCACACAGTGCCGAGCGCACGACCCGCACGCCTACTTGCGAGAATTGCTCAGCTTATTGATCAGCGCCTCAAGACGCTCGCCGTCCTCGGCCGTCTGGGCAATAACCAAAATCGTATCGTTGCCGGCAAGCGAGCCAAGCACATCGGGCAGCTCTGCCGCATCAACGGCGGCGGCGATGCCGGAAGCCGTGCCAGGCTGAGCCTTGATCATAACCAGATTATCGGTGCGCAGAACGCCCGTTACGAGCTCGGAAACCATACGCTGCAGGTGCAGGTCCTCTGCCAGAACATAGATGCCCTCAGGGAGCTTACGCAGCCCCATATCGGCAATATCGCGAGAGACAGTCGCCTGCGTGCAATCAAAGCCCATAGCGCGGAGCTCATCGACCAGCACGCGCTGCGTGCGGACGTCCTTATTGCGCACAATATCTCTAATGGCATCCTGGCGCCCATTGCGTTTTTTAGCCATACAAACCCTCTCTCCAAAAGATGGCGGAGACAATCAATCAGTGATTGAATAGTTTAACGCTATTTGAAGGCTTTTGTGTATAAGAACGCATTTCGAAACAATTCTATGCAAATTTGTTTCGAGATGAGCCGTTTAGGCGGTTTTTGCGCCCATCCGGTTAAGAAAAGCTGCCAGATGCGTACACATCACGCAGCGCGCGGGCTTGGCGCTGGCGATCGGCCCAAACAACAGACCGAGCCCCCGATGGTTATCCTTGAGCGCGGCGACCATCTGACGGGTTCGAGGCGCCTCGAGCATATCACGCATACGGGCGGAACGCTCGATTGACGACACCCCATGCGGGCTCAGACACAAATTCTCGATGCAGGCGACCAGTCCGGCAAAGTAGAACTTCTGGCTTGCCAGCTTGAGCCGACCACCGCTATCTGCTTCCGAGAGTGAGTCCGCAAGCTCGTCGAGCGCTCGAGTGTCATCGGATATCCTGGCATACATGGTGGGATCAAAGGCATCTGTAAGCTTAGGTGCCACCGCGTGGAAACAAGCGTCGCCGCAGCCGGACACGAATCGTGCCTGCGAGAGCGCATAAGCCATAAACTCAACCGTACGGTACGCCTTGCCACGCGACAGGCATGCCTCAAACAGCGGACGGCTATACATCACGCCAGAGACTTGAGCAACCAAGCCGCCTAAAATCAACTGGGGCAGCCCGGTCACCATCGAGGATTTGCTATCAATGGAAATATGAGCAGCATCCAAGACGCGCGAATGGCGCTCTCGATGTGCATCATAGCGGTCGAGCGACACCGTGGGGAGCACTATGTCTGCCGTAGTATCGCACGCGATATCGACCATCTTGGAAAGGGACTGCGGAGCAAACCACTCATCGGCGTTCATAGCGATGATTTGAGAGCCACGCGAGGCAGCAAAACCGGCACGAAGACAAGCACCGCACTTCGAGTCCTCGACGTCAATCAAATCAATATGGATGTCTCTGTCGGCAGCAACTTGAAGCGAATGGCGCACACCGGGCGCAGCATCGCGGCAGACAACGACAATCTGCAAATCGTAGAGGTCTTGGTTCTGGATACTCTCGAGCGCACGCATCGCATAGCTGGGCGAACCTTCTACCACAAGGATCACCGAAAGTCGCGGATGCGAGCCACGTCGAACCAAGTTATCCGTCCTCTCGACAGCAATGAACCAAACCGTGGTTCATGGTACACCCCGGCAATAAAAGCAATGAGACACCGGTTGTATTGCACGCCAAGAACAGATGTTGCACACGCGCAGCCCACAGATGACGGGTGTCGACGCACGACGCGTCGAGCCCTCCCCTAGTCGAGCACGACAAGCTCGGCGGGATCGTAATCCACGCCCATAAACGTAAGGCCGCAGGCAGGAGCCGTGGGGCCCGCAGCGGTACGGTCGCAAGCGTCGATGACCTCGCGCATCCACTCGGGTTCACGGCGATGCATGCCAATCTCGACAAGCGTGCCCACGATCGTGCGGACCATCGAATGCAGAAACGCATTGCCCTCGATGGTAAACGTCAGGATGTCCTCGCCAAACGCAACCTCATGGCCAAACTCGGCACGCATCACGCAGCGGTGCGTGGGCTTGCCCACAGCAGACGCCACCTTGCAAAAGCTCTTGAAGTCCTGCTCGCCCAGCAGCGCGGGACAGGCCGCAGACATCGCCTCAACATCCAATGAGTAGCGATGCCACCACACCGCACCGCGCGAAAGCACAGGGCGCGCGTCGCGATCGGCAATACGGTACGTATACGTACGGGAACGCGCATCAAAGCGTGCAGAAAAGCCTTTACGGGCCTTGTAGACCTCGTTTATGGCGATATCTTTGGGCAGGAGGGCATCCATAGCCCTCAGCCACCTACGGCGCGTCAAAGCCAACTCAGCGTCCGTTACGGGCACGCTGATGAACTGTGCCACCGCATGCACGCCGGCATCGGTACGCCCCGCACACGTCAGGTCGATCGGGCGGCGCAGGAGCGTCTCGATAGCGCGGCGTAACTCGCCCGCAACCGTCGTCTGACCGGGCTGCTCGGCAAAGCCGCTGTAGGACGAGCCATCGTAGGCCACGCGGAAAACGAGCGTGGCATCGAGCTCAGGAATCAAATTGAAATCAGACGGCGCGGTCATGGACGCTCCCAACAAACAGGCAATGGCATTTCGACAAAAAAAGAGGGGTACGCGAACGTACCCCTCGAATATAGCCTATGCAGACGGATTGTCTACTCAGCGGTCTCCTCAGCAGGAGCCTCCTCGGCAGCCTCGACCTTCTTGGGAGCAGCGGCCTTCTTGGGGGCCGGAGCAGCCTTCTTAGCCTTAGGCGTGCAAGGCTCGGTGACGAGCTCCATGATAACGATGGGAGCGTTGTCGCCCTTGCGGTTACCGAGCTTCATGATGCGGGTGTAACCGCCGTTGCGGTCCTGCCACATGCCCTGAGCAGCCTTGTCGAAGATCTCGGCAACGAGCTGCTTATCGCCGAGCTTGGCGATAGCCAGACGACGAGAGTGCAGGTCGCCCTTCTTGGCCCAGGTGATGATCGGATCGACGACCGAACGCAGCGCCTTAGCGCGGGTCTCGGTGGTCTTGATGCGGTCGTTCTCGAAGAGGGCCTTAGCAAGGCTCTTCTTCATGGCCTTGGTGTGGCTCGCATCGGTGCCGAGCTTCAGGCCCTTCTTAACGTTATGACGCATGGTCTAGTTTCTCCTCAAATATGCGAAGCATTAAGCCTTCAGGCTCAGGCCCATGGACTCAAGCTTGTCCTTCACTTCCTCGATCGACTTAACACCGAAGTTACGGATGTTGAGCAGATCGTTCTCCGAGAACTCAACGAGCTGACGGACCGAGTGAATGCTGGCGCGCTTAAGGCAGTTGTAAGAACGGACGGAAAGGTCCAGATCCTCGATCTGCTTGTCCAGCTCAGCGTTGTCGTTGGTGACCTCGGGAGCGAAGATCGAAGCCTCCTCCTCGACCTCGGGGGTCTCGGCAAGGTTCATAAAGGCAGCCATATGCTGGTTAATGATATTGGCAGCCTGGACCACGGCGTCGCGCGGGGCGATGGAGCCGTTGGTCTCGATCTCGAGGACAAGGCGGTCGTAGTCGGTGTGCTGACCGACACGGCAAGCCTCAACGAGCTTGGCGCAACGGGAAACCGGCGAGTACAGCGAGTCGACGTGGATCACACCGATGGGATCGTTGTCGCGTTTGTTGGCCTCGCCAGAAACATAGCCGCGGCCATAGCCGATGCGCATGCTCATGGTGAGATGGCCACCCTCGGTGAGCGTAGCGATGTGCTGCTCGGGGTTGACCAGCTCAAACTCGGACGGAATAAAGAAGTCCGCACCGGTGACCTCGCAGGGGCCGTCAACCGAAATGGTGGCGGTCGCCTCGTCGGTCGTGCCGAGAGCCCTGAAGACAAGACCCTTGACATTCAGGACGATGTCGGTGACATCCTCGACCATGTTAGGGATGGTCATGAACTCGTGCTGCGCGCCATCGATCTGAATAGCCTCGACGGCGGCACCCTCGAGCGAGGACAGAAGAACGCGACGAAGGGAGTTACCCAGCGTATCGCCGTAGCCACGCTCGAGCGGCTCGACGGAGACACGAGCAGACGTCTCGTTGATCTCTTCGACCTGAACCTGAGGCCTAATGAATTCTGACATGTATTACCTCCAGCCTCAGCAGCCCGGATGGACTACTTAGAGTAGAGCTCGACGATGAGCTGCTCGTTGATATCACCGCTGATCTGCTCACGCGTCGGCAGAGCGAGCACGTTACCAGACAGCTTCTCGATATCGACCTCGAGCCAGCCAGGGACCTCAAAGCGCTCGGAGGAAATCAGGGCCTCCTTGATGGGGAGGAGGTCACGGAACTTCTCGCCGACAGCGACGACGTCGCCGGCCTTGACGCGGTAGGACGGGATGTCCACGCGCTTGCCGTTCACGGTGAAGTGACCGTGACGGACGGACTGACGAGCCTCTTTGCGGGTGCGGGCGAAGCCAAGACGGAAGACGACGTTGTCGAGGCGAGACTCAAGAATGATCATGAGGTTCTCACCGGTGACGCCGTTCATCTTACGGGCCTTGTTGAAGTAGCCGTGGAACTGCTTCTCCAGAACGCCATAGATGAACTTGACCTTCTGCTTCTCGCGCAGCTGCATGCCGTACTCAGATTCCTTGCGACGGCGCTTGGGCTGACGGATAGATTCCTTCTTGCTGCTGTAACCGAGCTCAGCGGGATCGATCCCGAGCTGACGGCAGCGCTTAAGAACAGGAGTCCTGTCGATTGCCATATTGATACGATCCTTTCAGTTACACGCGGCGACGCTTCTTGGGGCGGCAGCCGTTGTGCGGAATGGGGGTCTTGTCCTGGATGCTCGAGACCTCGAGGCCAGCAGCCTGGAGGGAGCGGATGGCGGTCTCACGACCGGAGCCGGGGCCCTTGACGAAGACGGAAACCTTCTTCATACCGTGCTCCATGGCCTGCTTGGCAGCAGCCTCGGCAGCCATCTGGGCAGCGAACGGCGTGGACTTACGGGAGCCCTTGAAGCCCACCTGGCCAGCCGACTTCCAGGAAATGACGTTGCCCTGGGGATCGGTGATCGAAACGATCGTGTTGTTGAACGTAGAACGAATGTGAGCCTGGCCCACGGAAATGTTCTTACGGTCCGCGCGCTTCAGACGGGCAGCGCGAACGTTCTTCTTAGCAGTAGCCATCTATCTAGCGCTCCTTATTTCTTCTTCTTAGCACCGATCTGACGCTTCGGGCCCTTGCGGGTACGAGCGTTAGTGTGGGTGCGCTGGCCGCGGACCGGGAGGCCCTTGCGGTGACGAAGGCCGCGGTTGCAGCCGATGTCCATAAGGCGCTTGACGTTCTGGTTGCGCTCACGGCGGAGGTCGCCCTCAACCATGATCTGGTTCTTATCGATATAATCGCGGATGGCGTTAACCTCATCCTCGGTGAGGTCCTTAACGCGCGTATCCACGTTAACGTTGCACTCGACGCAGATCTTCGTCGCAGTGGTGCGGCCGATGCCGTAAATGTAGGTCAGACCGATCTCAACGCGCTTCTCACGCGGGAGGTCGACACCATTAATACGGGCCAACGTAGTCTCCTCTCTTAACCCTGACGCTGCTTATGACGGGGGTTCTCGCAAATGACGAGGACCTTGCCATGGCGCCTAATGATTTTGCACTTATCGCACATCTTCTTGACCGAAGGACGTACCTTCATCGTTCTTCCTTTCGGTAGCGCTCAAACTACTTCCCTACTATCTACTCGCCCAGCCGCAGGCGTTTAAAACTATGGCTGGTCTTCACACACAATCCGACCGTAGGTTGAGCTAAGCCTGCAGCCGGAAATGGAGTGCGTGTATGCGTGCCGCTATTTATAGCGATAGGTGATGCGGCCGCGGGTCAGGTCGTACGGGGAAAGCTCCACGACAACCCTGTCACCGGGGAGAATGCGGATGTAATTCATTCGGATCTTGCCAGAAATGTTGCACAGAACCGAATGACCGTTCTCGAGCTCGACCTTAAACATGGCATTGGGCAGCGGTTCCTTTACCGTACCCTCAAGCTCAATTGCGTCTTCCTTCTTCACAAGCAATCATCTTTCTCTAGAAAACGACAGCGATTGAGTATTCTACAACACGTATGCACGCATCGTAATAACTTCGTAATGGCTCCACAACTAAGTGGAACTTGTTACATTTCTCCGCCTTGGAGCGAACACCAAGCACCTTGCGCATCCGTGGTGAGAATCACCGGGCCGTCATTGGTAATGGCGACGGTGTTCTCGTAGTGCGCGGCGGGCAGGTGGTCGTTGGTCGTGACGATCCAACCGTCGGAGCCCGTGCTCACATGGTTGGAACCCATCGTAACCATCGGCTCGATGGCAATGACCATGCCGGCCTGGAGGCGAACGCCCCTCCCCTTCTTTCCATAGTTAGGAACGTTGGGGTCCTCGTGCATCACGCGGCCAATGCCATGGCCCACATAATCGCGAAGCACGCCGTAACCGTGAGACTCGGCGAGGGACTGAACGGCATAACCGACGTCCCCGATATGGTTACCGGGAACAGCCTGCTCGATGGCAGCCTTAAGGCAATCGCGCGTGACCTCGCACAAAGCCTTGGCTTCGGGCGTGGGGGTGCCGACGAAAAACGTCCAAGCGTTATCGCCGACCCAACCGTCAACGACAGCTCCCGTATCAATGGAGATGATATCGCCATCGCGCAGGATCATGTCGGGGTTGGGAATACCGTGAACCACGGCATCGTTGATCGATGCGCAGATGGTTCCCGGGAACCCGCCGTAGCCCTTAAAGGCCGGGGTGCCGCCATGCATGCGGATAATCTGCTCCGCGAGCTGATCGAGCTCAAAAGTCGAAACGCCGGGGCGCACCATGGCTCCAACGTGGCGGAGCGCCATCTTAGATAGCGCTCCTGCCTTCTTCATCTGCTCGATTTGCGTTGCAGACTTAATCTTGATCATAGACCGAGAGCCTCTTTGACATCCCCGTACACGGTCTCGCGAGCCTGGTCACCGTTGACCGACTTGAGCAGACCCTGGCCACGATAGTAGTCGACGAGCGGGCTCGTGGACTTCTCGTAGACGTCGAGACGGTTCTTGATGGTCTCGGGCTTGTCGTCGTCGCGCTGATACATCTCGCCGCCACACTTGGGGCAGGTAGCATCGGCAGCAGTGCCGGTGTAACCGCATGCGCGGCAGGTGCGACGCGAAGACAGACGATCGATAATGACCTCGGGGGCCACATCGACCAGAAGGGCACAGTCGATCTCGCGACCCATGGCGGAGAGCTCGGAATCGAGCGTCACAGCCTGGGCGGTGTTGCGCGGGAAGCCGTCGAGGATGAAGCCCTGCTGGGCGTCATCGGCGGCAAGGCGCTCCTTGACAAGGTCGATCACGAGCTGGTCGGGAACGAGCTCGCCAGCGTCCATGTACTTCTTAGCCTGAATACCAAGCTCGGTGCCACCCTTGACGGCAGCACGCAGCAGGTCGCCCGTGGAAATGTGGGCGACGCCAAACTCGGCGACGAGCTCCTGTGCGACGGTGCCCTTACCGGCACCCGGAGCTCCGAGCAATACGAGGTTCATGAGCAATCCTCCTCTAGCCTATTTAAAGAATCCATCGTAATCATACATCTTGATCTGGCCTTCGAGCTTATCGACCGTGTCGAGCACGACGCCGACCATGATGAGGATGGACGTGCCGCCAAATGCCTGGATCAGATGGTTACCCGTGAAGGAGAAGATGATCGAAGGCACGATGGCGATGAGCGCCAAAAAGACAGCGCTGGGAAGCGTGATCTTGTTGAGCGCGTTCTTGATGTAGGCCGCGGTAGCCCTACCCGGACGCACGCCCGGAATAAAGCCGCCCTGCTTCTTAAGGTTATCGGCCGTGTCATCGGGGTTGAACACCATGGAGGTGTAGAAGTACGCGAAGAACACGATGAGGACAACGTTAAGCACCCAGTTGAGCCAACCGGTCGAAAGCGCGGAGGCAACTGCCTGAATCCAGCCGATGCCGGGGAAGAACACGGCAATCTGAGCCGGGAAGTACAGCAGCGCCGAAGCGAAGATGATCGGCACGACACCCGCGGTGTTGACCTTGATGGGCAGGTAGGTGGTCTGGCCACCCATCATGCGACGGCCCACGACGCGCTTAGCGTAGGAGACCGGGATGCGGCGCTGGCCGCGCTCAAGGAAAACAATCAGCGGGATAACCAGCAGGATGATGGCGCAGATGATCACCATGGTGATGATGCCACCGGCATTGCCCTCGGTGCTGGAGAAGATAGCCTGCGGCAGACCGGCCATGATGTTCGCGAAGATGATCAGCGACATGCCATTGCCGATACCGCGCTGGGTGATGAGCTCACCAATCCACATGATCAGCATGGCGCCCGCGGTGAGCGTACCGACGATCATGAGGTCGAAGATGATCTCGGGAGCGCCGGCGCCATTGAAGCTGATGCCGAAGCTCTTAAAGAGGAAGAGGTAACCCACGGAGTTGAGGATTGCCAGAGCCAGGGTGAGGTAACGCGAATACTGCGTAATCTTGGTCTGACCGACCTCGCCCTCGCGGGCAAGCTCATGCAGGGAAGGCACGACGGCCTGGAGCATCTGGAGGATGATCGAGCTGGTGATGTAAGGCATGATGCCCAGCGAAAACACCGACACATAGCTCAACGCGCCGCCAGAGAAAAGATTCAGGAGGGCCATAGCACCTGCGGCGACCGAATTGTTATCGGTCGAGAAAAGGCCCAGCATCCCCTGGAAGGGAATGCCGGGCACAGGAACGTGCGCACCAATGCGGTACACGACGAGCATAGCTATGGTAAAAAGAATCTTTTCGCGCAATTCTTTGATGCGGAAAGCATTCTTAAGACCATTTAGCACGGCAGCTCGACCTTTCCGCCGGCGGCCTCGATCTTGGCCTGCGCAGAAGCGCTGACCTTGTCGACCTTGACCGTGAACTTCTTGGTGAGCTCACCATTGCCGAGCACCTTGACGGGCTCGAACTCGCTCTTGGTGATGCGAGCGGCCTTAAGAGCGGCACCGTCGATCACAGCGCCGTCCTCGAACTTACGCTCGAGACGCTCAACGTTAACAGCGGTGTACTCGATACGACGGGGGTTACGGAAGCCCGGAAGCTTGGGCAGGCGCATAGCCAGCGGAGTCTGGCCACCCTCGAAGCCGGCACCCTTGGTGCCGCCAGAGCGGGAACCCTGGCCCTTCTGACCGCGGCCAGAAGTGGTGCCGTGACCCGAAGAATTGCCACGGCCGACGCGCTTGCGGTTCTTGGTGGAACCGGGCGCGGGAGTAAGATCGTGAAGCTGCATTTGCTACTCCTCTACAATCTCGACAAGGTGCTTGACCTTGAAGATCATGCCGCGGACGGACTCGTTGTCAGCAATCTCGCGAACCTCGCGGATCCTGTGGAGACCGAGGGCACGGACAGTACGGACCTGGTCCTGCTTGCAACCGTTGGTGCTGCGGACCTGCTTGATCTTGATGGTGTCAGCCATGCTTAGTTCTCCTTACCGACGAACATCTCGGAGACCGTCAGGCCACGGCGAGCCGCGACGTCCTCAGGGCTGGAGAGCTCCTTGAGGCCCTCGACGGCAGCCTTGATGATGTTGAGGCCGTTGTCGGTACCGAGGGACTTGGACAGGACGTTCTTGATGCCAGCAAGCTCAAAGAGGGGACGCACAGCGCCGCCGGCGATAACGCCGGTACCCTCGACAGCGGGCTTGATGATGATGCGGCCGGCACCAAAGTGGCCGAGAACCTCGTGCGGGATGGTGCCCTGCTCGGTCACCGGCACGTGGAACATGTTCTTCTTGGCATCGAGAGATGCCTTGGAGATGGCCATGGGCACCTCAGCGGACTTGCCCATGCCAACGCCGACGTTGCCCTTGCCGTCGCCAACGACGACGAGAGCGACGAGGCTCATGCGACGACCACCCTTGACGGTCTTCGACACGCGGTTGATGTAAACGACGCGCTCCTCGAACTCGGAGGCCTCGCGCTGCTGCTTCTGATTACGAGCCATGTGCTACATACCTCCTAGAACTCGAGACCGGCGGCACGAGCACCGTCGGCGAGGGCCTTGACGCGGCCATGGTAGATACGGCCACCGCGATCGAAGGCGACCTTGGTGATGCCGGCCTCGATGGCGCGCTTGCCAACGAGCTGACCGACCTTCTCCGCAGCCTCCTTGTTCGAGGTGTGGGTGCCCTTGAACTCGGCCTCGAGGGTCGAGGCAGAGACGAGCGTCAGGCTGGAGCCCTTGCTGTCGTCGATGATCTGGGCATAGATGTTGGCGTTAGTACGGGTCACGCGAAGACGCGGACGCTCGGAGGTACCCGAGACCTTGCCGCGAACACGACGCTGACGACGCTTGAGGCCTTCCAGCTTCGCCTTATGCTTGTTCATACGTAAACTCCTAAAAAGGTTGATCTTGCCAGCACCTGACGGGGTGCTGGTCTTATGCGAGTGAGTCGGTTACGACTACTTGGCGGCCTTACCCAGCTTGCGGCGGATGTGCTCGCCAACGTAGTGGATACCCTTGCCCTTGTAAGGCTCGGGAGGACGATGGCCGCGGATCTCAGCGGCGATCTGACCGACCTGCTGCTTGTTGATACCCTTGACGTTCACGTGGGTGTTGTCGGGAACCTCGAAGGTGATGCCCTCGGGAGCCTCGACGATCACGGGGTGCGAGAAGCCCAGGGAGAACTCGAGGTTCTTGCCCTTCTGCTGCACGCGGTAACCGACGCCGGCGAGCTCGAGCTTCTTCTCGAAGCCCTCGGAAACGCCAACAACCATGTTGTGGATGAGGGCGCGGGTGAGGCCGTGGCGGGCACGGGTCTCACGCTCGTCGTCGGGACGGGAAACGGTGAGGACGTTGTCCTCGACGTTGATAGCGAGCTTCTCAAAGACATCGAGCTCGAGCTGGCCCTTGGGGCCCTTGACGACAACGTTGTTGCCGTTGACTGCCACTTCGACTCCGGCGGGAATCTGGACAGGCTTATTACCGATACGAGACACGGTGATCTCCTTTCCTTCTACCTACCGAGCGAATTACCAGACGTAAGCGATGATCTCGCCGCCGACGTTGTGCTTGCGAGCATCGCGGTCGGTCATGACGCCATGGCTGGTGGAAATAATGGCGGTACCAAGGCCACCGCGGACGCGGGGCATGTCGGCAACGCCGGTGTACTTACGCAGGCCCGGCTTGGAAATGCGGCGGATGCCGTTGATGACCTTAGCCTTCTTGGGACCATACTTAAGCGTGATGTGCAGAGTCTTCTGGGGAACGGTGTCCTCGACATCGTAGCCCTCGATGTAGCCCTCCTCGTGCAGAACACGAGCGATCTCGACGAGCTTCTTGCTGCTCGGCATGGAGACCGTGGCCTTGTTCACAGAGTTAGCGTTACGGATGCGCGTAAGCATATCTGCGATCGGGTCTGTAAGGTTCATACAGATTCTCCTTCGTTCTTGATGAACACGTGCTCTTGGTTCTTCGCCGCCCTTAACGGCAAAGCCTTTTTAGCGCGTTTTCCCTGTTCCAAACTGATGCTTGAAACGCTGGTAGTGACTTACCAGCTGGCCTTCTTAACGCCGGGAAGCTCGCCCTTGAGTGCAAGCTCGCGGAAGCAGACACGGCACAGGCCGAACTTGCGGTACACAGAGTGCGGACGGCCGCAGCGCTGGCAGCGCGTGTACTCACGAGTAGAGAACTTCTGCTTGCGATTGCACTTGACGATCATCGATGTCTTAGCCACTTATATCCTCCTCACATAGAGTATTGTTCGCCCCAAGCGCCGCCCCCTTGTGGGAACGGCGCTTATAGGGCAGGTGAACCTATTTCTTGAACGGGAAACCGAAGGCGTCCAGAAGGGCCTTGGCCTCCTCATCGGTATTGGCGGTGGTCACGAAAGTGATGTCCATACCGCGCTGGTGATCGACGGAGTCGAAGTCGATCTCGGGGAAGATGAGCTGCTCGGTGACGCCCATGGAGAAGTTACCACGGCCGTCGAAGCTCTTGGCGGAGATGCCGCGGAAGTCGCGGATACGGGGGATCGCGACGGAGGTCAGACGATCGAAGAACTCCCACATACGGTCGCCACGCAGGGTAACCTTGCAGCCGATCGGCATACCAGCGCGCAGGCGGAAGGTAGCGATGGACTTGCGGGCACGGGTGATCATCGGCTGCTGGCCGGTGATGGCGCGCAGGTCGCGCACGGCACCGTCGATGGCCTTGGAATCGGTAGCGGCCTCGCCGACACCCATGTTCACGACGATCTTCTCAAACTTGGGAATCATCATGACGTTCTCGTACTGGAACTTGTCCTGAAGCTGCTGCTTGACCTCGTTGTTGTACTTGGTCTTCAGACGCGGCACATACTTCTCTTCTGCCATTGTTCACTCCTTCTTGGGGTTTTAAGCACGGGGCGTGGCCACGATGGGTTGTCCTCGTGCCTCCTGGCTGCATCCGCGCCGCTCATGGCATTTTGCGGTTTGGACTCGACGCAGCAGGAGCCGACAAAACAATCGGTACTATACGCGCATCGGGAGCGTATTTCCAGAAAAACCTCGTCTGCCTGCACAACTCCACAACTCCCCCGCACAAATGGATCCCAAAAAGCAGTTGCGGTGAAATAGGGACTGTTTGGCGGCCTAACAGGCTTAAACAGTCCGTATTTCACCGCAACTTATTGGTGGGGATGCGATTAGCGCTTGCGGGGGACGAGTTTGGTGCGGCGCAGGTGGATCATCTCGGCGGCGATGGAGATGGCGATCTCCTCGGGGTCCTCGGCCTCGATGGCAACGCCGATCGGAAGGTGCAGCTCGTCGATCTGGTCCTGCGTAAAACCTTCCTGCTCCAGGCGGGCACGCACAAAGGCCGTCTTGCGGCGCGAACCCAAGCAACCCAGATAGGCGGGTTTGGCACGCATAGCCTGAATTACCACGTCGAGATCAGATTTGTGACCCGCCGTGGCGACGACCACCAGGTCGCGCGGGCCGATGGGGCACTGCTTGCTCAGGCTCTTGTAGTCGACCAGACGACGGTCGTAGACACCGGGCACCCAATCGGGGGTCAGCGTGCCGGGGCGGTCGTCGCACGCCACGACGGCAAAGCCCGCCGCGTTGAGCACGCGCGCCGTCGCGGCGCCCACGTGTCCGCAGCCAAAGATGTAGGTCAGGCCCTCGGGGCAGAGCGTCTCGATGTGCGCGGGAGGAATCTCGGAGGCGGCGTTTGTATAGGTAACCTTACTCCCCTCCTCCACCAGCGAAAGCTCGGGGCAGCCGGCAATGGTGCGGCGCGATGCCTCGCCATGGTACTCGGCCACATCGCCCTCGAGCGCGCTTGCGATAAACGGCTCAAAGTCAATGACGAAGTCGCCGATGCGCCGATAGACCAAGACGTCGGCAATTTCCTGGAACAACGGTGCCTGGGTCGCATCCAGATGCAGATAGCACAGGCAGATGGCTCCGCCGCAGATCATGCCGGTATCGGAGTTCTCGCCGCCCATGGTGTAGCGGACCAGACGCGACTGTCCCGCGCTCAGGAGTTCGCGCGCCTCATCCAGCGCAAAGAGCTCAATCTTGCCGCCGCCGATAGTGCCCGCCTGGCTGCCATCGGCAAAGACGGCCATCCAGGCGCCCACACCGCGCGGTGACGACCCCGCCGTGCCGGCCACGACCACGAGCTCGCACGTCTTACCAGCCTTCAGAGCGCCAAGCGCAGCATTCACCACATCGAGCTTTTCCATTGCCGCCTTCTATCCTCTAAAGATATCGGTGAGCATAGCGAGTGCCTCGAGCACGCCGCCGCCGACCGACGTCGCCTTGTCCGAAATGTAGTTGATATAGCTGGCATCGCCGCGCGGATCGACATCGGCGCATTTAAAGCCCTCAGTCACCTGCACGCCGTTCGCCAAAAGCCCGCGCAGGCAGCCATCGATCTGCGTGCACATGGGCGTATCGTCCGCGTAGCCAATCACGTCTCCGGCGCTCACGATGTCGCCGATTGCGCGGTCGGACCGAAACACGCCGGCGGCGGGGCTGTGGATAACGCGCTCCTTGCCATAGCCGGCGATCACGCCCGGCACGCCCGTGTTGGGCTGGGGCGAGCCCTGGGTAATGACACGGCCCAAAAAATGCCCGCGCATGGTCTCGACCACGGCGTCGCAATCGACCGGCGCGGTAAAGCCCGGCCCCACGGCGATGACGGTAGGCGCCATGTCGCGCGTGGTGCCCAGGTTGCGCTTGGCCAGAATCGCGTCGACCACAGCCGCGGGTTTAAGCTCATCGAGCATCTTGGCCTGAGGGTCCACCACCACGGCGACATCCCCCGCTTGGGTAATCTCGAGCGCCTCTGCCGGCGTCTGCGCCAAGCGGGCGCGAATGCCCTCGACCTGGACCTCGCCCAGGCGAATAGCCTCGCAAAAACTGATTGTGCGGCGGATGCACGTGGGAACCGCGATATCGGCCATAACGACCGACACGCCGGCGCGCACCAAGCGAGCGGCGACACCCGTGGCGATATCGCCGGCGCCGCGAACATAAACGAGCATTCCCGGGGCACCTCCCTGTGCTACGGTTTGAGCAGAGCAAAAGCGGTTCGACCGCTACTCTGATGATTATTTATTATCACAGTATTATACGGCGGTGAACAGATGGAAACGGTTAGCGGCAATCTTGCCTCGGCGCTCAGGATCGAGCCGGGCATTACCGCGATTATCGGCAGCGGCGGCAAGTCGACGTTGCTCAAAACGCTGGGTCTTGAGCTCATGCGCGCTGGCGGCCGCGTGCTCCTCTGCACCACCACGCGCATGTTCCCCGTCGCCGGCGTGCCATGGGACGGGTCGAATCGTCGCCTGGACGCCGCGCCTTGGAAGCCAGGTGCCCCACACGCCCCAGGCTGCACCTGCGAGGCCTGCGCGGGGCTTGTGCGGGGAAGCATCTGCCAGGCAGGCGTCTTGGACCCCCAGACGGGCAAGCTCTCCTCCCCTGCCGAGCCGCTCGACCAGCTGGCACAGCGCTTTGACTATGTGTTGGCCGAGGCAGACGGTAGCAAGCGACTCCCGCTCAAGGCGCATGCCGCCTGGGAGCCGGTAATTCCCGCCGCCACGGCAAACGTTGTCTGGGTCGTCGGCGCCTCGGGACTGGGCAAACCCGTCGCCGAGGTTGTCCACCGCCCTGAGCTCTTTTGCGAGCGTTGCGGCTGCGAGCTCACCGACATCGCCACGCCCGAGCGCGTCGCCCAGGTGCTCAATTCCGAGATGCAGGCGCTTAAACTCAGCACCGCACGCGTCATGCTCAACCAAGTCGACACGCTCAGCGACCCCACGATGGCCGACCGCTTCGAGGCAGCTCTCGACCGCCCCGTCGTCGCCAGCAGCCTCAAGTAGCCGGCCCCATCTCGTCAGTTGCGGTGAAATACGGACTGTTTGGCCGCCCGACGGCCGCAAACAGTCCGTATTTCACCGCAACTGCGGAGGGGAATCCGGTGATCTTCCTGTTAGCGGGGGACGTAGCGGCCGGGTTGGGCTCCGGTGGGCTCGCCATCGCGCGCCACCAGCACGCCGTTCACAAACACGGCCTTGGCGCGGCCATGTGCCTCAAAGCCCTCGAGCGGCGTGTAGTCCACGGCCTGATGCTGTGTCGCGGCGCTGATCGTCCAACGCGCGCACGGATCCCACACGCACACGTCGGCATCGGAGCCCTCGGCAAGACAGCCCTTGCGCGGATACATGCCAAACACGCGCGCCGGGTTCTCGCTCATCAAACGGCACAGATCCTCGGGACCCAGCTGTCCCTCAAAGCTCGTAGCGATCGCGACGGGGCGATGCTCCACACCGGGCCCGCCGTTGGGAATCGCGCGGAAGTCGTCGCGCCCGCGGTCCTTTTGCCCGTGCAGGTTAAAGCTGCAATGATCGGTCGCAATAGTATCGATCTCGCCGGCCACAAGCGCCTCGCGCAGGGCTGCACGGTCGCCGGCATGGCGCAGCGGCGGGCTCATCACGTACTTGGCACCTGCAAAGCCGTCCTCGCCCTGCTCCAAGTAGCAAGTATCGTCGAGCATCAGATACTGAGGGCAGGTCTCGACATAGATGTTCTTCTGCCCGCGCGCTTTGGCAGCGCGAATGGCCTCGAGCCCCAGCCTGGTCGAAAGGTGCACCACGTTGACCGGAGCGTCCCCGGCCAAGTGCGCCAGATACAGCAGACGGCTCACGGCCTCGGCCTCGCACACATCCGGACGGCTGAGCGCATGGCCCTCGGGCCCGTGGATGCCCTGCTCAAACACGCGCTTCTGCAGCTCATTCACCAGCGTACCGTTCTCGCAATGCACGCACAGTATGCCGCCAATACGCTTGAGCTCCTCGAGCACCTCGAGCGTCTCGGCATCGTCCAGGCGCAGATGATCGTAGGCAAAGTAGGTCTTGAACGACGATACGCCCGCCTCGCGCATGGCCGAAAGATCGGCGCGGTTGCGCTCGTTCCACTCGGCGAGTGCCATATGAAAGGCGTAGTTGGCCGTGCAGGTTCCGTCGGCACGGCGATGCCACTCGGCCAAGGCATCGGGCATGGTCACGCCGCGATCGGCCGTCGCGTAGTCCACAATGGTCGTCGTGCCGCCGCAGGCAGCCGCGCGCGTGCCGGTCTCAAAGCTATCGGCCGTCCAATCCATGCCAGTCCAGCATTGCATGTGCGTGTGGCCGTCGATAAAGCCCGGGAACACCCAGCAGCCCGCGGCGTCCTCGACGGTATCGTCGGCGCCCGGCTCAATCGCCGCGGCAATCCGCACAATCTTGTCGCCCTCCATGGCAAGATCGGCGCGGCGAAGCCCCTGGGGCGTCACGAGCGCGCCGTTTTTGATGATGATCATGTTGCTCCTTATTGATTAATACAGTTGGCCACGCGATCAAAATACGAGCAGGCCGCGATATGCTCCGCTATGCGTCGCTGTCCCTTGACGGTATCGACGTCCCACAGCTCGTAGGCACGCGCCTCGACCAGCGCAACGTCGACGCGACCTTTGAGAATCGAGCCCCCGCCGTCCTTGCCCTCAAGACGTATGAGTGCATCGAACAGTTCCGCCGGAAAGAGCACCGGGCTCGAAGGCTCACCGTTGCACGCAAGACGCACCGGATGCTTGCGGCCGCGCTCGTCAAATGCACGAACCATGGCATCAAAAGAATCCGCGCTCACAAGCGGCTGGTCGCCCGGCAAAAAGAGGCAACCTTTCCAGTTGCGTTCGACTCCCCACGAAAGGCCCGCACGGACGCTTTCGCTGCGCAGCTCGCCATCGTGCAGCACGCACGGGCAATGCTTGTCCTCGCAAATCTGGGCGACCTCGGGCCAACGCGTCGAGACCACAACGTCAAAGCCCCGGGGAACCGAATCGATGGTCCGGGCAATCAGCGGCTCGCCATAGATATCGGCAAGCATCTTGTTAGAGCCAAACCGCTTGCCCTCGCCCGAAGCCATAATGACGCATCCAAGTTTCATGGTGATACCTCCCCTGAAACCATCGTACCCATAACTCGCGCCGCGGGCATCTACATCGAAAGCGCTTATCCCGCACGCCCGCGATGCAAAAAGGGGCACCCCGCCGGTTGGCAGAGCGCCCCCTTTACATGGCTTACCTCAACCCGGCTTTAGGCCTGGAGCCAACGGGCGGTGTTGCACTCGTCGAGGGCCTTGAGGGTAGCGGCGGGATCGGCAACCTTTTGCAGGAACATCATGGCTGCGATGGCGTACGGCTTGTAGCTGGCCTCCTTGTACATGCCCACGCGGTGCATGTCGAAGACGTCGGCGTTGACCTCGCCGTGCTCGCAGGAGACACCGGAGATGTCGGCGGGCAGCGGGTGCATAAAGATGGTGTCCTGGCCGTTGGCAGTCTTCTCCATGAGCTCGGTCGTGGAGCACCAATCCTGATGGGTGGCGTTCTGGGCGAGCAGCTCCTTCTCGAGCGCAGCGATGCCGGCGTCGTCGCCCTCGGCGTACAGATTGGTACGCTTCTCCATGGCGGCAAACGGAGCCCAGCTCTTGGGGATCACGATGTCGGCGCCCTCGAAGGCCTCGGCCATGGTGTTGACCTGCTTAAAGGTGGTGCCGGACTCGGCGGCATAGCCCTTGGCGCGCTCGACGACCTCGGGCATGAGGTCGTAGCCCTCGGGGTGGGCCAGGGTGACGTCCATGCCAAAGCGGGGCAGCAGGCTGATCAGCGACTGCGGGCAGGACAGCGGCTTGCCGTAAGAGGGCGAATAGGCCCAGGTGACGGCAACCTTCTTGCCCTTGAGGTTCCCAAGGCCGCCAAACTCGTTGATGAGGTAGAGCATGTCGGCAGAGGACTGCGTGGGGTGATCGGAGTCGGACTGCAGGGAGATGAGCGTGGGACGGTGATCCAGAACGCCATCCTCGTAAGCCTGCTGGACAGATTCGGAGACCTCGGCCATGTAGGCGTCGCCCTTGCCGATGTACATGTCGTCGCGGATGCCGATGACGTCGGCCATGAAGGAAATCATGGTAGCGGTCTCGCGGACGGTCTCGCCGTGAGCGATCTGGGACTTCTTCTCGTCCAGGTCCTGCAGCTCAAGGCCGAGCAGGTTGGCGGCCTTAGAGAAGGAGAAACGCGTGCGGGTGGAGTTGTCGCGGAACAGGGAAACAGCCAGGCCCGAGTCGAAGATCTTGGACGAAACGTTGTTCTCACGCAGCTCGCGCAGGGCGTCGGCGACGATGTAGAGAGCCTTGAGCTCATCGGTGGTCTTGTCCCAAGTGTGCAGGAAATCGCTGCCGTACATACCCTTAAAATCGAGGCCGTTCAGCTGCTCGACGAGCTCGGTAAACTTAGCGTCCATGGAAATGTCCTTTCTAAAGATGAAACGATCGCAATGAGTAGATGTGCTCCGGCATGCGCGTGTGGCTAGAACATGCAGAGCACCATGACGAGGACCCGCCACCGTTGAGGAAGCATGGGAGATAACGACCGCGGGCCCCAAGTCAACAGGGGGTGCCGGGGACACGAGCAGCCCCCGGCTCAACAAAATCGAGGAATGAGACTAATCGATCTTGTTGTTGGTCAGACCGGCGCGGAACACGGTGGCGTCGCCATCGGCCTTGCTCGGATCGTAGAGGTTCAGGGCAGCCACGTACATGGCAGCAGCGGTGACCAGGTCGTCCTTGTAGGTGACCTCGTTGGGAGCGTGAGCCTGAGACTCGGCACCCGGGCCAAAGCCCACGCAGGGGATGCCGTAGCGGCCCTGGATGGAGACGCAGTTCGTGGAGAAGGTCCACTTGTCGCACAGCGGGCGACCGGTGCGCTTGTCCATGCTGGGCTCGCAGCCGATGCGCTCGTCACCAAACATGGCCTTGTGGGCGTCGACGAGGGCCTTGACGTGCGGAGCGGTCTCCTTGTTGATCCACGTGGGGAAGTAAGCCTCGGTCTCGTAGACCTCGCCGGTCCAGGACGGACGGTCGTACATGTACATGGAGACCTTCACGTCGTCGCCGTACTTCTTGGCGGCCGGCAGGTTGCGGATCTCGTCCAGGCAGGACTCCCAGGTCTCGCCGGCGGTCATGCGACGGTCGATGGAGATGGCGCAGGAGTCAGCGACAGCACAGCGGCTGGGGCTGGTGTAGAAGATCTGGCTGACGGTGCAGGTGCCGCGGCCCAGGAAGCGGGCATCCTCGAAGTGCTCGGGATTGTACTTGGGGTCGAGCATCTTGACGAGACCCTTGATGTCGGTCGACTCGTCGCAGCCGTTGTTGTTGAGGGCGCGGACGTCGGCGATGATGTCGGCCATCTTGTAGATGGCGTTGTCGCCGCGGTCGGGAGCGGAGCCGTGGCAGGAGGTACCGTGAACGTCGACGCGGATCTCCATGCGG
The DNA here is from genome assembly GCA_019424905.1 of Collinsella sp. Classification (GTDB taxonomy): domain Bacteria; phylum Actinomycetota; class Coriobacteriia; order Coriobacteriales; family Coriobacteriaceae; genus Collinsella. The sequence goes on along the minus strand of JAHYYP010000005.1, from coordinate 34,587 downwards.
CCGCGGTGACCGCGATAGATGCCGCCGTCGGTGGGCTCGGTGGAAATGACGAACTCGGGCTTAATGCCGTCCTTGTTGTAGATGTACTGCCAGCACATGCCGTCGCAGTCCTCTTCCTGGACGGTGCCGACGACCATGATCTTGTAGCCCTCGGGGATGAGGCCCATGTCCTTCATCATCTTGGCAGCGTAGGTAGCAGAAGCCATGCCGCCCTCCTGGTCGGAGCCGCCGCGGCCGTAGATGATCTCGTCGGTCTCGTAGCCCTCATAGGGATCGGCATCCCAGTTCTCGATGTTGCCGATGCCGACGGTGTCGATGTGGGAGTCGATGGCGATGATCTTGTCGCCCTCGCCCATAAAGCCCATGACGTTGCCCAGGCCGTCGACCTTGACCTCGTCATAGCCAAGGCTCTCCATCTCGGCCTTGATGCAGGCAACAACCTCACCCTCCTCGCAGGACTCAGAGGGATGGGAGATCATAGCGCGCAGGAAACGAGTCATGTCGGCGCGGTGAGACTCAGCAGCAGCCTTGATAGCGTCGAAATCGAGTTCTTTAGCCATTGTTCATAACCTTTCATACGAAGGAATCTACCTGTGAGGTGGCGGAGCGATACCTATTTACTCCGCCCTAACGATTAGCAAGTGGGATATTCGCCTTCCCAAACAATACGGCGATACTGGTCGGGATCCGTGTCACCTTCCGTGGAGAAGCAGAGCACGGAGCTCGTCTTGTCCAGGCCGATGAGCTCCTTGAGCTCGGCGTACTCGGGATCGAGCATGAGAGTCTCGACCAGACCGGTGGTCACCGCGCCGGACTCGCCGGAGATGACGCGCGGGTCGCCCTTCTCGGGAGCGCCCAGGGTGCGCATGCCGCGAGCGGTGACCCAGTCGGGGCAGGACACGAAGGCGGTGGCATGGTTGCGCAGGATATCCCAGCCCAGGATGTTGGGCTCGCCGCAGCACAGACCGGCCATGATGGAGGGCATGTCACCGTCCACGATACGCGGATCGCCGTCGCCGGCGGCAGCGCCCTTGTACAGGCAGGCGGCAGGCGCGCACTCAACCACGACGAAGGTGGGCGGGTTATCGGGATACAGGTTGGTGAAGTAGCCCACCACGGCGCCGGCGAGCGAACCCACGCCAGCCTGGACAAACACGTGCGTCGGGCGGTTGATGGCCATCTCGCGCAGCTGCTCGGCAGCCTCGGAAGCCATGGTGCCGTAGCCCTCCATGATCCAAGACGGGATCTTCTCGTAGCCCTCCCAGGCGGTGTCCTGAACGATGACGCCGCGCTCGCAGGCGTCGGCCTCGGCGGCGGCCATGCGCACGCACTCGTCGTAGTTGACCTCTTCGATGGTCACCGTTGCGCCCTCGGCGGCGATGTTATCGAAGCGGGGCTTGGTGGAACCCTTGGGCATGTGAACGACGGCCTTCTGGCCCAGCTTGTTGGCAGCCCATGCCACACCGCGGCCATGATTGCCGTCGGTAGCGGTAAAGAAGGTGGCCTGGCCAAAGTCCTTGGCAAGCTGATCGGAGGTCAGGTAATCGAAGGTGCACTCGGCAACGTCCTTGCCGGTCTCGTCGGCAATGTAGTTGGCCATGGCAAACGATCCGCCCAGAACCTTAAAGGCGTTGAGGCCAAAGCGATAGCTCTCGTCCTTAACGCACAGGTTGGAAAGGCCTAGGCGCGCGGCCTGGCCGTCTAGGCGGGCAAGCGGAGTGACGGTGTACTGGGGGAACGACTGGTGGAAGGCGCGGGCCTTCTTCACGTGGTCGAGGCTCATGATTCCCAAGTGCTTGTCATCGCTCTTGGGCATCGTGTTGCCCGCCCACTGGATCTTATCGGCCATACGGTGAACTCCTTAAGTCCTCTCTTGCCGGCCCCCGCATACGCGTTTCAGCCCATTCCCATTCATGCGACTGAACTTTTATGTGGATGCCAAACAAAAAGTTTGTTAGCACTGTTCTATCACACTTTTTGATTGGCAAACCTAACAAATTGTTTGTTGCCGTAATCGGTACTTTTTCGCCGCCGAACGGTCATGAATTGCCTTGTTGATGGATTTGTTTGCGAACAGATGTGGTTTATGGCAAAGTGTGCCCAAACTAATTTTTAGGAAGGCACCCATGACCCCCGCACAGATTGAGTTTTACAAGCGCCTCGCACACGGCCTGGCGCTCCAATTTGGCCCCAACTGCGAAGTCGTCGTCCACGATCTGGAGACCGAGGACGTGGACCACTCCATCGTAGTGATCGAAAACGGCCACGTCAGCGGGCGCAAACTGGGTGACGGCCCCAGCCATATCGTGTTTGAGTCCATGCACGAGGGCAGCACCGACGTACACGACCGCGAGCCGTACCTCACTAAAACCACCGATGGCAAGCTGCTCAAGTCCTCGACCATCTTTATCCGCAACGACGAAGGCAAGCCCGTCGGCATTTTGGGCATCAACTTTGACATTACGCTTATGAAGGCTTTTGAGCGCTCGCTCGACGCTTTCACCGGCACCGGCGGCACGGGCTATACCGAGCCCGAGCCCATTACCAAGAACATCGGCGACCTGCTCGAGGACCTGCTGCACGAGTGCGAGCAGTTTGTGGGCAAGCCCGCGGCACTCATGACCAAAGACGAGCGCATTCGTGCCATTGGCTACCTCGACCGTCGCGGTGCCTTCCTCATTTCCAAGTCGAGCGAGCGCGCCTGCGAGTTCTTTGGCATCTCCAAGTACAGCTTCTATAGCTACCTCAATGAGGCCAAGGCGGCGGCCGGCGACAAGTAGGCACTCGCCTGGATTGCCCCTCCCCTTTTGGGCGCGAGTTCTGGAAAGCACGAATCCAAGACCGAGCAGCTTGGGAAGTTCCATATAATCGATGTCATTAGTATTTCGAAAGGATGGAACAGAATGGCGTTGAGCAAGGCATCATGCACCGGTCGCGGATTGATTCCGGCAATTGGTGGACATGTGCACCGCATGTTCGATGAGGGTGAAGACGACCTGTTTTCGCTGAGCCTTGACGACGTGATGGATGATCGCCCGTGGACCGCCGACGAACTCATGGGCGGCGGGGCTCGCCCGTCAAGCCCCAATCCCGCACTTGCGCCTAAAACCGCATCTGCGCCGACTCCTGCGCAGTCGCCTGTTTCGACGCCCGCGCCTACGCCCGCACCCACTTCGGCGCCCACGCCCGCTCCCCGCCCCGCAAGCGACCCGTCCGAGACGGCGGCATTTCTCGCTGCAGCGACGCAGGGCAAATCGGCCGACAGCACCGTTATGTACAGCGCCCAGCAGTTGCCTGTTCCTGCGGCACGCAAGCCTCCGGTCGCAAGGCTCGATGAGCCCGTTGCCCGTCAGGTTGCCTACGATTCCTGGGCCGCAGCCGATCTGGATGAGACCTCTACCGGCATGCCGGCGCTCGATGTTCCAGTTAACCCGCTTTTTGCCGCCGACACGAGCGCCGCGGGCTATGAGGGCGGTGCGACATATTCCGATTATTCCGATGGCCATGCTGGCACCGGTCGCATCGAGACCGAGGATTATGACACCGCATCGAGCGATTATCTCAACGATCCGTACGCTGCCACGCCTGCACCGGAATATGACCCGGAGGCCGCGCCCGCACCGGCATATACCAAAAGCACGGGCGAAGAGCGCTTCGCCGATTATTACGCCGAGGAAAAGGCGCTGCGTTTCTCGGAATTTCCGCAGGCAGTCAAGGTTGCCTTTATCGCCATTATCATTGCCCTGCTCGGCGTCATTGCGTTTGAGGGATTCCAGCTGTTCCGCGGCCCCACCGCGTCCGAATCGGCAACGCAGCAAAAAGAGGACGACAACCAGTACCTGGACATCAACACCCTCAAGGGCGACCCCAACGACGGGGACGACGAGTAACAGATGCCGAAAACTGAGGGCCGTAAACCAAATCAAGCGACTAGCGGGATTGTGGGGGGCGTAGACGGGCGAATGGGCCATCGACGATTTTGAGCTGGCAAGGGCCGGGAACTAGATTCCCGGCCTTCAACCTAGCACTGCTTTATGAGATCGAGCACCGCAGGAATGTCATCGGCATTTCGAAGCGCAACGTAAGTGGGCAAGCCCGGGCCAAATCCACCCTGCGTACGCTTGTCCTGGCACATGTCCTCTGGATCCGTTAGATCATCCACACTCTTTGCCAAGCCAACGGCAATCCAACCACCGTTGCTGGTCCTGCCTTCTAGCACGGCATGCAGTTTTCGCTTGCCCGACCTGAAGCCTACATAGTACTTAGCTATGTAGGACTCCCACGAAGGGTTACCACTCAGAACGGACTCGCGCACCTCATCGAAAAGCTTCTGGTTGAGCCCACCTTCGGCAAAGGTGGGGTGGTTCTCCTGCAGAGTCCAGACAGGAGCCTCGTCAGACTCCCCACGAGAAGGACGGTACTTGTCGACGACGTCTGCCGGAAGGTCGGGATACTTCCATATCTCGCACGCTTCTTTCGCCAGCTCGTCCGCGCGCTGCCCAATCTCTTCCTCACCCCATTTTTCATGCGAGACAATCGATTTGTTTAGGTAGAGCGGGCTGCACTTAAATCCGACGTCAGGCAGATTGAGCTTGTCCGAGAACGACCGGTTTGAGTACTCCTGGTTGTAGCCCGTCAGCGTAAGATTTCCCAAGTTGTTGCACAGCCTGTCGTGGACGTCTTCCCAGTTCTCGCCAAGCGATTCCTTCCAGCCGTGCTCATCATCGATCGTCTGGGGCATGATGTGCTCGATCTGGTAATCGCCGGCCGAAATGGGCTCCTTCGGGCGGTGCCAGTTCTCCATGCGCTCCAGGTAATAGCGCTTTTTGGAGAAACGGTTGTAGCAGTCACGCGTCTTAAACTCCTCGACAAAATGCTCGTCTGTCGGGAAGTACGCAGTCATACCGCTGCTGTGGATAAGGAGCATCGCCGTAACGTACTCCTCTATATCGTCCTGCTGCTCGAGATTGCGATACATGCCGGCAAAGAAATTATTTAGGCCCGTGGTAAGCCTGCCGCAAACCGCCCGCCTGAACAGGAACGACTCGATAGTCTCGCAGATACGCAGAAACGCATTGCGGTCTAGCCCATTCCCCTCGTAAACCGAGTAAAGCAACATTAAGAGGGGCCTTATCTGCTTCACGTCGAGGCTTACGATTCTGCCGAACACTCGGCGTAGTCCGTCGTCCTTCTCCTTACCAAGGAACAGACTGGCGTATCTATGCGCATACCCACGCAGCTCCTTAAGCAGACCCTCGGTGTCACCATCGTAGTCGTCGGCGAAATAGCGCTTAAACTCGTAGTAGGCCTCGTTCTCCTTCGGCATCCTATTGGGAACTTTAAGCCACAGCCAGTACCAGATAAATGCATTGAACTCGTCCTCGCCGCCTTTTCCGAACAAGCACTCGAGTGGATGCCAATAACCCTCATAAAGCTTGGTCTGTTCGTCGTTGGGAAGCGACATTAGAACGTAGTTACGGATGAGGTCAATGGGCGTGAGCGGCTTGCCCTTGGAGTTCATGGACTCAAATATGAGCTGGGCATTATCAACGCCAGCGGTGAGCTTAGTGTCGATGACCTGCACGCGGTTTAGCCCCGCCCAAAGCCTTGCAGGGTCGAATGATTTCCCGTGCATCTTTTCATGGAAGAACGCATGGTTCTCGACAATGCGATCCGATTTTTCATCTGGCGCGGGAGACCCAGACACGATGGAGAACAGCGTCTCTTTATCGTCCTGCGAAAGCACCAGCTTGTAGCGCGCCAGACCGTTGTAGTCGTCATCGTTAAAGAGGTAATTTTTCCTCAGCGCCGAGATTTTGAGGTCGCCAAGGAAGCCAGCCTTGTCGGGGTTGCTCTCCAAATAGTCAGCCAAAGCTGCAATCATCAACGAAAACGTCGTCATGCGCTGCTGTCCGTCAATCAGAAGCACGCGCGAAATGCTCGTGGCAGAGCTCTCGGACTCGGGGATATAAAGCATTGACCCCACGAAGTGCGATACGCCATCACGACCCGCTCGCATGACGTCATCCCAAAGCACCTCGCACTCTTTTACACTCCACGAGTAAACTCGCTGGTACACGGGAATGACGAACTGCATCTTCGCCACGCCCATAAGGTCGAGTAGATTTGCCTCGGTTGCTTTCATTTGCGATTGTCCCCTTTCTTGTTTACGCCGCTTGCGGTCAGTCCTCCACTGAACGAAAGGCGCTAAAGACCAGAGCATCGAAGCACTGGAGCAACCGGGATGCTCATATCGTTAGATTCTACAACGAAAGCAAACACTTACGCCGTCATGGTGGCGCGCGATCGCTGCACGCCACTCCCCAAAATCATACGATGTCAAAAGACTGACACTTGTGTATGCCTTTTGACATTGCCACAGTCTTACGGGCTTCTTGTCTCATATGCCAAGAGCGGATATCTAGATCGCTGCCTCTCCCGCCCAAAGGAGCTCGACAAGAACTGATCGAAGGGCAACTCAGGCATCGAGCAAGTCGCCGACCTGCACTCAGCCTCGACAAGTGGCATTGAACACAAGCTCACCGGCATAAAGCTTGCGTTAAAACCAAAACACGTTGCCGCGTCACTCAAAGAGACGCGCCCGTGGCTGCCCACATCCATGATCGAGGTGTAAAACGCCTGCAGGTCGGCCCAGTCCGTAGGAAATGCAGCAAGGTCAATATGCTTTGCCTGGCACTCGGTCAAAAGCTGTCGACGATCCGCCCCGCTCCAGCAGACCACCTGGGCGGAGTAGCGACCAATCCAATCGCTGAGCCTTTTGATCACCACATAGAGCGGATCGGCCATCGCGGTGTCCACGGCCGATATCCCCGTAAGCTCGCGGACGGGGACCGCAACGCCTTCGGTAAATTCTGTCTGCACAAACTGCGAGAACTCGCCCATAACGTTACCGTGGTAATCGAGCTTGACGGCGCCGACCTCGATAATCTCATTGCGCAGTCCACGTCGCTGGCGCTGCTTTGGCACCAGCGCAAACTCAAAGTCCAGCACAATCTGGCGCGCAAAGTTCGTCGTATCGATAGCCGAGATGCACGGCGTCTTTTCAGCTGACACGGTTATGGCCTCTCTCCGTCAAATGCCGCTCGTTACATAAGCGGCTACATTGCCGTAAGGATAGGCGCTCGTGCGGACATGAAAGCGGGGCGCAATACCATGCGCTGGTCGCACGCCATGCAGACGGCCCCAAGAGAATCGCCCGCTCTATTCAAATGCATGAAAAAGATTTAGGCCCGGTGACTTGAATCAGCGGTCATCCCGGGCCCATCAGAGCTCGAAGAGCTCTTGGTTGCTTTGGTCTCGCTCTTCACGGCGCTTATCGAACTTTCCGAGGCACTTAAGCAGCGTACGAAGCAAAAGAAGAGGGGTCGACGCCGTTAAGGCATTGACCCCTTGAACTAAGTAACGGCGCTGCCCAGCTATCACCCTTGGGCTGCCGTCGACTTTATTCTACCTACGGTTGCCAGGTTTAACAAATGAATTTTCAGTAATGGAGCCCCGGAGCCCGCTCGCTCAACCACCTGGCCATCGGATTAGCCGGATTCTGGGACACGCCTTCCGTCCCAGGCCTCTACCGGAAAATGCGTCCCACCCTGAGGCTCAATTCCGGAACACGGTTTCCGTTTGAAGCCCCGATGGGAAAGCGTGTCCCGTTCCGAGAGCTCATTCCTGGATGCAGTTTCCGCTAGAGATGCCACCGGGAAAGCGTATCCCGTTTTGGAGCCAAATTCCGGGTCGTAGTTTCCGCCTGAGGGCCGATCCGGAAACGGCATCCCATTCTGAAGCCGAAATCTGGGACACGCTTTCCGCCAAGGGTTGCAAAAGGAAAGCGCATCCCATTCCGAGCATCACATCAGAGCGCGCTTGGTTATCTCCGCTCGCACATCTCGGCAAACGAAATCAGCTTGGCATCTCCCCTGCTCGCCGCAGCTTCCTGACATCCTTGCGTAAAGCCACGCTTCGAGAAGATCACGTAGCTTTTATGCTGCCGCCTAAAGAGCTCGCTTCGGTGCACGAGCTTTTGCAGCACGTCTTCGCCCACCGGTTCATTGCGCCATTTGCACTCCGCAAACAGAGCAGTGCCCTCGCCATCGTCAACAATCAAGTCGATTTCTTCCTGCGTATGCGTGCGATTATCCGTCCCCCACCAGCGCCCGACGCTTGCCGGAACCACATCGAGCTGGCCCGCGCGTGCGAGTTCGTACACGTATTGCCTGAATATAAGCTCAAAGACCGTGCCCATGTAATCCGATACGTGCGGCTCAATGCGCTTATACGCCATCTCGGCCATATCGTTTTGAATCAGCCCGATGTTCTGCGGAACAAACTTGTACCAGAACCTAAACATCTGGTCGCTCAGCAGATACACGGCTCGCTTATTGCTCGTCTCGTTTAGGGGCAGCTCGCGCTCGACAATCCCAAGCGACGCCAGCTTATCCACATAGCTCTTTACGTTGCTCGCAGGGATTCCCGTAGAGCTCGCAATCTCCGAGATCTTCGAGCGCCCCTGAGCAATTGCTTGCACGATCGCATCATATTGCTCGGGATTGCGGCACTCTTGCAATAGCAGGTTACTCGGCTCCTCAAAGAGATAGCCCGTAGGAGTAAGAAAAAGACGTTTGATGTTGTCCTTGAGCGATGCGGCAGGATCGACTTTCTCGATATATGCAGGAATGCCACCTGTCATGCCATAGCAAACTGCAGCGTCTTCGCGACCCATGCTCTGCCACAACCCGAGGGTCGTCGTAAAATCGAGCGGCATGATCTTAAACTGGGCCGTACGTCTACCGTATAGTGGGCTCTCGTAGCCCAACACCTGTTCCTCCATAAACGAAAGAGACGAGCCGCATAGGATCAGCATGAGCCTGGTCTCTTTGTACAGGTGATCAATCTTGTCTTGCAGCAACGAGCTGATCTCGGGATTCGATTGGGCGAGATAGGGATACTCGTCAATCACGACAATCAAACGTTCCGCGCGAGCCATGGTGGCCAATGCATCGAACGCTTCGTCAAAACTACGAAACGACACGCCTGCAGCACCAACCGAGCCTGCAAGTATCGCTTGGCTAAAGCCATGCAGGTTTGCCTCCGCATTGGTACGACGAGCTTGAAAGTAAATAGCCTTCTTGCCTTGGATGAATTCTGTGATGAGACGCGTTTTGCCCACGCGACGGCGGCCGTAAATCACAGGCATCTCAAAGGAGCCCGTGCCATACAGTCGATTGAGCTCGGACATTTCCGCCGTTCTTCCGATAAACATAGGGCCATCCTTCCTTTGCGTTATAGCTAGCTATATTATACCTTCCTATAATATAGCTAGCTATAACGCAATTCGACAAGCGGCGCACGAAAAAGGGCGATACACCGCCGCACGTGGACCGTTCCGGAAAATGTATCCCGTTCTGGAACCAAAAACTGGGCCGTAGTTTCCGCTAAGCATGCCATCCGGAAAGCGTGTCCCGTTCTGAGCCTGAATTCTGGGATGCACTTTCCGCTGAAGCTTCTACCGGAAAATGCATCCCATTCCGAGCGCTCATTCCGGGTCACAGCTTCCGCAGATACAAGACGACGATCCGCAGCCCTTATCACATGCCTTCAAATATGCGATCCAGAAACACAAAACAGCAGATAGAATGCTCTTTTTCTGAAAAGTACACGTCCCGAAACTTACCCAGTCTTCATAACTCGTCGCCGTTCACGGTCGCCGATTACCGCCCACCGATTCGGATATAAAAATGTCGCCGAAAATAGGCCATCTACCTGCATGGTTAGATTTTGGTCAGCTTTTGGTCAGCTGAGCGGCAAGTTCCGGCTGATACGTTTTTGCTACCCAAAAGGAGGCGGTAGCTCATGACCCATTGCAATGACCAGCTCATCGACCAGCTGCTAACCCAAGCCGAACACGAGAGGCGCTGTCTGATTCCCCCGAGCACGGCAATCAGAAAAGCGCTCCTTCGGCGCACCGGCAGCACGGTCGTCTCGCCCATGCCGGGACTGTTCGCACGCAAAATGCGTTGGGATGAACTCAACCGGGCACAGCGCCATTGCGAAATCCTCCGCGCCCTTGCGATCATCCACCCCGATTGGACGTTCTGCTCGTTTTCGGCCGCCTGTTTGCTGGGGCTCGAGGTCTCGTGGCGACACCTGAATGTCGTGCATGTCTGCAGCTCGACAAAGCCGTCGGCTCGTCCGGGCGCACATATTCAGCGGCACCAGATTGAGCCGGCCGGAGCAATACGCAGAGCCGGCATATCGGTAACGCCGCCCATCCAAACGGTCACAGATTGCCTGTTGCAGACCGGTTTTGCCGACGGCATGCCCATTGCCGATTCGACGATCTTAAAGCTCGGCCTTGCGCGGGAACAGCTGATGGAGGCCGTCGAGCAACGAGCGACCGCCCGCAATGGTCGCACGATTCGCACCGCCCTCACGACACTTCGATATGCCAACGCCCGCGCCGAGAGCGGCGGGGAATCGGTCGCCCGAGCCATCATGATCGAAACGGGCTTTGCGCCCGATTGGCTTCAATACGAGCTGACGGACCCCTTCAATTCGGCCAAGCCCATACGAACGGACTTTGCCTGGGAGCGCCAGGCGCGAGAGCTCACGTTGGGAGAACTCGACGGGTTCGTCAAATATACCGACCAGACCATGCTGGCCGGACGCACCACCGCCGAGGCGCTCGTTGCCGAACGACAGCGCGAGGCGCACCTATCGCTCTACGGCCATCCCTTGCTGCGCTTTACCATGAGTGAAGTCCGCTCGACAGGAGTGCTCGCAAAAAAGCTGCAGACAGCAGGCATCCGGCAGACCGCGCTGCCGACATGGCTCAACGACGTGGACCTGTAGGAGCTGCTAGGCCACGCATCGCCGGATCGCACCCCCCTATTTGGGCCGCGTTTTCCCAACGACCACGCCAACGGAAAGCGCGTCCTAGCCTGGACGCTCAAAACGGGATGCACTTTCCGGATGGCGGGCCTAGCGGAAAGCGTATCCCGGAATCAGGTCTCGGAACGGGTCGTGCTTTCCGGTTGAGTCCTTCAGCGGAAACCGCATCCCGGAATAAACGCTCAAGCTGGGATGCACTTTCCAAGTGAGCGGTTAACGGAAAGCGCATCCCATTCTGAGCGCCAAATCCGGGACACAGTTTCCGTATGCGGAGGCGCTCCAAACAAAAGGCCCCGACTCGCGATGGAGCCGGGGCCAAAGGCGCAGCGTATGTAGTTGATGCTGAGCGCGAACTGCCCGTCAGCAATGCCGTCCGCGCTCTACCCTACCCGCGGTGACGAGCGCGGCTGTAGGGCGTATCCACCATGGGCAGATCCGGACGCAGCTTGCCGTCAAATGCGCGATAGGCGTTCTGTACGGCGGGCGCCGTGGGGATCGTTGCGATCTCGCCAATGCCCTTGCCGCCATATGCCACGGGCAGCAGCTCGTCCTTCTCCACGTAAATGGCGTGGATATCCGGGATCTCGGGCGCACGGAACAACCCGAGCGTGCCGTACCTTGCCTGGGGTACGCAGTCCTTGAGCGGCCAGTCCTCGGTAAGCGCATAGCCCATACCCATGAGCACGCCGCCTTCGATCTGACCCTGGATGGAGATGGGGTTGACCACCTTGCCGGAATCGTGCGCGGCATAGACCTCGCTCACGCGACCGTCATCATCCAGAATGACCACATGCGTGGCAAAGCCGTAGCAGATGTGGCTCTTGGGGTTGGGAACATCCGCACCCAGCTTGTCGGTCGGCTCCAGGTACACGTAGCCAAACTCGCGTCCCTCGAGCGCCTTGATGGCGGCCGCGGGATCCTGAGGATGCATACCCTGGCCGGCGACGAGCTCCTGCGTGTGCAGCTGATAGGCGCGACCGTCGTCGTACTCGATCTTGACGCCGTCGCCATGCGCATTCACGGGAGCGGCGGGCGCAGACTTGCCGGCCTCGATATCAAGCATGGCATCGCGCAGCAGGAAGGCGGCACCGCGCACGGCCTCGCCGGTCACGACCGTCTGACGCGAACCAGACGTGGTGCCGGAGTCGGGAGCGTTCTCGGTGGAGCACTCGCCGTTGGCGATGCAGCGAAGCGGCAGGCCGCATGCCTCGGCAACGTCCTGCAAAAAGACGGTGTTGCAGCCCTGGCCGATGTCGGACGTGGCGGCATAGACCACAGCCACGCCGTTCTCGATGCGGATCTTGCAGCGGCCGGCATCGGGCAGGCCAACGCCCACGCCAGCGTTCTTCATGGCGCAGGCGATACCGGCGTGTCCGGGATGCGCATAGTAGGCATCCTTGACCTCGAGCAGCGTCTCTTTAAGCGCTGTGGAGCAGTCGGCAATCTGGCCGTTGGGCAAAACCTCGCCCGGCTCGATGGCGTTACGGTAGCGGATCTCCCACGGATCCAGGCCGACCTTCTCTGCCAGCAGGTCGATCAGGCTCTCGAGCGCAAACTCGGACTGGCAAACGCCAAAGCCGCGGTACGCGCCGGCGGGCGGGTTGTTGGTGTAGTAGCCATAACCGCGAATATCGGTGTTCTGGTACTTGTAGGGGCCGACGGCATGTGTGCAGGCGCGCTCGAGCACCGGGCCACACAGCGACGCGTAGGCGCCGGTGTCAAAGTTGATCTCGCAGTCCAGACCGGTAAAGTTGCCCTCGGCGTCGCAGCCCAGCGTAAAGGTGCCGTCCATGGCATGACGCTTGGGATGGAAAGCGAGCGACTCGGCACGCGTGAGCTTGCACTTCACAGGACGCTGGAACTTATAGGCGGCGAGCGCGGCCAGATGCTGGATGGACACGTCCTCCTTGCCGCCAAAGCCGCCACCCACGAGCATGGTCTCTACAACCACACGCTCGGGCTCGCTATCCCAGCCAAACATGTGGGCGCACTCTTTGCGCGTATCGTAGGCGCCCTGGTCGGTCGACTGCACCTTGACGCCGTTCTTGTACGGGAAGGCGACGGCGCACTCGGGCTCCAAGAAGGCATGCTCGGTAAAGGGCGTGGTAAAGCGCTGCGTCACGGTGAATGCGCTTTCGGCCAGCGCCTTGGCGGCGTCGCCGCGCGTCACATGGCGGCTCTGGCACACGTTGTCCTTGAGCTCCACCGTGTTGCCAAAGGCAAAGAAGCTGTCGTGCAGGCGTGGGGCGTCGGCAGCCCTGGCCTCGGCGATGTTGCGCACGGGCTCCAGAGGCTCGTAGTCAATCTTTACGAGCTTCTTGGCCTTCTCGAGCGTCGCCTCGTCCTCGGCGACCACCAGCACGATGGCATCGCCCACGCAGCGGGTGATATCGCCCTGAGCGATCATGACGTCCCAGTCCTGGATAAGGTGGCCGACCCGGTTGACCGGCACGTCCTCGGCGCGCAGGATGCCCACCACACCGGGCAGGGCCTCGGCCTTGGAGGTGTCGATGGAGAGCACACGGGCGCGCGGATACTTGGAGCGCACGGCGCTGGCATAGGTCAGGCCCGGCTGATCGAGCTCGTCGATATCGTCGGGGTACTTGCCCTCACCGAGCACCTTCTTGCGCACGTCGATACGAAAGGCGCGCTTGCCCACGCCGTAGTCATCGCCGCGCTCCAGGTCCTCGTCGATCTGCTTTTCGCCGCGGAGCACCGCAGCGGCCAGCGAGATGCCCTCGATAATCTTTTTGTAGCCGGTGCAGCGGCAGACGTTACCGCGAATGGCGTACTTGATCTGCTCCTCGGTGGGCTCGGGGTCCTCGGCGATGAGCGCTGCACCCGCCATGACCATGCCAGGGATGCAAAAACCGCACTGCACGGCGCCCACAGCGCCAAAGGCGTACACAAAGGCCTCGCGCACGTCCTCGGGCAGGCCCTCGACGGTCACGATGCTGCGGCCGGCGGCAAGAGCGGTGGTCAGCACGCACGCCTTGACGGCCGCACCGTCCACGTGGATGGTGCAGGTGCCGCACGCGCCCTCGGAGCAGCCGTCCTTGGCGGAATGGATATGCAGGTCGTCGCGCAGGTAGCGCAGCAGCGGTTTATTCTCCGTCGTCGTGCGCTCGACGCCGTTAACGGTAAAAGTGAATTCCTGTGCCATGGTGATTCCCTTCTACACGCCGGCGGCGATGCCGGTGCGGTCGTGGATGGCGCCATGCGGGCAGACGACGGCGCACATGCCGCACGACAGGCAGTCCACGCCGTCGATATGGGCGCAGTTGTCCTCGATGCGGATAGCGCCGGCAGGGCACTTTTTAGCGCACATGCCGCAACCGATGCAGCTCGTGTCGCAGATCTTGCGAGCGATGGCGCCCTTATCGGTGTTGTTGCAGCGCACCAGAATGTTCTGGTAGCCGGGAACGAAGGCAATCACGCGCTGCGGGCACGCCATGCCGCACAGGCCACAGCCCGTGCACTTGGAGCGATCCACGCGGGCGATGCCATCGACCAGCGCAATGGCGCCGTGGGGGCAGGCCGTGACGCAGGCGCCACAGCCAATGCAGCCTTCGCTGCAGCGGGCGTCGCCGCCTGCGGAAGCGCAACCACTTCCGCAGGCAACGTAGGCCACGTTATGTTGAATGGATTTGGCCATAAGAGACTCGCCTATTTCTTAAGAAGGTACGAATAGTTGTCGCGCACGGCCCTGATGGTCAGGCGGACGGCCTCGGGAAGACCGGTGTTGACGGCATCGACCGAGACGGTGCGGACCGTGCCGGCGACGCGGACCTTAAAGTGGCCCTCGTCCACGGCCAGGAAGCCCTCGTTCTCGGAGTTCTCCATGTCCTGCTCGCTCCAGAACAGGGTGAGCTTGTCCTTGTAGGGACGACCCTCCTGGTAGGGGCAGAACACGGCGCAGTTACCGCACTCGTTGCACATGCCGTCGACATGGACGACCTGATGCTTGGCCAGGCCCGGCACCTTAATTGCCACGTTGGCGCGGTTGGGGCACACGTCGCAGCAGACCTCGCACACCGAGCCGCAGCCCAGGCAGCGGGTCTTGGTGCAGTTGCGCTTGTCGCGGCACAGCGACCCCTTGCGCTCGTAGCAGGTGTCCTCGCGGCCGGCCTGCTCGTTGCAGTCGGCGTACTTGTTAAAGTCCACGCCGGCGATGGCACGGGCGACCTCCGCGGCGTCGGCGATAGCCTCGACCACGGTGGCAGGACCGCGACGGCAGTCGCCCGCAGCCCAGACGCCCTCAACGCCGGTGGAGGTGGCGGCAAGACGGCCGCGACGGTCGTGCTCGACGCCCGCGGCATCGTAAAGGCTGGCATCGATGCCCTCGCCCACGGCGCAGATCACCGTGGTGGCGGAAAGCTCGACGGTCTCGCCCGTGGCGACGGGACTGCGACGGCCGCTTGCATCCGGCTCGCCGAGCTCCATAACGTCGCAGGTCAGCACGGAGCCGTTGAGCGCCTTGGGCGCCAGCAGCTCGCAGAACTCAACGCCGTCGGCAAGAGCAAGATCGAGCTCTTCCTCGTCGGCGGGCATCTGCTTCTTGGTGCGGCGATACACCAGGCGCACGTTCTTCACGCCGGCCAGGCGCTTGGCCACGCGGGCCGCGTCCATGGCGGTGTTGCCGGCGCCAATGACCACGACGTCCTCGCCCAGTTCGAGTTTCTCGCCCTTCTTGGCGGCCTCGAGGAACTCCAGCACATCGAGCTCGGCACCCTCGCCCAAGCCCGCAGAGCCGGGCATCCAGGCACCGGTGGCCACGACCACGTCAGTAAAGCCTTGAGCCTTGAGTTCGTCGATGGAATCAACGCGAGCGTTGAGCTGCACCTTGGCGCCAAAGGCCAGGCAGAGCTCGGCATCGTGGGAGATATCGTCGCTGGCGATACGGAACTCGGGGATCACGTGACGGACCACGCCGCCGAGAGAGTCGCGGGCCTCGAAGATGGTGACGGGCACGCCGGCACGCGTCAGGAAGAACGCCGTCGCCAGGCCGGCCGGGCCGCCGCCGATAACGGCAACGTTGCGCTCGCCGTCGTTTGCGATGGCCTGGGCGCGCAGCTTGGGCAGCACGGCGGTCATGGCCTCGCGGGCGGCCTTGAGCTTGCTGGCGCGAATCTGGGCGCCCTCGGGCTCGTAGAACGCACGCTCGCAGGCACGGCCGCAGGGATGCGGGCAGATGGTGCCGGTAATGAACGGCAGGGCGTTGCGCTCGATGATAATGTTGAGCGCGTCCTCGTAGCGACCCTCGTCAACAGCCGCCAGGTAGGCGGGAATATCCTGCTGGATGGGGCAGCTCGTGCGGCACGGCGTGGTAAAGCAGTCGGAAAGCGGGCTCTTACCGGCGACCTTGCGATCGGGCAGCGGGCGCAGCGGCTTCTTATAGAGCGGGTTGGTAAGCGAATCGACCTGGATCGCGGTCACGGCGTCGAGAGAGACACCCTCAAACGGCTTGCCGTCCAGATCGGTAAACTCGCCGGCCATCTGGCTAAAGCGCTCGTAGCCACCAGGCTTGAGCACGTCGGTCGCCAGGGTGACGGGCCAAATGCCGGCATCGTACAGGGCGCGGATGTTGTAGACCGTAGCACCGCCGGAGTAGCTGATGCGCAGCTTGCCATCGAACTGCTCGGTAATGCGGCGGGCGGCCTCGATGGTCAGCGAGAACAGCGAACGGCCCGACATGTACATCTCGGTGGAGGGCAGCTCGTTCCTCGTCACATCGACGGGGAAGGTGTTGGTGAGCTTGACGCCAAACTCCAAACCGCGCTCGGCGCACAGGGCAATCAGGCGCTCGAACATGGGCACGGCATCGGCCCACTGCAGGTCCTCGCGGAAGTGCGTATCGTCGAAGACGATGTAGTCAAAGCCCAGCTCGTTGAGGCGCTGGCGGGCAAACTCATAGCCCAGCAGCGTGGGGTTGCACTTGATGTAGGTGTTGAGGCCCTTCTCGGTGATGAGGTAGGTCGCGATGCGCTCGATCTCGGCGGGCGGGCAGCCGTGCAGCGTGGACTCGGTAATGGAGTTGGAGACGCGCGCCGGGATGGACTCGACAAACGCAGCATCGACATGCTCAAACTTGTCCAGGTTAGCGAGCGCCCACGTGCGGCACTCGTTCCAAACCTCGGAGCCGCTGGCGTCCTTCATGCCCTCAATGTACGCATCGACCTTGGGGCTCTTAATGCCCTCCAGGTCATAGCCCACCGACATGTTAAAGACAAAGCCGTCCGGGCTGCCCAGGCCGTACTCGCGAGCGATCAGGTGGCAGGCGAACCATGCCTTCACGTACTCGGCAAAGGCCTGCGGAACCTCGAGCTCGGTCGACCACTCGCAGTTGTAGCACTCGTCCTGCGCCACAATGCAGGGCTTGTTAACGCACTTGGAGAGCTCCTCGCCGTCCATAACCTGAACGGTCTTAAGCTCAAAGAAGCGGGAACCAGCCACATAAGAGGCCACGATGTTCTGGGCCAGCTGCGTGTTGGGACCGGCGGCCGGGCCAAACGGAGTCTCGATGCGCTCGTCAAAAATGGGAAGCGCGCCCTCCTGGTTGGTCGTGACCATCTTACGCACGCCAAAGATGGCGTCCTGGGTCTTATGCTCCTCGATGATCCAGTTCATCAGCTGCGAAAACGGGATCGGCCTCATGATGTCGCTCATAATGAGCTCCTCTCTGTAACGCCCGGCGAGACCGCGCGGCGGGCGCAAATACGGTGTAGCGCTAGCACAGCGCCGGCGACCCCGCGGAGGCCGCCTATACGCGCGTCGGATGCGGCGAAACACCCGACGCGCGTGAATCTACTTGTAATTAGTAGGAGCGATCGTTGAGCGTGCTCCAGAGCTTCTTGGACTCAGCCATGGTCCACGCGTTGATCTTGTCCTCATCAATGCCAACGAACTCGCGATCCTTGTACAGGACGCGGCCGTTGATGATGGTGGTGCGGCAGTTTTTGCCCATCATGCCAAAGAGCATGTGGCCGTCGATGTTCTCCTCGCTCAGCGGCGTAAAGGGCT
Organism: Collinsella sp.; assembly: GCA_019424905.1. Lineage (GTDB taxonomy): Bacteria > Actinomycetota > Coriobacteriia > Coriobacteriales > Coriobacteriaceae > Collinsella. Next base: position 16,662 of record JAHYYP010000005.1, on the reverse strand, counting down.
TGTAGTCCATGACGATGACGTCGGCGGCAGCGCCGGCCTCGAGCACACCGAGCTTGCGATCGAAGTACTTGCTCGCCATCTTGGCATTGTTCTCGAACAGCATGGTCATGGCCTCGCACCAGCCCACGTTGGGCATGGCGGCGTTGTGACGCTGAATGATCAGGAAGACCTTGAGGCTCTCGAGCATATCGTGGGTGTAGGCGTCGGTGCCCATGCACACGGGGATGCCGCGGCGGAAGAACTCGAGCACGGGGGCGCAGCCTACGGCGTTGCCCATATTGGATTCGGGATTGTTGACCAGCCAGGTGCCGGACTCCTTGACGATATCCATCTCGGCAGGCGTCACGTGGATGCAGTGACCCAGCATGGTGTCGGGACCCAGCAGGTTGTGCTGCAGCAGGCGCTCGACGGGGCTGATGCCGCCGCGGTTGAGGCGGGAATCCCACACGTCGTTCATGCCCTCGCACACGTGGATGTGGAAGCCGGTCAGGCCGTTGTTGGCCTCGGCCATCTTGTCCATGGTCTCGTCCGACAGCGTAAAGGTGGCGTGACCGCCAAACATGGCGGCGATCATGTGGTTGTCGTTATCGCGACGCTCTTTGGCGGCCCACTGGGCAAACTCGGCGTTCTCGGCAATGGCCTGGTCGCATTTTTCCTGGCCGCGGCGATCGGAGACCTCGTAGCACAGGCACGAACGCATGCCCAGCTCCTGAGCTGCGTCCTTAATGGTGAAGAGGCTTCCCGGGATCTCGCAGAAGCTCGCATGGTGATCGAAGATCGTGGTGACGCCATCGCGGATGGAGTCAAGAATCGTGGCGTAGGCGCTGGCCTTGGTGCCGTCGAGCGTCAGGTTGTCGTCAATCTTCCACCACTGCTGCTCAAGATTCTCCAGGAAGTTGGTGGGGTTGCAGCCCTTAATGGCAAGGCCGCGGGCCAGACCCGAGTAGATGTGGGTGTGGCAGTTGATAAGTCCGGGCATGATGAGGTTGCCCTGGGCGTCGACGTACTCGGCATCCGGGTACTTGGCCTTGAGCTCGCACTCGGGACCTACTTCGACGATCGTATCTCCGTCAATGGCGACCGCACCGTTTGGAATGAACGGGGCCTGAGCGTTGCGGGTAAAGACGGAACCGTTAGCGACCAGAAGCATGAATGCTCCCTTCAACATCAGGGGCGGGGTTTGACACCTCTGACATGGCGGAGTGCGAAGCGCCGGCCTACACCGGAAACGGGCCCTCTCCCGTCAACGCTTCACCAAAGGGACAACCCTTTGAAGTGCGGCTTGGCGCCGCATGACGTAGGCGGACGAGGCGATGCGTCCGCCGACGAATAGCACCGAATTGGTTACTTCTTGCTCTCGGGCAAGACCAGATCCACGGCAGCGTCCTTGGCAGCATCGATGTGCTGAGCCACGACCGGCGTCTGCGGAAGGATCAGGTTAAGGACAATGGCCATGATGGCGGTGGGGGTTACGGCATTGGAGCCGATGACGGTGGACACCCAGGCGGGCATACCCTCGCCGGCAAGGCAACCGCTGGCCATCCAGATACCCAGGCCAAAGACGACGGAGGTACCGACGATGGTGGTAGTGCGCTGCGTGAGGCCCTCGCGGGTGAACATGCGCACGCCGTTCATGGTGATGGTGCCAAAGACGCCGACGGTCGCGCCGCCGATGACGGGCTGCGGGATAGCGGAAAGGACGGCAGAGAGCTGCGGGAACAGACCGGCAATGGCAAAGACGGCCGCGATGATCACAAAGACCCACTTGTTGACGACCTTGTTAGAGCAGATGATGCCCACGTTCTGGCCAAGGGCGCTGGTGGGAAGACCGCCCAGCAGGCCGCCGACCATAGAGGTGAGGCCCTGGGACACGATAGCGCCGGAGAGCTCGCGCTCGGTGGGCATACGGTCGATGGAGCCCAGGCAGGCGGCGGAGACGTCACCGATAACCTGGATGGCAACCATGGGGAACACGACGGCGAGGGTAATGCAGACCTCGGGATCAAACTCGAGCGCGTAGGGCATGAGCTTGGGAAGGGCGAAGACCTGAGCGGTGGCGACGCTGGAGAAGTCGATCATGCCAAAGGGAATGGAGACGATCATGCCGACGATCATGCCAAAGAACACGGATCCCAGCTTGAGCGTGCCCTTGCCAAAGTTGGCGAGCGCAAAGACCACGGCGAAGGTGATAAGAGCGACGCACCAGGCCTGCGGAGTGCCCCACAGCGGCGTACCCATACCGCCGGCCATATACTTGACGGCCGTGGGATACAGCGAAACGCCGATGGAGAAGATGACCGTACCGGTCACGACAGGCGGGAACAGCCACTTGATCTTGCTGTAGGCCAGACCAAAGAGGACCGCGACGGCGCCGCCGACGATCTCGCCGCCCAGCAGCGCACCAAAGCTAAAGCCCGAGGCGCCCATGGCCTGCAGGGCCGGCAGGAACGCGAACGAAACGCCCATGACGATGGGCAGGCCGCCGCCGATGCGACGGAAGGGGGCAAAGGCCTGAAGGGCCGTATCGATCGCCGAAAGAATGAGCGCGACCTGGATGATGTCGGTGCTCTGCTGGCTATTAAAGCCGTAGACGCCGGCCATGATGACCGCCGGGGTAATGATGCCGGCAAACGATGCCAGTACGTGCTGAAGGGCACACGGGATCATTTCCTTAACGGGAGGCATGCCTTCGCGAGTGAACAGGGCTTCAGTGCCGTTCGTAACCGTCTCCTGGGTCATTTGACCACCAATCCTCGAAGTAGTTGTTTTCGCATCTAACGCTCTATTGTGACGCAGTGCGGGGTTGAGGTTGTGCCTTCATTGCATATCGTATTAAAGATGATTCTCATTCTCAATAATAATTTTTTGTTATCAGACTATTCTTCAGCTGAAATAACGCATTTCCGCAGGTCATGAAAGTGTCTGGTCAAAATAGCATCTAACTTTTCTTTTGGTCAACCGTTTACCGCCAAATATCTACCGCTCATCTGTATTACGCAATGTACCTGCGGATATACGAGATGATGGACAGCGTGTTACCATGAGAAAAAATTGTTATGAACATTTCCGATTTCACCCAAAGGAGTTGCCCGTGAACGAGACCGTACGTCGCTTTTTGCCTATGGTCGATTTTCTGGAGCAGATACTCGGCAAAAACAGCGAAATCGTGCTGCACGATTTCTCGGATCCCGACCACGCCATCGTCGATATTCGCAACGGCATCGTGAGCGGCCGCAAGGTCGGCGGTCCCGCCACCGATCTGGCACTCAAGATCATGCACGACGCCAAGTATCGCGACCTGCCGTTTATTACGGGCTACGAGGGGCGCGGTGCCGGCGGCAAGACGTTGGAGTCAGCGACGTACTTTATCCGCGAGAATGACGAGATCGTCGGTATGCTCTGCGTCAACACCGACCTCTCGACCGTGCGCTCCATCAACGCCATGGCGCAGCAGCTCATGGCGTGCTTCGACGCGGCGCCGACGCGCACGGAGCCCGCCCCTATCGAGGTCGAAAGCCTTTCGGAGTCCACACAGGAGCTCATCGACCGCAGCATTGCCGAGTTGCTGAGCGCGCGCGGGCTGGATGTAGCGTCGCTTGGTCAGAGCGACCGCGTGGACGTCATTCGCCACCTCAACGGCAACGGGGTGTTCATGCTCAAGGGCGCCGTGGCCTGCGCCGCCACCGCGTTGGGCATCTCGGAGCCCAGCGTCTACCGCTACTTGCAAAAAGTCCGCAAGGAGGGCTAACCCACCGATCCCTTGGGGACGGAGGAAAACGGATCATTTTTGTCGCATCGCTTGACAAAAGACCCTGCAGCTCGCACGCGCTGCAGGGTCTTTTTGCATGTCATGTTTAGTTGTGGCCAACGCCTTAGAGAGCGGCGACGACCTCGATCTCGACCAGACCGCCGGCTGGAAGGGCGGCAACCTGGAAAGCGCTGCGCGCGGGGAACGGAGCCTCGAACTTGGAGGCGTAGATCTCGTTCACGGCAGCGAAGTCGGCAATGTCGGCAAGGTAGACCGTGGTCTTGACGACATCGGCAAAGGTGGCGCCGGCAGCGGTCAGCAGGGCCTCGACGTTGGCGAGGGACTGCTTGGCCTGGGCCTCGACGCCCTCGGGCATCTTGCCAGTTGCGGGGTCGATGCCCAGCTGGCCGGACAGGAACACCATGTTGCCGGTCTGGATGCCGGGGGAATACGGTCCGATGGCTGCGGGTGCGTTATCGGAAGACACGACGGTCTTGCTCATGTTTTTCTCCTTACAATCAAATAGAGAGCGTGAGCGCGGCGTTCGCACCGGGAGGCACAGTTCGGTCTGAACACCGCGCTTGATTGGGATAGTAGGGGATGATTTTGCCCGATGCAAGATAATTATCAGATTGCGATAATATTTTATCGCCCAACGGCGCGTACGGGCCGACGAACGGCGTGACTGGCGACGTGCCCGAATACTGATCCCTTTTCCTCCGTCCCCTTCGGATCACGTGATCCCTTAGGGACGGAGGAAAAGGGATCATTTTTGCCCGAGAGGCTGCTGAAGACTTTGTCCTGCTTAGGCTGCGGGCATCGCCTGCCGCGACGGCACCACTATACTTTTGAGTATCTGAGCATTTTGAAAGGCAGGATATGACCGCAACCGCCAGTCGAACCACCAACCGCAGGCCCGAGCTCTTGGCCCCCGCCGGAGGCCCGGAGCCCTTTGCCGCCGCACTCGCTGCTGGCGCCGATGCCATCTACTGCGGCATGGGCAGCTTCAACGCCCGCCGCAAGGCAACGAACTTTACCGACGAGGCCTTTGAGCAGGCCTGCCGCGCTGCACACCTGGCCGGCTCGCGCGTTTATGTCACGGTAAACATCGTCATCAAGCAGTCCGAGATGAGCGATGCGCTGCAGCTCATCCATCGCTGCTCCACGCTGGGCGCCGACGCCTTTATCATCCAGGACTGGGGCCTGTTCTTTGAGGTCAAGCGCACCATGCCCGGTATCGAGACACACATCTCGACCCAGGCGAACATCCACGATGACCGCGGGACTATCTGGTGCCGTGAGCAGGGCGCCGACCGCGTGACCCTCTCGCGCGAGCTCTCCATCGACGAGATCGCCGCCATTCACAATGCCGCGCCCGATGTTGACCTCGAGGTCTTTAGCCACGGCGCCATCTGCTTTTGCTACTCGGGTCTGTGCCTGCTGTCGAGCTTTGCCATGGCGGGCCGCTCGGCCAACCGCGGCATGTGCGCCCAGCCCTGTCGCCTGCCTTACGAGCTGATTGACGAGAACGGTCGCGCGCTCTCCCCCGCCGGTCGCGAGCGCGCGCTATGCCCGCGCGACACCAATACCTCGCAACTCGTTCGCCGCCTGTATGACGCCGGCGCCGCATCGCTCAAGCTCGAGGGCCGCATGAAGGCCCCCGATTACGTGTATTCCATCGTCGACGTGTATCGTCATCAGATTGATGACATGCTGGCCGATGTTTCGACCTCTAGGGATGAAGAGGCCGCCCGCCAGCGCCAGCTCAAGCGCTGCTTTAACCGCGACTTTACGCACGCCTATCAGGACGGTACCTCGGGTGACGAGATGATGAGCTACGAGCGCTCCAACAACCGCGGCCAGATCGTGGGCACGGTGCTTGGTAGCCGCCTGGCCAACCGCGATGTGCGCGGGCTCAAGCCCGACGACCGCCGTCGCCGCGCTGCCATCGCCCGCATTGAGCTGTTTGAGCCCGTGGGCAAGGGCGACCTGCTGGAACTTCGTCACGATAACGAGTTCGACCAGTTCCTTACCACCATCGCCGCCGATGATGCCGCCGCGGGCGACATCATCGAGTGCCGCGTGCCTCGCAGCATGCCCGAGGGCTGCCGCGTGCGCGTGATTCGAAGCCAGCGCGCCATTGACGCTGCCGGCGCCGCGCTCAAGCGCGATGTGCTGCGTCGCCGCGCCGTAGATGTGTCCGTCGTGGCGCGTCTGGGCGAGCCGTTTACCGTTACGCTCACCTGCTGCGACGACCCCGCGCTCACCGCCACCGCCACCGGCTTTACCGTCGAGGCCGCCAAGACTCGCGCCGTCGAGGCGGCAGATCTGGTGAAGCACGTCGGGCGCATGGGCTCCTCGCCCTTTGAGGCCGCGAGCTTTGACGTGGCCCTCGACGAGGGCTGCGGCATGGGCTTCTCCGCCGTACATAAGGTGCGCGCCGCCGCTTGCAAGGCGCTGGAAGAGGCCATTCTGGCGCCGTACGCGGAGCGCGCCCGTACGCTCGAGCTGCCGGCGATTGTCACCAGTGATTCCCGCCCCGCGCCCGAGCACTACCGCGATGAGCCGCAGATCTGCGCCGCCGTCACCACGCTCGTCGCCGCCGAGACCGCTCGTGCCGAGGGTGCAACGCGCATCTACATGACCACCGATGCGCTCGAGGCCGCCGGTGTCTCCCCCGCCGATGCGTTTGAGCAGGGCATTGTACCCGTACTCGACGAGGTCTGTCGCGCCGTTGACCACGTACGCGTCGACCCATGGATTCTTGCTGGAGCGACTGTCGCCGTCGGCAATATCTCCGAGCTTGCCCTGGCCGCCCAGGTTGGCGCCACGGCCGAGATTCGCTCTTGCCTGCCCGTGCACAACACGCCTTGCATGGAGGCACTTGCCGAGCTCAGAGCCGGTGCTTTTTGGCTCTCGCCCGAGATCACGCTCGACGAGATTATCTCGCTTGGCACCTCCGCGCCCGCAGCCCTGGGCATCACCGTGTTCGGCCGCCCGCGCGTTATGACGAGCGAACACTGCATTTTGCAGGTTGCTAACGGTTGTATCCACGATTGCGCCAACTGCCGCCTGCGCGCCCGCAAGCTGTCGCTCAAGAATATCGACGGCAAGGTCATGCCCGTGCGTACCGACATCCACGGCCGCTCGCGCCTGTATGATGCCTACCCCATCGACCTCACGCCGCAGGTTCCGCAGCTGCTCGATGCCGGCGTGCGCCGTTTCATGGTCGACGGAACCTTGCTCGAGGCCGATGAGATTGGCCGTGCCGTCGCTCGCCTCCGTCGCGCTGTCGAGGCGGCTCAAGCCGGCCGCAAGCCTGCCGCCCGCCTGCGCGGCGCCACCTCGGGCTGCATGTTTGTGGGAATTAGCTAACCGAAAGGCTTACACGTGAACGAAGAACCTCAAGTCCTCTACTGCGACGCCTGGCTCATGGCCATCGACAAGCCCGCCGGCATGATCGTCCACGGCGACGGCACCGGCGAGCGCACGCTCACCGACTACGCCAGCGACCTGCTGCTGGCGATGGGCGACGGCTTTGCCGCGACCGACATGCAGCCGCTCAACCGCCTAGACCGCGACACCACCGGCGTGGTGCTGTTCTCGCTCGACAAGCAGACGCAGCCCGCCTTTGACCAGATGATTATCGACCACGCTTTCGAAAAGCACTACCTGGCGCTCGCCGAGGGCAAGATCGACTGGAACGAAAAGCTCATCGACAAGCCCATCGCCCGCGACCGTCACGACAGCCGCAAGATGCGCGTCGGCGCCAGCGGCAAGCCGTCTCAAACGCGCGTGAAGGTGCTCAAGCGCCTTAAGAGCCGTCGTGGCCTGCCCACGCGCTCGTATATCGATGTCGAGCTGCTCACCGGCCGCAAGCACCAAATCCGTGTGCATCTGGCGAGCGAGCGTCATCCCCTGGTGGGCGACGACCTGTACGGCACGCCGCGTCCCTGTGGCCTGATGCTCCACGCCCACAGCGTGTCCTTCACGCATCCCGTAACCGGCGAGCACATCAACATCGAAGCCCCCTGCCCCTGGGAGCCCTAAAACCCGCCGAAAAGGGACAGGTTTATTTTGGCAGGTTTTATCTGGACAAACGTCAAAACCACCACAAAGGTTCCTGCCCCTTCGCGGTGGTTTTGGCCTTAGCCCGTCCCCTGCTGTTAGACCGTGATGACGTTGTCCATTGCCCGGTACTTGGCGGGGACATCGCCTGCGGTAATAATCGTTGCGTCACGGAAGTCCGCGAACTTGACGGGCGCCACCATGCCAAATTTACTGGCGTCCGAGATTACGAAGCGCTTGGCCGTATGGCGCATCGAGATACGCTTTACTTGCGCCTCCTCGATATCGGGCGCCGTGAAGCCCTGCTCGGCGGCAATGCCGTTAGAGCCCCAAAAGCCACAGTTGAAGTTGTAGCGGTCTAAGGTTGCCAAGGCATCGGGGCCAACGAGCGCCTCGGTCTCGGGTTTGAGCTCGCCGCCCAACACCACAGTACGCATGCCGCGCAAAGCAAGGCGTTGAGCATGGAGCACGGAATCGGTCACATAGGTGACATCTTCAAGGTGTGGAAGATGCTCGATGAGCCTGAGCGTCGTCGAACCCGAGTCGATGTATACAAAGCTCTCGGGCTCCACAAGCGCCGCCGCACGGGCGCAGATACGCTCCTTGTCGTCGTTATGGAGGTCGCTGCGCTCATTAAGCGTTAGGTCGCGCGTCACGTGCGCGCGCTCAAGACTCGTCGCTCCACCGTGGACCTTGGCGATGCGATGCGCTCGGTCGAGCGTCTGCAGGTCGCGCCGAATGGTAGACGCCGTCACGCCCAGGGCTTCGGCAAGCTCCGGCACGGTAACCGAGCCGGCCTGCTGCACCATCGACACGATCGCGTTGAGCCTATCTTCCGCAAGCATCGCTTACTCCTCCTCGGGGTACACAACTCCCCAGTCGGCGCGGAGCTTGGTCATCAGCTCCATAACATCAGAAGCATAGCCCAGAAGCTCACGCTTCGAATCATCGCCGGCAACGGCCTTCTCCAGGTCGGCCATCTCGTAGCACAGAGCGTATGCCTCGGTGCCAGCGTGGACCTCCTCACGGTGACCGTCTGCAGTCCACACGATGGTCGCGTGGTCGGCACGCGGATACTCGTTAACCTCGATATAGCACTTGTCGAAGCTAATGACCGAGCGCTTGGGCTGCTTGGAGTGAAGCGTAAGGCTCACAACACCCAGCTGCTGTTCGGCATTACGGCAGACGATGCCGCCCGCAACGTCAACACCGGTCTCACAGGTGTTGCTCAGCGAGACAACCTCAGCGGGCTGGCTTGCCATAAAGAGACGCATGACGGACAGGGCATACACGCCAATATCGAGCATGGCACCGCCAGCAAGGTTGCGGTTGTAGAAGCGATTGGTCAGATCGCCGTACTCCTTGTAGCTGCCAAAGTTGAGCTGAGCCAGGTTCATGCGACCGAACTCACCGACATCCATGCGACGACGCAGCTCCTGATACAAGGGCATGTGGAGCACCGTGGTGGCGTCCATAAGGACCACGTTGTGCTCGTCGGCAATGGCGCGGGCCTCGTCAAGCTCAGCGGAATTGAGGGTAATGGCCTTCTCGCAGAGCACGTGCTTACCAGCTGTCAGAGCGGCTCGCAGGTAGGTGATATGCGTGTTGTGCGGCGTGGTGATATAGACTGCGTCAATGTTCGGATCGGCGTAGAGGTCCTCGACCGATTCATAGACCTTCTCGATGCCATACTGCTCAGCAAAAGCTTGAGCCTTGGACAGCGTGCGGTTTGCGACGCCCGCAAGCTTGCGACCGGCAAGAGCGAGAGACTGGGCCATCTGGTTGGCGATAACGCCGCACCCGATCACAGCCCAACGAAGCTCGGGAGCCGTAAAGATATCATCGGGGAATGGCTTATCCTGGACCGAAGCGAACGCTGCTTTTGCGGCTGCCGCGGAGTCGAGTGGAGCCTGCTTGGAATCTGCCATATGTGCCTCCTGAATCATCGGAAGTCCTTCATTTCTAACAATCCTATATTCGCACAATTGCGCGCGTATCTGCTCGTGTTCGCGTGTTTATTTGCTTATCGGTCATTATTTAGCCATAGTTGGCAGATGTTTGCGCGGCTATGCGCATTATCGCGCAAGGCTATGCGCGTAAATGCGCATGCGACAATCCTTGTGAAACATATAGGGGCGGAACACCAAAGCCCTAAAAGACAGAGCCAGCTGTATTACCTCACCCCTCTGGGGGCACCAGACATCAAAGGACCGTCCCAAACTGCCGGCACATAGGGACTGTCCCCCAACGACTGGTCATTTAAGTCTGTCCCCAATAAATGATCCCCAATGAATACCAAGCGACAGCCACTCATTTAAGTCTGTCCCCAATGAGTAGGGATAGAAAAAGGCCCGGGTGCCGTGGCATCCGGGCCTTTGCTAGCAACTTGATGTTGCGGGCAGCTTAGAACTTGTGGCCGCACTTCTTGCAGACGCGCAGCTTGTTCTTGCCGTCCTTCTCGTGACCGACGCGGGTAACCTTACCGCACTCGGGGCAGACGAGATTGACGTTGGAGGCGTCGATGGGAGCCTCCTGCGAAACGATGCCGCCCTGCTGGTTGGCAGCGTTGGGCTTGACGGCCTTCTTGACGACCGAAACGCCCTCGACAACGACCTTGTTCTCGGCGGGGAGAGCACGCAGGACAACGCCCTGCTTGCCGCGATCCTTACCAGAGAGAACCTGGACCTTATCGCCCTTCTTGATATACATATATCTCCCCTAACTACAGGGTCTCGGGAGCGAGCGAGACGATCTTCATGTACTTCTTGTCACGAAGCTCGCGAGCGACGGGCCCGAAGATACGGGTGCCGACGGGCGAACCATCGTTGTTGATGACAACGCAGGCGTTCTCATCAAAGCGAATGTAGGAGCCATCCTTGCGGCGGATCTCCTTAACGGTGCGAACGACGACGCAACGGACAACGTCCTTCTTCTTGACGTTGGCGCCAGGGGTAGCCTCCTGGACAGCACCGATGAACACATCGCCGATGCCTGCATAACGACGCTTGGAACCGCCAAGCACCTTGATGCAGCGAATCTTGCGAGCGCCGGAGTTGTCGGCGACGTTCAGCATGGTTTGCATCTGAATCATGGTAGATGTTCCTCCGAACTAAGAACCGAAGAGAGGTGCGCAGCCTTTATACGGCCCGTGGTATGCAAGCCAGGCATACGCACATCTTCGGAAACGTACAAGTCGTAAGAGCGACTGCTTATTTAGCGCGCTCGACGACCTCGATGAGGCGCCAACGCTTCATCTTGGACATAGGACGGGTCTCCATAACGCGGACGGTGTCGCCCACGCCAGCCGTGCACTCCTCGTCGTGAGCGTGCAGCTTCTTGGAGCTGGTCATCATCTTGCCGTACTTGGGGTGACGCTTGCGCTCGGTGATGGTGACAACAATGGTCTTGGCACCGGAGACGGAGGTAACGACACCCGTACGGACCTTACGCGAGTTACGCGAATCAGTCATGTTCTCTCCTTAGGTCCTACTCGGCGACAGCGGACTTCTCCGCTGCGATCTCGCGGGCGCGCTGCTCCGTGAGGACGCGAGCGATGTCCTTCTTCACGGTGTTGACGCGAGCGGTGTTGTCCAGCTGGCTGGTGGCCATCTGGAAACGAAGGTTAAAGAGCTCGGCGCGCATTTCCTTCAGCTTCTCAACGAGCTGAGCGTCCGAGAGCTCACGAATCTCTGCGGGCTTCATTAGTTCTCCTCCTTGGCGGCGGCGGCGTCCTCAGCAGCCCACTTGGCCTCGAGAGCGGCCTCCTCAGCCATCTCCTTCTCGATGCGCTGCTCAGCGTTCTTGGCAGCAACAATCTTGGTCTTGATGGGAAGCTTGTGCTGTGCAAGACGCAGAGCCTCGCGAGCGACCTCCTCGGGCACGCCCTTGACCTCGAACATGATGCGGCCGGGCTTGACGACGGCCACCCACTCCTCGGGGTTACCCTTACCAGAACCCATGCGAGTCTCGGCAGGCTTCTTGGTGATGGGCTTATCGGGGAAGATCGTGATGTAGACACGACCGCCACGCTTCATGTAGCGGGTCATGGCAATACGAGCGGCCTCGATCTGACGGTTGGTGATCCAATGGGCCTCGAGAGCCTGGATACCAAACTCGCCGAAATGCAGCTCGGTATTACCCTTGGCCTGGCCCTTCATGGAGCCACGCTGCACCTTGCGGTGAAGAATACGCTTAGGGGCAAGCACTACTGACCCCTCCTCTCGGAGTTACGACGACGAGGACGGGAAGAGCCCTCGAGTGCAGGGTTGGGAACAGGCTGGCCCGGGAGCTTCTCGCCCAGGTAGATCCAGACCTTCACGCCGCAAGCGCCCATGGTGGTGCTGGCGACAGCCGTGCCGTAGTCGATCTTGGCACGGAGGGTGTGCAGAGGCACGCGACCCTCGCGGTACCACTCACGGCGGCCCATCTCGGCACCGCCGAGACGACCGGAGCACTGGATACGGATGCCCTTAGCGCCGGCCTTGCGGGCAGACTGGACAGCCTTGCGCATAGCGCGACGGAAGGCAACGCGGCCCTCGAGCTGCTCGGCGATAGACTGAGCAACGAGGTTGGCGTCGAGCTCGGGGCGCTTGATCTCGACAACGTCGACGGAGAGCTGGCCCTTGGAGACGCCAGCGACCTTCTCGAGCTCGGTGCGGAGGGTATCGATCTCGGCACCCTTCTTACCGATGACAACGCCGGGGCGAGCGGTGAGGATGATGACCTTCACCTTGTCGCCAGCGCGCTCGATCTCGACGCGGGAGACAGCTGCGCGGGAAAGACGCTTCTCGAGGTACTTGCGGATCTCGAGATCGTTACCGAGGGTCTTAGCGTAATCCTTCTCTGCGAACCAGCGGGAGCGCCAGTTCTCGGTGATGCCAAGACGGAAGCCGGTGGGGTAGACTTTCTGACCCATACAGCTTTACGCCTCCTTTCGAGGAGCAACGACGACGGTGATGTGGGAAGTACGCTTCAGAATGCGAGAAGCGGAACCCTTGGCGCGGGGACGGATGCGCTTAAGCGTCGGACCCTCGTCAACATAGGCAGCGGCGACAACCAGGTTGTCGGCACGCAGACCGTTGTTGTTCTCGGCGTTCGCAACGGCGGAACGGAGAACCTTCTCGACATCCACGGCGACGGCGCGGTCGCAGAAGTGGAGGATGTCGAAGGCCTGAGCGACAGGCTTGCGGCGGATCAGATCGACCACCAGGCGGGCCTTGCTGGGGGAAACACGCACGTACTTAGCGACGGCGCGAACCTCGGTGGCCTCAGTTTCAATAGACTTAGTTGCCATTTACGGTTAACCCCCTATTTGGCCTTGTGGCCACGGAACGTACGAGTCGGCGCGAACTCGCCGAGCTTGTGACCAACCATGGACTCGGTAACATACACGGGCACATGCTTGCGGCCGTCGTGGACGGCGATGGTGTGACCAACCATCTCGGGGAAGATGGTGGACGCGCGGGACCAGGTCTTCACGACGTCCTTCTTGCCAGCCTCGTTCATCGCGGTGATACGCGAGAGAAGGCGAGTCTCCACGAACGGGCCCTTTTTGAGACTTCTGCTCATAAGTGCTTTCTCCTAAAACTCGGTATCCGAAATTACTTCTTACGGCGACGAATAATGTGCTGGTTCGAGACCTTCTTCTTCTTGCGCGTACGAAGGCCCTTCGTCGGCTTACCCCAGGGGGTAACGGAGGGACGACCAGAGGTGTGGTTCTTGCCCTCGCCACCGCCGTGCGGGTGGTCGACAGGGTTCATGACGGTACCGCGGACGGTCGGGCGCACGTTCATGTGACGCTTACGGCCGGCCTTGCCGATGACGATGTTGGCGTGATCGGCGTTGCCGACCTCACCGACGGTGGCGCGGCAGGTAACGAGGATGCGGCGCATCTCGGAGGAAGGCATACGGACGATAGCGTACTTGCCCTCCTTACCCATCAGCTGGCAGGAGTTACCGGCAGAACGGGCGATAGCAGCGCCCTTGCCCGGCTGGAACTCGACGGCGTGGATGAGCGTACCGACGGGGATGTCGGCGAGGGGCAGAGCGTTTCCCGGCTTGATGTCGGCGTCAGAACCGGACATGATGGTCTGACCGACCTCGAGGCCCTTGGGGGCCAGGATGTAGCGCTTCTCACCGTCAGCGTAGTGCAGCAGAGCGATGCGAGCGGAACGGTTCGGATCGTACTCGATCGTGGCAACCTTGGCGGGCACGCCGTCCTTGTTGCGCTTGAAGTCGATCACGCGGTAACGACGCTTCACGCCGCCGCCCTGGTGGCGGGTGGTGATGCGGCCGTTGTTGTTACGACCGGCCTTCTTGGGCAGGGGCTCGAGAAGAGACTTCTCGGGCTTGGTGCAGGTGATCTCGGAGAAATCGGAGATCGTCTGCCAACGCCTACCAGCGGAGGTCGGCTTAAGGTGCTTTACAGCCATTACAATCCCTTTCAATAGGAATCCGTTAGCCATCGCAGACAGGGATTCGAGGTTCTGCCTCGGGTGCGATGACACCGGACGTATACACGGTTCCGGGCGTGTCCATTTTATACGCCCAAAACCTTGAGCTCTCGCCTCCCCTATTTGGGAGGCATGAGCTCACTCAACAGCAGCGAGTCTTAGGCCTGGTTGCCAAAGACCTCGATGGTGTCGCCCTCGGCCAGCGTGACGATGGCCTTCTTCCAAGAACGGGTCTTGCCGGCGACATAGCGCACGCGCTTGGTCTTGGGCTTGACCGTCAGGGTGTTCACGCGAACGACCTTGACGCCGAAGATCTCCTCGACAGCGTCCTTGATCTGATACTTGTTAGCATCCTTGGCGACCTCGAACGTGTACTTGTTCAGCTCCATGCCGGAGAAGGAACGCTCGGACACGATCGGACGGATGATGATCTCGTGGGCGGTCATTTATGCAAGCACCTCCCCGAAGTGAGCGGCGATGTCGGCGGGCATCAGCACAGCGTTGTTGTTGACGAGATCGTAGGTGTTGGCCTCGTCAGCGGTGATGATGAACGTCTTGGGAATGTTGCGGAACGACAGGTAGGCGTTGACGTCCTCATCGCGAACGATGATGGTCAGACGCTTGCCCTCAAGGCCGAGGGCCTTGAGCATGGCGACGGCAGCCTTGGTGGAAGGCTTCTCGAAGCCGTAGTCGTCGACGAGCACGAGCTCGCCATCGGCCAGCTTGGCGGACAGCGCGGAGCGCATAGCCAGCTTGACCTCCTTGTTGTTCATACGCTTAGCGTAGGAACGGGGCTTGGGGGCGAAGACAACGCCACCGTGACGCCACTGGGCAGCACGGATGGAACCCTGGCGGGCACGGCCGGTGCCCTTCTGACGCCAAGGCTTCTTGCCGCCACCGGAAACCTCAGAGCGGCCCTTAGCGGACTGGGTGCCCTGACGCCAAGAGGCCATCTGGCACTTGACGATGTGGTGCATAACGTGGATGTTCGGCTCGATGCCGTACACCTCAGCGGCGAGCTCGGCCTCGGCGACCTTCTTGCCCTCGCTGTTCTTTACTTCAAAGTTTGCCATTTAAGTGTTCTCCTTGGTATGACGCTGGGCTAAATGGGCTGGGCCCTTAGGCCATACGGATGGCGACGAGACCATTCTTGGCACCCGGGACAGCGCCCTTGACCAAGATGAGGTTCTGCTCGGCATCGATGCGGACAACGGAAAGGTTCTTGACGGTAACGCGCTCGTTACCCATGTGACCGGCCATCTTGACGCCCTTGAGGACGCGCGCAGGATAGGCGCACTGACCGATAGAACCGGGGTGACGCTGGAAGTGAGAACCATGCGTCATAGGACCGCGGCGCTGACCCCAGCGCTTGATGCGACCCTGGAAGCCCTTACCCTTGGAGGTACCGATGACGTCGACCTTCTCGACATCAGCGAAATCAGCGACGGTGACGACCTCGCCGACCTTGTGCTCCTCGCCGTTCTCGACGCGGACCTCACGAAGGAAGCGGACAGGCTCGACGCCGGCCTTGGCGAAGTGACCAGCCATGGGCTTGTTCACGTTCTTGGCCTTGATGTCGCCGAAACCGATCTGGACGGCGTCATAGCCGTCGGTTGCCTGAGTTTTAACCTGCGAGACAGCGCAGGGGCCAGCCTGGATGACCGTGACGGGAACGACGTTGTCGTCCTCGTCCCAAACCTGGGTCATGCCAATCTTGCGGCCGAGAATCATGCTGATCAAGATATGATCCCAACTCTCGCGTGGTCTTGGGACAATGCGTACACCACCGAGCGTACGCCCCTAGAGGACCACTACTTACACGACGTGCTCCCCAGCCTTGTATTGCGTCCGGACTACCTGACAACCCTATTAAGCAGGCATTTTGTCCAGCCAGAATACTCCCCTGGTTTCACACAGCTGTTTAGTATACACGGCTGCGGGCGTATCCATCGAGATTCATATTTCACTCACATTGTTTACGCAGGTAAAGTGCGTGGAGTCGCCTGGGCTTGGCAGAGGGGCGGCGAAATATATTAAGTTTCCTGCTCTACAGTCCTGCGCAAGACGGAAAGCACATTAAGTGCTTTCCTTTGCGTGCGGAACTCGCGACAAACTTAATATATTTCGCCGCCCCTCTGCCAAGCTCGGGAGACGACACGTTAATGTCTGCTAAACCTTGCTCGCTCAGCTAATTACTTTGTTGAGGGTCCACTATTTGCTGGAGGGAAAACTTGCATTGCATTGGCTCGCCTTCTGCTTGTGGCTTTTCCTCGTCAAAATCGAAGATCATGATGGCGCAGTTGGGGAGTTTTGTTGGGAGCTCAAAGTCCGCTGGGGCGGCAGCCTTGATGAATTGGCGGCTGGCGCTGCCGTGGCTTACTGCTAGGAGGGTTT
>JAHYYP010000004.1 GCA_019424905.1 Collinsella sp. | reverse complement strand
AGAAAGCAATCATCACCGGAGGCACGCGCGGTATCGGCTATGCCATCGCCTGCCGCTTTATCGAGGAGGGTGCCACCGTCACCGTCTTTGGCTCGCGTCAGGAGACCGCCGATGCGGCCGTTGAGAAGCTGACAGCCGTCTATCCCGACGCCAAGGTCTGGGGCCGCTCCTGCGACCTCACCTCACTCGAAGCCGTGACCGAGGCCTTTACCCAGGCTGCAGCCGATATGGGCGGTCTCGATACGGTCGTCAACAACGCCGGAATCTCCCAGCGCTCACCCCTTTTGGACTATACAGCCGAGGAGTTCGCCAAAGTTATGGACCTCAACGTCGTCGCCGTCTTTAACGGTCACCAGGCTGCCGCCAAGATCATGACCGAGGCCGGCCACGGCGGCACCATCACTACCACAAGCTCGATGGTCGCCAAGTACGGCCAGCCCTCTGGCGTCGGCTACCCCACGTCTAAGTTTGCCGTCAACGGCATGGTCCAGTCGCTCTCGCGCGAGCTCGCCCCCATGGGCATTCGCGTCAACGCCGTTGCCCCAGGCGTAACCAAGACCGATATGGTCGCCAACCTGCCCGAAGAGGTCATCAAGCCCATCATCGCCACTATTCCGCTCGGTCGCATGGGCGAGCCCGAGGACGTTGCCAACGCCTTCGTTTTCCTTGCGAGCGACATGTCCTCCTATGTCACGGGCGCCATCCTCCCCGTCGACGGGGCAGCCCGCTCCTAAAGGTCGAAAGTTTCGGCTTCGAACCTCAACAGAGTTCAACGCAAAAGGCGCGCTGTCCGCATCAACCGCAGGCAGCGCGCCTTCTATTATTTGGACGGAACCCGTATCCCGACATTCCTTGCTACTTGCCGTCGTCGTCCTGGGCTTCATCGCGCGCGTAGAGCTCCAGCATGCGGCGGCGGTATTCGTGTACGGCGAGCTTGGCGCGCTCAAGGCGGCGGCGCTCACGCGGAGTCAGCTCGGACGGGTCAACCTCATCACCATAGGTCTTATCGGCAAGAAGACGCGCCGCGTCCACGATGCGGGCATCGATGTGGCCGCTCGCCGCCTCGGCGGAAAGACGCTCGGCAATCGTATCGAGCGTAGGCAGGCCCTCGAATACGCGACCATGGCCATGTGAGGTCAGCAGCTCGTGCTCGCGTGCGAGCAGGCTCGCCAAATCGTGATGGGCGCGCAGGATGTCAAGCGCATCGGATGGATGCTCGGCAACCTCTGCCACGGCGGCGACCGGCGCGGCATCGACCACGCGGTAGAAGAGCTGCGCGAGCAATGGCATCAAGAACACCGTGATGGCACCGGCGGCAACCATGACCGACGCAATATCTTGCGACAGCGCGCCCGCGTTGACGGCAACGCTCGTCACGGCAACGATGATCGGCAGGGCCGTGGTGCAGTACAGGGCCACGGTAATGCGACCATACGCCGACACATCGCGCGTCGCAGGACAAATGCTCATAGAGATGAGAATGGGCACGGCGCGAATGATAAGCAACGCCACGATAAAGCCCGCGAGCAGCCCGGGGCGTGACGCCACGGCCGTCAGGTCGATCTTTGCGCCCGATACGGTAAAGAACACCGGAATCAAAAAGCCGTAGGCCAGGCCGTCGAGCTTGGTCTCGAGCGTATGGTTGCCCTCGGGGATGATATAGCGCAGGACAAAGCCGGCGGCAAAAGAACCCAACACGATGTCGAGATCAAAGACGGCCGAGAACGCCACGAGCGTGACCAGGATGAGCACCGTCAGGCGCACGAAGGTCTGCGACGTGGTATCGGCACGCTCCTCGACAAACGCAAAGAAGCGGCTGCCGACGCGCTTGGAGCGGCTTGGGACCACGGCCAGCAACACGCAAACCACCGCAAACAAGCCAAGGATTACGAGCGTTTGGATGCCAGTGCGAGCAGACAGCAGCACCGACATGGCGAGCACGGGACCGAGCTCGCCCCAAGTGCCATACGCGAGAATCGAGTCGCCCACACGCGTGCCGGTGAGCGAGCGCTCACGCATGATGGGCACGAGCGTGCCGAGCGCCGTAGAAGTGAGGGCAAGCGTCACGGCGATGCCGTCGAAATGACTGACCGAGAACCACGGGGTAAAGCGCACGGCAAGCCAGGCGATACCAAACGTGACGACCCACGTCGCCAAGCCGTAGCGCCCCTCGACGCCCGTAATGCTCTTGGGGTCGATCTCAAAGCCGGCAAGCAGGAACAAAAAGGCCAGGCCGAGCTCGGACACAAGCGAGACCTCGGCATCTACATGGATGACGCCGAGCATATGGGGTCCCAGCACCGCGCCGAGCACGAGCAAAAAGACGGTCTCGGGAACGGGTTTTCCGGGAATCGCCGAGGCGATGAAGGGGCTTGCGAAGGCCACGAGTGCGATGATGGCGAGCGAAACGAATGCCATGTGATGCCTTTCTCTTGTTTGCGCTTCACTGTAGCACCCTCGCCGTCCTCAACGCGCCGCGAGCTGTCGTATCATAGTGAGGTTTACAAACATGTGGCTCAAGGCGACCGCGAGGCTTGCCCCGTAAACCGACCGCTGCCGCATACCGTACCGTACGCCCAACCGATCAGGAAGGCAGGAACCAATGGTCTCTCGTATCTACGTGGAGAAGAAACCCGGGTTCGACGTCGAGGCTCAGCAGCTCAAGGGCGAGCTGACCGAGATTCTCGGCATCAAGGGCATCGAGGCCCTGAGGATCATCAACCGCTACGACGTCGAGGGCATCGACGAGGAGCTTTTCCGCTCCTGCGTGCCGACCGTCTTTAGCGAGCCCCAGGTCGATGTGACCTACGACGAGCTCCCCGCAAGCGATGGCGCCGTCTTTGCCGTCGAATTCCTGCCTGGCCAGTTTGACCAGCGCGCCGACTCCGCCAGCGAGTGCGTGCAGCTCATCAGCCAGGGCGAGCGCCCCGCCGTGCGCTCCGCCAAGGTCTATATGATCTCGGGCGCTCTGGACGAAGCCGCCATCAAGGCCATCAAGCACTACGTGGTGAACCCCGTCGAGGCGCGCATCGCCTCGCTCGACTTGCCCGAGACGCTGTACATGGAGACCCCCGAGCCCCAGCCCGTCGAAGTGCTCGACGGCTTCCGCGAGCTCGATGAGGCCGGCCTTGCCGTCTTCATCGCCGATCGCGGTCTTGCTATGGACGAGGCGGACATCGCCTTCTGCCAGCAGTACTTCCGCGATGAGGACCGCGACCCCACCATCACCGAGATCCGCGTGATCGACACCTACTGGTCCGACCACTGCCGCCACACCACCTTCGGCACCGTCCTAGATGACGTGACGATCGACGACGCCGTGGTGCAGCAGGCCTTCGACCGCTACATGGAGATGCGCCACGAGCTCGGTCGCGACGCCAAGCCCGTCTGCCTCATGGACATGGGCACCATCGGCGCCAAGTACCTCAAGAAGACCGGCGTCATGACCGATGTCGACGAATCCGAGGAGATCAACGCCTGCACCGTCAAGGTGAAGGTCGATGTCGACGGCGAGGACCAGGACTGGCTGTTCCTCTTTAAGAACGAGACCCATAACCACCCGACCGAGATCGAGCCCTTCGGCGGTGCCGCCACCTGCGTGGGCGGCGCCATCCGCGACCCGCTCTCGGGCCGCAGCTATGTGTACCAGGCCATGCGTGTCACCGGCGCCGGCGACCCCACCGTCCCGGTTTCCGAGACGCTCGAGGGCAAGTTGCCGCAGCGCAAGCTCGTAACCACCGCTGCCGCCGGCTACTCCAGCTACGGCAACCAGATTGGCCTTGCCACCGGCCAGGTCAACGAGCTCTATCACCCCGGTTACGTGGCCAAGCGCATGGAGGTCGGCGCCGTCGTGGGCGCCACCCCGGCAAACCACGTTCGTCGCGAGTGCCCCGCCCCCACCGACAAGATCATCCTGCTGGGCGGCCGCACCGGCCGTGACGGCATCGGCGGCGCCACCGGCTCCTCCAAGACCCAGAACACCGAGTCCATCGAGACCTCGGGCGCCGAAGTCCAGAAGGGCAACGCCCCGGTCGAGCGCAAGCTGCAGCGTCTGTTCCGCCGCGGCGACGCCTGCCGTCTGATCAAGCGCTGCAACGACTTTGGCGCCGGCGGCGTCTCGGTCGCCGTGGGCGAGCTTGCCGACGGCCTGTATGTCGACCTTGATACCGTGACCAAGAAGTACGACGGCTTGGACGGCACCGAGCTCGCCATTTCCGAGTCCCAGGAGCGCATGGCCTGCGCCGTCGCCGACGGTGACGTCGAGGAGTTCATGGGCTACGCCGCCGAGGAGAACCTGGAGGCAACCGTCATCGCCGAGGTTACCGCCGAGCCGCGCATGCGCATGGCCTGGAACGGCGTCGCCATCGTCGATCTGTCCCGCGAGTTCCTCAATTCCAACGGTGCGCCCAAGCACCAGGTCGCCCACGTCTGCGCCCGCAGCGTGTGGCAGCCCAGCTGGGCCGGCACCACGCTTGCCGAGCGCATGACCTCGCTCGTCACCGACCTTAACGTCGCCTCCAACAAGGGTCTTTCCGAGCGCTTTGACTCCACCATCGGCGCCGCGACCGTGCTCATGCCCTTTGGCGGCAAGACGCAGCTCACCCCAAGCTCGGCCATGGTCGCCAAGTTCCCCGTGGACGGCGAGACCACCACGGCGAGCGCTATGGCATGGGGCTTCAACCCCTATCTGATGGAGGCCGACCAGTTTGCGGGCGCCTACCTGTCCGTGGTCGAGTCCATCGCCAAGCTCGTGGCCGCCGGCTTTGAGCACAAGCGCGCCTATCTCTCCTTCCAGGAGTACTTTGAGCGTCTGCGCACCGAGGCCGAGCGTTGGGGCAAGCCCATGGCAGCCGTCCTGGGCGCCCTTATGGCCCAGGTCGACCTGGGTGCCGGCGCCATCGGCGGCAAGGATTCCATGAGTGGCTCGTTTGAAGACGAAGCCGGCGAGCTCAACGTTCCGCCGACCCTGATCAGCTTCGCTGTCGCCGTTGGCAAGGCGGACCGCGCTGTCTCCCCCGAGTTCAAGGGTCTCACGCATCGCGTCGTCCGTGTCGCCCCCGCCACCTATGGCGAGGACTACCGCCCCGATGCCCAGCAGCTGCTCGCCGCATTTGACGCCGTCGAGGCGCTCACCGCCACCGGCGACGCCCTGGCCGTCTCCACGCCCGGCTACGGCTGCGGCGCCGAGAGCCTCTTTAAGATGTGCGTCGGTAACCAGATCGGTATCGAGCTTGCCGAGGATGTAGACGTGGAGAGCCTCTTCACCCCGCTTTACGGCAGCTTTATCGTCGAGCTCGCCGAGGATGCCGAGCTGCCCGAGATCGCCGACGGCGTTGTCGTCGAGCCCCTGGGCACCACCGTCGAGGGCTATGTCATCGACACCGGCTCCGAGGTCATCGAGCTCGCCGAGCTCCAGGAGGCCTGGGAGAGCGGCATCGAGGGCGTCTTTGCCTACCGCAGCGCCGGCGAGACTGCCAAGGTCGAGACCATCGACTTCCGTGCCAAGGATATCCACGTGTACAGCGGCGCCAAGATCGCCCGCCCGCGCGTGGTAATCCCCGTGTTCCCCGGCAACAACTGCGAGTACGATAGCGCCCGCGCTTTCCGCGCCGCCGGCGCCGAGGCCGACACCTTCGTGATCAACAACCTCACGCCCGAGGCCGTCGCCGAAAGCACCCACGAGCTTGCCCGCCGCATCCGTGCAAGCCAGATCGTCATGATCCCCGGCGGCTTCTCGGGCGGCGACGAGCCCGATGGCTCCGCCAAGTTCATCACGGCGTTCTTCCGCGCTCCCGAGGTCACCGAGGCAGTCCGCGACCTGCTCAAGGCCCGCGACGGCCTGATGCTGGGCATCTGCAACGGCTTCCAGGCCCTGATCAAGCTCGGTCTGGTGCCCTACGGCGACATCGTCGACGCCACGCCCGATGCGCCCACGCTGACGTTCAACACCATCGGTCGCCATCAGAGCCGTCTGGTGCGCACCCGCATCTCGTCCAACCTGTCCCCGTGGCTATCGCAGTGCAGCCTGGACGACCCCTACACCGTCGCCATCAGCCACGGCGAGGGCCGCTTTGTCGCCAGCGACGAGGTGCTCGCCCAGCTCATCGCCAACGGCCAGGTCGCCACGCAGTACGTGGGCGAGGACGGCAAGCCCAGCATGGACCTTTCCGTCAACCCCAACGGCTCCGCACTCGCCATCGAGGGCATCACGAGCCCCGACGGCCGCGTCCTGGGCAAGATGGGCCATGCCGAGCGTCGTGGCGACAACCTGTACCGCAACGTGCCCGAGCATGTCCCCGGCGATAAGTTCATGCCGATCTTTGAGAGCGGCGTGGCCTACTTCGCTTAATGCGTCCCATCGGGTACAATCCCCTCGGGTAACAACACCCGCCACCGGCACACCCGGTGGCGGGTTCTTTTTTGCTTCGCGCATACAGGAAGGACATCATGGAAAGCCGCAAGCCGTATCTCGCCACCCTACCCGGGCTCATCCTGGGCTGCCTCGTCTGCTGTGCGCTCTGGGGGTCGGCTTTCCCCTGCATCAAGATCGGTTACGGGCTCTTTGGCATCCCCGCGCACGATAGCGCCTCACAGCTGCTCTTTGCGGGCTTGCGCTTCACGCTTGCCGGCGCCCTGGTTATCGTTGGGATGAGTGCGGCCCAACGCCGCCCCCTCATTCCGCAGGCTCGTGACATCAAGCCCATCTTTGTCTTGTCACTCTTCCAGACTATCGGGCAGTACTTCTTTTTCTACCTAGGACTCTCGCGCGCCAGCGCCATGTCGAGTTCCATCATCGAGGCCAGCGCCAACTTCCTCGCAATTCTCTTTGCCGCCTTGGCATTTCACACCGAGAGGCTCAATACGCCCAAGGTGCTTGGCTGTGTGCTGGGCTTTGCAGGCGTCGCGCTCGTCAACCTTTCGGGCGCGGATGGCACCTTTGGCTTTACGCTCGACGGCGAGGGATTTATCTTGGCTTCCACTGTTGCGGGCGCCCTGTCGACCTGCCTCATTGGCATCTTCTCGCGCGAGCATGACGGCGTCTTGCTCGCCGGCTGGCAGTTTTTAGTCGGTGGCGTGGTCCTTACCGCAATCGGGTTTTTGATGGGCGGCACGTTTTCCCCCACCGAAATCGCCCCCGCCATCGCGCTCATCATTTATATGGCGCTCATTTCCGCCGTCGCGTACTCGCTGTGGTCCCGCCTGCTCGCCGTCAACCCCGTCAGCCGCGTTTCGGTCTTTGGCTTTATGAACCCGGTCTTTGGCGTGCTGTTGAGCGCACTGCTGCTCGGCGAGGGCGCTGGCACGAGCCCCGTTACCGTACTTGTTGCCCTGCTGTTGGTCTGCGGCGGCATCATCATCGTCAACAAACCCAAAAAAGCCTAGCGAACCGCCCTTATTTAGTAGAGGAGATTCACATGCTTTAGCTTAATGGAGTACATCGGTGAGCTGAGGGCCGCAACGCACGCCAGCGTTCGCCCTTTTTTTCTAGCGTATCTGGACGCCGGCTTTCTTCTTCTCGCGCTTTACGCGGTAAAGCTCCGCGTCGGCAGCGCGAAGCAAGTCTTGCCAGGTATCGACGCCATCACCAACCCGTGCGTAGCCGATGGACATCCGCAACAGATACGGGACCTCGGCGCGCGCGAGCTCGTCGCTGATTGCCGCGCACAGACACATGATGTCCTGCTCCGCCGTCGCCTTTTGAAGCACCACAAACTCATCGCCGCCATAACGTGCGATAAAGCCACCAGACGCCGAGCAGACCTCTTTGAGCGTAGCAGATATGACCTGGAGGGCATGATCGCCCTCAACATGTCCATACCGGTCGTTAATCTGCTTAAAGCCGTCAGCGTCCATCATAAGCAGATATACATCTTCGGCCTGATCCACATTTGAAAAGAGCGACAGCATATAGGTCTCAAAACGGTTGCGATTGTTGAGGCCAGTCAACGGGTCGGTCGAGATCAGCTGCTCCTGGTAGATGATGTAGAGCAGCAGGATGCTCAGCGTTATACCGACACAAAGGCCCGGTACCGAAAACAAAACCTGGAAGGTACCGCCCACCAGAGCGGGAACCGCAAAAAAGGCGAGGGTGCGATAAATGGCCTTCTTTTGCAGACTTTCGACTTTTCGAGTCTGAATAAAGGCATGCAAAGACGTATATATGATGTAGCAGTAGCTAACGATAGGCTGAATCATATAAAGCGCTCCGCGACGATATACGCCCTGTGCATCGATATAGAACATAGTGTGCGTCCAGTAGCTGGTAAATGCCAGCACGACCACCAATACGGTTGGCAACGTCACGAGCGCCACCCTATAGCGCGCGGTCAAAAGGCGTGAGCCCTGCACTGTCTCGGAATAGAAAAACCAAATGAGGCACGCGATGGCGAACAGCGAAAACGAGACCGCGTTGGAAATCCAGTTGGCCGTGATGCCTACAGGAGTGCTCACGCCGTCCGAGAGCGTCCAGATCATATCGAAGAAAATGTAGGCTGCAGACGTGTAGCCCAGCATGCTAAACAGAAGCTGCTGGGTGCTCGAGAACAAGGAGCGGCGGCTTCGTGCGGCAAGCCCGATAAGAACAATCATGCATAGCAGGAATATCTCAATTTTGAGTGCCTTAACCACTAGACGCCATCCATTCAATATTCAAGTGGTCAGAATCGCCCGATTCTGGTCTGGGCAACAAACACCCCCTACCCGCAGGGGTAAGGGGAATCATAGCAGAGCGCCCGAACGTCACTGCAAAACAGTCATCGTTCGGGCGCTCAAACGGCGCGAATTGCACTCCGGCATCATTGATGGGTAGCGATTGCTATTCGCCATCGATGTCGGTCGCGACGGCCTCCTCGATGGCCTCGACACCGGCAGGCGACAGATCCTCCTTGCCCTGGCAAAACTTCTTGTCGACCCAGCCGGTCAGAATCGGGGCCATGATTGCCGTGATGATGACGGCGGTGGCGATCTGCGCATACGCGGTGGGCGCAAGCTCGGCATAGCGCGGAGCGACCTCGGCGAGGGCGACCGGCGTGGTCATAGCCGTGCCGGCGATAGTGGAGCAGGCAACGGCCGCCTTGCCGTTACCACCGCACAGGCGCTCGAAGGCAAAGGTAATGGGACCGACGATAAAGAGCGTGATGAGGCCCAGCAGGATGCCCGAAATGCCGCCGGTGATAAAGCTCGAAAGACTCATGGACGCACCGAGCTGAAAACCGATAACGGCAATCGCAGGATTGGCGCCGGGAACCAGCAGGTTCTTGATGAACGGGAACAAGTTGCCCAGAACCATGCCGATAACAAGCGGCAGGATGGATCCGATGATGGTGCCGACGGGGATGTTGGCGAGACCCGAGACACCGAGGATGATCATCGTGACGGCGGGGCCGGCCGTAAAGAACAGGATACCGACGGCGCCTTGCTCGGACTCGTCGCCGAACTCGCCCATGATGCCGGTGTAGAGCGCCATGTTGCAAAACGTAATGCCGCCGATGATAGACACGGAGCTCAGACCTAGGAAGTTGTCGTTAAAGAAATATGCCACACCCAAGCCAAGGGCAGCCGCAACAACAAGCTTAGGAATCAGCACAACGATGCCGGTCTTGATGGCGCCCGGCGTGGACTTAAAGCTGATGCCGGCACCCACAAACAGCAGGATCGCGGCAACGATGGTGTTGGAACCACCGCGGCAGGCGGCGGTAAAGAAGCCGCCGATCTCAAAGACCTGCGGGCAGAAGGTATTGAGCAAAAGGCCAACGATCATCGGGTAGATCATGATGTCACCCGGGATACGCGGGACTTTGAATTTCTTTTGCTCGTTGGCGGTCGCTTCCTGTGCCATGAAACCCCCATTTCCGCTGACGCAGAACAAAAGCCCACGTCATACTTTGCTACAGTAAAGTTTGACCATGGTACCAGAAGAAGCAGACCGGCTCGGTGAGAAATTCGATACGTGTGCCGGGACGCTAAACGTGCTCCGCTCTTATATGAAGCTCAAAACGATATAGAACACGATGCCCGAGACGCAGCACCACAACATCGACTTTGTCTTGATTGCCACCGCCACGACGCCGGCGGCCGCAATCCAGGGAATCAAGCCCTGCCACAAGCCGGCGTCGAAAGCGCCAGGGCTTATCAAATCGTTGGCGACCAGCGCCGCAAAGGCGGCAGGCGGAATATAACCCAAGGCCTCGGTAACGCGGGGCGACAGCGTTCTCCCGCGCAAGGCAAACGCCGGGGCAATGCGGAAAAACGCGATGGCCGCCCATGACGACAGCCATAGAACCAAAAACTCATTAACGGGCATCGCGAGCGCCCCTTCCCTCGGCGAGGACATCGCACGCGAGTGCCGTGACAACGCCGACGAGCACACTTGCCGGCACGGCGATATTCGTCCACCCCAAGAACTTGCATATGGCGACGGACACCGCAGCCAAACCGGCAGCTACGACATTGCCGCGCGACAGTCGCTGCGAAAAGAGTAGGCAGATAAAGAGCGATGTGCAGACAAAACCCGCAATAGCGGTGGGAACATCAACAACGGCGCCGACGATGGCGCCCGTCGTACACGAAACGCCCCATGTTGCGATGAGGATCACGTTGAGCACAAAGGACTCGAGCGGACCCCAATCCTCCCCTTTAACCAACTTGGCAAGCGAAATGCCGTATGCCTCCTCGGTAAGTGTCGCGGCAACAGCCAGCGTCTGACGCTTCGAAGCACCCCTCAAATGCGGTGCGATCGATGCCGAGTAAAGCGCAAAGCGCGAGGAGATTGCGGCGACGCTCGCGACGATCGACGCCGCAGGCACGCCTGCTAGCCACAGATTACAGACCATAAACTGCCCGCTGCCCGTCACGAACGTGCTGCTCAGGGCAAAAACCATCCAGGGTTCCATTCCCGTCTGCGCCATAATCATTCCGCACGGCGCGGCTATCGCAACATAGGTAAGCATCACCGGCCAGACGGTTTTAACGATTTTGAGCACCATAACGTTCCTCGTCCCGACAAGATTTCCGAGCCGCATTCAACGACGCGGCAGAACCATCGCCCGATGGCAACCGAGTTCACCTACAATTGCCACCGGATCGAAAGACACAGAAAGACACAACTTTTTAGGAAGTCATTATGACAGCTATCGATCGAACGCGGGCTGCCGCGGCCTTCAAAACCTACACCGATGCCTACGATGCCGCCAATCCGCGTATCGCGCTCAAAATCGAGCATACGTACCACGTTGCCGAGGCATGCGATGCCGTGGCACGCGAACAGGGCTGGTCACCTCAGGACATTGACCTAGCGTGGCTTTGCGGCCTGCTGCACGATATGGGTCGCTTTGAGCAGCTGCGACGCTGGGACACGTTTAAGGATGCCGAGAGCATGAGCCATGCGGCGTTGGGCGTCGAGGTTCTCTTTGGCGAAAACCCTGCAGACGCGCCCGCGACAACAAGTATCCGCGACTTTATCGACGATCCGGTAGAAGACGAGTTGATTCGCGCAAGCATTGCCTATCACAGCGATTTCCGTCTACCCGCGCAGCTCGACGAGCGCACGCGGCGCTTCTGCGATATTGTGCGCGATGGCGACAAGGTCGACATTATGCGCACCATCGCCGACAGCACCGTCGACACCATCCTCAAAGTGGATGAGGACGTGTTTCTTGCCAGCCACTTCTCGGCACCGACGCTGGCTGCCTTTGACGAGCACCGCTGCGTCACGCGCGATGAGCGCGATGAGCCCGCGGACTACTTGGTGGGGCTTATCTGCTTTATGTTTGAGCTCGTCTATCCGGCAAGCCGCGCGCTGACGCGCAAGCAGGGCGATATCTACCGCCTGCTCGACGCACCTTTTGGTATCGTGCGGCCCTTTACCGACCCCGCCACGCAAGCGACCTGGGAACGCCTAAAGAAAGAGATGCGAGCCTGGCTGGCCAGCGCCTAGCGCTCGAGCTGGGCCAGAAGCTCCTCGACAACTTCGACGGCGTCACCGACAACTTTGTACTGCGCAGCGCCGAAGATGGGGGCATCCGGGTCCTCGTTGACAGCGATGATGCACTCCGCGCCGCCGATGCCGGCAAGATGCTGGATAGCGCCCGAAACGCCGATACTCACAAGGAGCTTGGGCGAAACCGACACGCCGGTCTGGCCAATCTGGTGGCGATACTCCAACCAGCCTGCCTCCACAACGGGACGCGTGCAACCAAGCTCGGCACCCAAGGCATCGGCGAGTTTTCGCATCAGGGGCAGATTCTTCTTGGAGCCGATGCCGCGGCCCACCACGACCAGGCGCTCGGCATCGGCAATTGATGCCTGCTGCCCCCACTCCTCGGCGGGAATCGAGATCTCGACACGGGCCTTAACATCATTCGCAAGCGATACCTGGGTAATCGTGCCAGAGCGGCTGTAGTCAAACTTGGGTGCCCCAAAGATGCCGGGGCGCACCGTTGCCATCTGCGGCCGATGATTGGGGCAGATAATGGTGGCCATCAAGTTGCCGCCAAACGCCGGGCGGGTCTGCTGCAGTAGACCCGTCTCCGTATCCATCGAAAGCACCGTACAGTCGGCCGTAAGGCCCGTCTGCAAGCGTACGGCCACACCGGGCGCCAGCTCACGACCAAAGGCGGTCGCGCCGTACAGAATGGCCTCGGGTCTGCGCTCGGCCACCAAATCGCAGATGAGACGAGCATAGATCTCCGCATCGTTTTGGCGCAGTCGCTCGTCGCGGCAGACCACGACCTCGTCGGCACCGGCGCAGACCAGATGTTCCAGGTCCTCAAGCGAGCCCTCGGGGCCCATGCCGGCCAATGCCACCAGACGGCAACCGCGAGCATCGGCAAGCTCGCGCCCCTTACCCATGAGCTCGTAGGCCACCGGAGCCACGACATCGTGATCGTCGGTCTGAACGAATACCCATATGTCTCGATACGCATCGAGGTCAACCGCGCCGGCGGCCTCGTCGCGCTCGATCGAAATGGCATTGACGGGGCAGGCGTCGACGCACCCGCCGCACAAGATACAGCCGTCGGTCACATGGGCGCAGCGGTTGGGGCGCTCGCCCTCCATCACAATGCCACCCGAGGCACAGGCGCGAACGCAGCGGCCACAGCCAACGCACGCCTCGCTATCGATTATCAGTCCGCTCATCTATGCCATCCCCTCGATAATCTTGGCAATCTTTGCCGCCTGCTCGACCGGCGTGCCCTCGATGGCCTCGCACGTTTGGTCGCGGTCGGGCACAAATGAGCGCACGACCTGCGTCGGCGATCCGGTAAGGCCGCAACGCGAAGGGTCAGCATGTACATCGGCAGCACAGACCACCCGCACATCCGCATCTTCGGCCGCGCGAATGCCGGCGATGCTCGGCATGCGCAGCTGGCCGATCTCCTTGGCGGTCGTCATCGCGCACGGCATCTCCAGATAGACCGTCTCCTCGCCGGCATCGCAACCGTGAACGAGCGAAAGCGCACCGCACGTCGTAAAACCTGCGCTCTGCACGCAGCTCACATCGGTCACGCAGGGAATCTCGAAGGCGCCGGCCAGCTCGGGGCCAATCTGGGCGGTATCGCCATCTACCGCCATCTTGCCGCAGATGAGCAGGTCGAAGTCCTCGTCGAGCGCCTCGATACCGCATTTGAGGGCATAGGTGGTCGCCAACGTGTCCGCGCCCGCAAAGGCGCGATCGGTCAGCAGCAGCGCATCATCGGCGCCGCGGGCAATGCAGTCGCGCAGCAGCGATTCGGTTGCAGGGATACCCATCGACACCACCGTCACGCGCACATCCATGCCAAAGCCGATAAAGTCGTCCTTGAGCGCCAGCGCGCATTCGAGGGCACTTGCATCGAAGGGATTAATGACCGCCTGCTTGCCATCACGCACGATGGTATTGGTTTTGGGGTCCATCTTGACCTCGGTGCTTCCCGGTACCGCCTTGACGCACACCACCATATGGAAATCGCTCATCTTCACGCGCCCCCTTTCTGGACGAGTTCATCCAAGAGCTTCTCCGAAAATAGGTTGCCACGACCCAGCTGCCCGGCAGGATCGAGCTGCAGCTTGAGTCGAGCCGATTCGACCATGGCCTCGTGGCCGTACATCGTCTCCAAAAAGCCCGCTTTGATCTTGCCGACGCCGTGCTCGGCAGAGACGGCGCCGCCCATAGCCGTTACCTCCGCAGCCCACCGGGCAAACAGCTCACCACCGCGACGGTAGTCCTGCGCATCGCGCGGCAGGATATTCACATGCAGATGGTTGTTGCCGATATGTCCCCAGGCGGCAGACTCAAGCCCGCTTTCGGCCAGCGTGCGGCGATAGAAGGCAACGACATCGGCCAGGCGCGCGTTGGGTACCGACATATCCGACCCCAGTTTGGTAATGGTGGGGTCGGTGCGGCGACGCTCATCGATGAGCATGTTGACACTCTCGGGGACGGCGTGGCGGAAGAACCGCTGGCATTCGCGATCGACCTCGGTGCGCGCAACCCAGGTCGCGTCATCGCGGCCGCCCGCAAGCTCCAAAACCCATCCCAGGTGGTACAGCTCCTCAGTCGCTTGAGCCTCGTCGTCGCAGTCGAGTTCCACGTAAACACAGACCTTTGCCTCATCGTCGAGTGCCGGCAGCGAGGCAAACGCGGTCGACTGCTCGCGCTGGCGGCGAAGGATATCCAAGGCGCCGGCATCGAAATACTCAATAGCGGCGGCATGGGACAGCACGGGGCGCACGGAATCGGTAAAGGACACTGCCTTGTCCTCGCTGTCGAAAAAGCAGCTCACGCCCCATACGACCGAAGGTGCCGCCTGCAGGGCGATCTCGAGCTCGGTAATGACCCCGAGTGTGCCGCATGCACCGATAAAAAGATCGATGGCGTCCATGTCGTCCGAAACGAAATAACCCGACGCGTTTTTGGTCTTGGGCATGGTATAGCCGGGAAGATCCAGCTCAAGCGCGCGGCCCCCTGCCGTCACGAGCGACAAGTGGCGTGCGTCAGCGTGTGCCCGACCTCGATGAAGCTCGAGCAGGTCGCCGTCCGGCAGTGCCACGTGAAGCCCCGTAACGTGCGGGCGCATGGGGCCATAGGCATAGCTGCGGGCACCGGAGGCATTGCACGCCGCCATGCCACCCAGGCAGGCAGATGCCTCGGTGGGATCGGTGGGAAAGAACTGCTCGGGAGCTGTCTGGAACTCCTCATAGGCCTCAAGCGATGCCTGATCCCAGCCAGCGGTCGGCAATGCCTTCTTGCCCAGCTGCTTGCGTAACTCAGAAAGCACGACGCCCGGCTCCACGCGCAGCAGAAAACGGCCTTGCTCGTCGCGGCGAAGACCCAGGTAGCGATTCATACGAGAAGTGTTGAGGATGTGGCCGCCGTGGGGCACGGCACCGGCAGCCAGACCGGTCCGAGCACCCTGGACCGTTATCGGAACATGCTCGGCATGGAGCTTTCGCAGAATGGCGCGGACTTCGTCCTCCGTTGTCGGAAACGAGATACTCGACGCCTCGCCCGATGTGCGAGATTCATCGCGACCATATTCTTCGAACTCGTCGCTGAAGGGTTTGATGGCTGCAGACACGCAAACTCCCCCTTTAGTTAACTACAGTATTTGCAGGGAGATGTTACCGCATCGTTTCGTCGACGTGACTGAGACCGTCTCCATAATTGGCGAATTTTACGTTTGTGCAATTCGGCAAGCGGCGGCGTTTTCTCGGCAGGCGCTCTATTTAACGCGCTCCTTCCCATCACTGCCATGCATGCAATTGGCGCTCGAAAAAACTTGAGATATTTTTTAGCATCTCTCACCTGCGGCGATGTAAACCCGTCAAGCATTTGGTCAGAAATTGGTCAAGTTGCGGCTGATACGGTCGGCATCGACAGCCAGAGCCAATAGAAGGTTTGGCCCAAAAGCAGGGAGGTTCCCATGGCATATTACTGGCCCCAGTATGGCGTCGCCATCGAAGTTGACGATGACCCATATCTTCTGCCCTTCGACGAGGAGGCGTTTCCCGATGCGGTCGTCTATCACGTCACCACCGACGTGATCTGCGATCCCGAATCGTTTTCGGCACTCGCCCACCATATCGCCCACATCCACGACATCAAACTCGACCCAAACTTCGACGAGCTCATCTACTCGCGACGTCTCATGCTCCACATGCTCTTTGGCGCCGATCCGTCCACGTTCGCGCGCGTCTATACCACTAAGGATGCCGCATGAACGCACGGAAGCGGTCGAGCCCCCTGGGGTCAAAACATCGAAAAAGGCTCGGCATCGTCTGCTTGGCCATCGCCTGCGCCCTTATCGCCGTCGGCCTTTACGCCTGGCAGTCAAAGCCTGTCGCCGAGACGGGCGCCTCGGTCACAGCGGCAGAGGGTAAGTCGCGCCAAGAAATCCAGGACGAGCTCGATGCCATCGTCCGCGACAACATGATGACAATCTCGGTCGCACCGGTCGCCCAGCTACAAAAAGGCGGTAAGCTGCGCGTCAACGTACAAAACGTCCAGGATAACAAGTTTCCCCAGCGTTTCCGCGTGATCCAAAACGACGAGACCGTCTATGAATCGGGCGTGGTCGAGACCGGCAAGACCGTTGAGACCTGCCCTGCAGGCGACATCAAAGAAGGTGAGGCGTATATCGAGATTCAAGCGCTCGACGCCAAGACCTACGACGCCCATGGCAATCCCACGCGCATCAAGGTGCGGGTTGCGCAGGCCGAAGACTAGATCTGCCGCCTGTTATGAAAATGCGCACCCGTGCCGTTTTCGTCTAACCCTCACGGAAACGTTCCGTGACGAATAGAAAGGAACGATTATGGACATCACCAGGAACTTGAGCGGGACCAGGGCGCTCGTCGTGGGCGCAGGGCTGGCGCTCGCACTCGCAATGAGCGCCGCGCCGACCACCGCTCTGGCGGAGGGACGCGTTGGAACCACCGACGTGACCATCAGGACCGAAATCGACAACATCGCGTTTAAGACTCCGACCGTCATTCCGTTTGTCGCCAAGGCCGATGGCACGCTTCAGGGCCCTTCCGAGAACACAACCACTATCGACAATCTTTCGGCCTATGGCATCCACGTTACCAACATGAAAATCGGCGCCAAGAACTCCTGGAGCATCGTCGCTGACGCCAAGACGGGAACCGCCCAGAACTCCATCGATTTTAAGGTCGGCCCCGACAAGGCACTCCAAGACGCTCATGCCGCGACGCAGGAAGCAGGCCTCGACCTTTCCAAAAATGCATCCTTCGACATGGGCTACCAGGGCATCGCCAATGGTACGGACAGGATTAAGCTCAAGACGAGTGGCAATGTCGCCCGCGTCACGCGAGACATCTTCCATGTGACCGGCACGGGCGACCAGGTCGCGAGCATTACGTGGACGGTCGAGCCCGGTGCGCACACGGCCTAAGGCGATTGTCCTTGCCGCTATCGTCGGCGTTGTAACGTTTGCCCCGATCGCCGCCTTTGCCCAACAAGAGCAGGCGCAAGCTGCCACACAAGTGACTGTCGATCTATCGGAGCTCGAACGCAGCGGCCAACATGAACCCCTAGCGCAAACGGGCGACACGCGACAGCTCCTGGCGGCAGGAATCGCCGCGGCAGGTACAAGCGCCATCGGCCTTGGCCTGCACATCAAACGCAGCCAGTAGCCACACAAATCGAGACCGTCCAGAACAGGTAAGGAGAGCCCATGGCATCAAAGAACCTTTTGCCCGTTGCCGCGCTCTGCAGCGCGCTTGTCACCGGCATGCCCGTCGCCGCTCTAGCGACACCCGCCGTAGACGTCCCCTTACCTGCCGTCAACTGTCTCGTCACAAACCAGATGAGCACCATCGCGCGCCAACGCCTCTCGCTTGCGCAGGCAAGCATTTCGACCTCGGGGTGCCTCCGTCGCTGCACGAACAGCTCGATAGTCGTGGATACCGAGCGCTCGCGCAAAGCAGACGGCCCCCTAACGGGATACGCTATCTGCACATGGCGCGCGGTTGCAACTGATGCCGATGACGATTCCTGCGACGTGGAGCTGCACTTCGGCATCACCCTGCCCGATGACTCGGCGGACGGGGCGACGGTCGCCTTCGACAGCACATTTTTCGAAGACGGAGGAGGTGTATGCCTGGGCTGCGTCCCCTCGAGCACCGATGGCACGCAGCCCGCTATCTCATTCACCGCATCGCTGAAAATGACCAAGGCGGGCACCGACGCCACACCAAATGGCGAGATCCCTCTGATGTTCTACGCGAGCGGCACAGAAAGCCAGGAGATTCGGGGCAAACAGCGGACCGGATCGCTCAGCCTAACGCGAGGGGCAGATCCCGGTCCTGTCGATATCAGCACCCAGACGCAAGATGTGCATCACGTCCTTGTCGATCCGGCGCTTCTCGAGATGGAATGGAGCGGAGCGGGAGCGGTCGGACTCGCCCCCTCGACAGGTGACATCGCAAGCGACTCCAG
Organism: Collinsella sp.; assembly: GCA_019424905.1. Lineage (GTDB taxonomy): Bacteria > Actinomycetota > Coriobacteriia > Coriobacteriales > Coriobacteriaceae > Collinsella. The sequence continues at coordinate 96,765 of JAHYYP010000004.1, read as the reverse complement.
CGAGAGCAGCGGTGAAATAACGCCTGGGGACAATGGCGCACCAGGCAACATTACACCGCCATCGAGCGATCCTTCAGCCATTTTCAACGAGCCAAGCGAAACAACCGCCGCGGTGGGCGGCACGCAAGCTGGCGAAAACTTGGGGTATCCCATGCCGGCAGACATCGACGAGGGCAATTGTTGCATGATGGTCGCGCTCGACCGCACGGAAACCGTCGACGCCGCGAGCATTGAGGTCACCGCCGCCGATAAGCTCGTCCGCAAAGCAGCCATTATCGCTTTTCCCAAAACCGTCGAAGTTGTTTATCTACCATCGGGCGAGGTCGTAGCCCCCACCCTGCTCACCTTGCTTGGGGCGAAGGGCACGGCCAACCAAATCGACAACCTCACGGTCGTCGACCCTGCGACCACCGCAAAACTGCACCTGTATGCCGTAACCTCGAACGGGGGCAAAATCGAGGAATTCGACGGTGAAAGCCTCCTGAGTAACCGGATACTCCATAGAATGGAAGACGTCTCGTATCAAATTGAGCTCGAGGGATTTGACCGAGCTCGAGATGCCGATATCATCGCCGCGGCCATTGAGTCCCCGCAGCGACTCATGACGCTGCGCTTCGATTTCAGCCCCTATGTCGTGATGGGAGGCTGAGGCTTGGTCACCAAATGCCGTCATTAATACCACTTATATAACGTATAGGATGAGTCATGACGCACCATGCAGCCCAGTCTGCTACGATTGCCAGGTTGACATCAATATGGGAGGGCTCATGCCGGGTTTGGGAACGATCATCAACGTCGCGCTTTTGATTGCGGGCGGACTGCTGGGCCTTATAGGCGGACGTTTTATCACGCCCCGCATCCAAGACACGCTCATGAAGGCGTCGGGGCTGTGCGTTCTGTTTATCGGATTGGGCGGCACCATGCAAAAGATGCTCGTCATTGACGGTAAAGCACTGGCGACCACCGGCACTACCATGCTCATCGTCTCGTTTGCCCTTGGCTCGCTCATCGGCGAGGCCATAAACCTGGAAGCCGGCATCGAAAACCTGGGCGAATGGCTCAAGCGCAAAACCGGCAGCGAGGGAGACAACGAGTTCACCAATGCCTTTGTCTCGACATCGCTGACCGTCTGCATCGGTGCCATGGCTATCGTGGGATCAATCCAAGACGGCCTGCTCGGCGACTGGTCCACGCTCGCCCTCAAAGGAGCGCTGGACTGCATCATCGTCTGCACCATGACGGCTTCGCTCGGCCGCGGCTGCATCTTCTCCGCCCTGCCTGTTGCCGTATTCCAGGGAACGATTACGCTCTTTGCCGGCGCGCTCTCCCCCATCATGACCGCCGCCGCCCTCGACAGCCTATCACTCGTGGGCTCTATGCTCATCTTCTGCGTCGGCGTCAACCTCATCCGTCCTCAGACCTTCCGCACGGCCAATATGCTCCCCTCCGTTGTCATAGCCGTCATCTACGCCCTCCTGTTCTAAATCTATCTACATAGCGGTATCTCGAACACCTGTTTGATGCTGTGTTATGATATGAGGTCACCGAAGCTGCGTTAGGAGAGGAGAGACGGTGGCCGACCAGGACATCAAGATGCTCATCGAGCGCATCATGGCCGAGGCCCGGACCCATCAGTCCGCTCGCTTCTCACATGAGGTCTACGCAAACGAGCCGATTCTCAAAACCGGTCGTCAGATGCAGAACTTCCTTCCCGACCAGTACCGCAAGATGCGCGAGATATCGCGCTGGCAGGACGACCCCAAGGGCGGCGCGGGTCGCTGGCTTTCGGAAGCCGAGCTTTTCTACCGCCAAGGCCTGCTGATGGCCGATTTTGAGGACGATTGCCCCTATAACGGTACGTTCAAGTCGTACTTCCCAACCTACAACGCTATGAGCGATCGCCAGCTGCGCGGATACTTTACCTGGCGCGCCCAAGTGCGCCGCGGAACCATCGAGGAAACGTCTACGTCCTTTGCCTTCCTGTATCTCTATGAGCTGATCTGCGGCATTGGCGTTGATGACCCGCTCGATGGCTTTAGCAAGATCAAGGCCTTTTGGGATGCCTATCGCGCCTTTGAGCCCGGAATAGACCGATTTGCACGCGTGTGGTTGCAAGATTACGCCGTTTTCCACGGGCTCAACCCCGAGCTGCTTCGCGACTCTAAAACCGTTATGTTCGATAACGCTCTTATCGAGCTGCGGCGTGCGGCGCGAGACCTCTCGCCTGTATCGGCGCCGTCGGCCCAAGTCCCCAAGCGTCGCAAAGCCTCCGAACCCACGCTCCCCCTTCCGCCCGACGAGGCAGGCGAGGAGCGACTCACGACCGCTATAAACGCCCTCTCCACGTACAACCTGAATAACTCACGGCTCGACCGTTCCCACCATCGCGACCTGCGCCGCGTGGCATGCGCCGTGTATGTCCGTATGGCGCGCTACTATGACACGCACCGAAAGACCGGCATCGTAGCGAGCTTGTTTGGGGAGGAGACGGCCATGCCCTACACCATGTTTGCCTCGGCCGTGTTCTTTGCGCCCGAGCGCCACGAGGACTGCGAATATCGCCTGGACCCCATTCACATCTACCGCTGCCAAAATGGCTTTTGGGAATGCATGCGCGTCCACGGCAGCAGACAAAAAAGCAGCAAGCTCGGTGAGATGATGCGCGCCTGCGACCAACGCCTGCGCCTGGCCCTAGACCCCGCCCATCCCCTGAAGGAGGAGAAGGTCCCCAAATATCTGGCCAAGATCATCGATGACGAGGTCGTGGCATGGCTTTCGTGGGACGCCGCGCACCAGCCAGTCAAGATCGATATCGATTTGAGTCAGCTGGGGCACATTCGGAGCGCCGCCGCACAAACGCGTGAGGCGCTTTTGATCGATGAGGAGCGCGAGGACGATGTGCTCGCAGAGGTCGATACGGCGGGCTCCGAGCAGCCGAAAACCGAGCCCGCAGCAGACGCGTTTGTCGAACCGGCCACGACGGCCGCAGGGCAGGACGAGGCCGACGAGCCAACCATTTCCACCGAACAGTTTGGTTTCGTGGCGCCGCTTCTTGCGCCGACGCCCCCGCCCGCAGCGGCTGCGTCCACTGACGCCGCGACCGAACTCGCGCCCGCCGCAGATGCCTTCCTTCGCGCGCTCCTCGAGCAAAACGCAGTGCAAGCGACATCGGCAGTGGCGCGCTCGGGCCAGAGCGAGGATATGCTCGTCGACAGCATCAACGAGGCGCTCTTTGACCTGGTGGGTGACACCGTTATCGAGTTTGGAGCGGCAGGACCGCAGATTATCGAGGATTATGAAGCAGACGTGAGAGGATACCTAGACCATGAGTGACACCGCATCCGCAGCGCCCCGCGTACCCAAACGCGTCGCCGCCGTTATCCTAAACTCGCTCAAGGGCGGCGTGGTCCCGCGCATCGGCCTTCCCTACATCACCGTAGGGCGCGAGGTCGAGATCCGCGCCCTGCTCACCGACCTGAGTCTCATCGCCGACGGCGGCGCAAGCTTCCGCTTTCTGGTCGGTCGCTACGGAGCCGGCAAGAGCTTTTTGCTCCAGACCATCCGCACGCACGCCATGGGTGAGGGATTCGTCGTCGCCGATGCCGACCTATCCCCTGAGCGCCGCCTGCAGGGCGGCCAGGGACAGGGCCTTGCCACCTACCGTGAGCTCATCCGCAACATATCGACTAAAACGCGCCCCGAGGGCGGTGCGCTCAACCTTATCCTGGATCGCTGGGTCGCCTCGTGTGCCGAGGTCGAAGAGTCGGTCGTCAATGCCCAACTGGCCCCGCTCGAGGAGATGGTCCACGGCTTCGACTTCTCCCGCATGCTCCGCCGCTATCGCACGGCCGTATCCGAGGGCGACGAAGAGACCATGAGCCGCGTGACCAAATGGATCCGCGGCGAATACCGCACCAAGAGCGAGGCTCGCGCCGAACTGGGGTCCTCAACCATCATCAGCGATGACGACTGGTACGACTACGTCAAACTCATCGCGCGTTTTTTGGTTTGCAGCGGCTACAAGGGCATGCTGGTGCTCATCGACGAACTCGTGAATCTGTATAAGATTCCCAACGCCATCACGCGCCAGTACAACTACGAGAAAATCCTGACCATGTACAACGACACGCTCCAGGGCAAAGCGCAGTACCTGGGCATGATCATGGGCGGCACGCCAACCTCCATCGAAGACCGTCGCCGCGGCGTGTTCTCCTACGAGGCCCTGCGCAGCCGACTCGCTCAGGGTCGCTTTGCGCGCGAGGACCTCAAGGACATGCTCGCGCCCATCATCCGCTTGCAGCCACTCACCTATGAGGAGCTGCTGGTGCTCATCGAAAAACTCATGCAGATCCATGCCGGCTACTTTGGCTGGACGCCCACGCTTACCGAGAACGACTTGGTTGACTTTCTCAAGATTGAGTTTGGCCGCGTGGGAGCCGATACGCACTTGACGCCGCGTGAGGTCATTCGTGACTTTATCGAGCTGCTCGACATCCTATGCCAAAACCCCGACGCCAACGTGGCCGAGCTACTGCAAAGCGTCGGCGGCGACGCGCTGGCGCCGGCAACAGCAACAGGCGACACCGGCACCGCAAGCGGCGACCGCAATTTCGCCGAGTTCACCATCTAACCTGCCAAAAAGGGACAGGTTTATTTTGGCTGGTTTTATCTGGGCAAACGTCGAGGCAGTGATGCGGCAAGCCACTGCTCACCGCGTTAAGAAGTTCGTATTTGAGAGGAGGCCCCGTGAACGCCTTTGACCGCTACGCCCCGTTTATCCAAGACTTCATCTACTCCCACGATTGGGAGAGTCTGCGCTCTATCCAGGTTGCAGCGGCAGACGCCATCTTTAACACGCAAGATAATGTGCTCCTGACGGCATCCACGGCTTCCGGAAAAACCGAGGCAGCCTTCTTTCCCATCCTGACCGAGTTTTGGGAGAACCCGCCCGCAAGCGTGGGCGCCCTCTACATCGGCCCCCTCAAGGCGCTCATCAATGATCAGTTCGTCCGTCTCAACGACCTCTGCGAAGAGGCCGATATCCCTGTCTGGCACTGGCATGGCGATGTCTCGCAGTCGCACAAGGCTAAGCTCATCAAAAAACCGAGCGGCATCTTGCAGATTACGCCCGAGTCGTTCGAAGCGCTCTTAATCCATAAGCACATGGCGATCCCGCGCATGTTTTGCGACCTGCGCTACGTGGTCATCGACGAGGTCCATTCGCTCATGCGCGGCGACCGTGGCGGGCAGACGCTCTGCCTTATCGAGCGGCTCTCGCGCATGGCCGGCGTGCAGCCTCGACGCATTGGCCTTTCGGCCACCATCGGCGACCCCGAGCGCACGGGCGCTTTTCTCTCACAGGGAACGGGGCGCGACTGTGTTATCCCCCGCTTTGAAGAACCGCGCCGCGTGTGGCGCATCTCCATGGAGCACTTCTACAACTCGGGTCCCCAGGCACAGCAGCGGGGATTCGAGAGCACGGGTCCTCAAGAGGCCGAAGTGCTTGCGTGCGAGCGTATCGAGGCGGCGGCATCCGCGGCACTGCCCGCCGGCGCCCAAGACATGCGTCACAGCGGACAGCTCACACAAGAGGAGCGCCGTCAACGTCGTGAGCGGGCACGGGGCAAGGCCGCTCCCAAGGACCGCCAAACTTCCTCGGCCCCCGAGGGCGAAGTCGACATCCCACGAGCGACCGAGCAGGCGCTTCTCAACCCCACCGACACGGCGCCCGACAACGCCGACCCCGGTATGGGCTATATCTTTGAACATACGCGCGGCCGTAAGTGCCTGGTCTTTGCCAACTCGCGCGAGGAGGCAGAGGCCGTGTGCTCCATGCTGCGCAGCTACTGCGAAAGTCGACACGAGCCCGACCGTTTTCTCATCCACCATGGCAATCTTTCGGCATCGCTACGCGAGACGGCCGAAGAACTCATGCGCGATGAGGAGCAGGCACAAACGACCGTCACCACCTCTACGCTGGAGCTCGGTATCGATATCGGCCGTCTGGAGCGTGCGTTTCAGATCGATGCGCCATTTACCGTCAGTTCCTTTTTGCAGCGAATGGGCCGCACGGGACGCCGCGACCTTCCGCCCGAGATGTGGTTTGTCATGCGCGAGGAAGAGCCCGAGCCGCGCACGATGATGCCCGAGACCATTCCGTGGAAGCTCCTGCAGGGCATCGCGCTCGTACAACTCTATCGCGAGGAAAAGTGGGTCGAGCCGCCCGAGCTCGATCGACTCCCCTACAGCCTGCTCTACCACCAGACTATGTCGACGCTTGCCAGCACCGGCGAGCTCACGCCGGCAGAGCTTGCCCAGCGCGTGCTCACACTCAGCTATTTCCATCGCATCTCGGCCGATGACTATCGCGTACTGCTGCGTCACCTCATTAAGATCGACCATATCCAAGTCACCGAGGGCGGCGGACTCATCGTGGGTCTCGCGGGCGAGCGCATCATTAACAACTTTAAGTTCTACGCCGTATTCCAGGAAAACGAAGAGTTCACCGTTCGCAGCGAATCGGCCGAGCTGGGCACGATCGTCAATCCGCCACCGCCCGGTGAGCGCATCGCCATCGCCGGACACTGCTGGATTGTCGAGGAAGTGGACTGGAAGCGCCACACCGTCTTTGCCACGCAGGTCAAGGGCCGGGTGCCGGCCTACTTTGGCGACTGTCCCGGTGACATCAATACACACGTACTCGAGCGCATGCGCAAGGCGCTCAACGAACACGCCGCGTATCCGTACCTTATGGGTAACGCACGGGCCCGCCTTGCGCAGGCTCGTCATACGGCCGAGATTTCGGGCGCGGGAACTAAACCGCTCATTAACCTGGGCGGCGATACCTGGGTGCTCTTCCCCTGGCTGGGCAGCTACGCCTTTTTGGCCCTCGAGCGCATGCTCAAGATTAAATGTGCCGCGGAGTTGGGCCTTCGCGGACTCGACCCATCACGCCCGTACTTTATGCAGTTTAAGATGAAGGCCGACGAGGAGACGTTCTTTGAGGTGCTCGCCGCCGAGGCCGAGAAGGACTTCGATCCCATCGAGCTCGTCTATCCCGGCGAGGTGCCTTATTTTGATCGCTACGACGAGTACGTTCCCGAAGAGCTCGTGCGCAAGGGCTTTGCCGAAGGCGTGCTCGACATAGAGGGCATGAAGCAGCGTGTCCGCAGCTGGAGCGACCACGCCCAAGACCCGTCTTTTTGGGACGGAGAGACTTACTTGTCGTGAAGGACGGTGCCGAGGAAGTCGGCGTCGAAGGGCACGGCTTCGGCAAAGGCATAATCGCCGTCACTGGCGACGAGCAGGTAGTTTTCCTCGCCGCCGAACTCCGCGTCGCCGCATGGGACCACCCAGGCGTGGGCGAATACCTCGAGTGCCGCGGCAACGCAATCGCGCAGGAACGTCACGTCGCTCCCCCTGTTCGCACTCACGATATTGGCAACATAGATGCCCCCGGGGTTCAGGCTGCCTCGCACCAAACGCAATGCCTCAACCGTCGCCAGCTCGCGTACGGGCTCGGCACCGCCAAAGCAATCGCTCACGACCACGTCGTAGCGACGATGACCCACGCTCGTCACGCCCAGATACGAGCGAGCCTCAGCGGTAATCACTCGCAGGCGATCGCCCACCGTGCGCTCCAGCTCGTCCAGGTAGAACCAACGGCGCGCCAGGCGCGTAATCTCGGCATCGTACTCAATGACGTCCATGCGCAAGCTCTCGTGCGACATCAGTGCAAACTTGGGATAGGCAAACCCGCCGCCGCCCAGCATGAGCATACGGTCGATACCATGCCCGTAAGCATCACGCATTGCGTCCTCAGCCTCAAACACGTCGTCAAACGCGCGATAGTACGCAAAGACGGGCTCCGCCCAACGCTCGCCAACGTAGCTTGCGCTTTGGTAAACGCCGCCTTGCACCAATACACGGACTTCGTCGCCTCCCTCATCGTGCACGCGTTTCACACGCGCCAACCCATGGCGGGTTCGCGCAACCTGCAGACAGGCAGCACGGACAGCGACAGCGGCCGCGCCAAGCGCCGCGGCCCCCAGAGCAACGCCGGCAACGACGCCGGCAGAAACACTCGGCTTGTTCATCTAGAGCTCCTTTTGCAGATAAAGGCCATGGTCATAAAATCCAAGATGACGATAGTACTCACGTGTGCCAATCGCGCTAATCACGTTGATACGCGCATAACCCGCATCCCGGGCAATCTCGCACGCACGTTCTACGAGCAAACGCCCTAACCCGTGATGCTGCGCCGCCTGGCCTTGATCGCCCACGCGCGCCGCCATGCCATACACGTGAACCTCGCGAATCATCGCCTCGTCCGACACCGTCGGCAACTCGTCCGCATGCGCGGCAACAAACGCGCGGTCGGGCAGCGACAGGCGCAAAAAGCCCGCGATTTTGCCCTGCGGTGTCACCCACTGCAAAAAGCGCTCGTGCGTCACCGGCGTCTCGTACGCCACTTCCTCGTCAAGGGTCAACTCGTCCAGGTCGGCGCCCGCCGTGCTGATCTCGCGATAGCGAATCTCACGCACCGTCGCACCGTCACCCCAAGCAGCCAAGCGGTTCTCAACGAGCTGGCGCAGGTTGGGTTTCTTGTTGCCCACCATGATGTCATCGGAGCTAAAGTCGCGGATCATGCGGCTGATGCGGCAGAACGCCGGCGTCACCACGATGTCGTCGGCCAACACATCGAGCAGCTCGTCCTCGGTATAGGGGCGCCACTCGCCACGCTCGTAACAGCCCACCAGACGCGAGCCCTCGATGAGCGCGCACGGGTAGACCTTGACCTCGTCGGGCATAAAGGCGCCCTCGGTCATAAAGCGCTCGTAGTCGCACTTGTCCCCATCAGGCGTGGCGCCCAGCAAGTTGAGCATAAAGTGCGCGTGGATCTTAAAGCCAAACAGGCGCGCGAGCGAAAACGCCCGCTCGATCTGCGCCACCGAAATGCGGCGCTCGTTGATATCGAGTAGATGCTGGTCAAGACTCTGAATACCCATCTGAATCTTGGTGCAACCCAGGCGGCGGATGAGCGTGAGGGCCTGCGGCGTTACGGCATCGGGGCGCGTCTCGATAACGAGCCCCACCACGCGATGCTTCGCCGTCTCGTTGATGCGCTGCTGACGCTCAAGCTCCTCCATCGTTGCCGTCTGCCACTCGGCAGCCTCGCCCCATGGCGTACCGGGGCCGTACAGACGGCGCACTGCGCGGTTATAGCCACCAACGACAGCATCCACACGCCCCTGCTCGTCGGCAACGCCGGCAGCAAGCTCAGCCTCGTCTGTCGCAATGCCGGCAGCCCGATAGCGCTCGCGGCGCTCTGTTACCACCGGCGGCAGGGCATCGGCGGGAGCGTCATCGAGCAGGCGCCCTGCCTCGGCACGGCTGATGCCCGGACGCGCCAACATGGGGTTTGCCGCCACGCCGGCGACGGCATCGTCATTGAGCGCACGGAAAAGCTCCGACATAAACCACGTTTGATACCCTTGCGGATAGTCGCTCCAGGTGCCACCGAGCACGATGAGCTCTATCTTGTCGGTCGCATGCCCCATCTGCGAAAGCGCGGTCAGACGAGCGCTCACCTGCAGATACGGGTCAAAGCAGTTTTGCTCCGCACGGGCGCACGCCGGCTCGGCGTGCAGATAGCTTTTAGGCATGCGCAGGTCATTGGGGCAAAACAGGCAATCGCCCGAGCATGGCCAGGGCTTGGTAATGACGGTAATGGTCGCCACGCCCGAAGCCGTGCGACGAGGCTTCATACGCAGCACCTGCAGCAGTCGACGTTCCAGCTCGGTATCGACATTCCACGCAGCCCAACGAGCCGGCTCCTCACGTTTAACCCGCTGGTAGAACGGCAGCAGACGGCGCTTGGCCAAATCGCGTTTGTCGGCACCCTCACGGCGCGCCTCGGCATGTATCAGTTTGACGAGCGCCTTGTCGTCCACGGTCTCGCCGCAACGGAGGGCCTCAAGTATGTTCAAGATAATCTGTTCCATGCCCCCATTGTAAAGGCAAAGGCGCCGGAGCCCGTCACGGCTCCGGCGCCTCCATCAAACAGCGCAGCTATGGTTTATAAGTCTTCGATAACCGCCCGTCACTCTGAATCAAATGACATGTCGCCCGAACCAACCTCAAAACGATACGTGGCGGACTTATCGCCATTATCGAATTCAAGATTCAAAATGGTCTCGCCGTCGTAGTCAAGCGGAAGGAAATCGCTCTCGAAGTCGCCGCTGCCCAAGGTGAGGCTCGCCTTAAAGCCCGTAGAGTTCGGAACCGTCATCTCCACATCACCCGAGCCCACACTCACGTCCATCGACTTCGCGGGCGCCTGGTAGAGATCGAACGTCATGTCGCCCGAACCGACCTCGGCATTCAGGGTGTCGGTCACGGTGCCCGTAAACTCAACGTCTCCCGAATTCAACGTTATAACCAGATCATGGCACGCAATGTCCGCGACCGCCAGGTCGCCCGACCCTACATTCGCCGTAATGCCCACCAGGTTATCCGCAACATCTCGCGGCAGCTCAATGGTAATTGTGCGGTCAATCGCGCGCTTATCATCGTAGTCGAACTGACTGATCTTGAGCGTAGAGCCCTTGACCTCAGCAAGGTTCCGGGTAGCCGCATCAGAAGCAGACGTTCCCTTCGCAACGCGACCGCTTTCGATAACACGCACCGGGCCGCCAGAGACACATTTAACCTCGACCGTCCCCGACGTCACGTCCAAGTCGAGCGATTGGAACGCGTCGGCATCAAACGTTTCGCTCGAAAGCTGCTGAGGCCGAGCGGAATAGTTACCGCTATCCAAGAGATCATCGTCGTCAAACATATCGTCAAAATCAGACAAATCTCCAGATAGAATACCGGTCGTACGCACCATATCGGAATGAGCCAATAGCTGCGAAGCACCAAAGACAAGCCCGATGATAAGCACAAACGCTCCGATGCCAACACCCAAGCGTACCTTGGATTCATGCGAAAGCTTCATCATTCATCACCCTCTTTGGCAATCGGCTCAGCGGTGGCCGCGGCAGCCATGTCAGCGTCAACCGAAGCGGAAACGTTCTTCCCCTTAGTCATAGCGACCGCCGGTGCCGGACCAACCTGAATATCCCCGCGCGCCCAATCACCATCGAGCGCACGCGCCACCCAGTGATAGATGGGAATCGTAAAGAAGATCAGTGCGGCAAAGGGGCCGGCGCCAAACAGGAACATCAGCAAAAAGAACAGCAGCCAGCACACAGCCCAATACGGGAACGACTGGAACGGACCTTTCACCGGAGTCACGCTGGTCGCACCGGCACCCGTCACCTGAGCCGTCGCCGCATTGGCAGCCTGCGCGCTCCAACTCGCCGCCTGCGCCGCCTTGGCCGCGGCATCACTCGCCTGTGTTGCCGCCTCGGTGGCGCGCGCCGCTGCCTCATGGGTGCGGGCACGCTCCGCGGCCTCGGCCTCGCGCTGACGGGCGCGGTCCTCGTTCTCAAATTCGATATCGTCCTCGATCTCGTCACTCGGATTGAGGAGCTCGTCCAAACTCACGCCATAGAGTTTTGCGAGCGAGATCAGGTTCTCGGTATCGGGCGAGCTCTCCGCACGCTCCCATTTACTGACCGCCTGGCGCGACAGTCCCAGCTTTCGCGCCAACCCTTCTTGGCTAAAACCCTTGCTGCGACGAAGGTCGGCGAGCCGCTGCGCAGTTTCTACATTCATGGTTCCTCCTATGTGATGCCAGCCGTGCCGCCGGACCGTTTTTGTTCTTAAGGCGCCTTGCACAGTTAAAAATCTATCCGCCACCGCCAAAAGCATGCCACCTATTCTAGTGAGATTTTTGACAACCGGCGGTTGCGGGTGCATATGAGCTGCGGAAATGTGTCCAAACAAAGCAATGACCCGTAGCTTGGTTGTCCCCGTTGCGGCGTTAACGGTAGTATGGTCGTACTGTTTATTCCGCACCGCCAACGGAGGGAGTCCCGCGCCGTGAACCGCGATTTCGCCTCATCGCTCATCCAGCTCAACAACACGTTCTATCGCGAGCACTCCGCCTCCTTTTCCGATACGCGTCAGGCCCCGTGGCCCGGCTGGGTGCGCACCATGGACATTGCGCTCGAACAGCTCGACGTCGCCACGATCGAGCATCCCGTCCGCGTCTTCGACCTTGCCTGCGGCAACATGCGCTTCGAGAACTTTGCCGCCGGCGGCACGCTGGCTGCCAAAGGCGTGGACGGCACGAGCCCCTCGGCAGACGCCAGCTGCCCCTTCGAGTTCTATGGTGTCGACTCGTGCCAGGACCTGGCCATCGATGCACGCGGCCACGCCCTGCGCATTCCCAACCTGCACTTCCAGGAACTCGACGTACTCGACGCCCTTATGAAGCTCAACCCCGCCGAGACACCCGACGTGCTTTTCGACGCCCCGCTCGCCGACATCTCGGTCTGCTTTGGCTTTATGCACCATGTGCCGTCGTGCGAGTACCGTGTACGCGTACTTGATGCCTTGGTGCGCCAAACGCGCCCGGGTGGCATCATCGCCATCAGTTTTTGGGAGTTTATGAACGACGAGCGCATGGCGCGCAAGGCCGTTCGCGCCGAAGCCCGCGCCGAGCTCACCCCGCCGTTTGAGGGTTACGATTCCGCGCAGTTTGAAGCCGGCGACCACCTCATTGGCTGGCAAAACGACCGTCACGCCTACCGTTATTGCCATCACTTTGATGATCAGCAGATCACCGACCTGGTGCGCGGCGTCCGTACGTTCTACAAGAGCGGCGAGGTCCCCGTGCGCGAGCTTGAGCGTTTCCATGCCGACGGTCGCAGCGGCGAGCTCAACCGCTATGTGATTCTTAAGCGCCTGTAGGCATTGACGACTCGTCGCCGAGCCGCACCGCAACTTTCGGGCACATTGCGCCCACCCTTTTTCAACCCATTGACGGAACGTGCAGCTATGCGTTCCATACTTATGACCAAGGAGCCTCATGGGAGCCGTCCACGTTCGCACGCCTAAGAACTTTGTGCTCGAGGAGCGCCTGGAGCGCTACGCCGATGCGATTGAGACGAACCCCGAGGCCTATGCCGGAGATTGGCGCAAGGCCTGTGCGCCAGCTGGCAGCAAGCCCTTCGAACACCTTCACCTTGATCTTGGCTGTGGCAAGGGAACGTACCTTGTAGAGCGCGCGGCCCACGAGCCAAACACCCTCTTTATCGGCATGGACCAGGAGCCCATCTGCATCGCCTATGCCGCACAGAAAATCTGCGAGCAGGAGCTATCCAACGCACTCGTCCTGCCCCGAGGCGCCGCATCGCTGCCGCAGCTGTTTGCCGCAGGCGAGCTCAATGCCATCACCATTAACTTTCCCACGCCGCAGCCCAAGGCCAAGTACGCCAAAAAACGACTCGTCCATGTCGACCATCTAATGCTCTATCGCTCGCTCTTTGCAGCCGACGCCACCGTCACGCTGCGCACCGACAGCAAGCCATTGCGCGACTACGCCCTGGGGCAGTTTGCCGCGGCCGGCTACGACACGCTTTGGGTAAGTGACGACGTACGCCGCGACCATCCCGAGCATCCCGAGACCGAATATGAATGCCGCACGCGCGAGATGGGCGCCGTCGTCTATGGCATTTGCGCTACGCCCGGCGCGGAACCCATCGAAGAGCAGCTCGCGGCGGGCCGCGCGCAGGAGCAAAGCCTTACCTGCTACCTGCCCGAAAACCTCGATGAGCTCACCTATGTACCCCTGGGCATGGAAGAAGCCGTCGAGAACTTTAGAAACCGTGCTCGCAAAGGCAAAAAACGCCTGCCGCAGGGGTCCTAGGGGCTTCTGATGGTCGCGGCGTCGGCAAACAAGTGAAAATAGGCGCCAGCGAACGACCCTCAAACCTAAGTGAGTAGACTTTTTTGCAATAGCCAAGCACAACCCGCATAACGAAAACTAAAACCGCAGGTAGAACCCTTGCGCAAAAGCCATGTGCTCGCGACATTGAAAAAAGTCTACTCACTTAGCTGGCGACTGCACCAAACGGCTGGGCAGAACGCCCATTTCCTGCATTTTCTCGCGCGCTGGCACCCCACGCCGCTGCTACGCCATAATAGTTGGCGGACAATCGCGAGAGAAAGCAAACACATGACACAGACCACGACAGATACCGCCGCCAGTACCGTCTCCGGCGCCGGGGCCGCCAGCTCATTCTCGGGCGGCACGGGAACCGAAGCCGAGTTCGGCTCGCTCGGCGCGCTCTCCCCCACCTGGTGGGAGCCCGAGGACGGCAGTGAGCCCGAACCGTGGCTCACGCCCGATCAGGCCTTCGAACGCTTCTTTGAATGGACGAGCAGCCGCGGCATCGAGCTGTGGGGTCACCAAGAAGAGGCCCTCATGGACCTGGCCGCCGGCGATCACGTCATTTTGGGCACACCGACCGGATCGGGTAAATCGCTCGTCGCGCTGGGCATGCTCTTTATGGGCATGGCGCAGGGCAAGCGCTGCTATTACACGGCCCCCATCAAGGCCCTGGTCAGCGAAAAGTTCTTCGATCTGGTACAGGTACTCGGCCGCGATAACGTTGGCATGATCACCGGCGATACGCACATCAACACTAAGGCGCCCGTCATCTGCTGCACGGCCGAAATCCTTGCCAACGATGCACTGCGCGAGGGCGAGGGCGCCGACGTGGGCTGCGTGGCCATGGACGAGTTCCACTACTTTGCCGACCCCGACCGCGGCTGGGCCTGGCAGGTGCCGCTGCTCACCCTGCCCCACACGCAGTTTATGCTCATGAGCGCCACGCTCGGCGATGTCACCGCGATCGCCGCCTCGCTCGAGGAACACACCGGCGCTGCTTGCGACTTGGTTGTCGACGCCCCGCGTCCTGTTCCGCTGAACTACGACTATGTGACGACCTCCCTCGAGGGCACCGTCGAGCTCGCCATGCGCCGTGGCGAGGCCCCGCTCTATATCGTGCACTTTAGCCAGGATGCCGCCCTTGCGACGGCACAGTCGCTCGCCAATTTTGGCATCGCCAGCAAGGAGCAGCGCGAGGCCATCAAAGAGGCGGCCAAGGGCACGAGCTTCTCGACGGCCTTTGGTAAGATTCTCAAACGCCTGCTTGGATGCGGCGTCGGCGTGCACCATGCTGGCATGTTGCCGCGCTATCGCCTGCTGGTCGAGCGCTTGGCGCAGCAGGGCCTGCTGCCCGTCATCTGCGGTACCGATACGCTCGGCGTCGGCATCAACGTGCCCATCCACACCGTGGTGCTCACCGCGCTCACCAAGTTCGACGGCTACAAGATGCGTCGCCTGCGCGCCCGTGAGTTCCATCAGATCGCTGGTCGCGCCGGCCGTTCGGGCTTCGATACCGAGGGCATGGTCATCGCCGAGGCCCCGGAGCACGAGATCGAGAACGCTAAGCTCATGGCCAAGGCGGGCGACGACCCCAAGAAGCTCCGCAAGATTAAAAAGAAAAAGGCCCCCGAGGGCTTTGTCACCTGGAACAAGCAGACCTTTGAGCGCCTGATCGAGACGCAGCCCGAGACGCTCAAGCCGCGCCTTCGCATCACACACTCCATGGTGATTAGCGTGGTCGAGCAGGGCGGCGATGCCCGAGCCCGCGTACACGACCTCATCGAAACGAGCCTGCAGACTCCCGAGGAAAAGGCCAAGCTCGAGGTTCGCGCCGACGAAATCTTCGCCACACTCATCGATTCCGGCGTCGTCGTTCGCACCGAGGTGCCGCCCGCGCCCGACGCTCCGGCTGACGCCGCGCCGGACATCGACTACGCGCTGACGGTCGATCTGCCCGAGGACTTCGCACTCGATCAGCCGCTCTCGCCGTTCTTGCTTGCCGCGTTGGAGCTGCTCGACCCCGAGAGCGAGACCTATACCATGGATCTGATCTCAATGGTCGAGGCAACGCTCGAGGATCCCAAGCAGGTATTGCGCGCACAGGAGCGCGCCGCGCGCGACCGCGCGATGGCCGAAATGAAGGCTGACGGCGTCGATTATGAGGAACGCCTGGAGCGCATCCAGGATGTCACCTACGAAAAGCCGCTCGAGGACTTGCTCGATGCCGCCTTCGACAAGTACTGCCAGGAAGTACCCTGGGCCAACGACTACCAGCTCTCTCCCAAGAGCGTCCTGCGCGATATGCTGGAAAGCGCGAGCGATTTTAAGGGCTATATCCAAAAGCTCGGCATCGCCCGCTCCGAGGGCATTTTGCTGCGTTACCTGGCAGAGGCCTACCGTTCACTCGACCGCACCGTGCCCATCGAGAAGCGCGACGAGCGCCTGCGCGACATTATCTCGTGGCTGGGCTTTGTGGTGCGCTCGGTGGACTCGAGCCTGGTGGATGAGTGGGAGAACGCCGGCAACCCGACAGCCCTCGATGCTGCGCCGCCGCAGGGCATCGACGAGGTCGTGGCGGACCGTCGCGGCTGCACGCTATTGGTGCGCAACGCGCTCTTCCGCCGCGTGACCCTTGCCGCCCGCGAGCACGTTCGCGACCTGGGCGAGCTCGACGACGACTGGGGCATGAGCGAGATCCGCTGGCAAAAAGCACTCGACGCTTACCACGAGCAGCACGAGGAAATCCTCACCGACGGAGATGCCCGCAGCGCCGTGATGTTTTCCATTGACGAGTCCGACGAGAAGACCGCGCACATATGGCACGTGCACCAGATCTTTGCCGACGAGGATGGCGACCACGATTTTGGCATCATGGGCGATGTCGATCTGGACGCCACGCAAGACGGCGGCGAGGTCATCTTCAAAAACTACCGCGTCGGCTTTATCGAGGACCTGCTCGAGGACTAGCCGAACATGCTGGAACGAAACAAGCGGGGCCGTTGGCAATATCGCCAGCGGCCCCGTTTTTTGCGCGATACGCTATCCCCTACTCGGTATCCTCGACCTCATACGAATCCGCCTCGGCTGGCTCATCGTTTGTCTCTGTCGCAGCCCCGCGCGCCTCGTCAAACGCGGCCTTCATGGTCTTGTTGCCCCACGTGAGCTTGCGAATGGTAAGATCGTCGGCCTTCTTGTTGGCTAGGCGCAGATTGTTCTCGGAGGACAGCAACGCCTCCTTGGTTTTCTGCAGATGGCTAATCGTCTTGTCGATCTCATCAATCGCCGTTTGGAACTTGCGGCTCGCGATCTCGTAGTTGCGACCGAAATCATTCTTGAACTTTTCCATCTTGGCTTCGAAGTTCGTGACGTCGATATTCTGCTGTTTGTACTCCGCCAGTTCCTGCTTATAGCGCAGCGAACCCATGGCGGCGTTGCGAAGAAGCGTGATCATGGGAATAAAGAACTGTGGGCGAATCACGTACATCTTCTCGTAGCGATAGCTCACGTCCACGATGCCGGCGTTGTAAAGCTCGCTCTCGGGTTCGAGCAACGTGCAGAGCACCGCGTACTCGCAGCCTTTTTGGCGGCGATCGTGATCGAGCTTCTTAAAGAAGTCCTCGTTTTTGTGCTTGGTCGCAGTCTCGTCGTTCTCGTTTTTCATCTCGAACATAATCGAAATGACCTCGTTGCCGCTCGCGTCGCACTCGCGGAAGATAAAGTCGCCCTTGGTACCCTCGGACGCATCGTTATCCTTCTCGAAGTACGCGTTAGGAAACGCCGTCATGCGCAGACGGTTAAACTCGGTCTCACAGTGCTGCTCGAGCGACTCGCCCACCATCTTGGTGGACAGGCGGACCTTCATGTCCTTAAGGCGCTCGATCTCTTCATCCTTGTAGCGAATCAGGTCATCGCTCGCACGCTTGGCCTGCGCAAGCTCGAGCTCGTGTGCCGCCTTGGCCTGCTCCTCGCGAGAATCGCGCACTGCCAGCTCGCTCGTCAGTTTGGCACGTGCCTCATCGCGCTCACGCTCCGCCGCGGCGACCGCCTCTGACAGGTTCATTTTTGCCATCAGTTCCTGCTCGCGCAGCTGGGCACGCAGGCCCTCGGCCTCTTGCTCGGACTGAGCCTTTGCGGCGGAGAACTTCTCTTGCACCTTCGCGCGATAGTCAGTAAGCGCGCGCTCGGCCTCGCTGCGAGCGGCATCGAGCTCACGCTGCGACTCTGCCGCGGCAGCGGCAAGCGCCATCTCCTGGGCTTTGTCCGCCGCGGCGAGCCTGGCCTGCAGCTCGGCAATCTGAGCGTCGCGCGCAGCTAAATCGTTTTGAGCAGCGTTGCGCGCCGCCGACTCGGCAAGCTTTGCTTCGTCATCTTTGCGCCCAAGCTGCGCACGCAGGCTATCAATCTCACGCTGGAGTTCGGCATTTTCCTTTTGAGCATTGGCTCGTGCCTCTACCGCCGCGCGCTGGCTTGCACTCTCGCGCTCTGCGGCAGCGCCCTCGAGCTTAGCGCGCAGCTCGGCAAGCTCAGCATCGCGCTTGGCAACCTCTTGCGCCAGTTTCTGATCCGCAGTGTTCTTCTGCTCGACAAGCTGAGCGTTGCGCTGAGACTCTGCCTTTTGCAAGGCAGCCGTCGAACGCGAGCGCTCAAGCTCCAGCGCTTGCTCGCCCTCGCGCTGGACTGCCTTCACACGCTCGTCCAGGTCGCGCGAAAACTCGGCATCGCGTACTTGCTTGACGATATCCGCATAGCCGGACGCATCGACCTTAAAAACTTCGCCGCAATGCGGGCACTTAATCTCGTTCATAGCAGCTCCTCGATGGACGCAAATTTCGACCGCCTACACTCTACCGCGCCGCACGGACAAAAAAGGCGCCGCCGCCATAATGGCAACGGCGCCAGAACCACCACAAAGGTGCCTGTCCCCTTTGTGGTGGTTTGAGTGACAGTTTGAAAATTACAGTCCAAAATAGCCGAGGATTTGATCACGACTTACGGGCTTGTAGTCATTGGCGTCGAGGCCCACATCGTAGCGGTAAATGGGGCGCTCGCGATCGCGGTTGCGTGCGTTGGTGCGGTCACCCCTGCTGTGGATATGCCCATGCAGCATAATGGCGCCACGTGCCTTGCCGTTCCAGCTGAGCATGGGGTAGTGGCTCATCACCAGACGATGACCCTTGGCATAGCCGGGAGCAATCTCCAGGTAATCGCGCACGTCTTCCCAAATTTGCGGGGCGTCGGGATCTTCCCAGTCGCCGTCATGGTTACCGCGGATGAGCGTCGCATTCTTGCATTCGATACGCTCGCGCAGGCGCACCGCCTCCGCCATGGGCAAGCGATACGTAAAGTCTCCCAGGATATAGAGGCGGTCGTCCGCAGCCACGCACTCATTGATGGCATCGATGACCTTGCGGTTCATCTCCTCGACCGAATCAAACGGTCGATCCATGTCGTGCAAGATATTCGTATCGCCCAGGTGCAGGTCGGCGGTAAACCACATCATCGTCTATGCCCTCATTTCGCAATGCATCCAACTCGTGCTAAGTATACAGACACAGCGATGCGGCGGTTAGCCAAAGAGCCCGCCGAACAGTCCGCGGCGGCACTCGTCCTTTTTATTCGAACCTTTGCCCTGGGCGTTCTTATCCTTTTGCTTTTTGCGATCCTGCTCCAGCTCATCGTCATCGAGTAGCATATCCCACTCAAACGGATCATCCGTCAAATCGAACAGGTCATCGTCGTCAAGCATGGCAGCCTCCCTTACCGATTAGCGGGCATCCACCACATAGAGGCCAACGCGCACCTGGTGCCACGGGCTGCGCTCGGGGGCAACCTGTTGCACGCGGGCCTCAAACACGTCCTCGTGGCCGTAATACATCATCAAGGACAGTGGACCGACCTCGTTTCCCGGAACGCAGCCAAGTTTGGTCTTGCCATAGTAGATCGCAACTGCCTCGGGATCATGGGGATTATCGCGCTCGGCACACAGTGTCAGTTTATCGCCCGCTTTAAGATCGCCTAGGACCAAAGCGCCGTCGGCATATTGAAATCCTGCGATATGAAACGACAGAAGAACACGCGAAGGCTCGTACATAGCAGCTCCTCTAACGGCCGGATAAACCGGTGTGTAACCTTATTGAGAAGTCTACGGTCCCGTGCGGACACAAATACATCCTGTCTGCGTCCTTCAATCGTTTGCCTCAACGCTTGCGCGACAGAACGCTTGCAGATAAGATAGGAACACGGATGGCACCCGTTGCCGCGGGTCTTGCCAACTCCGATACACGTTTTCATCGTGAGAAGTGGCCGTCTTCGCTTACGCGGGGGCGGCTATTTCATTCGGCCGATAAACAGACCGAGTTCGATAGCCGCAATCAACAACGCCAATAACGAAATAACATCGCTTACGTTCATACCAAATCCCTTCTAAAGGGAGTTGGCCCATCCGTGCTCCATAACAGTAGTCTAACGCAAAATGCAGGTAATAGGAACACTTGTTCGTATTACCTGCGCCCTTTTCTAATGCACAAACATGCGCACGAACTTGTGCTTCCAGCTTGCGTAGGGCGCATACCGAAACGGCACGTCCAGCCAAGTTGCCTTGTTCACGATACTCTTCTTGTGGCTAAACGTATCGAAGCTCTCGCGTCCATGGTACTGCCCCATACCGCTCGCGCCCATGCCGCCAAAGCCCATATGGCTCGTAGCCAAGTGCATGATCGTGTCGTTGACACAGCCACCGCCAAAGGGCACGTAACGCACGAAGCGCTGCTGAACTGCGCGGTCCTGACTAAAGATATACAGGGCCAGCGGCGTCGGACGATCCGTAATAAACGCTTCGGCCTCGTCTAGGCTCTCAAACGTCAGCACCGGCAAGATGGGACCGAAGATCTCCTCCTGCATCACGGCGTCATCGGGGGTCACGCCGTCTAGGATCGTCGGCTCAATCTTGAGCGACGACTCGCGCGCCGTGCCTCCCAGCACGACCTTATCGGGATCGATCAGCCCGCGCACGCGCGCAAAATGCTTAGCATTGACGATATGCCCGTAATCCTCGTTATCGAGCGGATGCTCGCCAAACATACGGCGGACCTCTTCCTTGATGAGGCCCAGCAGCTCGTCGTGCACGCGCGTATCGACCAGCAGGTAGTCGGGCGCCACGCAGGTCTGCCCTACGTTGAGCCATTTGCCAAAGGCGATACGCCGTGCCGCGACCTTCAAGTTTGCCGTCGCATCCACGATGCAGGGGCTCTTGCCGCCCAGCTCAAGCGTCACGGGCGTGAGGTTTTTACTCGCGCGCTCCATGACGAGCTTGCCGACCGGAACGCTACCGGTAAAGAAGATCTTGTCCCAGCACTCATCGAGCAACGCTTCGTTCTCGGCGCGCCCGCCCTCGACAACCGTCACCAGGCGCGGATCAAATGCCTCTTCACAGATTTGCTTGAGCACCGCGCTCGATGCCGGAGCATAGGCACTCGGCTTGATGACCACGGTATTGCCCGCGGCAAGGGCGCCGGCGAGCGGCTCGAGTGTTAGCAAAAACGGGTAGTTCCACGGAGCCATGATGAGCGTGACGCCATAGGGCACGGCTTGCGTTTTGCACGCGCTCACGGCGTTGGCAAGGTCACACGGACGCAGGCGCGGACGACTCCATCGAGCCACGTGAGCGATCTGATGACGAATCTCGGAAAGCGACGTGCCGATCTCGCACATATATGCCTCGTCATGCGACTTTCCCAAATCGGTCTTGAGTGCATGGGCGATATCGGCCTCGTGCGCCCGTACCGCATCGCGTAAACTCACGAGCGCGCGACGTCGGGCATCAACATCAAACGTAGCGTGCGTTTTAAAGTAAGTGCGCTGATCGCCGACGATGCGCGCAATTTCCTCGGTGTTCATGGCACCCTCCTAGTTCTCGTCCTCAAACATACCACCCGCGACGACCTCGTACATACGCTCGAGCTCCAAGCGGTCCATCAAAAGCGGAACGGGGTACAGCGGATTGGCCTCGGCATCGGCATGCGCCGCCATCTCGGGAATGTCGGAGCGGCGAATGCCCGAGACATATTTGGGGATTCCCAGGATCTCGTTCATGCGGTCGACCCAATCGATAAAGGCCTCGGCCGCAAGACTATCCTGCGCGGTAGCCGGCGCAATGCCCGCCATGCGAGCAAGATCGGCAAGCTTGGGGGCGGCGGCGTCACCATAAGCGCGAAGCATGTGCGGCAGGATGATCGCGTTGGCCAAACCGTGCGGAATTCCGTATCGGCCGCCCAGACTGTGCGCGATGGCATGCACATATCCGACATAGGAGCGGGTAAACGCAACGCCCGCCTTATACGCCGCCGAAAGCATATTGCGACGAGCGCGCATGTCGTCACCATGTTCATAGGCCTCGAGCAAATTGTCGTGGATAAGCTGCACCGCCTGTCGCGCCATCTTGCGCGTATAGGGCGTGGTGCTTCGCCCGATAAAGGCCTCAACGGCATGCGTCAGGGCGTCCATGCCCGTCTGCCCCGTAATGGAAGCGGGCAAGCCGCACGTAAACTCGGGGTCGTGGACTGCAAAACGCGGGATGAGCACAAAGTCGTTAATGGGGTATTTGTAGTGCGTCCCGTCATCGGTAATTACCGCCGCAAGCGTGACTTCGCTTCCCGTACCGGCGGTAGTGGGAACGGCGATGAGCAGCGGCAGGCGACGATGAATCCGCAGCAGGCCACGCATCTTGTTGATGGGCTTGTTTGGCTGCGCAATGCGTGCGCCCACGCCCTTGGCACAGTCCATGGCCGAGCCACCGCCAAAGCCGATAATGGCCTGGCAGGCGCTCTCTCGATACAGGGACGCCGCTTCCTCCACATTTAAGACCGTGGGATTCGCTGATGTTTTGGCATAGACCGCAGCGCCAATTCCCTTGGACGCGAGCGCCGTCTCGAGCGGTGCCGTGAGCCCCAGACGGGCAATGCCGGGATCCGTCACGATAAGGACCTTCTGGATCGAGCGCTTTTGAAGCACCGCGGGCACATCCTCGGCATGCTCTAAAATGCGCGGCTCGGTATAGGGCAGGATCGGCAATGCAATGCGAAAAACCGTCTGATATGTTCGGCACCAGGCACGACGGGCTAGATGCATAAAGGAAACTCCTTCATTTGTTGATAGGTCAACATTTGCTCGCCCGATTGTACTCAGCGGCGGTCAAAGACGGCCTGCCAATCGTTAATCAATCAACATCTTCATATCTCAAAATTGTTTTATTAAAAATCATTCCTAATAGGCTTCACATTTGGTTGCATTTATGGATAATAGAACTCGTCAAGACGCACGTCCGGAGAGGGCCCTTACGGGACCGGACGAGCGCACAATCGCCATCGATCGAAAGGATCGAATCATGAAGTTTGTTTGCCCCGTTTGCGGTTATGTGGAAGAGTTCGACGGCGACCAGCTGCCCGAGGATTTTAAGTGCCCCCAGTGCGGCGTTCCCGGTTCTCGTTTCCTGAAGCAGGAGGAGGGTCAGCTCGAGTGGGCTGCCGAGCACGTCGTGGGCGTCGCCAAGATGGAGGGCGTCTCCGAGGACATCGTTGCCGACCTGCGCGCCAACTTTGAGGGCGAGTGCTCCGAGGTCGGTATGTACCTGGCCATGGCTCGCGTCGCTCATCGCGAGGGTTATCCCGAGATCGGCCTGTACTGGGAGAAGGCTGCCCACGAGGAGGCCGAGCATGCCGCCAAGTTCGCCGAGCTCCTGGGCGAGGTCGTGACCGACTCCACCAAGAAGAACCTCGAGATGCGCGTTGAGGCCGAGAACGGCGCCACCGCCGGCAAGACCGATCTTGCTAAGCGCGCCAAGGCCGCTGGCCTCGATGCCATCCACGACACCGTGCACGAGATGGCTCGCGACGAGGCTCGCCACGGCAAGGCTTTCGCCGGCCTGCTCAAGCGCTACTTCGGCTAAGCCAGCAACCTGAGACATAACCTCTAGCTCGATGAGGCCCGGACCGCATGGTTCGGGCCTTTTTCGTGCCTCATAAACTTGTTAACTACCTGAAATAGGACCGCCTTCGGCATCGGCTTCTCGTCAAAAACTAAGTGAGTAGACTTTTTGGAACTTGCCGAGCAGACCATCCATATCACTTTATAAAGCCGCAGGTAAATGCCTTGTTGCAAAACGACCTAGTCGCCAAAGTGCCAAAAGTCTACTCACTTAGATTCGCAGCCGTCCACGATCGAGCCATTTTGTGTCTAACGGGCATCTTTCCGTCGATTACTCCCAATTTTGTCCAGTCAACGAATAGTTCAGACCTGAGTAATGTCTCAGCCCTTTGCTCATCTGAGCTTTTATCACGATATTCAGCATCGAGCATCCTGCATACGGCCTTAACGATCGCGCGGAATCTATCCTCATCCGATATCTGTCTGTGTGTCAGGAGAAGCACATCGTAGCCCATGGCCTGAAGGGCCGTCATGCGGTCAGCGTCACGCAAGCCATCCCCTGCGCGTCCGTGCGAGGCCTTTCCCTGACATTCAATGGCCACCTGTCGCCTGCCGTCCGGCGAAGACAGAAGTATGTCGATATATACACGGGACTTTCCCACAATCGCTCGAGCACTTGTGCTTAGCATCACTTCAACATTAAGCTCTATGTCGCAAAAGCCTACGCCTCCCAGGGATCGCGGCAGTGCAAGTAGCAAATACGCCTCGACCTCAAAAGGCGACGCGGCACCCAATGGAACAAGTTGCGACACCGTCCTAAATCTATTGCCGTAACGTATCCCGCAAACATCTGAACAAAAACGGTCAAGGTCTCCGCCCAAAACCAAAGCGTCTCGACGCCATAAATTTGAAGCGGCGCCGCTCTCGGACGGGCAGCGCACCCAACCGAACGTTGTCGAAATCGCACCCGAATCAATTGCACGCGAAAGCTCCGCCTCGAGTGCCGTCGGCAGGGCGCACACCGCAAACAAGCCGCACATCTCCGCCAATACAAAAAGAAGTTGGAGATCCGTCAGATGCCGCGACATGATAAATGCCGTCAGTAGAGGAGACGTAACCAAAAATCCATGCTCCGTTTCCAGCACGGATTCCCTGGGGAGCTCACCAAGAAACAGCCGCTGCTTAATGCTGGCAGGGCAAGTCCGTTTGTTTCTCGTCCGAACCAATGTATACAACGGAAAACCGAGCGCAACCGCAGCTGTCGGGTTGCGGGCGAGATCATATCGCTGCCGGTCTTCTTCCGGTCGTGGAAGCGGCGGGCACAAAGCGCGGACTTGAGGAGGCAAACGCCAGTACCTAAAAGCCGATATGTCACAAAGTAGATCCTTCATAGGCACAGGAAAACACGGATTTCAACCCAGTCGGTCTCCCATTGGCGCAAACGCAACAAAAATGGCACCGAACGGACTGCTAAGTTTTCAACAGCCCTCCCCAACTGGCCAAAAGCTTGCCAAGAGCTGGACGAAGCCCTGTTGAAAACTCATTTTTTCTCATGCGGAAGCTTTGCACGGCAAGTGAGTAGACTTTTTGGAACATCCCGATCAGACCGGTCATCCTGCTTCTCAAAACCACAGGTAGATAGCTTGTGGCAAAACGGCCTGGTCGCCAAAGTACCAAAAGTCTACTCACTTAGATTGCAGAGCTCCCCCATTAGCTGCAATTCCAAGGTATTAAGCACTTTCGGACTCAGGTCGTCATACTGGACAAGAATTTGAGTTGAGTTTTCAGGAACAAATGCGCCATCGGCGCACCAATAACAGTCACTGATATCGATGAACGGAATGCCCGAGCGCGTGAGAGCCCGCGCAAAAGAGCTTCCGCCCGTTCCGCGCTCCGCAAATACAGTGCAGTAAAGACCCGCGTCTGCATGCTCAATCGAGACCTCCCCTGCCGGAAACGCTTTCCGCACAAGCGACGCCAGGCCATCACGCGCCTCGCGAGCACGAACGCGTACGCGGTTCGCATGTCGCTCGTAATCACCCGATTCCAGCAAACGAGCCAAAGCGACCTGGTCAACAGAACTCACCGACGAGGCGTAAAAACCAAGGTTGCGCCTAAACCGCTCAATTAGCTCATCAGGCAACACCATGTACGCTAGACGCAACGCCGATGAAAGGCTCTTCGAAAACGTGTTGGTGTAGATGACCGATTGAGCGGCATCGATCGACGCGAGCGCGGGAATCGGCTTGCCGGCTAGACGAAACTCGCAATCAAAGTCATCCTCAATGAGATACCGACCTGGTCGCTCGGCGGCCCAGCTCAGCAGCGCATATCGGCGCGCAATGCTCGTCACAAGGCCGGTCGGATACTGATGGGACGGCATCAGGTGAAGGACATCGGTCCCGCTTTTCTGCAGAGTGTTCAAGTCCACGCCCTCATCATCCAACGGGATATGTCGAACTTTGCAGCCCATAGCCTGGTAGATGCGCGTCAGACGCAAATAGCCCGGGTCCTCAACGGCATACACCTTGTCAGCGCCAAGCAACTGAACCAACATGGTATCGAGCAGCTGGGCGCCCGCGCCGATAACAATGTTATTAGGATCGATATTCATGCCCCTTGTCCCGCGCAGATGGTGAGCAATTGCGCGTCGTAGCCGAGCGGTGCCCTGTGCCGGTGCGGGCGAAAAGATCTCGCGTTCGTCTTCGGATGCCAGCGTCGCCCGTAGCGCGCTTTGCCAAAGTCGCGCCGCCTCCAAAGCGGAAGGAGAAAGTGCGTCGAATCGCTCGACCTGTCTGTTGACATCATGCGCGCTGGGGCCCACAGAGACGGCATCTCGGTCGATACTCCCCGTAGCCAAAGGCAAAACTGGTGCATCCGGAAGCTCGCAAGCGTAGTAGCCACGACGCGGCATTGAGCAAATATAGCCCTCGGCAAGTAGCTGGCTATATGCATTCTCGATGGTAATGACACTGATTCCCAGATGGCTGGCAAAGGCGCGCTTAGACGGAAGATGCTCCCCCGCCGCAATGCGCCCAGCAACAATATCGTCTCGAATTTGCTGGTAAACATATTCATAGAGCGATGCTTCGCCGCGTTTTTCCAAATTGTAGTCAAGCATGAGCATATCACCTGACCTTATTAAGCCATTCAATCTGGTATTAGTCTGACCTTGTTATTATCTCGAAAACTGAGTATTTCGCCATACCCAGCTCCCCGATAGGATGTTCCGTCAAGCAATGCACATGCCAACCAAGGGAGCAACCATGGCAGAACAGACCAGCAAGGCCGATCGCGTCAAACTCAATCGAGAGCTCGCGCAGATGCTCAAGGGCGGCGTCATCATGGACGTCACCACGCCCGAGCAGGCACGCATCGCCGAGGAGGCAGGCGCCTGCGCCGTCATGGCACTCGAGCGTATCCCGGCCGACATCCGTGCCGCAGGCGGCGTCTCGCGCATGAGCGACCCCAAGATGATCAAGGGCATCCAGGAGGCCGTCTCCATCCCCGTTATGGCCAAGTGCCGCATCGGCCACATTGTCGAGGCGCAGGTCCTTCAGGCCATCGAGATCGATTACATCGACGAGTCCGAGGTTCTCTCCCCTGCTGATGACGTCTATCACATCGACAAGACCCAGTTTGACGTGCCGTTTGTCTGCGGCGCCCGCAATCTGGGCGAGGCGCTACGCCGTGTTGCCGAGGGCGCCACGATGATTCGCACCAAGGGCGAGCCGGGCACGGGCGACGTCGTTCAGGCTGTGCGTCACATGCGCAAGATCCAAAAGCAGATCCGCGACGTTGTCGCTCTGCGCAATGATGAGCTCTTTGAGGCAGCCAAGCAACTGCAGGTTCCGGTCGAGCTGGTACGCGAGGTTCATGCCACGGGCAAGCTTCCCGTGGTGAACTTTGCCGCCGGCGGCGTAGCGACCCCCGCCGACGCCGCGCTGATGATGCAGCTGGGCGCCGAGGGCGTCTTTGTCGGCTCGGGCATCTTTAAGAGCGGCGACCCTGCCAAGCGCGCCGCCGCCATCGTCAAGGCCGTGGCGAACTTCACCGATGCCAAGCTCATCGCCGAGCTTTCGGAGGACCTGGGCGAGGCCATGGTGGGCATCAACGCCGACGAGATTGAAATCATCATGGAGGAGCGCGGGCGCTAGTCCAGCAGAAAGGATCGCACATGAGCGATTATGCAGACCAAACGGTCGCCGTGCTGGCGGTCCAAGGCGCTTTTGCCGAGCACGAGGCAAGACTATCCGAGCTGGGCGCACACTATATTGAGCTGAGGCAGGCGGCCGATTTGCGGCAGAACTTTGATCGCCTGGTCCTCCCTGGCGGCGAGTCCACCGTTCAGGGCAAGCTGCTTGACGAACTGGGGATGCTCGAGGAGCTTCGTGCCCGTATCGCTGAAGGCACGCCGGTCCTGGGCACCTGCGCCGGCCTGATTCTACTGGCTCACGACCTTGCCGCCCACGATGACAAGGGAACACCGCGCCTGGCAACCATGGATGTGCTCGTTGAGCGTAATGCCTATGGCAGACAGCTCGGCAGCTTTCGCACCAAGGGGTGGGTAGGAGGTATCGAAGGTGAAGTGCCGTTAACGTTTATCCGTGCACCCCGCATCGTCAAGGTGCACGGCAATGCCAAGGCCTTGGCCGAAGTCGATGGCCGTATCGTCGCCGCCCGTCAAGACAAACAGCTCGGTGTCACCTTCCACCCCGAGCTCGACGACGACACGCGCCTCCACGAGTTCTTCCTCCAAATGTAGGCAGAAAACAAACGAGCGTTGATTTTCGGACGCATAGCGATAGACGACCACATTTGCCCAGATAAAGCCGACCAAAATAAACCTGTCCCTTTTTGGCAGGTTTGGACTATGGGAACGCCGATGTTTTTGTACCGACAGCGAGCGCCGCCCAGGGCGAACAAGTTGGCATGAAAAAGGCGAGGCATAGACCTTCTGGTCATGCCTCGCCTTTTGAATGACAAATTGTCGCCCTGGGCGGCGCGCAGCGTCAACTAGTTACGCGGTTTGGTAAAATCGCGTAACTAATTAGAAACGGTTGCCGCGGAAGCCGCCGCCATTGCGGCCGCCACGATCGCCACCGCGACCGCCGCGGTCGTTACCACGGTTGCCGCTAAAGCCACCACGGTTGCCGCCGCGGTCGCCATAGCCACCACGGTTGCCGCCAAAGCCGCCTCGACCGCCGCGGTCGCCGCCACGGTCACCAAAGCCGCCGCGGCCGCCGCGATCGCCACCGCGACCGCCACGGCCGCCGCCACGGCCACCGCGATCACCAAAGCCGCCGCGACCGCCGCGGTCGCCGCCACGGCCACCGCGATCGTCACGGCCGCCGCGAGGACCGCGGTCCTCGTCCAGGCCCATGGCGACGAGCGGAGCGATAACCTTATCGAGAGCGGCCATCAGCTCGGTGGCCTCCTCGTAAGAAAGCTCGGGCAGGAGCTTCTCCTTCTTGTTGGCAAGCTCGACCAGACCCTCAGCGGCATCCTCGGCAGCGAAGACGACGATCTTGCGCATATCGCCCTCGGCGTCGTCGATGCGGCCGACCAGATCGGCAGCCTCGGCCTCGGCCATCAGACCATCGAGCTCACGAAGGCGCATGCCCAGCAGGTCGGACATTTCCTTCTGCTCCATCTTGGGCTTGAGGTCAAGGAGCTTGATGGCGCGCTCGATGTTCGCCATGCGCTCGGCCTTGGCCTCCTCCTCCTTGGAAATAGCAAAGCGACGGCTACGCAGCAGGCGGGCGGCCTTCTGCATCTTGTCCATCAGCTCTTCGTCATCGTAATCAGCGGCGGCCTCGACAACCTCGGCCTCCTCCTCGGCGGAAACCTCGTCAGCAGCCTCAACCTCGGCAGCTTCGGTCTCCACGGTCTCGACTGCCTCGACCTCGGCAGCCATGGTCTCGTTCTCGGTCTCGTTCATGATCTCTTCGTTCTCGGACATGAGACTCCTTCTTGGCCCTCTCGGGCATCATCGCCCCATTCGCGGGGCCCGTCGCGCACTCTTTGCGCTTTAAACATTCATGCCTCTCGGCAAAACGTCCATTAGTTTATGGTGTCGCCATCCAATCTAGCTGCAGAATCTATGTGCACACATTAATGCGACATGTGCGACTCGCGACGAGCGTACACCAGCGACGTCACGAACCCGACCACGGCAATTACAGCCGCCACACGCACGGCAGCTGCAAATCCAATCGCCTGGTCAACGTCCGTCGCAACGCCAGCGGCGCCGGCAGTCGCCGCAGAACTCGAGAGCAGACCGATAAACAGCGACGGGCCAAACGATGCGGCAATCATGTTCCACGTGTTAAGCAATGCCGTTCCGTGAGGATGCTCAGCGGCAGGCAGCGTCTCCAAGCCGGCCGTTTGCGAGGGACTCAGCACCAAACCGACTCCGGCATACACCACAACGGTCAGCGCCACGACGACGCCGATGTTCATGCTTGCCGCCGTCATCGAGATGGCAGTCTGTCCCACGGCAATCAGGGCAAAGCCGACCGGCAGCAGCGGCCATGCGCCACGGGCGTCCATCACGCGTCCGCCCACAATCGAGGTCACGGCGTTGCAGGCAATCGCCGGCAAAATGAGCAAGCCCGCAACAAGGGCGGTCATGCCGTATGCGCCCTCAAAATAGAGCGGCAACAAAACGCTCATCGAGAACGTCGTCATCATCGACACCACCACAAGCAGGCACGCAGGCCAAAAGCGAACGCTCGCCATGGGACGCACGTTAAGCACCGGATGTTCGAGCTTGAGCTGACGGGCCGCAAACAGGCCGAGCAGCACAATGGCGGCGAAAAGTGCCACGATACCGGCAATCAGATTGGTCGAGAACTCGCCTACGGAATACACAAATGCCGTAATGCCGGCCGCGAGCAAAACAACCGACAGAATATCAAGCGTGGTATTCGAGCGCTCTCCGACATTCTGGACATGCTTTACGCCCGCCGCAGCGACCACAATGCCGCCCACCAGCGGCACTACGAACACCGCCCTCCAGCCAAACAACGTGCACATAAGACCACTGATCACGGGTCCAAACGCCGGCCCCAACGTAATGCAGGCACCGACCAAGCTCAGATACAGGCCGAGCTTCTCGCGCGGAGCGCAAGACAGCACCACGTTCATCATGAGCGGGAACAAGATGCCCGATCCCGCAGCCTGCAAAATACGACTTGACAGCAAAACGCCAAACGACGGAGCGACCAGGCACAGAACTTCGCCGGCGACCATGCATCCGCATGCGAAAAACAGCAGCTTGCGCGTCGAGAAACGGCCGGACAGGAAGGCCATGATGGCCGTAAAGATCGACGTCACGATCATGTAGCCCGAAACGAGCCACTGCGCCGTGGTGGCACTCACCGAAAAGGCCGCCATAATGTCGTGCAACGCCACGTTAATGATGTTCTCGTTAAACGCGGCAACAAAGGCTGCAATATACATTACGACGAGAATTGCCGCAGTGGCCGATGGCGGTGCTTGAACTTGTTGCTGAGATTTGCTCCCCATGCATTTCCTTCCTCTTGGAACGACAGTCGCATCGCCCCAGAGGAACAGTCCAGGGCGAAAATGAGCCCTAGACTTACGCCAGACGCCGTACACGACGAGTCTGGCAACATGGTCCAACATCGAAAGATTGTAACGCGGACGCACAGCTTTCCTTCCGCGCTATTATTAAAAGTCCACGAAAGCATGAGACATGAGGAGCCCGCCATGATTAAGCCCATCATGAAATCCGAGTTCTTTTTGCGCCTGTCTTCCGAAGACGCGGGACCCGACGATGCCGCGACCGGGCAGGACCTCCTGGATACGCTCCACGAACATGAGCATGAGTGCGTGGGGCTCGCCGCCAACATGATCGGCGTACGCAAACGCATCATCTGCGTAAAGGACGGCAATAGGGCGCTGCTGATGTACAACCCTCAAATTCTTGAGCAGGTCAATGCCTATCAGACGAGCGAAGGATGCCTCTCGCTGATCGGCGAGCGTCCCTGCACCCGCTATCGCCGCATTAAGGTTGAGTATTTGGACGAGAACTTCGTCCACCGCATCAAAAACTTCTCGGGCTACACCGCCGAGATCATCCAGCACGAAATCGACCACTGCAACGGAATCGTTAT
Source organism: Collinsella sp. (assembly GCA_019424905.1). Classification (GTDB taxonomy): domain Bacteria; phylum Actinomycetota; class Coriobacteriia; order Coriobacteriales; family Coriobacteriaceae; genus Collinsella. The sequence continues at coordinate 64,860 of JAHYYP010000004.1, read as the reverse complement.
TTAGTTCCGCCGATTCAAGAAAGCCCCCCGCAGCCAAGCAACTGCAGGGAGCTTTTCATAGTGCGGAGCTTCTATCCCACTAGTTCTGACGGTAGTGATCGAAGAAGTCGGCGAGGTCTTCGAGCGACTCTTTGAGCACTTCCATGCGCGGCAGGTACACGATGCGGAAGTGGTCGGGCTCGGCCCAGTTAAAGCCGCCGCCGCGCGTGATGAGGATCTTCTTCTCGTGCAGCAGATCGAGGGCAAACTGCTCGTCATCGGTGATGTTGAACTTCTTAACATCCATCTTGGGGAAGATGTAGAACGCCGCGCGCGGCTTGACCACCGAGATGCCGTCGATCTTGCTGAGCGCCTCATACACAAAGTTGCGCTGCTCGTAGACGCGACCGCCGGGGCGGATGTAGTCGTTGACCGACTGATGGCCGCCGAGCGCCGTCTGGACGATCGACTGGGCCGGCACGTTGGAGCACAGACGCATGTTAGAGAGCATGTTGACGCCCATGATGAAGTCGCTCATGCAGCGCTGGTTGCCCGAAAGCACCATCCAGCCAATGCGATAGCCCGCGATCATATGCGACTTGGACAGGCCGCTAAACGTAATGCAGGGCAGATCGGGAGCGAGCGAGGCAATCGAGACGTGCTCGTAGCCGTCCATGCACAGACGGTCGTAGATCTCATCGGCAAAGATCATCAGCTGATGCCTGCGCGCAACCTCGACGATGCCCTCGAGCACCTCGCGCGGATAGACAGAACCCGTGGGGTTGTTGGGGTTGATGATGACGAGGGCCTTGGTCGCGCTCGTGATCTTGGACTCCATATCCTCCAGGTCGGGATACCAATCCGCCTGCTCGTCGCATAGATAGTGCACGGGATGACCGCCGGCAAGGGTTGCGCACGCCGTCCAGAGCGGATAATCGGGGCTGGGGATCAGAATCTCGTCACCATTGTCGAGCAGCGCGTTCATCGAAAGCTGAATGAGTTCGGACACGCCGTTGCCCGTGTAGATATGCTCCATCTGAACGTTGGGCAGGCCCTTGATCTGCGAATACTGCATGATCGCCTTGCGCGCGGAGAACAGGCCACGCGAGTTGGAATAGCCTTCGCAGTCGGGCAGCTGCTGGCGCATGTCCTTGATGACCTCATCGGGCGTGCGGAAACCGAAGGGCGCCGGGTTGCCGATATTGAGCTTGAGGATGCGCTCGCCCTCGTCCTCCATACGGGCAGCCTCGTCGACGACGGGACCGCGCACGTCATACAGGACGTTATCGAGCTTGGTGGATTTAGAAAAAGTACGCATGGTGGTGCTCCTTGCAATTTGAGCTGAGGGATGGGGTTCGGGCTTGGAATCGTTGCGGGGTGATGATGCCTCGCTTTGATCGGCGTCGCCGGCAAGCAGCCAGGTAACATCGACCTCCAAAATACGGGCGAGCAGCTCGGCCACATCGCGTCGCGGGATCGTCTTGCCGCTCACATATTGGCTCATCTGACTCTTGCCGAGTTTTTTGCCGAGCATCTCCGATGCGCGGATCACGTTCGACTGGCGAACGCCGCAATCGGACATAGCCTGTCGCAGGCGATCGCTAAACGTCTCTTGGGCCACAGGAACCTCCTTGCTGGCAAAGTTCAATTTATAGAACACGAATTGAACCGGGGTTCAATTTAGCAAGCAGTATAGCGCCGCGCCTCATTCGAAAGTTCAATTTCATAAGAAAACGTACCGAACTCCGAGATTTGCCCAAAGCGGACAATGACATGCACGCGTTTAGAGGTATTCAAGGAATCGAGCAGTGGCAAGCGAAACGTCGGCCGTTCGATATATGGCGTTGATCTGCCGATGAGGATGTCCCTCGAGTGGGCGCACGGCAACATCGAACTGACAGCGGCGCAAGATGAGCGCGGGAAGAATGCTCACGCCCAGGCCGTCCTCAACCATGGCCATAATCGCATAGTCATCCCAGGTCGACAGCTTGGAGCGCACCGTCAGCCCCGCCCGACGGAACAGCGGCGTAATCTCGTCATCGGTACCTCGTTCTAGCAGAATAAACTGCTCGTTGGCCAAATCGGCAAGAGAGACGACCCCCGCCGTGGCAAGCAAAGAATCTGCCGGCACTACCGCCATCAACTCGTCGCGCACCAAAGACCGCGATGCCATGCCGTTTTCTCGTGGCTCACGCGGGATAAAGCCCAGGTCGCAACGACCCTCAGCCACCCATTGTTCAATCTCTGAGTAATCGCCCATCAGCAACTCATAATCGACGTCCGGGTGATCGGCGCGAAAGCGCGCAATCACTGGCGGCAGCATGTGGGTCGCCACACTCGAAAACGTACCGATGCAGATTTTGCCGCGCATGAGCCCACGCATCTCATCCACGCGTCGCTGCAGGCGGCCAAACTCCTCGCATAACGCCTCAACCGCAGGCATAACTTGCCGTCCATCGGCAGAAAGTACTACGCCCTCGCGACTGCGGTCGAGCACCTTAAAGCCCCAATCGGCCTCAAGATCGGCCACCATGCGGCTCACGCCCGACTGCGAATAGCTCAGGCGCTCGGCGGCGCGCGTAAAACTGCCGGCGCGCACGGTCTCGAGCAGCACCTGCATCTTTTGAATATTCGTTTCCACGACACCCCTCCACCTTTGCATGAGTTTTTGTCATGTTATCCATGCATTATATTCGCTTTTCTTCTAAAGCCAGTTCACCCATAGTGAACATGCTCGGATATAGAAGGGACGGAAGCGCATGAACAACGGACTGTTTACGTACTTAGCAGCATTGCTATTGTTTGGCTCCAACGGCATCATCGCCGCCGCCATCGCGCTGCCGAGCTCGGATATCGTGCTACTACGCACGTTTTTGGGCGCACTCTCGCTTGTCACCATTCTCGCCATCACCCAACGCCATAAGTTGCAGGCGCCATCTCGCCCCCGCGAAGCCGCAGCCCTCCTCCTCTCGGGAGCTGCGCTGGGCGCCAGCTGGATTTTTCTGTTCCGCGCCTACCAGACGATCGGCGTCGGCGTATCCTCGCTGCTGTACTACTGCGGCCCCATCATTGTCATGGCACTCTCCCCGCTCATCTTTGGCGAAAAGCTGACCGGCGGCAAAATCGCCGGCTTTATCGCCGTTGCTTGCGGTGCTTTTCTCATTGCAGCGCAAGGTCTAGGCGGCAATATGCCCATTGCAGGTATCGCCTGCGGCATCGCCTCGGCATTTTGCTATGCGCTGATGGTCATCGCTAGCAAGGGCGCGCCACACATCGAAGGCCTCGAGAACTCCACGCTCCAGGTGAGTGCCGCCTTTGTGACCGCGCTGGTCCTCACGCTCATCACGCAGGGCGCTCCCTCGTTCCTCTCCCCCAGCATTGCCGCTGGCATCGATTGGCGCGCCGTTGTCATGCTCGGCGTCGTCAACACCGGCATTGGTTGCCTGCTCTACTTTAGCGCCGTCGCCAAACTGCCTGTGCAGACCGTCGCCGTTGTCGGCTACCTCGAGCCGCTTTCGGCGGTCGTGTTCTCCGCCGTCCTTTTGGGCGAAGCCATAACACCGGTCCGTCTGATGGGTGCCGCGCTTATCATCGGCGGCGCGATTTTTTGCGAACTCGCCGGCAAACGCGCAAGCGCCAAGGCTGGCATAGCCCAGACAGCACGTGCTTAAAAGCCCCTGTTTTGAAATGCTACCTACGTACATAAATAATCCCCAGCTGGGGATTATTGTCTAAAATAACCTGATGTGCCAAACTGCTCTTGTATGTATAAAGACGGCATAAAGATTATCTGTCCTAGACAGACAACCGGATGTCTAAGGGAGTCCACGTGGCACACAACAAACTGGAGGCAAACCCCCAAGACCAGCGTGGTCAAGGCGGGCACGGAGCCATCCCCCTCTCCGCTGGCATGCTGCTCGTAACGCTCGGCGTCGTCTATGGCGACATCGGCACGAGCCCCATGTACACCATGAAATCAATCGTCGCCAACAACGGCGGCATCGGTACCGTCAGCGAGGACATGATCCTGGGCGCGCTTTCGCTCGTCATCTGGACCATGACGCTCGTGACCACGGTCAAGTACGTGGTAATCGCCATGAAGGCCGACAACCACAACGAAGGCGGCATCTTCGCCCTGTTTAGCCTGGTACGCAAGGTGGCACCGTGGCTGATTCTCCCCGCCATGATCGGCGGTGCGGCACTGCTCGCCGACGGCATCCTCACCCCCGCCGTCACGGTTACCACGGCCATCGAGGGTCTGCGCACCATCGAGTGGGGCCACGCGCTGTTGGGTGACGGGCAAACTAACGTCATCATTATTACCATCATCATTATCTGTGGCCTGTTTGCCATGCAGCGTGCTGGCACCTCGTCAATCGGCAAGCTGTTCGGTCCGCTCATGACGCTGTGGTTCCTGTTCCTGGCAGGCGCCGGTCTATTCAACATGCTCGGCAACCTGTCCATCTTGCGCGCGCTTAACCCCATCCGCGGCGTCATGTTCCTGTTCTCGCCCATCAACCACTCGGGTATCATGGTGCTCGGCTTCGTCTTCCTGTCGACGACCGGCGCCGAGGCGCTCTATTCAGACATGGGCCACGTGGGCAAGGCCAACATCTACGCATCCTGGCCGTTTGTTAAAGCGGCGCTTATCCTTAACTACCTGGGTCAGGGCGCTTGGCTGCTCGCCAACAATTCCAATCCCCAGTTGCTCGCGATGGATATCGTCAACCCGTTCTATATGATGCTCCCCGAGCCCCTGCGCCCCTTTGCCATCGTGCTTTCGGCCGTGGCGGCCATCATTGCCTCGCAGGCGCTCATCACCGGCTCGTTCTCGCTGGTATCCGAGGCAACGCGTCTCAACCTTATGCCGCATCTGCGCATCCACTACCCCAGCGACACCAAGGGCCAGCTCTATATTCCGCTCGTCAATAACATCATGTGGGTCGGCTGCATCTTCATCGTGCTGCTGTTCCAAAACTCCGAGCGCATGGAGAGCGCCTACGGCCTCGCCATTACCGTGACCATGCTCATGACCACGACGCTTTTGACGAGCTACATCGCCGGCATCCTCAAGCACAGGCTGGGTGCCTGCGTCTTCGCCCTGCTCTTTGGTGCCATTGAGCTGTGCTTCTTCGCCTCGTGCCTCACCATGTTCTTTGACGGCGGCTACGTCATGATCTTCCTGGCCGCACTGCTGTTTGGCCTTATGTACGTGTGGCGCCGCGGCACCGCCATCGAGCGCACGCAGACGATTTTGCTGCCCGTCTCCAAGTACATCGACCAGCTCAACCGCCTGCGCAACGACGAGACCTATCCCGTGCTCGCCGACAATCTGGTATTTCTCACCAACAGCCCCGACCCGCTCACACTCGACCGCGACGTGCTCTATTCCATCCTGGATAAGCATCCCAAGCGCGCCAAGGCATATTGGTTCATTAACGTGCACGTTACCGACGAACCCTATACGCACGAGTATTCCGTCGAGACCTTTGGCACAGACTTCCTGTTCCGCGTACGCTTGGACCTGGGCTTTAAGGTCAATCAGCGCATCAACGCCTACCTGCGCCAGATCGTTGGCGACCTGATGGCATCGGGTGAGTTGCCGCCGCAACATCACACCTACTCCATCTACGAGACACGCGGCAACGTGGGCGACTTCCGTTTTTGCATGCTGCGCAAGATGCTTGCCCCCGAAACGGACATCAACCGCAATGACCACCGCGTGATGGCCATCAAGTACGCCGTCCGCCGCGCTTGCGGAAGCCCGGCGCGCTGGTACGGTCTCGAGAACTCTGCCATCATCATCGAGTACGTGCCGTTGTTTGCCCGCATGCGCCCGGCCGTTAAGCTCGTGCGCACCCAGGTGCCGCTCGAGGTTCAGATTGAAGAGGCCGAGGAAATGGAAGTCGACATCTTCTCGGACGACCTGGTCAACGGCAACGAGGCCGGCAAGAGCATGAACGTCGATCCCACCGAGCTGCTCGAGAGCGTCGCCGATACGCCCGAGCAACAGCAACTCGACGGACTCGAGAGCACCCAGCTCAACGACGCCAACTTCTAGCGACGTCATAAATCAACGACAGCGGCCCTGCACCTCACGAGAGACGCAGGGCCGCTTTGCATTGCAGTAAAGCTAACGGCTACGAACGACGCGGCTCGGGAACCACGAGCCTATCGGGGCTTGCGCCCTCGGCATCCATCAGGCTCACGTAGCGAATCGACGGATCCCCATACATCGCGTAGTAATAATTGCCCGTGCGCGCGCTAAAGCATCCGGTGTAGATAGTCTTCTCGAACTTGCCATCGCCCATCCTGGACGCCCCCTCGATCATCACCACGCCCTCGAGCGAGCGGAACATGCGGACGACGTTTTCGGTCTCGCTCTCCTTTTGCGGGTAATTGGCATTGAGGTACGCCGCCTTTACAAAACGGCTCGGCGAATAGCAGTCACCCGGAATACCGCGCATGCCGGCACCCGCACCATAGGGCTTGAGCTCGGCGCCACGCCATGTCGCCGTCTGCGGAAAATCGCTTGTGGCCGTGATATAGGTGCGCAGGTTTTCCATGTGCCACGGGAAGGTGGGCTGATTGGCAAGGGTGTCGACCGGATCGTCGTATACATGCAGGCCGTCAGCCATCATCTCGACCACGATGCTACGCTGGCTGTCGCCGATAATCCAATGGAGCAGCGACACGCCCAGCCCCTCTCCGGCAGATTTGGCGACAATCACCGTGTCGCGCAGCGCGGCCTCGACCTCATCGACCGTCGAGAACGTCGCTGCCACCCACAGGGGAAACTCATAGGCTGCGATATTGGTCTTGCCGTCGACAGGGTCCTCGGCATACTCGGCATAACCCGGGAAATTGAGACCCGCCACGGCGAGGCCCGCATCGTTGCCGCAGTCGAAGAACATGGGATAGTTCTTGTAATCGATGCACATACCGATCACCGCGTGTGCCGCTGTCGCGTCGTCGATAAACGAATACGGAATGTGAAACCCGCGAGGCATCACGCGAACCTGTTGGCCATAGTCAAAGCTCCAGTCGAGGTTGCGGCCTAGATACATGTGGCCAGAATTATCGGTAAATCGAATGCTCGTACACATGGCGCCTCCTAGCTTTACGTTCTTGCTAAGGTTATTGTCTCCAAACAAAAAGGGGCTAAACACAAAAGCCCGGACATGACAACAATGTCACGCCCGGGCTATTCAAGCAGGATAAACTCAACCAAGTTAACCCCGCAGGTCGTCTAAGGGGTCAAAGTGCCGCAGATTGCCACGAAAGAGGAGCGAAGCGTACTTAAGGTACGCGAGCGACGATTGAGCGGCAAGGTGCGGTGCTTTGACCCCTTAGACCAACTTGCCGAGGCAGTGGTCGATCATATGCTGGATCATCTGTGCCTCGAAGCCGACGAAGTCCTGCTTGCGCTCGCGCATCTTGCCGTCGACGATCTGGTCAAAAGCAACCTTGCACTTGATGTAGCGCGTGGACTTGGTGATCTCCTCGTGCGTCAGGCAGCTCTCCTCCATCTTGCTGGCACCCAGGCCAAACACCAGACGGGGGTTGTAGAGCACATGGGACTCGCCGGCATCGTCCAGGTAGACGCAGACCTTCTTGGTGATGCCGATCTGGTTGGCGGCAAGGCAGCCGGCATCGTCGAGCGACTTGATGGTATCGATCAGGTCCTGTGCGACCGACTCGTCTTCGACGGTCGCGACCTCGCAACGCTGGGACAGAATAGCCTCGTCGTGGCAGAGCTCTTTAATCATACGTTCCTCCATAGGGGTCGTTGTAACCGCTTAAGTATACGGTACCCACACATTTTCATGCGAAAAATACCGTCCGTCTGCTACAAAGCGCCGAACATCAACATGCGAGGAACAACAGCGTCGTAAAGGGGCTATAGTGGGTGAGTTCGTGTCAATCGGCCTAAACTCGGGGCCGAACAAGGAAAGGGTATGCATGGACGAACTATTTCACGTCAGCAAGCGCAAGTCCACAATCGGGACCGAACTTCGCGCTGGACTGACAACGTTCCTGGCAATGGCCTACATCATTGCCGTCAACCCCGCGGTGCTCTCGGGCGCCGGCATCGATGCGGGAGCGCTCGCCTGCGCCACCTGCCTGGGCGCCGGCATCATGACCATCTGCATGGGCATCTTCGCCAACCGCCCGCTCGCCTGCGCGTCGGGCTTAGGCGTCAACGCGATGATCGCTGGAATCGCCACCACCGTCTGCGGCGGTGACTGGCACGTGGCCATGAGCGTCATCTTCCTCGAGGGTATCGTCATCTTGCTGCTCGTGCTTTGTGGCCTGCGCGAGGCCATCATGGACGCCATCCCGGTTGTCCTGCGTCACGCCATCTCGGTGGGTCTGGGCCTGTTCATCGCCATGATTGGCCTGTGCGATGCCGGCATTATCACCGCTGGCGCCGGTACACTCGTCGGTCTGGGCGACATCACCTCCCCCACCTTCATCGTCGGCATCATCTCCATCCTGGTGACGGTCGCCCTCGCCTGCCGCAACGTCCCCGGCTCGCTGCTCATCGGCATCGTCGTCGCCGTCATCGCCGGTATCCCCCTAGGTGTGACCCAGGCTCCGACCGGTATCATCGCCCCGCTCGACTTCTCGAGCATCGGTGGCCCCATCGCCGACGCCGGCGGCGTGCCCGCCATCGTCAAGGTCCTTACCGACCCCGCGCTCCTCGTCATCTCGTTCTCGCTGCTCATGAGTGACTTCTTCGACACCATGGGCACCGCGATGGCCGTGGCCAAGCAGGGCGAGTTCCTCACCGACGACGGCAACGTCGAGAATATCAAGGAGATCCTGATCGTCGACTCCGCCGCCGCTGCTGTGGGCGGTTTCATGGGTGTCTCCTCCATCACCACCTTCGTCGAGTCCACTTCCGGCGCCGCCGACGGTGGCCGCACGGGCCTCACCTCCGTCACCACCGGCGTGCTGTTCATTCTCGCCGCGTTCTTCTCCCCCATCGTCACCATCGTTTCCAGCGCCGCCACCTGCGGTGCTCTGGTCTACGTCGGCTACCTCATGATGAGCGAGGCCTCCGAGATCGACTGGTCCGACGTGTCGCAGGGTTTCCCGGCGTTCATGATTGTCGCCGGCGTGCCCTTCACCTACTCCATCTCTGCCGGCATTGGCCTAGGCTTTATCGCCTACGTGATCGTCGCGCTCTTTAAGGGCGAGGCCTCCAAGATCAAGCCGCTCATGTGGATCGCAGCTCTCGCCTTCCTCGTCTACTTCTTCGTAGCGTAACGGCATAGTCTGCTAAAACAGAACACCAAAGCGCGGAGTCGCATCGAGCGGCTCCGCGCTTTTCTTTTAAAGCCAGGCAACGCACAGACGCGCGATGTTTTGCTTCCCAAGTTTTGGACATTTTGCCCTCCAAACGGCACTACCGCCGGCTACATCCTGCAGATATGCTGGGCTTAATCGCATAGGCCCTATGAGGATGGGAGTAACCATGGCCGCCTTGTTCACGACCCCCAAGCGCAATGACAAAACCTCTGGAGCCCATTTTGTCGAGCCCGACGTGTGCCGTCGCACGCTGCTCGCACACGGCAGCTGGCGCCGCGTGACGCGCCGCATCGTCTGCGGCCTGGCCTGCGCGCTCACGGTGAGCTCGCTGCTCATGCCGAGCGTCTCGCTCGCGGCCGAGTGGGTGGACGTCGGCGGCGTCCGCCACGAAGCGGCCGCGGGGCCCGCGGGAGACGCCGCCGGCACCTGGAGCTGGGACGGCGCCGATGACATGAAGCTCAACGGCTATAACGGCGGCGCGATCGAGGCAGCGGGCAAGCTCAACGTGAGCTACGAGGGCGACAACATCGTCACTAACGGCGACGGCCGCGGCATCAAGGTTAAGGATGGCGCGAACGAGAACGCCGAGCTTAATATTCAGGGCGACGCGTCCAGCACGCTCAACGTGACATCTTCTCGTGACGCCATCACTTCCGTCGGCAGCATCAACATCGACGGCGCTGGCACTGTCAACGCCACGAGCACCGAGCACGATGCCATCGATGCCGGGGGCGATGTCACCATCAAGGGCTCGGGAAACGTTAACGCCACGGGCGATTCGGATGGCATCAGGGCCGACGGCAACATCACGATCGACAACAGCGGAACCGTCACCGCCAAGGCCACCGAGGATCAGGGTATCGATGCTAACGAGAACCTCATCATAAAGGGCGGCGGCAAGGTAGAGGCAAGCTCTATCAAAGACAATGCGATTTGGGCCGACGGCAACATCGAGATCTCGGGTGGCAGCCAGGTCAAGGCAAGCTCCGAGGAAGACGCCACCATCGACGGTAAAAACAGCCTCACGGTCACGAACGCTTCCCTCAACGCAAGTGGCGTTGGGTATGGCATCTATGTCTACAAGGGCATCACGTTCGATGGCGCAACCGTAACGGTCCGTGCAAGTGCAGGGAACGATGAAGCCAGCGCCCTCTTCACCGACGAGGACGACATCGTCATCAAGAACGGCTCGATCGTGGATGCGTTCGCAGAAGGCCAGTTCTCGACCGCAATCTTCACCAGAAACTACTACCCCAACGAAGCGGGTGGTCACATCTACATTAGTGACTCCGTTGTCAAGGCTATAGCCCGCTATGTCGAGTCCGGTAGCGACGGCCCCGATCACTACAGCAACGACCAAAGTGGCGCGGTCATTCCCGAGCATAGGGGCATGAACATCGGCATCTTTGCCCGGACCAAGGAGGGCATCACGCCCGCGACCATCTCGATTGTCCGCAGTAAGGTCACAGCTGAGGGAGACACGGCGGCAATCTTCGCCCTTGCCGTGAGCGCGGACGGCGAGACAATCGGCACCATCGAGATCGAAGGCGCTCCCATACAGACGCCCACAGGCGGCAAGATCATTGGCTATCGCAACAAGGAAGAACTCGATGACGGCATCTTCTACGTGGTGGGTCAAACCATCGGCACGGGCGACGCTGTGATCGACTCCCCCTATAACGAAGCTGTCGCCAAGAGCACGGTCATCGCGCCTCCCGAGGAGATCAAACCCGAGGAGAAGCCAGGCGAGACCAAGCCCGAGGGTTCCAAGTCCGAGGGCACGAAGACGACCAAGACCGTTGCAGTTGCAGCCACGGGAGCCAAGATCGCCGGCAAACTCGCAGCAACCGGCGACGCCTCGAGCGCAGCCATCGTGGCAGCCGCCCTTGCGGGAACAGCCGCCATCGCCGCGGGCGCCGTGGTGAGCCGCAAGCGCTCGTAAACACTTTTTCGCACGGGACGGGTGGATCGCGGCCCTTGCCTTCCTCGTCTACTTCTTCGTAGCGTAAGGGCAAGGCTGCAAAAGCTGAACAATAAAGCGCGGAGTCGCCATGCGGCCCCGCGCTTTTCTTTTAGCGCCGGTCCCTGCGCCGGCGTGCGGCCTATTTCTCCCCCATTTTGGCCATTTTGCCCTCCAAACGGCACTACCGCCGGCAACATCCAGCAGATACGCTGAATCTAGTCGTATAGGCCCTATGAGAACGGGAGCAACCATGGCAGCCTTGTTCACGACCCCCAAACGCAATGACACTACCGCCGGAACCCATGTTGCCGAACCCGACGTTCGCCGTCGCATAGGACTCGCGCACGGCAGCTGGCGCCGCGTGACGCGCCGCATCGTCTGCGGCCTGGCCTGCGCGCTCACGGTGAGCTCGCTGCTCATGCCGAGCGTCTCGCTCGCAGCGGAATGGGTCAAGGTCGGCGGCAACAAGTACAACACCGCGGCGAGCGACGAGGCCGGTACCTGGTCGTGGGACGGCGCCGACGACTTGAAGCTCAACAACTATAACGGCGGCGAGATCCAGGCCGCAGGCAAGCTCAACGTGAATTACTCGGGAACCAACATCGTCACTGCCGAATGGATCGAAAGCATCAACGTTTCTCATGGCACTAACGAGAATGCCGAGCTCAATATCCAAGGCGACGAGGGCGGCACGCTCAGCGTGACATCTACTGAGGACGCTATCCTCACCACGGGTAATATCAACATCGACGGAGCCGGATCCGTCAACGCCACGAGCACTGGGTTTGATGCCATCAATGCCGGAGGTGATCTCGCTATCAAAGGTTCGGGCAACGTCAACGCCACGGGTGCATCGGATGGCATCAGGGCAAACGGCAATATCACGATTGACGACAGCGGAGCCGTCACCGCCAGGGCTACCAAGGACAAGGGTATTGGAGCCGACAAGAACCTCACCATCAAGGGTGGCGGGACGGTCGAGGCAAGCTCAGCCGATGGTGAGGCCCTTTGGAGCGGCGGCAATATCAACATCTCGGACGGCGGCCAGGTCAAGGCAAGCTCCGAGGAAGACGCTGCCGTCGAGGCCAAGGGCAGCCTCGCAGCCACAAACGCCTCCCTCAACGTAAACGGTGTTGAATATGGCGTCTATGCCCACAAGGGCATCACCCTCGATCATGCAAACGTGACGGTCCGTGCAAGTAAAGGCAGATACGGTGGCGCCAACGCCCTCTTCACCTACCAGGACGACATCGTCGTCAAGAACGGCTCCACCGTGGACGCGTTTGCGGAAGGCGAGGTTTCGGCTGCATTCTCCACCAGAAACGATCGACCCAACGAGAAGGGCGGCCACATCTACATCAGCGACTCCGTTGTCAAGGCCATAGCCCGCTATGTCGAGAACGGCGACGGCCCCATCCCCTACAGCGAAAACCAAGATGGCGAGACGAGGCGCGAACCCCAAGGCGAGAACATCGGCATCATCGCCCAGACCAGCGAGGGCGTCACACCCGCAGTCATCTCGATCATCCGCAGCAAGGTAACGGCCGAAGGAGATACAGCGGCAATCTTTGCCCGTGCCATGAGCGCTGACGGCAAGACAATCGGCACCATCAAGATTGAGAACGCCGCCATCCAGACGCCCGAAGGCGGCAAGGTCATTGACTATCGCAAGCTCCGTGACGGCATCTACGAGGCAGGCCAAGCCATCGGCACGGGCGACGCCACGGTCGACTCCCTCTATATCAAAGCAGTCGCCAAAAGTACGACCATCGCACCTCCCGAGGTAGCCAAGCCGGAAGACCCCAAGCCCGACGAGACCAAGCCCGCAGAAAGCAAGCCCGCGGAGTCCAAGCAGAACCCCAAGCCTGAGGGCTCAAAGCCGACCAAGGCCGTTGCGGCTTCAACCACGAAAGCCAAGACTACCGGCGTGCTCGCGGCAACCGGCGACACCTCGGGTGCGGCCATCGTGGCAACCGTCCTTGCGGGAACAGCCGCTATCGCCGCAGGCACCATGGCGAGCCGTAAGCGTTCTTAGACGCCTCTGCGCACATGGCAGCTCCCGCGAAGGCCCCGAACCCCAGCACCGTTTAACAACGCCACCGCCGAGCTCCCCTCCGGCGGTGGCGTTTTCCATATGCGTCCGCAGGGGATGCACGAGATTGTCTTTGGTCTAGCCCAACCGGCATACGCTGGCGTGCGACAATTGGGGCTGCCGATATCACAACACTGAGAGAAGCCCGTCATGGAAGCGCATCAAAAGCAGATAACCGTTTATTCGAATCATACGGAAAGCGCGCCTGTCATCTACCTTCCTGTGGTCGTGGGCGACGGCAGCGAGGTTTATAAGTGTTGCCGAGAGCTCGACTGTCCGCCATTCGCCCTCGTCACCATTGGCGGGCTCGATTGGAATCGCGAGCTGAGCCCCTGGGCATGCGACGGGACCGTACGCGATGCCGAGCCTTTCGGCGGCCAAGCTGCCGATTTTCTTGATGAGCTGCTGAATCAGATAATCCCCCAGGTCGAGTCGTCGCTTCCTCAGCCGCCCACCTGGCGCGGCATTGCCGGTTACTCGCTCGCGGGCCTCTTCGCACTCTGGTCCCTCTGGCAAACCGACGCCTTTGACCGCGCCGCGAGCGCATCGGGGTCGCTATGGTTTCCCGACTTTGTCGACCGTGCCAGCACGGCCCCTTTTGCCGGCAGCCCGCAAGCCGTCTACCTGTCACTCGGCAAAAAGGAAACCAAGACGCCCAACCGCATGATGCGGCATGTACTCGACGACACACGCGCGATGGAAGCGTTGCTCGACGAGCGCGGCATTCCAACAACGCTGGAGCTCAACCCCGGCAATCACTTTGCCCAAACCGACTTACGCATGGCCCGCGGCATCCACTGGATACTGACACATTAAAAATGGTGCCCACACGCATATATGCATGGGCACCATATCTTGTTTTAGCTGAACGCAGCTGCTACTCAGCAGCCTCCTCAAGCTCGGAGACATCAAACTCAAAGTCGTTACCCGGCAGGATGGCGTTGAGCACAATGCCCACCAGTGAGCCCACGGCAATGCCGGACAGCGAAATGGTCACGCCGCCCAGCTCCAACACGATGGCGCCGGCGGTGCTGTACGCGATGCCGAGCGAAAGCACGAGCACCAGCGCGGCAACCAGCACGTTGCGGTTGTTCTGGAAATCGACCTGGTTCTCGATGAGGTTGCGGACGCCCACAGCGCTGATCATGCCGTAGAGCACGAGCGACACACCGCCGATCACACACGCCGGCATGGCCGCAATGACAGCCGCGAACTTGGGGCAGAACGAAAGCACGATGGCGCAACACGCGGCAATTCGAATTACGCGCGGGTCGAACACGCGCGTCAGGGCGAGCACGCCGGTGTTCTCACCATACGTAGTGTTGGCCGGAGCGCCAAAGAGCGAAGCCAGAATCGTGGCAAGGCCGTCGCCGAGCAGCGTGCGATGCAGACCGGGATCGGCAATGTAGTTGCGCTCGCAAGTCGAACCGATAGCAGAGATATCGCCGATATGCTCGATCATGGTCGCGAAGGCCAACGGCATGATGGTGATGATGGCCGTCGTGGCAAGACCGCTATCGAACTGCGGCCCAAAGAGTGCAAACACGGTGTTGTCCCACACGATGGGCAGACCGACCCACGGAGCGGCGGCAACGCCCGAGAAATCAACCTCGCCGAGCGCAGTCGCAACGGCATAGCTCACCACAACGCCCAGCAAAATCGGCACAATCTTGACCATGCCGCGGCCCCAGATGTTGCAGATCACGATAACGGCAACGGCAATAACAGCCACAAACCAGTTGGTCTGGCAGTTGGCAATAGCGGAGCTCGCCAGAATCAAGCCGATGGAAATGACGATAGGGCCAGTCACCACCGGCGGGAAGAAGCGCATAACGCGCTTGGCGCCAAACGCGCGGAAGAGCGCCGCCAGCACCGGATAGAGCAGACCGGCGCAGGCTACGCCCAGGCAGGCGTAGGGCAAAAGCTCGGTCTCGCGGTTGGGCGCGATTGCGGCATAACCGGCAATAAAGGCAAACGATGAGCCCAAAAATGCCGGCACCTTACCGCGCGACAAGAAGTGGAACAGCAGCGTACCCAAGCCGGCAAACAAAAGCGTCGCCGAAACCGAGAGACCGGTGAGCACGGGCACCAGCACGGTGGCGCCAAACATGGCAAACAGGTGCTGCAGACCGAGCAGGAACATGCGCGGGCGGCCAAGCAACGATGCATCGTAGATGGCATCGGTGACGGCGGGCGTCGAGGATTGGGACATGGATGTCCTTTCGAATGGAAGGGCGATTGGGCATATCGGATAACCTGCCCGAACGATACGATCTGAACCATTGTACGCGATACGCCATGTCTCGCACGCGCCGTCACCTGCGAACGTTACCGCTATTTCCAAACGCGCTTGGCAACGCGCTTGACCAGCGCGATCTTTGCCCATTGCTCGTCCTCGGTCAGCTTGTTGCCAATCTCGCAGCTGGCAAAGCCGCACTGGGGCGACAGATACAGATTCTCGAGCGGCACGTACTTTGCGGCCTCGCGGATGCGCTCGACGATAATATCCTCGTTCTCGAGCTCTGCCGCCTTGGTGGTCACCAAGCCCAGCACGACCTTCTTGCCGGGAGCAACGTACTTGAGCGGCTCAAAACCACCGGCGCGGGGCGTGTCGAACTCCAGATAGAACGCGTCAACGTCCTCATGCGCAAACAGGTACGGCGCGATGGGGTCGTAGCCGCCCTCAAAAGCGTAGGTGGAGTGGTAGTTGCCGCGGCATACATGCGTGTTGATAACCAGATCGTCGGGCTTGCCCTCGATGGCGGCATTGTTGAGCGCCACGCCCAGCTCGCTTACCTTTTGCAGGTCGACCGGGCTCATGCCGGTTTTGGCAACAAAATCGGTATCGCAGTAGATGCCCCAGGTGCAGTCATCAAACTGGATGTTGCGGCAGCCCGCGGCATACAGGTCAGCAATCACGGTGCGGTATGCTGCGGCAATGGCATCGACGAGCTCTTCGTCGGTCTTGTAGACGGCGTGCAGACTCTCCTGCTGGCCATCGCAGCGGTCGAGTGTGACTTCGGAGAACGTCTGGATCGGCGCCGGAATGGTCTGGCGCGCGACCTGGCCCTCTCCCTCGAGCGACTTGATAAATTTGAAGTGCCCGACGAACGGATGATTCTCGCCGCTAATGGGACCGGTTACCACGGCGGTGTCGGCGGTAGTCTCCTCATCGTGGAACATGTAGCCCGTGCGCGAGGCGCGGCGCTCAATGCCGTTGAGGCCCCACATAAAATCGAGGTGCCAGTAGCTGCGGCGGAACTCGCCATCGGTAATCACCTGCAGGCCGGCAGCCTTCTGCTTGGCCACTAAGTCGCGGATGGCCTCGTCCTCGACGGCCTTAAGGCCGGAAGCGTCGAGTTTACCCGCGACATAGGCGGCACGGGCGTCCTTTACAGCCTGCGGACGAAGAAAACTGCCGACGATATCGGCACGAAACGGCGCGTTCGGTTGAATCGAAGTGCTCATAGATATCTCCCTTTGCATTGGTTGCTTTACTGGGACAGAGTATGAGCGCTCATATGGACATCGTATAATATATGTTTATAACAGTTTGATATAGATGCTTCCTATATCAGTTGGACTGCCATAAAGAGATTTGACCCGCGCAGAACGCAGCAGTCTAGATGTGCTGACGAATCGCTTCGATATAGGCCTGCCCGTAGCGCGTAAGTGTCGTGTTCTTGCGCGTGATGATGCCAATCTCCATGTACTCGTCTACATCGAGCGGAATCGAGATAATACCGGGGCCGTTAAGTTCATGGCTGATCACGCCCGAACACACCGTGTAACCGTTAAGGCCCATAGCTAGGTTGAACAGCGTCGCACGGTCGCGCACGCGGATATTCTTGCGGCGCTCAAAGGTCGAGGTCAGCTCCTCGGAATAGTAAAACGAGTTGTAGCTGCCCTGCTCATAGGACAGGAACGGGTAGTCTTCCAAGTCCTCGAGCGTCACACTCGAGCGACCCGCCAGCGGATGGTCGGAGCACACAAAGACATGCGGCGTAGCGCAGAATAGTCCTTCGAACACGAGCTCGTTGGCCGCCAGCATGCGCTCGATAACCTCGCGATTGTGCTCGGATAAGTACAGGATGCCCAGTTCGCTCTTCATATGCGCGACGTCCTCGATAATCTCGTGAGTCTGCTCCTCGCGCAGGGTAAAGTCGTAGCGCGCGGCATCGAACTCACGGATCACATCGACAAACGCATTAACGGCAAAGGAATAATGCTGACAGCTCACACTAAAGTGCGGCACCTGCTCGGACGCGCCCTTGTACTTGCCCTCGAGCAGGTCGGCCTGGTCGAGCACCTGGCGCGCGTAGCCCAAGAAGGTCTCGCCCTCCTCGGACACAATGACGCCTTTGTTGGTACGCTCAAAGATATGCACACCCATCTCGTTTTCGAGATCGCGAATCGATGCGGTAATCGAAGGCTGCGACACAAAGAGCCGGCGCGAGGCCTCGGTGATGCTGCCGCATTCGGCAACTTTGACGACATACCTGAGCTGCTGAAGCTTCATAGCTTTCTCCCTAGACGTTCGTGACGTCGAAACCCGTCGCATCCATCTGACGCATAAACGGCGGCATCTCCCCCGTCGCGGCACAGGCGGCAATCTGATGCAGGGCCCCGGCAACTGCATCGTCTGCCGCGGCGCCGATATGCCAGCGTGCGGCAGCCGTGACGGCCTCGTTGGCATTGGCGACCGCAACGGAGTTGGGAACGGCATCGATCATGGGCAGATCGTTATCGGAATCGCCAAATACGGCCACCTCATCAGGCGTCAAACCCAAAGCACGCGCCAGCTCCAGCGCAGCGCAGCCCTTGTCCCAACCAGCCGGAAGGATGTCAAACAGGCGCACGCGGTTGTTGGGAAACACAAGCGAGAGCTCCGGCACCTCGGCGGCAATGCGCTCGCGTAGCTCAGCGA
This sequence comes from Collinsella sp., assembly GCA_019424905.1. Taxonomy (GTDB): domain Bacteria; phylum Actinomycetota; class Coriobacteriia; order Coriobacteriales; family Coriobacteriaceae; genus Collinsella. The sequence goes on along the minus strand of JAHYYP010000004.1, from coordinate 46,584 downwards.
GCTCTTCGCGCGAGCGGGCGCTCCAGATATTCGCCTTGTATACCGGGGCATCATCGACAACAGGACGGCACGGGGCCTCTTCGCCCTTGAGCCACGCGTTGCCGCCCGACGCCATGGCGCGGCGCACGCGCTCGGGGTCGCTCGTCACGCAATAGGCATCGTTATCCCAAAAGTCGTCACCCAGGCTGTAGACCTTTAGATAGGTATCGTCGGTCTCTTGCTCCAAGTAGTCAGCCAAGCGCATAAGGGCGGCGTTGTCGGTCGCGCGCGAAGCGACCACCCGACCGTCCGCAAACATGACCTGGCCGTTGCAGAACGCACCGGTCGAAAAGCACTCAGAACGATTTTTGAACATCCAGCCCATCGCGGACGGCTGACGACCCGAAACCGGGCCAAAGTGCAGACCCGCCGCCTGCATGGCATGAATGCCCTCGATGGCGTAGTCGCTGGCGCCGTCATGCCCGGCTGGAATCAGCGTATCGTCCATATCGGTCAGTACAAGTTTAATCATAAGGCCCCCATTCGTATCGGTCCTACCTATTGTAACGACCTGCCAAAATAAACCTGTCCCTTTTTGGCAGGTGCGCTAGTATAGGGAACAACAGATTCGATGCGGGAGTGCCGGCGGTGCAAACCACAAGGCTGAGAGGGCATAGGGCCCAATCCTTTGAACCTGTCAGTTAATGCTGGCGTAGGGAGCATGCCGCCTTTACAGGGGCGCTGTCTATGCACAGCGCCCCTTTTCTATGCCAAGGAGGCATGTGCAGTGATTGATTCGGAACAGCTTAAGCAACATATGGTCAAGGCCGTAGAGGAGATTCGAGCCACCAATCCGATGGCCGGCTCCATCACCAACACGGTGACGATCGACTTTGTCGCCAACGCGCAGCTCGCCGTGGGCGGTTCGGCCGCCATGGTCTATCTGCCCGACGAGGGCGAGGCGCTCGTTGCCGGCGGCGGCGCCATCTATCTCAACATGGGCACGCTCTTCCCCATCTACGAGCAGACGATTCCCCGCGCGGCCAAGGCGGCACACGACGCCGGCAAGCCCTGGGTGCTCGATCCGGTGGGTCTGGGCATCGGTAGCCTGCGCACCCAGCTGGTAAACGAGCTCAAGCAGTACAAGCCCGCCATCGTACGCGGCAACGCCTCCGAGATCATCGCACTCTCCGGCCTGTGGGGTCTTGAGGGCGAGTCGGCCGATCTGAGCCGCGTACGTGGTGTCGATACCACCGACACGGTCGACGCCGCCCGCGATGCCGCCGTGGCGCTCGCTCGCTACACCGGCGGCGCCGTTGTGGTCTCGGGCGAAGTCGACCTGATTACCGACGGCACGACCGTGGCCAAATCCCACGGCGGCAGCCCGCTCATGTCCAAGATCACCGGCTGCGGTTGCTCGCAGGGCGGCGTGCTGGCCGTGTACGCCTGTGCTACCAATCCGTTTACGGCAGCAGTCTGCGGCACCGCCGTCTACAACGTTGCCGGCACGCGTGCCGCCGCCGTCGCCGATGCCCCGGCAAGCTTTAAGGTCGCCTTTATCGACGAGCTCTACCGCGCAACCGCCCAGGATATTGCCGACAACCGACTCGAGCTCGAGGAGGCATAAGCCATGTCCGAACCCGCAACCAATGCCGGCATGAACACGCTCGTCGCCGTGGCCATCGCCCCATGCGGCACCGGCGACGAGCTGTCCGCCGAGGTCGCCGAGGTCGTGCGCGTCATTCGCGAGAGCGGCCTTCCCAACCGCACCACCTCGATGTTCACCGAGATCGAGGGCGACTGGGACGAGGTCATGCAGGTCGTGCGCGACGCGACCTTTGTGTTGGCGAGCAAGGGCATCCGCACCGAAGTCGTGCTCAAAGCCGATATTCGACCCGGATTTACCGACACCATGACCGGCAAACTCAAGCGCATGGAAGCACAGATCAAAAAGCAGGAGGAAGCACAATGAGCATCCGCGACAACCTTGATATCTCGGCCTATCTGGTACTCGGCCCCGAAAACACCCTCGGACGCCCCGTGGGCGATGTGGTGGCCCAGGCACTCGACGCCGGCTTTACCTGCATCCAGGTGCGCTCCAAGGTGGCAAGCGCCCGCGAGATCATTGCGCTGACCGACGACGCCGCGCAGGCAATCGCACAGGCCGGCAAGACCGGTCAGGTCGCCCTGTTAATCGATGACCGTCTGGACTGTGTGCTTGCCGCGCGCGAGCAGGGCATTGCCGTCGATGGCGTGCACGTAGGCCAGAGCGACATTCCCGTCGAGGTCTGCCGCAAGCTGCTGGGCCCCGATGCCATTGTGGGCCTTTCGGCCCGTTGCGAGGAGATGCTCGAGTACGTCAAGACCGCCGACATGAGCCTGGTCGACTACCTGGGCATCGGCCCGCTCCACGAGACCGAGACCAAGCGCGACTGCGGACGCGCGGCCGACGGCTCTATCATCACCAAGAGCTTTGAGGACCTTGCCGCACTCCACGCGGCAAGCCCCGTGCCCATCGTGGTGGGCGGCGGCGTTAAGACGGCCGACTTGCCGCAGCTTAAGGCCACCGGCGTCGACGGCTTCTTTGTGGTAAGCGCCGTCTGCAGCGCCGACGACCCCCATGCCGCAGCCAAGGAGCTTGTCGACACCTGGCAGCAGGCATAAGCATAAGTCGAGCAGCCGATTCGCAGCTTCATATCTTCAGCAATGGAAAGCGCATCCCAGTTTGGGCCTCCATTCCGGGATGCGCTTTCCGTATGCGACCCTTACCCCGCCAGATACGCTTCCAACGCCGGCAAAGTCGCCTCTGCATCGTGGCGGCCGACCTGGTAGATGCGCTCGAGCTCATCCGGTTCGCGGCACAGCGACGGCACCTTCACCGATTCGCTCGGCCGCACCACAAAGATTTCCCCGGCAGCCTCTCGACGTGCCAGGTCATCGAGCGTGGCATTGTAGACCTCATGCCGATGCTCAAGCGCTGCAACAAACTCCGGATAGTGACGGAACACGCGCCGCAGCATGGGCATCACGCTGTTGGGCTGCTTCACAAAGCCCGCCGGCTGCGTGAGTACCACGATATTGCGGTCATACCCCTGCGCAAACAGCCATGCGCTGGGAATAGAATCAGCCACGCCACCATCCAGATACTTATGCCCGTCAATAGCAACGGGACGCGTCGCCACAGGAATGGCAGACGACGCCCGGATCCACTCGATATCGCGCTCGTCGCCATACGGTAGATCGTGGTAGACGGCCTTGCCCGTCTCGATATCGGTACACACGCACGTAAATCGCATGGGGCAGGCGCGATACGCCTCCAAGTCGATGGGATCGCGCTCGATAGGCACCTCGTGATAGGCAAAATCGGCATTGAACATATCGCCGGTTCGCAGCCAGCTGGTCACGCTCGCATAGCGCTTGTCGGCGCAATAAGCCTTGTTGTAACGAATGGCACGGCCGATCTGGCGCGATTTAAAGTTGTAGCCAAACGCCGCGCCCGCCGAGACACCCACCATATGGTCGCAGGTCAAACCGCGCTCCATCCAAACGTCGAGCACGCCCGCCGTATACATACCGCGGTAGCCGCCTCCCTCGAGCGCAAGCCCCACCGTGGGCGTCGTATCTGGCTGTGCCATGCGACCATCTCCGTTCCTGCGTTTTAAAACGGGACAAGTATACCCGTCAACATATATCGTCTCAGTCGCATTTTTATCGGACATCGCATCGTCGCGCTGCCGTTTGTCGAATAATGGCCGCCCACAGCATGTGCACCCATATATAATTGTGAGCTGTTGTTTATACTACTCAGTAGTTATCAGCAACGAACGTCAGCCGACAAATAAACCCAACGACGCAGCAAGGCGGGGGCTTGGAAACACGCGAGGCGTTGAGCAACAACGCGTGTGCACAACGAGCTCGCCCGACGCAATCCGCCCCGACCCCAGAAAGCCGCCTACAGCATGGATACCCCCAGCAATTACACTGAAACGCTCGAAAAGACCGTCCGCGACCTTCTCAAGCGTCAGGAGGATCTGGTCAGGACCGCCTTTACCGACCAGCTTACCGGGCTTGGCAACCGCGGCGGCTTTGCCCGTTCCCTCGAGGAGCTCTGGGAGCAGGACACCCCCGTTACCATGGCGTACATCGATATCGACAATCTCAAGCACTGCAACGACGTCTTTGGCCATGACGAGGGCAACCGCTATATCTTGCAGGTAAGCCTTTATCTCAAGCTGTATATGAAGGTAGACGAGGCGGCATTTCGTCTGGGAGGCGACGAGTTTGCCATCCTATCTACGATTGCGACCGAGGACGACCTCGCCGAACGTCTGGAACACTGCCGAACGATCCTGCTCAAAAACAACGATTCCGAGATGCCCCACTCGTTTAGCTACGGAGTGGCACACGCCGACCCCGCCCTGGGCGAAGCCTCCAATCGCATGACGCTCGATGCCGACCATCGCATGTACGACTACAAGCTACGTCATGCCATGCATCTTGATCGACGTAATATCGCGCAAGTCCACACCGACGACTTCGAAATAAGCGACCGTATTTTCGACGCCTTTTCGATGCTCAACGAAGGCCGCTATTTCTTTATCGAGAACTTGGACAAGGACCGCACCCTTTGGTCGCAAGGTGCCTTGCGCGATCTCGGTCTTCCTTCGGAGCACATAGACAGCTGCCGCGATTTCTGGAAAACGCGTGTCCATCCCGATGACCTCGAGGTCTACGCCAACGACATCAACCAGATCTTTAACGGCTCCAAACACCGCCGCGTCATGCAGTACCGCATGCGCAATGCCGCGGGTGACTACGTTCTCTGCCGTGCTCGCGGGTTTCGCATCGACGGCGACGGAAATGCCCCCTCGCTCTATGTCGGCGAACTTGTCAACCACTCACTTGCCGAAACCGTCGACGCCGCCACGGGCCTCGGAACGCAGCGTATGCTGATCAACGCTATCGATGCCTGCCGTCGCGACCGCTGCGAGACAGGGCTTATAGCGGTGCGCGTTCGTGGCACGACAAAGCTCAACGAGCTCTACGGGGCCGAGGCTGTCGACAACATGCTTGCCGAATACGCAGGCCGCATGCTGTCGATCACCCGCGGCAGGAGCCGGGTCTACCGTTCACGAAGCGTCCAGTTCGTCGTGCTCAGCAACGACTTGGACCACGAGGCATTCGAGCAACTGACCCGCCACCTTAAAGAGGCCGTTTTCGCTCCTGTTCAAATCGCAGGCGACACCATTACTCCCGTCTGCCTTGTCGTCCCGGCCTTTTACGAGCACTTAACCCATCAAGCGACCGCCGTTTTAGGCGAACTCGACCGTCGCCTTCGCACGGCCGGCGGGCTTGTTCCCAACGACAGCCTCCCCATACCCGAGGCGGAGCGCAAAAGCGCCATCGCCGAACGTATCGACTCGCTCACGGGCCTCTATCGACCCAGCGAGTTTATGCGGCGCGCCAACGCATTTCTCGAGGCAAGGCGCGACGACACCTGGTGCATCGCCACCGTCGACATGGGTCACATGCGCCTGTTTAATGAATGGCACGGCCAGGCCGAGGGCGACCGCGTACTCGCCGATGTGGGCACGGTCCTCAAGGACATCGAGAATGCCGATATGGGCGTCGCAGGGTACTGGGGCCAAGATGACTTTTGCGTACTCATCCCCTTTAAGCACATCACCGTCCATCAAATCTACAACCGCGTTCGCGAGGCAGTAGCCAGGCATGATGACGGCGTAGGTTTTTGGCCGTCCATGGGCATTTACCCCATCGACTCCAATGAGGAGATCACCATCGATGCGCAGGCAAAGGCCATGTTTACCAATCGACGCGCCAAAAACGACTTCAAGGAGCGCATTGCTATTTTCCGCCCCGAAGAATATGAACACGAGATTGCGTTCCACCGCACGCTGACCGAGTTCCAGTACGCGCTCTCAAATGGCCGCATCACGTACTACCTGCAGCCCCAGGTCGATATGGAAACCGGCGAGATCATTGGCGCCGAGGCACTTACGCGCTGGATTGACAAGGACGGCTCTCTCATTTCGCCCGCAACGTTTATTCCCGCACTCGAGGAAAGCGGCTTTGTGGTGACGCTCGACAAGTACATTTGGCAGGGTGTCGCCATATGGCTTCGCGGGTGTCTCGATCGCGGTCTTCGCGTGGTTCCGGTCTCGCTTAATGTGTCTCGCGTGGACATTCTTGCCTGCGACGTTGCCGAGCATATGGGGGCGCTTGCCGCCCAATACAACCTGCCGCCCGAGCTCATGCGCATCGAGATCACCGAGACGGCTTATACGGGAGAGTCCGAAGCCGTGGACAAACTGACAGCCGACTTGCACACCCGCGGCTTCTCGACCTATATGGACGATTTTGGCACCGGTCAGTCCACGCTCGCGATGCTCAAGAACGTCAACGTCGACGTCATCAAGCTCGACCGCACCTTTGTGCCCACCGACCGCGATCAAGGCCGCAGCGCGCAGATCGTGTCATCGATGCTCGAGATGGCGCAGTCGCTCCATCTGCCCATTGTAATCGAAGGCGTCGAGACAGATGAGCAGGCGAACATGCTACGCCACATGGGTGCCCGCTACGCTCAGGGCTTCCTCTACTACCGCCCCATGCCGGCGAAGGATTTTGAGGCATTGCTCGATGGTGGCAATAACAACTGATACGCTCGCGCGCAAAACGCCACCGTCGAAGGGGGCATTTGTCTCCATTAGCTAACTTATTACCCCAATTCAAACCGAATTGGGGATATGATACAAACCGTTGTTCCGCCCAAGGAGGTTATCCATCATGAACGAGTCATATCGCCTGGGTGAGCAATCGATTATTGCCTATCTTCAGCGACTTGCGAATGGCATCTCGACCGCCGAACTCGATGTTGCCGCGCTGCCTGCTGAGCTGCGCGCCGTTGGCGAGCAACTGCAAAAGACGCATGCCATCCTGCAACAAGAGCGCCGGCTGCTTGAGAGCAACGCCTATATCGACCCGCTCACCAACTTGGGCAACCGCGGCGGACTCGACCGTCACGTCGAGCAACTCTGGCACAAAGGTGACCCCTTCACCTGCGCCTATATTGACATCGACCATCTCAAACATTGCAATGATAGGTTTGGCCACGCCGAAGGCAATCGCTATATTCTGAGCATCTGCCGCACGCTCTCCGAAACCATGGAGCACGATGAGATGCTGTTCCGCATCGGTGGAGACGAGTTTGTGCTCATCTCGCTCTCCGCAAACGAGACCGAACTCGAGCAGCGCTTGGAGCGGGTACGTGCCGGGCTGATCGAGGCGAGCTCAAGTGGCAAGGCGCCCATGATCGCCAGCTTTAGCTTTGGCTGCTCGCGCGTCGATCCACTTGCCGGCGACACGCGTCGCCAGATGACGATGGATGCCGATCGCAAGATGTATCGCTATAAGCTTATGCATCGTGTACAGCAACCGAAAGACAATGACGCACCACAACGCCCAATCGTCGATCAGCTTCCCCGCAACGACCGGGTGTTCCAAGCGATCTCCATGAGCTCCGAGACGCGCTATCCGTTCATCCTTAACCTCGATACGGGAGAATCGCAATGGTCGGTTAACGCCGTGCGCGATTTTGACCTGCCCTCCCAGCACCCTTTTAACTCACTCGACATGTGGCTCGCCCGCGTTCATCCCGAGGACCGCGACAACGTACGCGCCGAGCTCGACATGGTGATAAACGGCACGTGGCACTTCCACTACATGCAGTATCGCGTAATGGATGCCACCGGAAAATACGTGCTTTGCGACTGCACAGGTTACCGCTTGGACGGCACCGATACCGAGCCCAGCATGTATGTGGGCACTATCATCAACCGAAGCTTGGCAGATACGACCGACTCGGTAACGGGCCTGGGCGATGTCCACGCGCTGGTCAACGCTATTGGAGAGATGCGCCGCGTGGCGCGCGAGGCAGGCTTTATTGCCATTAAGGTCGACGATATCGCCGAAGTCAATGCCCGCTTTGGATTCGATGCAGGCGACCGCGTGCTCGCCGAAAGTGCCGCCTGCCTCATGGATTGTTCGCGCGGCAAGGGTCGCCTGTTCCGCTCGACGGGACCAATGTTCGTGGCGCTTTTCGATGAGCTCGGCCCCGAGGCAATCGACGAGCTCGCAAACGAAATCGAACGATTCCTGGGTTCTCCCGTGCTCATCGGCTCGCTTGAATATCAGCCGCCCATTCGCGTGGCCACGCTCCATCTGAACAGCGTTGACCGACAGCCCGTTTCCATTTTGAACGAGCTCAAAGCGTTGCTCGGTAAAGCCGTGCAGGTTCCAGGTACCAAACTGGATTAGCACCGCGCCCGCACCGCCTCCCCCATCGTGCGATAATCCTCTGCAGAAGTCACCAACAGCAGAGGGAGTTTGTGATGAAGGTTCTTTTGGTCAATGGCGGTCCCAAGGCAAACGGCAACACCGCCCGCGCACTCGCCGAAGTCGCCGAGCAACTCAACGCCGAGGGTATCGATACCGAGGTGTTCCAGCTGGGCGCCAAGCCCATTCGCGACTGCATTGGCTGTGGCCAGTGCGGCAAGCTCGATTGCCGCTGCACCTTTGACGACGACGTGGTGAACGAGCTGATCGCTGCCGCCGAGCAGGCAGATGGCTTTGTCTTTGGCTCCCCCGTCTACTATGCGCATCCCAGCGGACGCATCCTCTCGGCTCTCGACCGCGCATTCTATGCTGGCAGCAAGGCCTTTGCGCACAAGCCGGGTGCCGCGGTCGCCGTCGCCCGCCGTGGCGGCACGTCGACCACCTTCGATGTACTCAACAAGTACTTCACTATCAACCAGATGCCCGTGGTGGCCTCCACGTACTGGAACAACGTCTTTGGTGCCATGCCGGGCGAGACCACCCAGGACGCCGAGGGCCTGGCCACCATGCGAAACATCGGCAAAAACATGGCCTGGCTCCTGCGCTGTATCGAGGCAGGACAGGCCGCCGGTATCAACGCACCCGAGGCAGATCGAGCAACGACCAACTTCATTCGATAGAGCGGCGGAGCATGAATATCCAGATTTTTGGAACCAAAAAGTCTTTCGATACCAAGAAGGCCCAGCGCTATTTTAAGGAGCGCCGCATTAAGGTGCAGTTTATTGACCTTAGGGAAAAGGAGATGAGCAAGGGCGAGCTCACGAGCGTGATGCAGGCGGTCGGCGGCGTCGACAAGCTGCTCAACCCCAAGGCCAAGGACGAGGAGACGCTCGCGCTCATCCAGCACCTTACCCCTAGCCAGCGCTTCGACAAACTGCTCGAAAACCAGCAGGTTCTAGCCGAACCCATCGTGCGCAACGGCAAAAAGGCCACCGTCGGTTATTGCCCCGATGTATGGGGAGCCTGGGAGTAGCCTGTGTTATTTGCCGGCGCGTGGGTATAAGAGCAGGCGTTTGGCATAAGATTCAACTGTAAGCCATGTCTAACAAAGGAGGGCACATGCCCAACAAACCCGTGAAGATCATCATGCTTACCGGATACCTCGGTGCCGGCAAGACCACGCTGCTCAACCACATCCTCGCTAACGACGGCGGCATCCGCGCCGCCGTGATCGTCAACGATATCGGCGAGATCAATGTCGACGCCAGTCTTATCGCCGACGGCGGCCTTTCCGAGACCGACGACCTCATCCCGCTCACCAACGGCTGCATCTGCTGCACGCTTTCGGACGACCTGGCCAACCAGCTGCAGGGCATTGCCGATTCGGGCAAGTTCGACTACATCATCATCGAGGCATCGGGTATTTGCGAGCCTATCCCCATCGCCTACACCATCTCGAGCTTCTGCGACGAGGCCAAGGTGGGCGGCGAGCCCAAGCTCGCGCTCGACAACATCGTGGCCGTGGTCGACTGCGCCCGCATGTACGACGAGTTCAACGGCGGTCGCGACCTGCTGGCTGAGGATATCGACGAGGACGACATCGAAAGCCTGCTCATCCAGCAAATCGAGTTCTGCTCCACGCTGATCCTTAACAAGACCGATACCGTGACGCCCGAGCAGATCGCCGAGCTCAAGGCCATCGTGCGCAGCCTGCAGAAGGACGCCGTGATCGTCGAGGCCCAAAACGGCGAGGTCCCCATGGAGGAGCTGCTCGATACCGACCGCTTCGACTTTATGCGCGCCTACAACTCCGCCGCCTGGATCGAGGCCATGGAGCATCCCGAGGAGCACGACGACCCCGAAGTGCTCGAGTACGACATCGAGACCTTTGTGTACTCGCGCCGCAAGCCGTTTGACCTGCAGAAGTTCACTGATTTTGTTGAGCAGGAGTGGCCCGACGAGGTCATCCGCGTCAAGGGTCCGCTGTGGCAGACCGGCGATCCGGACATGTGCTACATGTTTGAGCAGGCCGGCCACCAGATGCGCCTGATGGAGAACGGCCTGTTCGTTGACTCCGCGCCCGAGGGCGAGAAGCAGAAGATCATCGACGAGAACCCCGAGATCATGCAAATTTGGGACGACGAGACGGGCGACCGCATGACGAGCCTGTGCATCATCGGCCGTCACATGGACAAGGACGCGCTCATCGCCTCCCTCGATGCCTGCCTGACCGACTGGCACCGCGCCTAGGTTTATCCAAGCGGGCATTTTTCCGCCTATGTAACTGCCAAACCACCACGAAGGTGCCCTTCGTGGTGGTTTTTCGTTCTGAGCCAAGGAGATTCATGTTCAACATTGTGCTGTATGCGCCCGAGATTCCGGCCAATACGGGCAATATCGGCCGCACCTGCGTGGTTACCGGCACCCGCCTGCATCTGGTGGAGCCGCTGGGGTTTTCGCTCGACGACAAGACGGTACGTCGCGCCGGCCTGGGCTACTGGCAAAACTTGAACGTGACGACCTATGCCGGCTGGGAGGACTTCCTTGCGCGCAATGACCTCTCCCCTGCCGACGAACGCCTGCATCTGCTGACCAAAAAGGCACGCCGCACCTATGCGCAGAGTACCTACCGCGATGGCGACTACTTGGTCTTTGGCAGCGAGAGCTCGGGCATTCCCGAGGAGCTACTCGCTGCAGCGCCCACGTGCTGCGAGCGCATCCCGATGCTGCGCGATTGCGATTCGCTTGACAACGCCGAGGCCTGGGAAACCCACGAGGAATCGCTGGGGCATACCGAGGACAGCCACGAGGCCATCCTTCAACAGGACATCTGCGGCAACTTCGTCAATCCGAACGACTACCGCATCAGTGCACTCAACCTCTCCAACAGCGCCGCCATCGTCCTCTACGAGGCTCTGCGCCAAACAGGCTTTCCGGGAATGTGACAAAGGAACTTTCCCTTTGTTACATTCAAGCGCCACGCCGATGGCACGCACGCCTAATTGATGCTCTAGATAAAGAGCCCTCATTTTTAATCAGAATTAACTAAAGTAAAATGAAGTTAAACGGCGGTGTGAAAGGAGAGCCTTGTGAAATACCTCGAAAACCCGTTTACCCCTAGTTTTGGTGAGGTTCCTGCCCATCTCGCTGGCAGACAACAGATTATTCGGGATTTGGACCGTGCCTTCTTGAGCCAGCGCAGGCGCCCAGAATTGACCTCGATCTTCTCGGGCGCGCGTGGAACCGGTAAAACCGCTCTCATGTCGTCGCTCGCGACAAGGGCGGAATCCCACGGCTGGATAGCCGTAAAGACGACCGCGCTCCCGGGAATGCTTGAGGAAATCGAGCTCGGGACGAAACGTGCCGCAGCCCATCTCATCGACTCGTCCACCCACTTCGAAGTCACCGGCCTCGGAATTGCACCGCTCGGCAGCATCGAGGTCAATCGCGTTCACGATGCCTCAACCTGGCGTTATCGCATGAGCGACATCATCGACCAGCTCAACGAGGCGGGCACCGGTCTGCTCGTCACGGTTGACGAGGTGGACCCGACACTCGACGAGATGATTCAGCTTGCAGCGACGTATCAGCACTTTGTGACCGATGGGAAACGCGTCGCCCTGCTCATGGCGGGACTTCCCAACAACGTCTCGACGTTGCTGAACCACAAGACGGTCTCGTTCCTTCGCCGCGCCCAACAATATCATCTGGGTCGCATTGCCGACTATGACGTACGCGAGGCCTTGATTCGCACAATTCAGGAAAACGATCGCCTGGCAGATGCTGAGGGAATCGATAGAGCCGTTCGCTCGATCTCTGGTTTTCCCTTCCTATTGCAACTCGTAGGCTACCGTGCCTGGGATCTCACAAGCGATTCGAAGGAAATCTCGTCACGCGACTTTGACCTGGGAATCAAAATCGCGCGTGACGAGATGGACGACCGAATCCTTGCGGCAACCTATCGGGAACTCACTGCAGAGGACAAGCGATTCCTCATCGCCATGCTCGATGACGAGGAAGAGTCCACCACCGCTGACCTTGTCGAGCGCCTTAAGCGTTCGCCGCAGCAGGTCTCCCGCTACCGACGCCGCATGATAGATGCCGGCATCATTGGAGAACGCGGGCGCGGAATCGTCGCTTTTGAATTGCCATTCTTCCGCGACTATCTCGCCGCTCAGTGCGTGAAATAGGCATCAATGAGGCAAAGGGGCTGTCCCTTTGCCTCATTGTCTATAGGTAGCGACCGGTAATGCTCTTGGAGCAGGCCGCGATGTCGCCTGGCGTACCGGCGCAGACGATTTGCCCGCCGGCGCCACCACCGCCCGGGCCCATGTCGATCACGTAATCGGCGTTACGGATAAGGTCGAGATCGTGCTCGATCACGATAACCGTGGCGCCCTTGGCAACGAGACCGTCAAACACGTTCAGCAACACCTGAACATCGAGCGGATGCAGGCCGATCGTGGGCTCGTCGAATACGAATACGGCATCATCCTGCACGCGACCCATCTCGCTCGCAAGCTTAAGACGCTGCGCCTCGCCGCCCGAGAGCGCCGGTGTGGGCTCACCGAGTGTGAGATAGCCCAGGCCCAGGTCGTGCAAGGTCTGCAAGCGCGCCTGAACCTTCTTGAGTCCCACCGTGGCGTCGAGGGCCTCGTCCACACTCATGTCCATGAGCTGCGGCAACGTAAGCAGACTCCCGTCCTTGCCCTCGCGATGGATATGCGAAGCCGCGTCTGCATAACGCGAGCCGCGACATGCCGGGCAGACGATCTCGACGTCGGGCAAAAACTGCACGTCGAGCGATATCGAGCCCGTGCCGTCACACGTAGGGCAGCGCAAGGCGCCAGTGTTGTAACTGAAGGCGCCCGCCTTGTAGCCGGCTGCCTTGGCTTCGGGCGTACGGGCGAAGGCGCGACGCAGCTCATCATGGATGTCGGCATAAGTCGCCACCGTCGAGCGCACGTTGGCGCCGATGGGAGTGGCGTCAATCAGGTTGGCGCGGGCAATGCCTTCGGCATCGACCCAGCGCACGTGTCTTGGCAGACGCTCGCCATCTGCCTGCGCCTTGAGTGCCGGAATGAGCGTCTCAAGCACCAGCGTCGTCTTGCCCGAACCCGAAACGCCCGTCACCGCAACGAGACGGCCGCGCGGGATATCGACTTCGAGCGGTTTGACGGTATGGATGGTATCGGTTGCCATACGGATGTGGCCCTGGTCGAACATTTCCTCGTCAGTCACCTGCGGACGCAAGCGCTTGGGCTCGGCGCGCAAAAACGGGGCGATGCGGCTGCCCTGCGATTGCTCGACCTCGTCTACCGTGCCAGCGGCAATCACATTACCACCACCCGCTCCGGCAACGGGGCCCATCTCGACCAGATAGTCGGCTTCCACCAGTACGCGCGTATCGTGGTCGACAACAACCACGGTGTTGCCGTCATCCACCAGATCGCGCATCACGCCCACCAAGCCGTCGACATTGGCGGGATGCAAGCCGATCGAAGGCTCGTCCAGCACATAGAGCACGCCCGTCGATCGGTTGCGCACCACGCGGGCGAGTTGCACGCGCTGGCGCTCACCCGTGGAGAGCGTGGCACCAGCGCGGTCGAGTGAAAGGTAATCGAGACCCAAGTCGACCAGGCGACGGGCCGCGCCCAAAAATGAATCGCAGATATCCATCGCCATGGGCCGCATCTCGACCGGCAAGGATGAGGGCACCCCGCGCACCCACTCGACCGCATCACCAAGCGTCATGGCCCCGGCCTGTGCCAGATTGATACCGCGCACCTGAGGCTGGCGCGCAGCCTCGGAGAGACGCGTGCCGCTGCAGTCGCGGCATGGGCCCTCGCGCAAAAAGCGCGCAACGCGTTTGAGGCCCTTGTCGTCCTTAACCTTGGCGAGCGCATTCTCGACGGTATAGACGGCGTTGTAATAGGTGAAGTCGAGCGGCGTGGCGCCCTCGCCGTTTTTGGGAACGTAGAGAATGTGCTTCTTGACCGCCGGGCCGTGGAACACGATATCGCGCTCTTGAGGCGTGAGCTGGTTAAACGGTACGTCGGTGCGTACGCCCATCTCGCCTGCCACCTGCTTCATCAGATCCCACATGAGCGTACCCCAGGGAAGCACTGCACCCTCGTTGATGGTCTTTGACTCGTCGGGCACCAGGCTCGCTTCGTCCACCTCGCGCATGACACCGGTGCCGCCGCAGGTAGGGCACGCACCACCGCTATTGAAAGCCAAATCCTCGGCACTCGGCGCGTAGAACTCGCGGCCGCATATCGGACACGTGAGCGACAGGCCCGCAGCCACGTTAAGGCTCGGCTCCACGCGCGCCCCGCAATGCGGGCACACGTGATGGGCGCAGCGGCTAAAGAGCAGACGCAGGCTGTTGTTGAGCTCGGTCATGGTGCCAAAAGTCGAACGCACGCCCGGCACGCTGGGGCGCTGATGCAATGCGAGCGCCGCCGGCACGTGCAGCACCTCGTCCACCTGGGCGTGTTCGGCCTGCGTCAGGCGACGTCGAGTATAGGTGCTGAGTGCTTCCAAGTAGCGACGCGAGCCCTCGGCATAAAGAACCCCCAGCGCCAGCGAACTCTTGCCCGAACCCGACACGCCGGCAATGCCCACGAGCCTTCCCAGCGGAATATCGATATCGATGTCCTTGAGGTTATGGACGCGCGCACCGCGCACCTCGATAGCCTGCGGGCCCATCTTCTGTTCCGTCACCTTTATCACCCTACTCATGCCATAAAACTCGATCGCGAATGTACGCGCCCAGCATGGGCACGGTAAACCGGACGAGGCCGTATCCGGCAGCCTCGATGACGCGCTCGCGAATCAGGCTTGCGCGATATTTGCTCGCCCAACTCTGAGTACGGTCGCAGCGCTCAATGATATCCGCCATACGCGTCGGTTTACCCTCGTCAGCAGCCATGGCCTCGATAAAGAGGCGTTGCGGACTGCGCAATCCATAATACAGGGGCGCGTCGACCGCTTCGTAGAACTCGGAGACGGCATCCGCATGGCCATTCTCGACATCGCACCTTTCAATGACCTGAGAGCCACGCCGGACGGCAGAGCGCCACATGTAATAGCCCACCAACTGAACCATATAGGGATGCCCCATGCTCTTGTGTGCCGCAAGGTCCGCCGTCTCCGCGTCAACGTAAAGACCAGCGTCTTTGACCGTCTGGATATATGAATCGCGCACCTTGGGCAAAGATATCGCCCCCAGCGTACGCTGCTGGGCACGCCGCAAAAACGTTACGCTCGGCTCTTCGAGCAGATCGTCAACCATGCTGGGTAAGCCGGCGAGCACCAGCGCAAGACCGCGCTGATCGCTATCGGACAAGCCCGTGGCATCCTGGTCTCCGAGCACCTGCTGATAGAGAACGGCAAGAGCCGCCAGCTCCTCGATAGACGCAGACTGCGCCTCGTCAATCGCAAACAGTATGCCCTTGCCTGGACCGAGCTTCTTGAGGCGCTCGTTGACCAGCCCTCGTAACGTCTCGCCCTTTGCTCGCGCCGCCTCGACCGACATCCGGCCAAACGACGGCCCGAACTCCATTGACGTCACAACGGGTTTATTCGAGCGAAGCGCGTCGGCTAAGCGGTCGCATAAGCCAAGCGAAGCGGAATCGGAGATAACCGCCCATCCGCGCTCGCTGGCTAGACGTTGCAGCTCCCGCAGGAGAACCGTTTTGCCGCAGCCGCGGTTTCCCGTAATGAGCATGAGCCTACCCGGCGCTCCGGCGCCGTTATCGAGCCCTTCCTCGAAATCTTCGACGACCGACTCGCGACCGATGAGCATCGGAGGCCGCTTGCCAGCCGTGGGCTTAAAGGGATTTGGATTCATGTCGGCCTCCTCGGATTGGCAAACCCTGGTAATAGTTATACCAACTTATACCGAGTTATACCAATAGCATGTGACAAAGGGGTTGTCCCTTTGTCACATGTGGCCGAAAAACTCCGCGTCTGCTGCACGCCAGGGGCGGAAGGTGGCGGGATCGACCTTTACGTGTGCCGCGGCGGGTACGTCGTACCATTTGACCGTGTAACCGGCGCCGTGAGAGCAAAAGACCGAGTCGGGCGTGTTGGGCAGATCGGCCTCGGGCTCATAGGCGGCCGCCTCTATAACGCGCTCGGCATCATGGCAGGCCGCATAACCGGCGAACTCCAGGTACAGATGCCCGCGACCGCTCGTGTAGGCAGCCACCTCCAGCGCGTAATCCTGCACCTCGGATGCCGGCACGCGACCCACAAGCTTCGCCCGGTCTCCCGCCATCGCCGGTGGCTCGTACTCGGCACCCATGCGCGTGGCATCCGAGAGCGCCCGGCCCACGCACTCCCCCGGCACCTCAACCTCAAAGTGGTACCACGGCTCCAACAGCACCGCCGCGCCAGCCTCACGCGCCTGCATGAGCCCCTGACGAATCGCGCGGTACGTGGCCTGGCGAAAATCGCCGCCCTCGGTGTGTTTGGCATGCGCACGGCCGCCCGTGAGCGTAATGCGCGCATCGGTGATGGGCGAGCCGGTCAGCACGCCCAGGTGATCGCGCTCCATGGCGTTGGTGAGTGCCAGACGCTGCCAGTTAAGATCGAGCTCGTCGGTCGAGGTCACGGTGCCAAACTGCACGCCCGAACCCGCCGGCAACGGCTCCAGACGCAGATGCACCTCGGCATAGTGGCGCAGTGGCTCAAAGTGGCCCACGCCCTCGACCGGCTGCGAAATGGTCTCCTTATAGAGAATGCCGCCGGGCTCAAACGCAATCGAAAGACCGAAGCGATCGGCCAGCACCCGCTGCACGACCTCGAGCTGCACGGCGCCCATCAACTGCAAGTGAATCTGCTCGAGATGCGTATTCCAGCTTACGCCGAGCATGGGATCTTCGTCCGCCAGCTCAGTCAACGCCTTGAACACCGCATGGACGTCGTATTCGCCCGGCAGCACCGTATAGGTGAGGACCGGCGCAATGACGGGCGCATCGCCCGCGGGCTCCGCGCCCAGGGCGTCCCCCGGGCGAACGTGCGCAAGACCCGTCACGGCACAAATACCGCCAGCAGCAACTTCTTGGGCAAGCTCATACTTCTCGCCGTTATAGATGCGCACCTGGTCGATCTTTTGCTCCCATGCCTCGGCACCGGAACGTCCGTCAATCATCTGCTTGGCATGCAACGTGCCGCCGGTCACTTTAACCCAAGCCAAACGCTCGCCGTGATCCCCGCGGCTGACACGATAGACGCGCGCGGCAAACTCCGGGAGCCACGCCTGTTCGCGCATCAGCGCGCATATGCCATCCAGCAGCTCGTCCACGCCTTGGTCCTTGAGCGCCGAGCCGGCAAAGCAGGGAAAGAGCTTGCGCTCGGCAACCATGCGCGACAGCGTTGCGACAGAAAGCTCGCCCGCTTCAAAAAACTCCTCGAGCGCCGCCTCGTCCAACGCAGCAGCGTCCTCCTGAACGGCGCCGCCCGCCAGCAGTTCGTTGGCATCCAGGCAGCCCTCGGAAAGACGTTGCCTAAGTTGTGCCAGCAAAACATCGCGGCCGGGATTCTCCAAATCGATTTTGTTGATGAAGATGAACGTCGGGATGTCATAGCGCGCAAGCAGGCGCCACAGGGTTTCGGTGTGCCCTTGCACGCCGTCGTTGGCGCCCACAACCAAAATCGCGTAGTCGAGTGCGCGCAGCGTGCGCTCCGCCTCGGCAGAAAAATCGACATGCCCCGGCGCATCCACGAGCATGACGTGGGTATCGCCATGGTCGAGCACGGCCTGCGACGAGAAGATCGTGATGCCGCGCTCGCGCTCGATCGCGTTAGTGTCCAGATGCGAATCGCCATCGTCCACGCGGCCGCGCTTGCGGATGCGACCCGCATTGAACAGCATGGCCTCGGCCAGCGTGGTCTTGCCAGCATCGACATGCGCCAAGATTCCAACGACCACTTGCTTCGACATGGCTCTCCTCTTATTGTAAGCCCATCGCACGCGACAACGGGCATCCTCATTCCACACTGGATGATACAATTTACGGGCCGGCGGGCGAAGTGGGCCCTATCCCCCGACCGAGCTCATCGCCCTGCGTTGCCGCGCGGCGATTTTCGTAGGTTCGCGCCTTGCGAAAGCCGGCTTGCAAAACAGTGCAGCGAACGAAAATAGCCCCACCCGGGGCCATTTTCGTTCGCACGAATTATTGATATGAGCCCTCGCTCTTATGCCTCGCGCAGCCAGTCAAACGCAACACGCGGCGTGCCGTCCGACACATACACGACGCCGGCACGCTCGAACCCCGCCTTAATACTCGCACCCTGCATGGGCAGGTTATCCTGATGCGTGTCGATACGCAGGTGGTTGGCGCGCTCCTTGGCAAAGGCAAACATCGCAGCCGCGATGCCGTGCGCGGTGCCATCGGACGCCACACGGTGCAGCACGGCGTACGGAGTGTCGCTGCGCCATTGACCGTCCTCAATTGCGTCATAGTACTCGTCCGGGCCCGGTAAAAAGGCAAACGTCGCCACCACGCGGCCGTCGACTTCGCACACGTAACTGCCACCAGCGGCAATATCGGCAGCCAGTTGCTCGGCCGAAGGCGTGCCCTCGGGCCACTGCGTGGCGTTGCCATGCGCGCGCATAAAGGCGCGGGCGGCGTCATAGATAGCCATGACGGCGGGAATGTCGGTATCGAGGGTTTTTCTGATCATCACGCGGCGACCTCACGTTTATTGGTATCACTTTGATTGAGCAATGATACCAACGTTTGAAGAGGGGCGCGAAGCAGATGGGAAGCAAAAAGCGAGCCGCCTGGTCAAAGGCCAAAAGCGAGTTTTTGGGCGCTGCCACCGGCGGCGATATGAGCGACCTGTTTGCACACGAGGACGAGCGTCGCGACGCCCTGGACGCCGAGCGCGATGAAGCCTGGCGCTACAAGTCGTGCGAGCGCAAAAACCGTTACGACACGCGTGCCGAGGCCGAGGCAGTTATGGCCGACTGCGAAAACCGCGGGCGGCGTGGTTTGGCCTGCTACAAATGCGAATACTGCGGCGGATGGCACCTGACGTCGCACCCTTGGAAATAGGTCCCGCATCGGCGCGGCGCCGGCGCAATGCCGGCCATCGCACACGAGCTACGAACGCGGCGGCACCAAAACATCGTAGCGAACGGCCTTGCCCGCAAGTTGATAGCTCGGCTTAACGCCGGCAAGCAGCGGCCCCTTCACCGGCCGCTTGATAACGACCTTGCGCGGGCGCGCCGCAAGCGCAGCTTCGACCAGCGTCTCCTCATCGGCGCACGGCTGCTCCAGATGGTGCAAGAGTTGGAACTTCTTTTTCACCGCCGCGCTCTTGGTGCGTTCGGGAAACATGGGATCCAGATATACCACGTCGGGGGCGGCAAGCTCGCCCCGCCCGATCAGCTCAGCCGTATGGCGAAGGCCGGCAATGCTGTCCTCGCCCGCATGTAAGCGCATGCGCGACACGGCAGCCGCAAGCGCCGGATCATCTGCCGCGCGATCCAGGGCATCCTTGAGGAGCGCCGCGATCACGCAATCCTGCTCATACAGATCGACGGTAAAGCCCGCGGCCGCCAACAGCAGCGAATCCTCGCCAAAGCCTGCCGTGGCATCAATCGCCCATGGGCACTCGATGCCTTTTGCGCGCGCAGCCTTTACCAACAGCTCTTGCTGCAGACAGCCCTGCTTGAGCCGCGGAAGCATGCGGTCAAAATCGGCACGCAGCTCCATCGTGCCGTCGGTGAGCGTGAGGCCCTCGGACTTCCCGATCAGCTCAAGCCCCGCGGCCCGAGCAACAGAAAAGGGATCGACGACGCCCATGGGTACTCCTTAAAAAGCAAAACGAATACGTGAGTGCCGTTTATGTCGGCACCCAACCGTCCGCTATTGTCCCACATGCGACATGGCCCACAGCATCCCAATGCAAAGCACTGCCATCAATCCCGTGCACACGGCAGCGATCACAGAATCACCCATGCGCCTTCCCAACGACCGCGGCTCACGCACTTGCCCTGCTCCGTACATCATGGCTCCTCCTCGAGACCAGCTCCTTGTTACGGCCTCATCATCGCAGCGCCGCACATGAGCTGCCATCGATTTGGCTTACGTCCAGCTTTCCTTTTTGAAAGGTTGGGTTGGGCTGCGCGGGCTCAAAGCGCTTTCAGGCGCATGCATCGCCCCGTTGAACTACAATGTGCTTCACGATATGTGCCGCAACCTGGGTGCGACAGATTCTCCGCGCCCGCATCGAAAGGACCAGCTATGAGCGCCGCTCGCAAGACACTCAAAATCCTTGCCCTGATTTATTTTGTTCTGGGCATCGCCAGTCTCGTCATTGGAATCGCCGGCATCGCGACCGGCAACCTCGATTCCACGTACGGGTCGAACGCCATGCTCGCCGCGGTCGTGCTGGTCGCCAAGGGCCTCATCGATCTCGCCGCAGGTGTTGCGGGCATCAAGGGCGCCAACAAGCCTTCGCAGGTGGATGCTGCGTTTAAGCTCGGCATCGTTGCCGCAATCGCCACGATTGCGCAGGCCGCGCTCACGCTTCCCGCGCTCGGCGGCAGCGCCGTCAATATCGTCGCCTTTGTCATCGTGGTGTACGACCTGTTCTTTGTCCAGCAGGCACACGCCGTTAAGGCCGAGAACAAGGACCGCCTGTAAGCGCTCGCTTCTCATAACCTCTGCAGCCAAGCAACTAAAAAGGGCCGATCGCGCATCTCCGCGGTCGGCCCTTTGCGTTTGCCCAGATAAAACCTG
Source organism: Collinsella sp. (assembly GCA_019424905.1). Lineage (GTDB taxonomy): Bacteria > Actinomycetota > Coriobacteriia > Coriobacteriales > Coriobacteriaceae > Collinsella. The sequence continues at coordinate 25,492 of JAHYYP010000004.1, read as the reverse complement.
CCAAAATAAACCTGTCCCTTTTTGGTAGGTTAGCAGTGGCGGTACTCGGCGATGATGAAGTCGATGTCGGTTTGAAGGGTATCCAAGTTTGCCAGGCGCTCTTTGTCGGCAGGGCGCGTGCGGTAGTAGTACGGCGTCATCTGGAACACCGCCTCGATGTCTGCCTGGGTCTGGAGCGTAATGTTCGCAGACGCCCGCTGCGTTCCGACCAACTCGAGCTCGGTGGTCTTCGGCAGCTTCTCATCGTTAAGGTACGGCGTATCGTAGAGCACCTCCTTGAGCCCAAAGAGATGACGGGCACCCGGCACCACGGTATAGAGTGAGCCCTCTGGAGCCAGCACGCGGGCAAATTCGCGCTCGTTAAAGGGAGCGAAGAGCTCGGTCACCATATCGAAGGTGCCATCGGCCACGGGGATGTCCTTCATGTTGGCCACGAAGTAGGTCGCATCGCCGCGCTTGGCAGCAAGGCGCACCATCTCTTTGCCCAGGTCAAAGCCGTAAGCATCCACGCCCGGCACCGCACCCATGGCGCTGGTGTAGTAGCCCTCGCCACAGCAAATATCGAGCAACGTCATGGGGCAGTTCGTAGACGCGGCACGTCCAGACACCCGCTCGCGCACCAGCTCGACCATCGCATCGCGCAACGGCGCATAGTAACCGCGGTTCAGAAAGTCGCGACGGCTGCGTGCCTGCGACTTGGGATCGCCCATGGAGTCGCCGCTCTTGGACGAGCGCAGGAGATATAGATAGCCCTCGCGCGCACGGTCAAACCGGTGCCCACCCGCGCATGCAGCACCGCGTTCGTCATCCACCAGCGGCTCATGGCAAACGGGACACAACAACATGGCAACTCCTTAGCGCGAACAACACAACGCCCACCATTGTCGCACGCCTTCCCCGCCTAGTCATTGGGGACGTTCTTGAATGAGTAATCGTTTTAGAACGTCCCCAATGACTAGGCGATTAGGAGTATCATCTTCTGCGCAAATAAGCACAAAAGAGCATGTTAGAGATTGAGAGCGTATGGCTGACACCGTATCTAAGCACATTGACATGACCACCGGATCGCTGTGGCGCAATGTTCCCCTGTTCGCCTTCCCTGTGGCCGCCACGAGCATCTTGGAGCAACTGTCGAACCTCATCGCCACGGTCATCATCGGTAACTTCTCGGGCGACCAGGGAACCCTCGCCATGGCGGCGGTCGGCTCCAATGTTCCGCTTACCAGTCTTATGCTCAACCTGTTTATTGGCATGTCGCTTGGCTCCAACGTGGTCATCGCCAACGCTATCGGCCGCAACGATCAGAACATGGTCAAACGCGCCGTCCATACCTCGATTCTTATGGCACTTGTGGGCTTTGTCGTCATCGCACTGGGCGAGATCTTTGCCGAGCCCATGCTCGCCGCGCTCAACGTTCCCGCCGAAACCATGCCGCTCGCTTCGCTCTACCTACGCGTCTTTTTGCTCAGCATGCCCTCGATCTTGCTTTACAACTTTGAGGCCGCGATCTTCCGCTCCGTCGGCATCACCCGCATGCCGCTGCAGGCGCTTGCCGTGTCCACCGTCCTCAACATTGGCCTGGACCTCATCTTTGTCCCCGTACTCCACTGGGGCGTCGCGGGCGTCGCCATCGCCACCGCCATCGCCTACACCGTCAGCGCCGCTACGCTCTTTATCCGCCTGCTCAAGACCGACTCCGTCGTCCGCGTCACCCCGCGCGACTTAGGCTTAGACCCCGTCGCCCTCAAGCGCATCGTCAAGATCGGCCTGCCCGCCGGCATCCAGAGCGCCGTCTTTGCCGTCGCCAACATCATCATCCAGTCTGCTATCAACAGCCTGGGCACCGAGGTCATGGCGGCATCGAGCGCCGCTATGAGCTTGGAGTACGTATGCTACAACCTGCTCAACAGCTTTAGCCAGGCTTGCACCACCTTTGTGGGACAAAACCACGGTGCCCGCCAGATCGACCGCTGCACCAAAACGCTCAAGGTCTGCCTGGTCGAAGGCGGTATCGTTGCACTCACCACGATTGTCGTCATTGTCGGCCTGGGGCGCGAGATCTTGTCGCTGTTCAACAGCGATCCCAACATCGTCTCGATCGGCTATATCCGCGTGTGTTCGATCTTCCCGGCGTACGCCTTTAGCATGTTCTACGAAAACATGTCCGGCTACCTACGCGGCTTTGGTATCTCGCTCACGCCCGCCCTCATCACCATGATCTGCGTCTGCGGCATCCGCTTCTATTGGGTGTTCTGCGTGTTCCCGCACTTCCGCACCTTTGCGAACATCATGATGGTCTACCCCATCAGCCTGGGCACCACGGCGTTCTTTATGGTCGTGGCGGTACTACTTTGCCACCCGGCACGCACCTATCGCGCCACCCAAGCCAAAGCGACAGCCCGCTAGACACCGCACTCAACGCCACGCCAGTCATTAATTGACAATATGCGAGCTCATATAGTCGATAAAGCGCCTCGTGGCGATAGGCATGGTATCCCAGCTGCGCCAAGCTGCCACTACGTCGCGCGAGGGAGCATGCACGATGGGTCGCACACGAATATCGGCTCGCATGCCCTCCACAGTACGACGGTAGAGCATGCTCACGCCTAGGCCCTCCTCCACCATCGCCATGATGGTGTAGTCGTCAGTCACCTCACTCGTCACGTGCGGCGACAGCCCATGTGTCGCAAATGCATCGAGCACCAGGCTCTGTTCGCCCTCATCCAGCAGCACAAAGGGCTCGGACGCCAGGTCGGCGAGCGTCACCTTTTCCTTTGCCGCCAGCGGATGCGCAGCCGGCAGCAGCGCCACCAACTCGTCGTGATAGACCACACGCTTCTCGAGGCCTGCGGTAAACCCGCGCGCCGTAAAGCAAAAATCCACCACGCCGTCGTGCACCCACTGAGCGTTGCGCGTGTAATCGCCCTGCTTGAGGGTAAAGCGTACGCCCGGGTGCAGCGTACCAAAGTCGCGGATCACACGCGGCAGCACGGTACGGCTCACGTTGGTAAACGTCGCGATGCGAATATCGGTCGACGAAAGCCCCAGCAGCTCCTGGCGCTTGCCCTCGAGCTCGGCCTCGGCGGTCACAATCTGGCGCAGGTACGGCAGATACTGCTTGCCATCGCGCGTAAGCGAAACGCCCTGCTTTCCGCGCTCGATAAGCGTGGTGCCCAGCTCGCGCTCGAGCGCCTTGACGGCCTGGCTCACCGCACTTTGCGTATAGCCCAACTCGTCCGCCGCGCCCTTAAGACTGCCGCGATCGACCACCATACAAACAATCTGATACCGCGATGCCATCGTGCCTCCACATCAATGCAGCCGTAAAACGTTTTGCCAGCGCTTTTCCTAATGACATTAGCATTTCTTAATCATACTGAAGATACATTCGCTTTACTACATCCACATCTGGGAGCAGAATCCTTTTTACGAAACCGTTCTGTAACAAAAGGAGTCCCATGGATCGCAAAAAAGCAATCGCGCTCTCATTTTCCGTTCCCGTCGCATGGGGCTTTTCGTACCCCCTCATGAAGATCGGCATGGACAGTATGAACGCCACGAGCATCGTTGCGCTGCGCTGCATCATCGCCTTTGTGGCTTGCCTGCTGCTCTTCCACAAGCGCGCTTTCCGCATCAACCGCGACCTTATGGTCCGCGCTGCCATCATCGGCGCCATTATGGCAACCGAACTCACCTGCATGTGCCTGGGCTCCAGCCTCACCTCCGCCTCCACCGCCGGCTTTTTGCAGAGCCTGACGGTCGTGATCGTGCCGTTTGCCAACGCCGCCCTGCTGCGTCGTGCCCCCGAGCGCAAAGTGCTCGTCGGCACCGCCATCGTCACCTGCGGTATGTTGCTGCTCTCGGGCGCCGACTTCACCAGCCTGAACCCGGGCGCGCTCATCATGCTGCTCTCCGCTTTTGTCTATGCCGGCCATATCATTGTGGCGAAGCGCTTTGTCGAAGATGTCGACCCGCTGGCCCTGGGCGTTTGGCAGCTGGGCTTCGGCTGCTTATTCTCGGGTATCGCCGCATTCACCTTTGGCGGTTTCACGCTTCCCGGCACGCCGAGCGAGATTGTCGTTGTCGTCGCGCTCGCACTCATCTGCTCTGCCTATGGCTTTATCACCCAAACGCTCGTGCAGCCCCACGTGCCTGCCGAGACCACCGGCTTCGCTTTCTCGCTCGAGCCGGTCTGCTCTGCCGTCTTTTCGTTCTTCCTGGTCGGCGAGGTCCTGAACCCCATCGCCTTCTTTGGCGCCACCCTCATCCTCACCGGCGTCATGGTGGCAACCGTCGAGCTTCCGCGCCTCCGTGCACATGGACAGGCCCGTATGGCAGGAGCGCCCGAGCGCGTCTCGTAGACCCCGTTCTTTATACAGCCGTGTCATAAAGGCAACCGGTGCGCCTTTACAATAGATGCCAACAGAGCATCTACCATAAAGGAGCCCCATGGACACCGCAACCCGCGACCACAACATAGCAACTTGGTTGGGCGATGCGCCGCAGCCGGTACGTGACACTACGAACCAGCTGCTCGAGCGCATCGCCCTTTTGCGTGCCGAGCAGACTATCTACCCGGCACAAGACGACATCCTCAATGCCCTCGCCTACACGCCGGCCGACCAGGTCAAAGTTGTCATCTTGGGTCAGGACCCTTATCACGGTCCCAATCAGGCCATGGGACTGTCGTTCTCGGTCCCCGCAACGCAAACCAAGTTGCCGCCGAGCCTGCGCAACATCTATAAGGAACTCAAAGCCGATCTGGGTTGCCCCATTCCCGCCACGGGAGACCTAACACCATGGGCACAACAGGGCGTCCTGCTCCTCAACACCACGCTCACCGTGCGCGAGCATGCCGCGAACTCGCACGCCAAACTGGGCTGGAGCACCCTGACCGACTACGTTATCGAACGCTGCTGCCAGCTGCCCCAGCCGGTAGTCTTTTTGGCATGGGGTCGCTTTGCCCAGCAGATGGTCGAAGGCAAGCTCGCCGCAATCGGCGCGGGCAAAGCAACCGGCAAGTTCTGCCTGGCCTCTACGCACCCCTCGCCGCTTTCGGCCAACCGTGCCACGGCAGAACTCCCCGCTTTTATGGGGTCGCGCCCCTTCTCCGCTGCCAATCGGCTACTCGAACAGCACGGCTCGACCCCCGTCAACTGGACTTGCCTCAGCTAAAAATCGATACATCAAAAACGCGCCCGACGGCTTTCCATCGGGCGCGTTTCCTATTCGGGCCAAATAAATTGTGTGCGGCCGGCCTCGCCGCCATCGATCAGCAGGCTCTGCCCGGTCATAAACCGGTTGGTCACGCCCACAAAGTAGATCCACTCGGCGATCTCTTGGGCGGTGGCCCAGCGTTTAAGCGGCGTGAGCTCCATAATCTGGTTCCACAGGTGTTCGTCTTCCATCACGCAACGGTTGAGCGGCGTGATAACGCCGCCCGGGTCCACACTGTTGGCGATGGCCTGCGGTGCCAGGCGGTTTGCAAGGTTCTTGGTGTAGGCGATAACGCCGCCCTTGCTGGCAGCATAGGCAGGAAACTCCGATCCCGTATGTCCGCTCGCCGACCCCACATTGACCACGGATTTGATAGCCAGTGTCGGCTTGGCGGCAAGCCCCTCCCCCACAAAGGCGTAGTGCTCGGTCACGTTGATGGTGCCACGCAGGTTGGCAGCAATATCGTCGGCCGAATCCTGCGTACCAGCAACGTTCACGATTACCTGGGGTTCAAGGTCGCCTGGAAACGAGTCAGGCTCGCGGACATCAACGATCAGATGGCGGTAGCGCTCGTGTTCGATCGCCGCCGGCAGCAGATCAAAGCCCACGACCTCGTGGCCCTCGTCCAAAAAGCGCTGCACGCACGCGGCTCCGATACCGCCCGAAGCGCCCGTGATCAAAACCCGCATACTTGCTCCTTAGGCGGTTGCGTGGCGCTCGAGGTACTCGGAACCCACATTCTCGCGCTCCCAGCCGCGCACGACCTTGTAGCCCACGGGGCTCAGGAAGACCTCGCACAGCAGCTCGGCGACAGCGCCGGTCAGCGAACACATAAGGACCTGCACCCAGGTCCAACCAAAGAACGTGTGGCTCACCACAATGGCAAAGACCAGGTTGTCGATAAACTGGCCAACACCCGTGGACACATAGGAGCGGAAGGCAAAGCTCGCAAAATTATTCTTTTTGAGCATGCGGCCGAGCGACTGGTTGAGCGTGGAGTTAACCACGGCAGAGACGAGCATCGCCAGCGAAGAGCCCAGCACCACGTACCAGGTGCCACCGATGGTAGCGTTAAGGGCAGTGTTAACCTCGATCATGCCCGTGTCGTAGTAGGCGCCCCACATACCGGGCGTGAGCGAGCATGCCCAAAAGCACAGGCTCACGGCCAGGTTGACCAGCAGCGCGAGGATAGAGATTTTGATGGATGCCTTGGCGCCAAAGCGCTTACAGATCATGTCCTGGCACAAAAACGAAACCCAGCTCACCACAAAGCCGCAATCGAGTGCCAGATACGGCAGGCTGATGAGCTCTTTGTTGGCCAGCAGGTTCATCATGATGACGCTCACGAAAAACAGCGAAACCGTTGCCGCGGGAATGCTCCGCAACAGGACCTTGTAGTCCTCCATGACCTTCTTGATCATTATGTACTCCTTTGGTTTTAGGTTTAACGAGCAGGATATCGGACCCGAACTGCTCGGACGCCCCGGTCTTGAGACGACGGTGGGTATGATAGCCGCTCACGCGGCATCAGGCAAGCAAATAGCGCGGCAGCCCCGCAGGGCCACCGCGCCGATGCGTTAAAAGGCCACGTTGCCAAACTCCGACAGGATAAGGTCGGGGTTGTGGTCGGTTGCCCAATCCACGTTCCACGGGCTCGTGAACAGCAGCAGCTTACCGCCGCGCATGTCCTCGACGCGCAGGGTGTCGCGCGTGAGCGAAAGGCCCGGGATATCGATGGTGTCGGGGTCGTTCTGAATCCAGCGGATGTCCGTATAGGGCAGTGGCTGGCGACGAACCTCAACACGGTACTCGGCCTTGAGGCGGCGCTCGAGTACCTCAAACTGCAGCACGCCGACCACGCCCACGATGACGCTCTCCATGCCGGCACCCAGCTCGCGGAAGATCTGGATGGCGCCCTCCTGGGCAAGCTCCTCCATGCCCTTCACAAACTGCTTGCGCTTGAGCGTGTCGACCTGCGTAATGCGAGCAAACATCTCGGGGGCAAACGTCGGGATCTGCGGATACTGCACGTGGCGCTTGCCGGAGCACACGGTGTCGCCGATGCTAAAGATACCCGGATCGAACAGGCCCACGATATCGCCCGCGTACGCCTCGTCCACGATGGCGCGGTCGTCGGCCATCATCGAGGTGCCCGTCGCCAGCTTGAGCTTGCGGTTGCCCTGCACGTGGAAGGCGTCCATGCCGCGCTCGAACTTGCCCGAGCAAATGCGCACAAAGGCGATGCGGTCGCGGTGGTTCTTGTCCATGTTGGCCTGGATCTTAAAGACAAAGCCGCTAAAGTCGTCACGGCAGGGATCGACCGGCTCGCTGGTGAGCGTATCGGTATAGGCGCGCGGCGTCGGGGCAAGGCGCAGGAACTCCTTGAGGAAGGGCTCCACGCCAAAGTTGGTGAGCGCCGAGCCAAAGAACGCCGGGCTCAGCTTGCCGCAGGCCACGGCATCCAAGTCGAGCTCGTCGCCGGCACCATCGAGCAGCTCGATGTCGTCCATCAGGTTCTTATGGTTCTCCTCGCCGATAAGCTCATCCATGGCGGGATCGCCCAACTCGGCCTCGACCTCGGCGACCTTCTTGGTGGCGTTGGCGTGGCCGTCGCCCTCAAAGGCGATAACGCGACGGGTCTGGCGGTCGAACACGCCGCGGAAATTGCGACCGCTGCCGATCGGCCAGTTCATGGGATACGTATTGATACCCAGGACGTTCTCAATCTCTTCCATGAGCTCAAACGGATCGCGAGCCTCGTGATCGAGCTTATTCACAAAGGTGAAGATGGGAATATGGCGCAGCGTACAGACCTTAAAGAGCTTTTTGGTCTGGGCCTCGACGCCCTTAGCGCCGTCGATGACCATGACCGCGGCGTCAGCAGCCATAAGGGTACGGTAGGTATCCTCCGAGAAGTCCTGGTGGCCGGGGGTATCGAGGATGTTGACGCAGGCGCCGTTATAGGTGAACTGCAGAACCGAGGAAGTAACGGAGATACCGCGCTCCTTCTCGATGTCCATCCAGTCCGAGACGGCATGCTTGGCCGAGCTCTTGCCCTTGACCGAGCCGGCGGTCTGAATGCTGCCGGTATAGAGCAGCAGCTTCTCGGTAAGCGTGGTCTTACCGGCGTCCGGGTGGCTGATGATCGCGAATGTGCGGCGCGACGAGATTTCATCCGACAGGCTTGCCATGCGGATCCTTTCTTGCATTGAGTGCATTACGTCGATGTAACCGCACTATTGTAGCCGCGAAATCCCGCTCTAGGGCGCCTATCAGGACAAATTCATCAGTTGGGGCCTGGGTAGCCGGCCCAATCCGAATTTGTCTCTTGCGTAACTGTGCATAGTGTATATATACTGTGCTTACCGGTTATATACACGTGTAGCCCAACAGCTAAGGAGCCGCTGTGGACATCATCCTATCCAATTCGAGCGACAAGCCCATCTACGAGCAGATAACCTCACAAGTCAAAGCTCAGATCTTATCGGGCACGCTCGCTGCGGGAGCCAAACTCCCCAGCATCCGTGCACTCGCGAGCGACCTGGGCGTGAGCGTCATCACCACCAAGCGCGCCTACGCCGACCTGGAGCAGCTTGGGTTTATCTGCACCGTGCAGGGCAAAGGCTGTTTTGTCGCCGAGGGCAACCAAGAACTCTTGCGCGAAAGTCAGCTCTGCCATATCGAAGAGTTGCTTGCGAAAGCGGCGAGCCAAGCCGAAACCCTGGGCGTCACGCGCGACAAACTGCACGAGATGCTCGACCTGGTAGCCCCCGAAACCATGCAGTAGCCATCTGCAAGAAAGGCTATACCATGCAAAACTTGCTAGAACTCAAAGGCATCTCACGCACTGTAAGCGACCGCTTTTCGCTGCGCGACGTCACGCTTGCCGTGGAACCCGGCCAGATTGTCGGCTTTGTTGGTGCCAACGGTGCCGGCAAAACCACGACGATTCGAGCCGCGCTCGGGCTTATAAAGCTCGATGCCGGCGAGGTGCACCTGTTTGGGCAGCACTGTGGCGCCGACGCGCCCGATGAAGCGCAGCGCTGCTTGCGCACTCGTGTCGGCCTCGTGCTGGACACATGCCCCTTCCCTTCCACACTCAAGGTAACCGAAGTCGAGGCACTCGTAAGCCCGGCATACCCCACTTGGAGCCACGACACCTTCGCCAGCCTCATCGACCGATTTGACTTGGATCCCAAGACAAAGGTCAAGGACCTCTCCCGTGGCATGGGCATGAAACTGCAGCTTGCCTGTGCACTCAGCCATAATGCCAAGCTACTCCTTTTGGACGAAGCCACCGCGGGCCTCGATCCCATGGCGCGCGAGGAACTGCTCGACGAGTTGCTTGCCTTTGTCGCCGACGGCCAGCACAGCGTGCTGCTCTCGAGCCACATTACATCCGACCTCGATCGCACTGCCGACCGCGTCATCTGCATCGATAACGGCTCGATTGTGTTTGACCTGCCGCGCGAGGACATTACCGACCGAGCCGGCATCGCCCACTGCACCCAAGCGCAGGCCGCCGAGCTTATGGCTTGCGTCGAAGGTGCCCATGCCGCCCGCCACGCCTACAGCGTGGACGTGCTCGTGCCCAACCGTCGCGAAACGCTCGAGGCCTTCCCCGAAATTCCCTGCGACCGGGCAACCATTGATGACTATCTGCGCCTCATGCTGAAAGGGGCTTCGAAATGAAACGCGCCTTTATGTCTGAGCTCGCCATCGTCCGCACGCTTGTCCCGAGCATCGCGGGCGTCGGCCTGTTCATATTCGTCGTGTTGACCCTCGCCAACGCATCGGACGGTGACTCCGGCATGAGTGCCGGTGCCTGCGCGGTCAGTGCCATGTCGCCCATCATGGCCATGAGCTCGCTGGCCGGCTTCGACAATCAAAATGGCTGGGAGCGTTATCGGGCGACGCTGCCCTTCTCGCGCAAAGACATTATTTGTGCCCGCTACCTGTGCATCGTTGTCTTCTCGGCCATCATGGTCTGCGCCGCCGTGATTTTGAACATCATCGTCCTTCCGCTCTTCAACAGTGCGGGCGTGACCTCGACGGGACAGACCGTCTTTGAGACCACAATAGCCTCCGCCGCATCGATGCTCATCTCCCTCATGATGGTGTTTCTGGCACAGCCGTTATTCTTTCGTTTTGGACACATGGAGGCGCTGCGCCTATCCGTTGGCCTGTTTGCCATGCTTGGATGCCTTGCCATGGCCACGCTGAGCTCCTCCAACCCCATCAGCAACTGGCTCATGTCGATTGCCGGAGCGAATCCCGATCCTGCCGTCCTCGGCTGCCTGTGCGCAGGAATCGCCGTACTGGCCCTCGTGCTATGCGCACTTAGCTGCATCGTCAGCACCAGGGTCTATCGAGCACGCGACCTGTAGGCAAGTGAATCTCGACCCGCGCAGACCGCAATCGGTCGGAATCGGCCGCCCGGCAATCGGTCGCCCGCAATTCCGTGACAAACGGCATGTCCCCGGCCCGTGCGCAACGTTCTATAATCAAAGCGTCACGGGCCTCGGCCCAATTTCGATCATCCAAGGGGATGTCTTTTTGGTCATTGTTCTTTAGGGAACGGTCAATCGCATACAAATTGAAAACGGCCGTCTTGCGGCCGTGGTTTGTTGCGCCGTTCCGCCTCCGTCATCTGCCACATATGCACCTGATAGGAAAGAACAATGAACTCTGCAAAATCTCAATCCTTCCCAAAAGCAACCAGCTTCGACGCGGCACTCGTGCACTCTAAGATTATGGGCCCCAATCCCCTCAAGCTCTGCGAAGAGCTGCTTCGCGATGTGCATATCCCCTGCGGCGTCCGCGTCTGCGACCTTGGATCGGGCACCGGCATTACCAGCGCCCTGCTTGCCCGCGAATACGGATTTGACACTTATGCTGTCGACCTGTGGAGCGATCCTGTCGAAAACCGCGCGTTCTTCGATTCACTCGGTATTCCCCGCAACACGATTCACCCTGTTAAGGCGGACGCCTCACAGGGGCTCCCGTTTGAGCACGACTTTTTTGATGCGGTCGTGAGCATCGACTCGTACAACTACTACGGCCGCGACCCACGCTATCTGGGCGAGTTCCTGCTCCCCTACGTAAAGCAAGGCGGGATGCTCCACTTAAGCATCCCCGGAATGGTTCGCGACTGCCACGACAACCTGCCCGCCTGCCTGCTCAAATCCTGGACACCCGAGCAGCTCGACTATATGCACGACATAGCCTGGTGGCGCGCCATGATCGAGCCGACCCCCGGCGTCGAGATTGTCTCGATGCAGCCTATGCTCTGTACGGACGAAGCATGGGAAGACTGGCTCGCCTGCGACAACGAGTACGCAGCAGGCGACCGCGCTGCCGTTGAAGCCGGCGCGCTCGAATACCTCAACACCATCGCCATTGTGCTGAGGAAGCTCTAAACAATAGCCGCGCGAGGCCGTAAACAAACGGCCTCGCGCGGCTTCTTTAAAACAAGTTCTGAACAACCGTAAAGCGCAATACGCTACTTGCGCAGCGGCTTGGGCAGCGGAATGCCGGCGGCGATGACGGCCGCGATGATCATGCAGACAATGCCCTTGAGCGGGAAGCACATAAGCAGCAGGCCCACGACCATGACGGGCTGACGCATAACGGCGCCCATCGTCGAGGCCGTGCAGACGGCGACGCAAAAGACCGGATCGGCGCCGGTGAGGATGGCAAGGCCATAGCCCAGGCTTACGCCCGAGAAGATAACCGGGAAGAAGTGGCCGCCACGCCAACCAAGGTTGATGAGGGCGGGCGTCAGCATGGCCTTGACCAGACCGGTCGCGATAAGCACGCCGGCGGGGATGGTCAGATAGGTCTCCATGAGCACGTCGGCCTGCGTCTCGCCGGCAAACATGGTGAAGGGCAGGACCGTGCCGCAGATGGCGAGCGCCAGACCAGCCAGCATTGCCTTGACGACAGGGCGCTCCCCTATGGCATGGGACAGTGCCTCGCTTGCATGCTCAGAGACAAAGTACAGCCAGCCGCAGACCGTACCGACGAGCGACAGGGGAATAAGCCAGGCAAGCTCGAGGTTACCCACCTGGGCAGCTTCGAACCTCGGCATGCCCATGCCGCCGCCCATAAGCTGTCCGAGCAGCAGGTAGGTTCCCAGACCGCCGGCAATCGCAATGCCGTAGACCACAGTCTTTTGCGCCTTGGGGAGCTTGATGGTGATCTCATCGGATGCGGGGTCCTCGTCGCCGTCGGCGCTACCGGCGAGCGGCGCCACAAAGCCAAAGACGGGCGCGGTAAAGAGTGCCGTCAGGGCAGCCTGGGTGCCCAGCAGCGTGAGCTCCCTAAACTCGGCGCCAAAGCGACGCATGCGATCGCCGACCCAGCTGCACAGACCTGCGATAACGCCGGTCAGGCCGGCCTCCGGTCCAATACTTCCACCAAACAGCAGTGGCAGCAATGCCGCAAGCGAAAGCTTGCCCAGGTTGTCGTACGGGTAGCGACCGTCTTGTTTGACCTTGGCCATCACCTGGTTGAGATCATCGGTCTTGGTGCCCGTCATCTTTTCGTACAGACCGATCAGCAGGCCGCCCAGCAGGCAGACGAAAAACGGGTACGGCAAAAAACCGAACGGACCGCTCGCAAGCTCGGGCGAAGCGACGCCCAGCATATGAGGGATCTCGGTCCATAGATAGTCGATGCCGTGCTCCATCGCAAAGAAGAACAGCCAGACCGCGGCGCCCGCAAACGCACCGGTCACGGCAACGCTCACTAAAAACAGCGCACGGTTTTTGGGTTTTGCAAGACTATTCATCGGGTCCTCCCGCGGTCAAAATCGACAAGGATACGTTTTATTGTAGGGCGAGCGTTGCCCGAACGAGCCAACCGTCTGCGCCGCAAACGGCACCATTGGGAGTCATAGTGGGGCAGGCTCAAGACTTATCCGTTAATAATCGAGGCAATCTCGCGCAAATCGTCGGCAAAGTAGATGCCGTGCTGGCGCTGCGGGCTCGATAAGCCCTTATCGATCATGTGTCCGAGCAGTGCCTTGAGGTCGTTGTAGTAACCGTCCAGGTTATACAGGATGCACGGAGCACTCAGGTGCCCCAACGACACCGCGGACATGACCTCGGCAATCTCCTCGAGCGTGCCCGTCCCGCCGGGAAAGGCAATGAAGGCATCGCCAAGCTCGATCATCTTGGCTTTGCGCTCGGCCATATCGCTCGTCACGATAAGGTCGTCGATACCATCGTGCTGAAACTCGGCCTCGATAAAAAAGCTGGGCTCCACGCCGGTCACGTGTCCACCCGCCTCGAGTACGCTATCGGCGAGCGCACCCATCAGGCCTGACTTGGACCCGCCGTATACCAGCGCGTGGCCGTTGGAGCCAATCCAGTTGCCCAGTTCTTGCACCGCAGGCAAAAATGCTGGGTCGTTACCAACGCTGGCGCCCAGGTATACCGTGATGTTCATATGCAATCCCCCTCATCGTGACGCGCGGCGCCCGTTCTAGCGTTGACGGCGGCGATATTCGCGCACACGGCGCGACAGGTCGGCGAGCTCGTCACGATCGAGCTCTTCCAAATGCTCAAGATCGTCCATAAAGCGCGCCATGGTGTCCTTTTGGCGCAGCTTGATGAGCGTATTGCAGTAGTTCACCGCCACGCCCGTGAGCATGGCGATGTAGAAGATGCTGATGACGCTCAGGACGACGGTAATCGCGCGGGCAACCGGCGTCTCGGCCGGAATATCGCCAAAGCCGATGGTCGAGACCGTCTCAAAGCTAAACCACAGGCCATCGCCAAACGTGAGGGTCGTAGGCTCGGACAGCCAGACAGCCGTCGAGCACAGCAGGTAAAAGATAAGAAACAGGCCCGTGATGCGTGCAAAGCCAGCCTGTCGCAGCACATCGGCAAGCGTCCTCAACCTGTTCATTGCGGCCCCTTCCACGGACAACCAATCACGTTCGCTCGGTATTGTCCCACAACCGGCAATTAGGGACGTTCCTTTTGTGCCGGCAGAAAGGGACTGTCCCCAACTGCCGGGCGGGACCGTTTAGCGGTGCAGCTGCCGACTGGGCAGGCTGAGCTGGTATCCTTATGCGGTAATGTCTCGATTCGTTAGGATTGCATGTGAGAGCTTCCGCTGTCCTTCGTTCAGTTATATATCGCGCCCTGGCCATTGTGCTTGCCGCGCTTGCCGTGCTGAGTTCTATCGCGCCTGCCCAGGCTTTTGCCGATGACTCTAGTCAGCCAGTCAAAACGGTCCGCGTTGGTTGGCTCGTCAACAATGAGGGCTTCCAGGACGGCACCCCCGGCGAGCGTCTCTCGGGATGGGGTTACGAGTACCTCCAGACCCTCTCGTACTACACACCCGGCTGGCAGTACGAATACGTCTCCGGCACCTTCACCGAGCTTATGGAGAAGCTCGAAGCCGGCGAGATTGACCTCATGCCAAACATCTCCTACTCCGAAGAACGCGCCCAAAAACTGCTCTTCTCGTCGAACCCCGAGGGCACCGAACGCTACTACATCTACGCTAGGCCCGACCGTGACGACCTCGCAAAGGGTGACCCTCAAGCACTCCAAGGTCTCACTATCGGTTTCAACCCCGGCGTCATGCAAACCATCGTTGGCCAGCAATGGCTCGCCAACGAGGGCATTACCTGTACCTATAAGGAAATCAGCAGTAACGGCGACCTTTTCGATGCGCTGGCAAACGGCGAGGTCGACGCCATCATCATGAATGACACGACCTCGTCGCCCAACGCCTCCCCCATGTTCTACATTGGTTCGAGCGACTACTACTTTGCCGTTCCCAAAAGCCGCCCCGACCTGATGAACGACATCAATGCTGCCATGACGGCAATCGCTCGCGTCAACCCACGCTATAACGACGAAGTCAAATCTAGCTACTCGACCCAAAACAGCGGTTCATCATCGCTCAACGGCCCCGAATGTTCTTGGCTCAAAGCAAACAACAACACCATCACGCTCGGCTACATTACGGGCAAACTCCCCTACTGCAACGAGGACGAAGACGGCGAAATGGAAGGATCGCTCGCATCGCTTGCGACGACGCTACACGATAAATTTGGCATTACGGTCAAAACCGTCGCCTTTGATAGCTACAAGATGATGTCAAAGGCTCTGTCAAAGGGAAGTATAGACGTTGCGCTGCCGGTATACCGAGATTACTGGTTTGCCGAGCAAACAGGCGTTGTGCAGTCGATATCGTTGGGGACCATATCCCTCACCGCCATCCACACCGGCAGCAACCTGAACAAAGACCTTCAGAACATCGCCTGTACCAAATCATCGTTTGTCAACAAAAATGCACTTGAAAGTCTGTTCCCCACAGCGACCGTAACCGAATACCAATCCGACGATGAAGCGTTCGATGCCCTCAGGAAGGGAACGGCGCGCTGCATCGTCGCTCCCAGTTCACGCGTAAAAACCATCGGTGACCGTTACGATCTCGAGGACTGCGAGACGACCGAGCTCCCTGACACCTGTGAGCTCTCATGCTGGATTTCGCGCGGAAAACCCGAGCTGTTGGGAATCATCAACAAGGGCATCATCAATGCCGGAGAATCGCTCTCCGCAAGCAATTTCTCCTCCACGTCGTACACGGCCCAGGAATCCAACACGCTTCAATTCCTTTATCGCAACCGCACCGCCATTGCAGCTGCCCTCATCGGTATGTTGTCGGTCGGCGTCGTCCTGCTCATCTGGGCGCTCGTGCGCGCTCGAACCGAGCGCAAAAAAGCCGATGCTGCCAACGCCGCTAAGACGGCATTCCTCACGCGCATGAGCCACGACATCCGCACGCCGCTCAACGGCATCCTGGGCCTTATCGAGATCGAGGAATTGAAGGAAGGCGATATGCAAGTCGCCCGCGAGAGCCGTGCCAAGGCGCGCGTTGCCGCCAATCACCTGCTCTCGCTGATCAACGACATCCTCGAGATGGGAAAAATCGAAGACCGCAAGCTAACACTGGAACATGCGCCTTTTAACCTCAAAGAGCTCTGTGACGATACGCTGGTGCTGTGCAAGCTCCGCGCGTCCAGTAACGGCATCACAATGCAGGACAATAGTCTGCCGTACGCCACGGGGCCATACATGATCGGCAGTCCCACCCATATCCGACAGATCATGATCAACCTGTTAGACAACAGCATTAAGTACAACAAGCACGGCGGCTCCGTCACCTTTAGTTCAAAGACCAAGCCACTCGATAACGGGCGCGCGCTCTTTTGCTTTAGCGTTTCGGATACCGGCATTGGCATGGCTCCCGAGTTTTTAAAGCATATCTATGAGCCGTTTGCCCAAGAAGGTGACGATGCGCGCAGCAAGTTCCAAGGAACCGGCATGGGCATGCCAATCGTCAAGTCGCTTATTGAACTGATGGGCGGCACCATCGAAGTCAGCAGCGAACTCCATGTGGGCACCACGTTCTACGTGGAAATTCCGCTCGATATCGACAAGAACCCCCGGGCGCGGGCGAATACGGTCGAGAGGGCGCTCGACTGCTCGCTCGCCGACATGAACGTGCTGCTCGCCGAAGACAACGAATTGAATGCCGAGATTGCCCAGACGCTGCTAGAATCCGAGGGCGTCGTGGTCACCCGCGCCGTCAACGGCAACGAAGTCGTCGATCTGTACCTGTCTCATCCCGCCGGCAGCTTCGATGCGATCCTGATGGACATTATGATGCCGGACATGGACGGTTACGAGGCAACCCGCGCGATTCGCCTGAGCGAGAAGGTCGATGCAGCCGATATCCCCATCATCGCGCTCACCGCCAATGCCTTTGCCGAGGACGCCAAGGCGGCACACGACGCCGGCATGAACGCCCATCTGTCCAAACCGCTCGACTTTAACAAGCTCAAAAACATACTCGCCCGCATCAAGAAAAACGGATCCGTTTCGCTATAGTTTGTGCTCAACCACCACGCACGACCAGAAAGGAAGCCAGCGATGTTTAGGCCCTTACGTCGAAAGAAACGCGCCATCACCGACGAGGAAGCGCGCGAACTGCTCGCTACCTGCAAGCGCGGCGTCTTTGCCGTCAACGGCGACGATGGCTACCCGTACGCCATTCCCGTCAACTACTTCTTTGACACCGAGCACGACAAGATTTATTTCCATGGCGCCAAAGCCGGCCACAAGGTCGACGCACTCAAGCGCGATGACAAGGTCTGCTTTACCGTTTACGGCAACGAGTGGCACAAGGACGGTGACTGGGCTCCCT
The DNA here is from genome assembly GCA_019424905.1 of Collinsella sp. Classification (GTDB taxonomy): domain Bacteria; phylum Actinomycetota; class Coriobacteriia; order Coriobacteriales; family Coriobacteriaceae; genus Collinsella. The sequence goes on along the minus strand of JAHYYP010000004.1, from coordinate 8,044 downwards.
ACGTTATGAGTACCGTGGTCTTTGGCCGCTGTCGCCTGGCGAACGACGCTCCCGCGTTTATCGAAGACAAAGTCCGCCAGCTCGCCCTTAAGTACTACCCTTCCGCCGAGGAAGTCGAAGAGGAAATCGCCAAGGACATTAAGGGCGTCCAGCTCTACGAGATTACGATTGAGCATCTCTGCGGCAAGCAGATTCAGGAAAAGTAAGCCCCCTCAGCAGGCCTCATCAATAACAATATGGCCTGGTTCCAACCCACCTTGGAACCAGGCCATATGCTTATAGAGCGTCGGCGGCTATGTGCGCAAGCGCCTCAATGAGCTCCTGCGAGCTCACGGGTTTACTCAGGTGCGCGTTCATGCCCGCCTCACGCGAAAGCCTGCGGTCGTCGGCAAAGGCGTTGGCGCTCACGGCGATAATCGGCGTGGTCGCGGCATCCTCGCGATCGAGTGCTCGAATCTGACGTGTGGCCTCAAGGCCATCGATGCCCGGCATCATGATGTCCATCAACACCACGTCGTACTCGTGCGGCACGCTCGCGGCAAACATCTCGACGGCAGACTCACCATCCCTAGCGTGTGTCACGACGGCACCGGCACGGCTGAGCGTAAACTGCGCGATCTCGGCATTCAGATCGTTATCCTCTACGAGCAAAACGCGCAAGCCCTGGAGTGCATCGCCGTCTCCCGCGTCCACGCGCACAGCCTGAGGAATCTCGGAGCGCTTGCATTTCTCGAACGGCAGGCGGATGGTAAACGTCGTCCCCTGCCCCAAGACGCTCGTAAAACTCATGGTTCCGCCCATAAGCTCGACCAACTGTTTTGCGATAGGCGCGCCCAGGCCAGTTCCCGATGAAGCGCCTTCCACCTGTTGCCCCTCACGGCAAAACGGCTCGTAGAGGCGCTGTTGGAACTCCTCGCTCATGCCAATACCGTTGTCGGCGATCGTGTATTCATAGACGGGGACGCCATCCGCTGGCTCCACCTCGCGGCACACCAGGCGAACATAGCCGCCCTGGCGGTTGTACTTGACGGCATTGCCGGCAATATTGAGCAACAAGCGCTTGAGGTGCGTCACGCTCACCCGCGCATAGGGATGATTAAGCGTCTGCTGGTCGCAGATAATTGTCACCAGACGCTCCTCGGCCTGGCGCTCCAGAATATCGCGCACCTCGTGGTTGAGGGTCACCAAGTTTGTGGGAACAAGCTCCAGATCGATTTGCCCGCTCTCCAGGCGACTCATATCCAGGGCCTCGTTGGCAAGGTCGAGCAGCAGTCCCGATGCCGTCCAGATCTTTGAGCGGCACTCGGTCTGCTTTTGCAGATCGTCCGCATTGGCATCGCCGACCTCGACCATGCCGCGAATGCCGTTGATGGGCGTGCGCAGATCGTGGCTCATGCGACGCAAAAACTCCGTCTTTGCCGAGTTGGCAGACGAGGCCTCACGCGCTGCCTTTGCCAGCTTGTCGCCATAGTCGCGCTCCTGCTGCAGTAAGTCCGTCAAACGTCGACGATCAGCGCGGCGACGCACCATCACAACAACGGCTATAACACCGCTGTAGAGCACCAGCACGCCGGCAGCAACAGCCGCGACGACCTCAAAGTAGCGCCGCGCCGAGGCATAGGTGTACACGTAGAACCCGCGCGCTTTTCCAAATGTGCCCAAATACCACTCGCCGCTGGCGTTGACCAGTCGGACTTTGCCGGGCAGGCATCGATCCTTAATACCGTCGACAATAAAGGCATCCGTTGCAGGCAGATTGAATACGCCCAATATGGTGGGTTCAACGGCATTGGTCGCAACGACCTTGCCATCGCTTTCGATCACGATATTGCCACTGTCGATGGTCTCATAACCACCGAGCAGGCTCTGCAGTTTGAGCGTATTGTTTGCAACTGCCTTCGCGCTCTGATGCCTGACCGCGATAACGATGCCCTCGCCATCTTGCCGGGTCACGCAACCAATGTCTGCAACCGAATCATCCGAAAGCGTAATGCGGGCGGTATAGGACTTAAGCGGATGGGCTGCCACCTCCAGCACGGGTGCTTCCTTGAGATACGTAGCGAGCGACTCGTAGCCCACGCCATCCATCGAGGACTCGGACACCAAATTGCCCGATGCGTCCGTCACGATCAGTGCGCTCACGTTGAACTGGTCGGCATATTGCTCCAGCATGGCGTTATCCACCGAACCGTCGCGCTCCATATCGCGCGCTGTCTCTCCGGCGATCTCCATAACGCGAATCAGGTTTTTGGTCGTATAGGCGCTATTGAATGCATCGTAGGAAAGGCTCTGCGTCGCCACGTAATCGACAACGTCGGCAAAGCGCTGCTCGGCCTGAGCTGTCGTGTAGCCGTAGCTCATCATGCCGGCAACAACCGAGAGCGCTATCCCCAGCAGGGCGACAAGGAGCCATGCCCCTGTCGAACGATTGCCCCGCTCCTCTACGGCGTGGTCGGGCGCATCGATCATGACAGGCCCTCCATATTCAAAAGTGGCGAAGGGTCATCAAAGTACTTTGACACCAGACGTTCCATGGTGCCATCGGCAAGCATTTCTTGGTAGGCACGGGTGAGTTTAACGTCGATGCCGCGCGTATCATTGATATCGAAAGCGGTGCCCAAACCAACCTCTAGCAGCGGCTCATCCAAAATGCGATACGTTACGCCATAGTCTTTTTCGTAGGTGAGCAGCGAGGACTCATGCGCGGCGATGGCGTCGACCAGACCCTCGACGAGCGCCGGGTTCAGATACGAACGGTCCGAAAAGCAGTAGAGCTCTTTGATCTGCGGAACGTTTTCATTTGTATGATTGAGCAAAATGTCCTCGGGCTTGGTGGTGGACTGGACCGCCACGACCTTATCCTCAAGATCGGCAAGCGTGTAGATATCGCTCTGGGGATCGACCGCGACCACCTGGCGGCTCGCAAGGTACGGGCCGGCCCAACGATACTCGTTTTCGCGACCCGTCATGCTAAAGCTGCCCATGACGCAATCGAGCTCGCCGCTCGCCAGTAGCTCGTTCTTCTTTTCCCAATCGATCAGCTGGTACTTTGGCTTGTAACCAATGCGGGCCAAAGCCTCGGTCAATATCTCGACATCCAGGCCAACGATATCGCCGTACTCGTCGGTATACACAAACGGTGGATAGAGGTCGCTGCCGACGTTGAGCGTCTTAAGGTTGTCGTCTTTGGCCTGCGAGGCGTCCAGGCCTTCTAATGCAGACGTCGAGGCCCTGCCATTCGACCCGGAACAGCCGGCTATCGCTACGACAAAGGCACACGCTACCGTAAGCGCAACAAACAACGATATGGCAACCGAGCGACGGGGTCTTTTCATCGAGCTCCAGACGATCCTGTTTACAGACTGAAATGGTTAAAGATAATAGCAAACGAAACCACTCGAACGCCCAATGGTTACAGACGCATTACCATGCGGGGCCTTCCAGCCGGCTTGGCAGAAGGTCCCGCATGCAGCGCACGCCTATCGTGCATTAAAAACGTAGCGGTCCAGGCGGTCGCACGCTTCCCTCACGCGCGAAAGCGGCAGCGCCAGATTCACGCGAATGTGGCAGGGTCCGTGGAACGGACGGCCGTCCTGATACCCCACGCCCACGCGCGCCCCCTCGTCGAGCAACCACTGAATATCGCGGCCATGCTCGCGACACCACTCGGTGCAGTCCAAGAACACCATATAGGTGCCTTGCGGACGCGAATGGGACACGCCCGCAAAATGCTCGTCAACGTAATCGCAGAAGTAGTCAATGTTGCCCTCGATAACCTCGTTGAGCTCATCGAGCCACTCGTAGCCCTGCGGCTGGTAGGCACCGATAAGCGCGTGCATCGAAAGGACATTCATCTCGTTGTAGTGGGTCTTATTGGACACGGCGCACACGCGGTCGCGCAGCGTCTCGTTATAGATGATGTGGTAGCTGCCGACCAGGCCCGCCAGGTTAAACGTCTTGCTCGGCGCATAGAGGGCGACCGTGCGCATGCGGGCATCCTCGCTCACCGACTGCGTCGGGATATGCTTGTGGCCCGGCAGGATGATATCGGACCAAATCTCATCCGAGATCACCACACAATCGTGCTGGCGATAGATGTCCATGGCACGTTCGATCTCGTCGCGCTCCCATACGCGACCGCAGGGATTGTGCGGCGAGCAGAACACCGCAGCATGGATGTGGTTTTGGGCGAGCTTGCGCTCCATGTCCTCAAAGTCCATACGCCACACGCCCTGGTCGTCGAGCTTAAGCGGGCTGTGGACAATGCGATAGCCCGCGGCTTCGATGGACTTGGTAAAGCCGATGTAGGTCGGGCTGTGGACCAGCACCGCATCGCCCGGCTGGACATACGCGCGCAGGGTCGACACGACGCCGCCCAGCACGCCGTTCTCGTAGCCGATATGCTCCGGGAGCAGGCCCTCGACGCCATTACGGCGGCTCTGCCATTCGATGATGCGGTCGAAGTACTCGGGGCGAGGATCGAAATAGCCAAACATGGGATGCTGGGCGCGCTGAATGATGTGCTCCTGGACCGTGGGCACCGTGGCAAAGTTCATGTCCGCCACCCACATGGGGATGCGGTCGAAGCCCTCGTCGGGCGCGTTCGGAGCCATGCCGGGGATTTCACCCCAGGAGTCAACGGCGATGGCGTCCATGCCGTGGCGGTCGATAAGCGAAGTAAAGTCGTATTTCATGCTGAGCTCCCGTGCAAAGCGGATTGTTTTGGTAGGCGTTATTGTCCACCAGCGTGGGCGATTTTGTCATGAGGGTTTGGCGTTGAATTTGGCGGGCGCCGGCGAATGGCCGGCTAGTCCCGCGCGTCGTTGACGGCGATTACCGTCAACCTGGTTCCATCAACCGTAAAGGATATGTCGAGCCCAGCGTAAGCCAGATGGTAGACGCGGTTTGGCTCGTGTTTGCTACCCGCGCGGCGAGGATCTTGACGAAGGACCTCTATCAAGCCGGGGAGCTTTGCGGGCGGAATCATATCCTGCAGCGCTTGCGGGAACTCGATATCGAGCTCTTGCCACGGAGCATCCTCAATCCAGCCGCCGGTCGCATCTGGATGGCAATCCGCAAACGGAATGTAGGGCTTAATGTCGTAGATGGGCGTGCCGTCACGCAGATCGGCTCCCAGCACATGGATGATGGGGCCGTCGTCGGTAAGCTCCACGCGGTCGAGCTCAACGCAGGTAAGACCGATGGGATTGGGGCGAAACGGGCTGCGTGTGGCAAATACGCCCACGCGCTCGGCTCCACCCAGGCGCGGCGGGCGCACGGTTTTCGACCATTTTGCGTTGGTGCCGGACCTGTCCTGTGTTTTAGCGTCGACGGCAATTTCTTTAGCCGTGCCGCCGGGCGTGCCGTTTTCGAAGCGCCAGAGCAGCCATAGGTGAGAGAAGGAGTCCAGGCCCTCAACCGCTGCATTGGAGGCAAATTCCGGCTCAAAAACGATGCGTCCCTGCAGATGGGGCGCCAAAAAACTGTTGCGCGGAATGCCGAACTTCTGCGGCAGGTCGGTATGTATGCGTGCAATAGGTTCCATGCCGGTCATTGTACGGCACAGGCGCGCGGGGCGCAGGCCGCGATTCTCTCTCATCGTCATCTGCATGCAACCAACGGTTGCTTGGAAGGACATCGGCTGCCGCGTATGCTTAAGCCAACAAGCACCAGAAAGGAGCCGTCATGGCCTTTGCAGAAAAACTCATCGCCGTCCGCCGCGCCAACAACCTTACCCAAGAGCAGCTCGCCGCCAAGCTCTACGTCACGCGCCAAGCCGTGAGCCGTTGGGAGCGCGGCGAAGTCACCCCGGGCATCGACATGATGAAGCTCATTGCCGCCGTTACCGGAGAGCCGCTGTCGCACCTGCTCGAAATGCCCGAGCACTATTGTCAGAGCTGCGGCATGGTGCTCATGCCCGACGACTGCGGCACCGATGCCGCGGGCGCCACGACCGACCATTACTGCAAGTGGTGCTACGACCGCGGCAAGTACACCTACGACACCACAATGGAAGCAATGATCGAGGATTGTGCCCCGCGCCTGGCACAAAACACCGGCATGTCGCTCGATGAAGCCGTCTCGCTCATGGGCGCCGTGCTGCCGCAACTGGAGCGCTGGCGCTCCGTGCAAGAAAACGAGGAGCGCTACGGTGCCGAGGCGCGAGCGCGCTATGGCGACGAGGCGATCGACGCCGCAAACGAAGCACTGCTGGATATGGATCCCGAGACATGGAACGACATGAAGGAACTTGGACGCGCTATTCTGGGCCAGCTCTCGATTGCCATGGGCGACGGCGATCCAAAGAGTAACGAAGCCCGCAAGCTTGTCGCAATGCACCGCCGATGGATTGGCCTTAACTGGGGACACGAGCCCCAGGACGAAGCATACCTGGGCCTCGCCAATGGTTATCTTGCCGACCAGCGCTTTGTTGACTACTACGACAAGCCCTGCGGCACCGGAGCCACGGCGTTTCTGGTACAGGCAATCGAGTCGTCGTTGACGCGTGCATAGACCGCGGCGGCTTTGGGTATTTCAATCGAAACCTCAACCGATTGGAGGCCCATGGCTACTGATCACGAGCTCGCGCTCTACGTTATGACCGGCTGCCCGTATTGCATAAAGGTCAAGCGTTTCCTGGCCGATAACGGCGTGACCATCCCCGAGCGCAACATCTCGACCGATACCGAAGCCGAGCAGGCACTCATCGCCATCGGCGGAAAACGCCAGGTTCCCTGCCTGTTTATTGACGGCGCACCGCTCTACGAGTCGGGCGACATCATCGCGTGGATACAGAAGAACCTGCTCTAGCGTTCTATTGCGGTCGGCCGGCCCCAACGCACAAACCCATACGGCACAAACATGTATGTCAGCATCCAAAGTCGATATTTTTCGACATCTTTGGATGCTGGCGTACAGCTATTTGTGGGCAGTCGTTGGGGACGTTCTTAAATGACTAGTTGTTTGAGACAGCCTTTGGATTATGGCTGTTTGAGGCCATCTGACGTCTCTGGAAAGGGCTCCTTAGAGGACCGTGTCCAAAAAATGGCAAATATGAGTACTGCTACTTGTTTAGTAACAGCGATTTTAATCATTCCAGGGATCATTCAACGCCCCAAGCGCCCACAGACGGCGTTATTTCTCCCCATATGTTAAATAAAAGAGACGCCTAATGGTATTAAATCTCATCAGTGACCTCATTTTTGAACAAAATAAATGCAGCCATAATGGCAACAGTACTCATATTTGCCCTTTTTTGCACACAGCCCTCCAGAATAGTCGTTAGGGAGGTGGCGCGCGCAGACGTGGTGTAAGAGCGTCCCGAGGTCCGTCGCTGCAAGTCCCGATGTTACTCCTTCTTGAGACCGCGCCTCTCGACTATCTCGTCCACTATCTCCCTGGCGCGCCGCCCGAGCGCGCGGCGCCTCCCCTCCGTCGGGGCCGGCCTGTCCGCGGGCTCGGCGAAGCCCTCGGCGGCCGAGGCCTCGGAGAACACGCGCTGCTGGGACCACTGTCCCTCGGTCTCCATGAGGCTCGCGCACGTCAGGCGCAGCATCGACTCCCTCGAGGGGAAGGACTGCACGACCCTGTAGCGGCGCTTGATCTCGCGGTTGGCGCGCTCCTGGACGTTGTTGGTGCGTGTTAGCGTCAATATATTTTTCACCATTTTCACCAACGTATTTTCGCCAATCGCGCCAACGCGGATGCGCCGGATTCGCCAACGCGGAGTCCTCGGCCTGCTCGAAGACCTCGCCGGCCCTGGCGGACACCGACGCCACCCAGGGCGCCGCCTCGGCCCACACGCAGCGCGCGAGGTCGGGGTCGTCCTGGTAGACCGCGGCGTGCACGAGGTCCCTGACGGCCGCCTTGGAGTCCTCGGGCCTGCCCGAGCAGGCGCTCTGGAGGTTGCGCTGCAGGTGCGTCACGCAGCGCTGCCAGGCGCAGCCCTGGAACAGGCGCGAGACGGCGGCCACGAGCCCGGCGTGGCTGTCGGAGACCACGAGGCGAACGCCGGCCAGCCCGCGCTCGCGCAGCCCGCCGAGGA
>JAHYYP010000033.1 GCA_019424905.1 Collinsella sp. | reverse complement strand
TGATGTTTTATGGAACAACTCTCGCAATCGGGCTCGCGCGGTCGACGCCGCACGGCCCAGGCGCAGACTCCGCACGAACGTCCGCAGGGCAAACCCCGCACCAACGAGACACACCGTGGCGCGGACTCACGTCGTACGCCCGCGTCCTCCAGCAAGTCCGCGCACGCCAGCGCCAACGACGGTGTCTGCTCACCGGCTGCCGACCATCAGACGCCCGCTCGCCCCAAGTCCCGTTATATCCCCGCCCTCGATGGCCTACGCACACTCGCCGTTGTCGCGGTGGTGCTCTACCACCTCAACCTCACCTGGGCGCAGGGCGGCTTGCTCGGCGTCACGATTTTCTTTGTGCTTTCGGGCTATCTGATCACGCGCCTGCTGCTCAACGAAGTAGCCAAGACCGGCCGCATCGACCTCAAGAGCTTCTGGATCCGCCGCATTCGCCGCCTATTCCCCGCCGTGGTAACCGTTGAGGTGGTGACTTGCGCGTTGTGCACCATTTTCAACCACGTGATGCTCACCAAGATGCGCCCCGATATCCTGCCGTCGCTGCTATTCTTCAACAACTGGTGGCAGATTGCGCAGGATATTTCGTACTTCAATGCTCTGGGCGACCCCTCGCCGCTCACGCACTTCTGGTCGCTCGCCATCGAAGAGCAGTTCTATTTGATTTGGCCACCGCTGCTGTTTGCCATGGTGTCCATGCATGTGAGCAAACCCAACACGCGCCGTGTGGTCCTAGGGCTCGCAGCGGTATCCGCCCTTGCCATGATGGTGCTCTACAACCCTGCCGCCGACCCCAGCCGCGTGTACTACGGCACGGATACCCGCGTGTTCTCGCTGCTGTTGGGTGCATGGATGGCATTTATCCCCGACCGCGACCTGGCGCCGGTTCGCCTTGCCCATCGCCTGGGACTCGACCGCCTAGTGAGCGCTGCCAAGCGCGGTAAGCTCGACAAGAACGCCAAGGGTGGGCATGGCGAGCAGACCGATTCCGCAGCCGAGACCGCCCCAGCTCAGCCGAGTGCGCTCACACGCTTTTGGTCCTCACCTGCGTCCATCGACGTGCTGGGCGTTGTGGGCCTGGTCGGCCTTGCGGCTATGGTCGCGCTCACCAACGGCTACACCGCTTTCCAATATCGCGGAGGCACGCTGCTGTGCTCCATCCTCACGCTCATGGTCATCGCCGCCTGCGTACAGCCCCAGAGCTTGGTCGCGCGCGCTCTTGCCGCCGAGCCGCTCGTGTGGGTCGGCAAGCGCTCGTACAGTATCTATCTGTGGCACTATCCGCTGCTGCTGCTTATGAACCCGGTCGCCAACATCAACGATACGCCCTGGTGGCAGTACATCTTGCAGGTACTTGTGGTGGTCGCCGTGGCAGAGTGCTGCTATCGCTTTATCGAGACTCCGTTTAGGAAAGGCGCCTTTGGGCGCACCGTTTCCGAGTTCCGCGACGGAACCGCCACGCCCGCAAGCTGGGTGCGTGCGCATATTCCCGTGTGCGCCACTTGCGGCGTCGTGCTGATCATTGCCCTAGGAGGCCTCATCTTTGTGCCGGAGACCTCCGCGTTAAGTGGTGAAGGTGCCGAAATCCTCAACAAAGAAGCCAAGAATACCGCACCCAAAGACCAGCAGGCAGCCGACGACACCGACAAGGACAACGACGGCTTCCCCGACGGATCCTACGACCTGCTGATGATCGGCGACTCCGTGTCGCTGCGCGCCGTCGATTCCTTTGACGGCGTGTTCCCCCACAGTCACATCGATGCCGAAAAGGGCCGCCAGTTCGATGCAGGCCGCGCAACATTTGAGGGCTATCTCCAACAGAACCTTGCCGGCAAGGTCGTGGTCTTTGCACTGGGCACCAATGGTCTGGTAACTGATGACCAGATCGATGCCATCATGGCCGATGCCGGCGACAAGCGTATCGTCGCGTTTGTGAACACACGCAGTCCGCAGCCGTGGGTGGGTTCCACCAACCAGGCTATCGCAAATGCCGCCACGCGCTACAAGAACGTGCGCGTTATCGACTGGTACGGATACAGCGCCAATCGCAACGACCTGTTCGACGGCGACGGCACGCACCTGTCGACTACCGGCGTGACCGAGTACCTCAATCTCATCCACGATGCAGTCAAGAAAGACCTGCCCGTGCACCCCGAGGACCACGTTAACGATCCGCAACCGGCAGCCGTCAAGTCCGCCGGCGACGCGCTCGTCAACGCTCTCGCCTACAAGCCGCACAAGCTCGGCGGCGACAAGTAACGCGCAGCCAAATCTGCTTACACCCGCAGGGGGCGTCGGCCACGGCCGACGCCCCCTGCGGCAGTTAGGGACGCTCCTTATGTGCCGGCACTTAGGGACACTCCTGACACAGCCGAGGAACGCCCTCCTTGTAACCGAATTCTGGACGCCTCGCCGCCCCGAGCGTTGTTTCCAAGCCCCAAAATCGCTCTTTTCGAGCCGGCTCCAAGAGGTCGTGGGCAAAAAGGGCAAATATGAGTACTGTTACCATTTTAGTAGCAGGCAAAACCACCCAAAATGACGACCGAGCGACCCCTACAACCCCCGAAAGCAGCCAATCTGACTGGTTTATGGGTGGCGCGCGCAGACGTGGTGTAAGAGCGTCCCGAGGTCCGTCGCTGCAAGTCCCGATGTTACTCCTTCTTGAGACCGCGCCTCTCGACTATCTCGTCCACTATCTCCCTGGCGCGCCGCCCGAGCGCGCGGCGCCTCCCCTCCGTCGGGGCCGGCCTGTCCGCGGGCTCGGCGAAGCCCTCGGCGGCCGAGGCCTCGGAGAACACGCGCTGCTGGGACCACTGTCCCTCGGTCTCCATGAGGCTCGCGCACGTCAGGCGCAGCATCGACTCCCTCGAGGGGAAGGACTGCACGACCCTGTAGCGGCGCTTGATCTCGCGGTTGGCGCGCTCCTGGACGTTGTTGGTGCGGAGCTTGGCCCAGTGCGCCCTGGGGAAGGCCGTGAACGCCAGCGCGGAGTCCTCGGCCTGCTCGAAGACCTTGTTAGCGTCAATATAATTTTCACCATTTCCACCAACGCATTTTCGCCAATCGC
>JAHYYP010000032.1 GCA_019424905.1 Collinsella sp. | reverse complement strand
CGTTTAAACAAATAATGCTACCTTTTGCAGTTTTTCAAACAATTCTGCTGTATTTGCAGCTATACTCCATAACTGTCGTGTAGGAATTACGTAGACAAAAAGGAGGTTATGTGATGGTAAGTATTGTTCTTGCTAGCCATGGTGACTTGGCGGCTGGAATCAAGCAGACGGGCTCGATGGTCTTTGGCGATCAGCCGTCTGTTGCCGTGGTCTCGCTCGAGCCGAGCATGGGCCCCGACGACTTCCGTGCCAAGGTCGAGGAGGCAATCGCTTCCTTCGAGGACCAGGAGCAGGTGCTCTTCCTCGTTGATCTGTGGGGCGGCACGCCGTTCAACCAGATCAGCGGGCTCATCGAGGGCCACGATTCCTGGGCTATCGTCACCGGTGTCAACCTGCCTATGCTCATCGAGGCATATTCGCAGCGCTTTGATGCAAAGAACACTGCACATGCGATCGCAAAACATCTCGTGACTGAGGCTAAGGCCGGCGTGCGCGTCAAGCCCGAGTCTCTGGAGCCCGAGGAGAAGAAGCCGGCTGCGGCCGCCGCTGCTCCTGCGGGTGCCATTCCTCCGGGAACGGTGATCGGCGACGGGCACATCAAGATCGCCCACGTCCGTATCGACACGCGCCTGCTGCATGGTCAGGTGGCCACCACGTGGACCAAGCAGATCAACCCCAACCGCATCATCGTGGTCTCCGACGGCGTTGCTCACGACGAGCTCCGCAAGACCATGATCGAGCAGGCTGCCCCTCCGGGAGTCCACGCCAACGTCGTGCCTATCAAGAAGATGGCCGAGGTCGTCAAGGACACGCGCTTTGGCGACACCAAGGCGATGCTGCTGTTCGAGAACCCGCAGGATCTGCTCAGGGCCATCGAGGCCGGCGTCGACATCAAGGAAGCCAACATCGGTTCCATGGCCCACTCCAAGGGCAAGGTCGTCGTCACTAACGCCGTCGCCATGGGCGATGACGATGTCAAGACCATCGAGGCTCTCAAGGCCAAGGGCGTCAAGTTCGAGGTCCGCAAGGTTCCTTCGGATTCCTCCGAGGATCTCGACGCCATGTTGAAGAAAGCTAAGGCCGAACTGGCCGCTCAAGCATAGTAAAGGAGGGTCCGATACATGTCTGCAATCACTATTCTGCTTGTTGCGATTGTCGCGTTGCTTGCCGGTATGGAAGGCATTCTGGATGAGTTCCAGTTCCATCAGCCGCTCGTGGCATGCACGCTTATCGGTCTCGTAACCGGTCACCTTCAGGAGGGCATCCTCCTGGGCGGTTCGCTCCAGATGATGGCCCTTGGCTGGGCTAACGTCGGCGCCGCCGTCGCGCCTGACGCCGCTCTGGCCTCGGTCGCTTCTTCGATCATCATGGTGCTCGCCCTCAACGGTGGCGCCACCGATTCGGCCAAGGCCGTTACCGCCGCCATCGCCGTCGCCGTCCCGCTGTCGGTCGCTGGTCTGTTCCTGACCATGATCTGCCGTACCCTGGCTACCGCTATGGTTCACGCCATGGACGCCTGCGCCGAGAAGGGCGACTTCGCCGGCATCGAGCGTTGGCAGTACGCCGGCATCCTCATGCAGGGTGTTCGTATCGCCATCCCGGCAGTACTTCTGTGCATCATCCCGGCCGAGGCCGTTACCAACGCGCTTAACGCTATGCCCGATTGGCTGTCCGGCGGCATGGCTGTCGGCGGCGGCATGGTCGCTTCCGTCGGTTACGCCATGGTCATCAACATGATGGCCACCAAGGAGACCTGGCCGTTCTTCATCCTCGGCTTTGTCCTTGCTGCCATCCCTCAGCTCACGCTGATCGCCCTTGGCCTCATCGGCATCTCCCTTGCCCTCATCTACCTTGGCCTTAAGGATCTGGCCAAGCAGGGTGGCGGCATGGGCGGTGGCTCCGGTGACCCGCTCGGCGACATTCTGAACGATTACGAGTAGGAGGGGAGTGATACATATGGCAGAGAACAAGATTCAGCTCACCAAGGCTGACCGTAAGAAGGTTTGCTTCCGTCATCAGTTCCTTCAGGGCTCGTGGAACTACGAGCGTATGCAGAACGGCGGCTGGTGCTTCGCAATGATCCCTGCGATCAAGAAGCTCTACACCAGCAAGGATGACCAGATTGCCGCTCTTAAGCGCCACCTGGAGTTCTATAACACCCACCCCTATGTTTCCGCCCCCGTCATTGGCGTTACCCTCGCCCTCGAGGAGGAGCGCGCCAACGGTGCTCCGATTGACGACGTCGCCATTCAGGGCGTCAAGGTCGGTATGATGGGCCCGCTCGCCGGCGTCGGCGACCCCGCCTTCTGGTTCACCCTTCGCCCGATTCTGGGTGCACTGGGCGCTTCCCTGGCCCTGTCCGGCAGCATCGCCGGTCCGCTGCTGTTCTTCTTCGCGTGGAACATCATCCGTTACGCCTTCCTGTGGTACACGCAGGAGTTTGGCTACAAGGTCGGCTCCTCTATCGCCAAGGACCTCTCCGGCGGTCTGATGGGCAAGGTCACCGAGGGTGCTTCCATCCTGGGTATGTTCATCATCGGCGCCCTGGTCGAGCGCTGGGTGTCCATCTCCTTCACCCCGGTCGTCTCCAAGGTCACGCAGTCCGCTGGCGCCTATATCGACTGGGCCAACCTGCCCGCCGGTTCTGAGGGCATCAAGCAGGCATTGACGATGTACAGCTCTGTCGGTGCCAACGCACTCGACCCGGTGAAGGTCACCACGCTTCAGGCCAACCTCGATCAGCTCATCCCCGGCCTTGCCGCCGTGTGCCTGACCCTTCTGGTCTGCAAGCTCCTCAAGAAGAAGGTCAGCCCGATCGTCATCATCCTGGCTCTCTTCGCCGTCGGCATCATCGGTCGCGTCTGCGGCTTCATGTAAGCACGCTTCGGCTTAAGACCGAGAGTTGCTAGGCAAGGGCTTTTGAGCCATTGAAACGGACCGCACCCGGTGGGTACACTGGATGCGGTCCGATTGTTTTATTTGGAGGGCGAGGCGCGTATGGCGCAATCTCAGAACAGCACGGTCGATCTGGCAACGCCGGCAACCTGCCTGATGGGGCTTACCAGTCACGGTAACGTGATGGTGGGCAATAAGGCGTTTGAGTACTATAACGAGCGTAATCCCGAGGATTATATCCAAATCCCGTGGGACGAGGTCGACTATATTGCCGCCGAGGTTTTGCGCGGCACCAAGAAGATTACGCGTTTTGCTATCTTCACCAAGGACAACGGCCACTTTACGTTTTCGACGCGCGACGATAAAGAGACGCTTCGCGCGGTCCGTAAGTACGTCGACGAGGATAAGCTCGTGCGTTCGCCCGACTTTATCGATGTGACGGCCAAGGGCGCCAAGAGCATCCCCTCCGTTATCAAAAACCTTTTCCACAAAGGCAAGTAGTCATTAAAGAGCGCCCCCTCAAAGTGGGGCGCAGTCTCCCATGTGGCTCGATCGGGAAAGTGCATCCCAGTTCGAGCGTCGATTCCGGGATGTAGTTTCCGGAACGGGGTCGTTTGGGAAACCGTGTCCCGTTTCGAGCCGAAATTCTGGGTCACAGTTTCCCAGCGA
>JAHYYP010000031.1 GCA_019424905.1 Collinsella sp. | reverse complement strand
TCGATTAACGGCGTGCTGCCTTCACAAGCTCGGCAACCTTGGCGACGACCTCATCGATTGCCACGTCCTCGCGCTCGCCCGTAGCACGGTCCTTGAGCTCAACGGTGCCATTCTTAAGACCACGCTTGCCCAGAATCACCTGATACGGGAAGCCCATAAGGTCGTTGTCGGCAAACTTAAAGCCGGGACGCTCGTCACGGTCATCGACGACAACCTCGATACCCTCGGCGCACAGAGCCTCAACGATTTGGTCGCAAACGGTAGCGCACTCCTCCTTCTTGGGATCGAGCGGAATCACCGCGACCTCGTACGGGGCAACGGAGACCGGCCAGACGATACCGTGCTCGTCGTTGTGCTGCTCCACGACGGCAGCGAGCGAGCGGGACACGCCCACACCGTAGCAACCCATGATGAGCGGCTTCTCCTTGCCGTCCTCGTCCATAAAGGTGGCACCCATGGCCTCGGAATACTTGGTGCCCAGCTGGAAGACCTGGGAGACCTCGATACCGCGGGCAGCGGAAAGCGGCTTGCCGCAGTGCGGGCAGGGATCGCCGGCAACGACGGTGACCAGGTCGGCCCACTCGTCGACGGTAAAGTCGCGCTCGGGGCAGGCGCCGGTAAAGTGATAGTCGACCTCGTTGGCACCGCAGGCCCACTGCTTGGACTCACGCAGGCTCTCGTCGCAGACCAGACGAATGCCCTCGGGTAGGTTGACCGGCCCGATAAAGCCCTTGTGCAGACCGTAGGTCTGGAGCTCCTCATCGGTCATCATGCGGTAGCCCTTGCCAAAGACATGCTCGGCCTTGCAGTCGTTGAGCTCGTGATCGCCCGGAACGATGGCCACAACCGGCTTGCCCTCGGCATCGATCAGAGCCAGGGACTTGCGCGTGCCGTTCTCGGGAAAACCAAAGAACTCGGCAACGGCCTCGATGGTGCCCATACCCGGAGTCTCGACCTTGGTGAGCGTGCCGTCGCCGGGGCCCTCGGTCACGACAACCTTAGTGCTTGCCGCCTCGTCATCGGCAGCAAAGCCGCAATCGTCGCAGTAGACGAGCGAAGCCTCGCCGGCGTCGGCCAGAGCCATGTACTCGACGGAGGTATCGCCACCGATCTCGCCGGAATCGGCGACGACGGGCAGGGCCTTGATGTAGCAGCGCTCGCAGATATTGGCGTACGCCTGCTTCATCTTGTCGTACTCCTCCTGCAGGCTCTCCTGCGTGGCGGAGAAGCTGTAGGCGTCCTTCATGATGAACTCGCGACCGCGCATCAGGCCAAAGCGGGGACGGAACTCATCACGGAACTTGTCCTGGATGTGATAGAGATTCACCGGCAGCTGCTTGTAGGAACGCAGCTCATTGCGCACCAGGGCAGTCACGGTCTCCTCATGCGTGGGTCCGAGCACGAACTCACGGCCGTGGCGGTCATCAAAGCGCACAAGCTCCTTGCCATACGCATCGATACGGCCGGACTCACGCCACAGCTCGGCATCGACCATGATGGGCATCATGAGCTCCTGGGCGCCGGCAGCATCCATCTCGTCGCGCACGATGTTCTCGATCTTGCGAATCGAGCGCCACGCAAGCGGCAGATAGGAATAGAGACCGGCGGCCTCCTTGCGAATCATGCCGGCACGAAGCAGCAGGCGATGGCTCGCAAGCTCGGCGTCAGCCGGATCCTCTTTGAGCGTCGGAGCATACAGCTTAGACATATACATTGCTCGAGTCATTTATTTCTCCTCAATAAGCTTGTCGACCTCGGCCATAAGCGCGTCGACAATTTGGTCCTCAGCTACTTTACCAATGATCTGGCCGTGGGAAAAGAGCAGGCCCTGGCCTCGTCCGCAGGCAACACCCAAGTCGGCGTCAGAGGCCTCGCCGGGGCCATTGACCGCACATCCCATAACGGCGATCGAAAGCGGCGCGGAGTAGTTCTTAAGCCGCTCGGTGACCTCCTCGGCGATAGGAATGAGGTTGACCTGGCAGCGAGCGCACGTGGGGCACGAAACGATCTCGGGACCACGGCGGCGAAGACCGAGTGATTGCAAGATACCCCAGGCGACCGGCGGCTCCTCGACCGGATCGGCCGTAAGCGAGACGCGCATGGTGTCGCCAATGCCCTCGGAAAGCAGAATACCCAAGCCCACAGAGCTCTTAATGGTGCCCTGGAGTTTGGTTCCGGCCTCCGTCACGCCCAGATGAAGAGGAACATGGGGGATTTCACGCGACAGCGCACGATAGGTGTCGAGCGTCGTGGTCACGCTATGGGCCTTGGCGGAAAGCACGATATTGGTAAAACCGCGATCCTCAAAATGTTTGACGAAACGCTCGCTCGACATCACGAGCTTTTCGGGCTGCGTCAGGTCATCGCGCTCGGCGATATCCTGCTCGAGCGAGCCAGCGTTCACGCCGATGCGAATCGCACAGCCCGCGGCGCCCGCAGCATCGATCACCGCGTCAACCTTAGCCCAATCGCCGATATTGCCGGGATTGATGCGCAGCTTGGCAGCACCGGCCTCAACGGCACCAATGGCGAGCTTATGGTTAAAGTGGATATCGGCGACAATCGGCACCGGAGACTCGGCACAGATGGTGCGGAAACCCTCGAGCGCGGCCTCGGTGGGCACACTCACGCGCACAACATCACAACCCGCCTGGGCAAGCGCACGCACTTGCGCAAGCGTTGCCTGGGCGTCGGCGGTATCGGTGCAGGTCATGGACTGAACCACCACCGGAGCGCCGCCACCCATCTGCACGTCGCCCACAAACACGGGGCGCGTCAGCTCGCGCGGCAAAGGATGGGACAAAGACAATCCAAACACTCCCCTACAAAATAAATCGAAGGACGTCGGAACGAAGCATATAGACAAACAGCAGCGCAAAGAGCGCGATGCCCACATAGCTCACAATCGTCTGGACCTTGAGAGGTAGCTCGCGGCCCGCAATCTTTTGAATGATCTCGATGACCAGCTTGCCGCCATCGAGTGGTGGGATGGGCAGCAGGTTCATAAAGCCAAGCGAGAACGAAATGAGAGCGGCAAACGAAAGGAACGTGGCAGGGCCGGCAGCAGCAGCCTGTGAGGACATAACGCTAATACCCACGATCGAAGAAGACTGATCGAGAATCTCCATCGTATGCTGCGGCTGGAGCAGGCGCATCACGCCCTCCGCTGTCTGCACGACATAGGAGAAAGACAGGCGAGCCGACGTGATGGGGTCTAAACGGACCACCTGCGTAGAGGCATACACACCTAGGCGCTCCTCCTCCTTGAGTGCAACCGTGGTCGAATGCTGCTTGCCGTCACGCTCGTACTCGATGGCGATATCGTCCTTACCGGCGGCCTTGCCGATGGCATCGTAAACGTCCATCCAGGTAGAGCACGATACTCCGTCAACCGAAAGGATCGCGTCGCCGCCCTCGATACCCGCCTTGGCGGCAATAGAACCCTCGTCAACCTGACCGATCACGTTGGTATCCATCGGCACGGTGACACCCGCAATAGAGTAGATGCTCATAAGCAGCAAAAAGCCCGTCAGGATATTGACGAGAATGCCCGCGAGCAGCATAAAGGCGCGCTTGAGAAAACCCTGGCCCAGATAGGTATGCGAACGCTC
>JAHYYP010000030.1 GCA_019424905.1 Collinsella sp. | reverse complement strand
GGTCACCAAGCACAACCTCAAGTACCGCCGCTACTACCACCAGTTCGACTACTAATTTCATTTGGGGGAAACCGCAATGAGGCAATACATCTTCGCCAGCCACGCGCATTTTGCGACCGGCATCAAGGAGAGTACCGAGCTGCTCTCGGGCGCGCGCGATAACGTCCACGACCTGTCGATGTTTGTCGACGGCCGCACCGATGTCGCCGAGGAGGCCGCCAAGCTCCTGGCGACCTTCGACCCCGCCGACGACGTAATCGTGTGCACCGACCTGTTTGGCGGCAGCGTCAACAACGAGTTCACCAAGATCGTCCAGACGCGCCCCAACACCTACCTGGTTGCCAACATGAATCTGCCGCTGCTGATCCAGCTGCTCTTTTCGGACCAGGAGGCTCCCGCCGATCAGGTTATCCGCGAGATCCTCGCGGCTGACGACACGCGCGTCAAGTTTGTCAACGACCTGCTGACCGATGCGGATGACGAGGAAGAGTTCTAGTCACCGTCTGCTATTAATGGGGCCGGGTTTCCGGCATGAGACCTTTGGGGGTCAATCATGATTCAACTGCTTCGCGTCGACCATCGTCTGCTTCATGGCCAGGTGGCCGTCTCTTGGGTCCAGGGCTTGGGTTCTGACTGCATCTTCTGCGTTGGCGACAAGGTTGCCAACGATCCCGTCTGGAAGACTACGCTCAAGATGGGAAAGCCGGCCAACGTCAAGCTCGTCATCAAGGACATGGAGCACGCCATCGAGGCCATCAACTCCGGTGTTACCGATAAGTACAAGATGATCATCTGCGTCGCCAGCATCGCCGAGGCCAAGCAGCTTGTCGACGGCTGCCCGCAGATCACCTCCATCAACCTGGGCAACACCAAGTCCAAGGACGAGCAGCGTCCCGATGCCCGTAAGATCTCCCGCCAGATCTTTGTGACTGCTGCCGAGGAAGAGGACATTCGTGAGCTCGTCGGCCGCGGTGTCGAGGTCGAGATTCGCGCTCTGGCCGACGACCCCAAGGTCGATGCCCTAAGCGCCCTCTAATTGAGAACCACGGGCGGCGCGCACGGCGCCGCCCCTATTCGTGGGCGTACCGGATAAACGCTTTACCCGTTACCCCCATCTACCGTTCACCGGGAGTACACGCCCGTTGAGCGATTGGTATTAAATAGTTTTCTCATGACTATATAATTGGTATCAAATCATTTGCACCGGTTTAGGTGTTAACAGCACACCGGTACAAGCTGGATCTGTCTAGGCGATTGTCGGCATGGAAAAGGGCGCGCTGACAAGTCGGGAATCGCCGCGCGGATCCAAGAGGGATCAAAGGGAGGAACAATGCTTGTTCAAGCGATCCTCATCGGACTTATCGCTGCCTTCGGTAAGCTCGATTATCAGCTCGGTACGCTCTATGCGTTCCGCCCGATCGTTCTGTGCCCGCTCGTCGGCATAGTCCTCGGGGACCTGCAGTCCGGCCTCGCCATCGGTGCGAGCCTCGAGCTGCTCTTCATGGGTTCAATCTCCATCGGCGCTTACGTGCCGCCCGATGAGTGTATTGGCGGTGTGCTCGCCTGCGCCTTCGCTATTCAGCTGGGTCAGAGCACCGAGGCCGCTATCGCGCTCGCGATGCCCATCGCCACTCTGTGCCTGGCCATTAAGAACGTCGTCAACGCCGGTATGCCCCTTCTGGTCGACCGTGCCGACGTCTTTGCCAGCAAGGGTAACCTCAAGGGTATCTACGCTATGCACTGGATTATCGGTCTCGTGATTGTCGTCCTGGCCTTTATCCTGTGCTCGGTCTCCTTCTATCTGGGTGCCGACGCCGTTCAGGGCCTGCTCGACTTCATCCCGACGTTCGTCCTCGATGGCTTTGGCGTCGCAGCCAACATCCTGCCTGCCATGGGCTTCGCCATGCTCGGCCGTCTGGTGCTTACCAAGCAGCTCGTGCCGTTCTACTTCCTGGGCTTCCTGCTGTGCTCCTATGCCAACGTGCCCGTCCTCGGCGTCGCCCTGATCGCAATCATCATCGGCATCGACAAGTACGACCTGCTGGGCCTTGGTGGCGCCCAGTCCCAGCTTTCTGTGGAAGGGGATGAGGACGATGACTTCTAATTCCGAGAACCAGATTACTCGCTCCGACCTCATTAAGAGCGCCGTGAACACCGGCGCCCTGGGCATGGAATTCTCCTGGACCTACTACAAGCAGATGAACATTGCCTTCTGCCTGATGGTCGCCAACATGCTCAAGAAGATCTATGCCGGCCGTCCCGATGATTACGCCGAGGCCTTGCACCGTCACAGCGCATTCTTCAACATCACCCCGCAGCTCGCTCCCTTCGTGGGCGGCATCGCGATGGCCATGGAAGAAAAGGTCGCTCGTGGCGAGGTTGAGCCCGAGAGCGTCAACGACATCAAGGCCGCCCTCATGGGTCCGCTTTCCGGCCTGGGTGACTCCTTCTTCCTGTCCACCCTGCGCGTCGTCGCCGCTGCCGTGGGCATCAGCCTGTGCCAGGCCGGCAACGTCTTTGGCCCCATCGCCTTCCTGCTCGTCTACAACATCCCGGCGTTCCTGATTCGTATCTTTGGCGCTATCAAGGGTTATGAGCTAGGCATTGGCTTCCTCGACGAGGCTCAGAAGACCGGCCTGATGCAAAAGATCATGGCCTGCGTCGGCATTGTCGGCGTTATGGTCGTCGGCGCCATGAGCAAGGACATGTTCTGGGCTTCGTTGCCCATCGCCATTGGTCAGGGCGACTCCGCCCAAACTCTCCAGGACATCCTGGACGGCATCATGCCCGGTATGCTCGGTATGGCCGCCTTCTGGCTCTACTACTGGCTGCTCTCCAAGAAGATCAACCCGATGGTCCTGATCCTCTGCACCATGGTCGTGGGCATCATCGGCGCTTACTTTGGCGTGCTTGCCTAATATGTTCGAATCGCGCTTCCATTGCGTCTAACGGTTGCGTCGATCTTTGGGGGGCTTGTCGCATCTGCGGCGGCCCCCTGTTTTTTAAAACTCCGTACGAAAGGGGAGGGCTATGGTCGTACCCGAGCTTTCGCTCATGAACATCAACCATCGTTACTACAGCATCGAGACGTTTTTTAAGGCTGCAGGTGAGGCCGGCTATCGCAATATCGAGCTGTGGACCGGCTCGATGCACCTGTATGTGGATTGCCATGAGCACGATTCGGTGGATAAGATTCGCGATCTTGCCGCCCAATACGGTATCAAGATCGTGTGCGTGTGCCCCGAGCAGAACAACCCCAAGCCGTGGAACGTCGCGGTGCGCGGTGAGGCGGGCCAAAAACGCATCCTCTCGTACTTTAAGAATGTAATCGACGTTGCCGTTGAGTTGGGCGTGCCGCAGATTCTGGTGACGAGTGGTTGGGCCTATCTGGACGAGCCGGCTGAGGACGCCTGGGCCCGCAGCGTTGCCATGCTGCGCTCGGTGTGCGACTACGCCGATACGCGCGGTATTCGCGTCGCGCTCGAGGCCCTGCAGCCGTCGGAGTCCGTGTTGGTCAACACCGCACAGGATGTCGCGCGCATCCTCGAGGCGGTCGATCGTCCCAACCTGAAGGCCTGTATCGACTTTGGCGCCATGGAAGTTGCCGGCGACACGATCGACGGCTACTTTGAGGTTTTGGGCGACAAGATCGTTCACACCCACTTTGTAGATGTGGGCGGCGGCACGACGCATCTTGCCTGGGGCGACGGCGAGCGTGATATGCGTGCCGACCTCGAGGCACTCATGCGCCACGGCTATACGGGCTATGTCTCGGCCGAGACGTGTGATGGCCGCTACTTTCAGGATCCGTCCAAGGCGACGACTCAGGTTATCGAGATGTATCGCCGTGTGACAGCGGAGATGGAAGCCGAATAACTAAACTGTGCGGTTGCGCCGGAAACGCTTGGGCGGGTCTGGCGCAACGCTTTTATAGCTGGCGAGTTGTGGGGAACCCGTTGGCAGTAGCGCTCGAAATAGACAACTATTGGCGTTGTAATACCACTCGGGCGAGGAAACCGACCGTTCGCCGCAAATCTCCGTGAGTTTGGATTGGTATTAAATAACAAGCAATCGTATGGCTATAATTGGTATCAGCAAGAAGCGCGATGTATAGAATTGCGCACATGTGATGGGAGGACACACATGAAGGAGACCGAGAAGATCGAGATCATGCACTTCGACCAGGAGGGCTACCTCG
>JAHYYP010000003.1 GCA_019424905.1 Collinsella sp. | reverse complement strand
TACGAGAAGTCAGCAACCTGAGCAGTCAGCGCCGCCAGGATCTCCTTGAGCTCAGCTGCACGGTCCCTCTTCTTCTGGACCACCGCGGGTGCGGCCTTGGCCACAAAGCCCTCGTTGGCGAGCGTCTTCTCGCAGCCGGCGAGCTCCTTCTGGGCCGCGGCAATCTCTTTCTCCAGGCGTGCCTTCTCGGCCGAAAGGTCAACCTTGCCCTCGAGAACCACAAAGACCTCGACGCCGCTGTCGACCACGGCAATGCTCGCAGCCGGCTTCTCAACGTCGGTACCCATAACCAGCGAGGCGGTGTTGGCCAGCGGCTCGATGGTCGAGCGCAGGCTCTCGAGCTTCTCGATATCCTCGGCGCCGGCGCGCACGACAACGTCGAGCTCCGCCTTGGGGCTTAAGCGATAACGCGAACGGGTGGAACGGGCGGCAGACACGACGGCACGGCACAGCTCAAACGCGCGCTCGGCGGGCTCGTCGACGTACTTGGCGTAGTCGGCGGGCTCGGGCCACTTGGCGATCATGAGCGCCTCGGCGCGGTCAACGTTGCCCTCGGCGTCCAGATCGAGCACGCTCGCCGGCATGTTGTCCCAAATCTCCTCGGTGACAAACGGCATGAGCGGGTGCATCAGGCGAATGGAGGTGTCGAGCACAAAGATCAGGTTGCGCTGCGCCTGTAGACGGCCCTCGCCCTTCAGGCGGGCCTTGGTGACCTCGACGTACCAGTCGCAGACCTCGTTCCAGAAGAACTGCTGCACGCCGCGGGCCATGTCGCCAAAGGTGTAGTTCTCAATACCCTCGGTGACCATCTTCACGGCCTTGGCCAGGCGGCTGAACATCCAGGCGTCGGCCGGCGTCTCCACGACAGGCTCGCCGGGCGTGTAGCCCTCCATGTTCATGAGCAGGAAGCGGCTGGCGTTCCAGATCTTCGTCACAAAGCTCTTGGCCTGGTCGGTACGCGGGCTGTCGATGAGCTTCTTGGTCTTCTTATCGATGTTCGCGTCGAACTTGACATCCTGGTTGTTGGTGCACAGCGTGAGCAAGTTGAAGCGCATGGCGTCGGCGCCGTACATGCTAATGAGGTCCATGGGATCGACACCGTTGCCCTTGGACTTGGACATGCGGCTGCCGTCCTTGGCCAGGATCGTCGGGTAGATGACGACGTCCTTAAACGGTACCTCGTCCAGGAAGTACAGCGAGCTCATGACCATGCGGGCGACCCACAGCGCGATGATGTCGCGCGCGGTGACGAGCGCCGTCGTGGGGTGATGGCCCTCGAGCAGCTCCGGCTTTTGCGGCCAGCCCTGCGTGGCGAAGGTCCACAGCTGCGAGCTGAACCAGGTGTCCAGCACGTTCTCGTCCTGATGCACGTGATGGCCGCCACACTTGGGGCACACGTCGGTGTCCTCGGTCAGGGCGTCCTCCCAGCCGCAGTCCTCGCAGTAGAACACGGGGATGCGGTGGCCCCACCACAGCTGACGGCTGATACACCAGTCCTTAAGGTTCTCCATCCAAGTGGTGTAGGTCTGCGTCCAGCGCGCGGGGTGGAAGGTGACCTTGCCGGAATTGACGGCGTCGAGCGCCGGCCCCTTGAGCTTATCGACGGCCACAAACCACTGCTCGGACAGCCACGGCTCCAGCGCGGCGTCGCAACGGTAGCAGTGCATGACGGAGTGGTCGTGCTCCTCGACGTGGTCGAGCAGGCCGTGCTCCTCAAACCACTTGATGACGGCCTCGCGGCACTCGTCGCGGTTCATGCCGGTAAACTCGCCGTAGCCCTCGACGACCACCGCGTGCTCATCAAAGATATTGATCTGCGGCAGGTCGTGAGCCTGACCCATGGCGTAATCGTTGGGGTCGTGGGCCGGGGTGACCTTGACAAAACCGGAACCAAAGTTGGCGTCGACATGCCAATCCTCAAAGATGGGAATCTCGCGGTCGACGATGGGGAGCTTGACGGTCTTACCCACGAAGGCGGCCTTCTCGGGGTCCTTCGGGGAGACGGCGACGCCCGTGTCGCCGAGCATGGTCTCGGGGCGCGTGGTAGCGACGACGATGTAGTCCTGGCCGTTGACAGGCTCGGTCAGCGGGTAGCGCAGGTGCCACAGATGGCCCTTCTCGTCCTTGTACTCGGCCTCATCGTCCGAGATGGCGGTGGCGCAGTTGGGACACCAGTTAACGATGCGCTTGCCACGGTAGATCAGGCCGTCGTGGTACCAGTCGCAGAAGACCTTACGTACGGCCTGGGCGTAATCCTCGTCCATGGTGAAACGCTCGTTATCGAAGTCGACGGAGCAGCCCATGCGCTTGATCTGCTCGACGATGATACCGCCGTACTCGTGGGTCCAATCCCAGCAAGCGTCGACAAACTTGTCGCGACCGATCTCCAGGCGGCTGATGCCCTCGCTCTTGAGCTTCTTGTCGACCTTGGTCTGCGTGGCGATACCGGCGTGGTCGGTGCCGAGCACCCAGCGCGTGGACTTGCCGCGCATGCGGGCCATACGAATGATGGCATCCTGGATGGAGTCGTCGGTGGCGTGTCCCATGTGGAGCTTGCCGGTCACGTTGGGAGGCGGAATGGTGACGGTGCAGTCGCCCACGCCCTCGCGGCGCTTGTAGTAGCCGCCGTCGAGCCACTTCTGCAGGATCGCCGGCTCGTTGGTCGACGGATCGTAGTTCTTGGGCATCTCTTCCATATATCTCTCCCTGTCCCGCCGGGGAGGAATGTAGGCCCGATTTTCGCTCGGTCAGGTCCTGGGCTCGCACGAAGACCACATTACGTGGTCTTCGGCTCGTGCGGAATCTACGAAAATCGGGCCTACATTCCTCCCCTTAGGTATCGATTACTTCAGTCTGATATGACTTCGCTGAGGCTTAAACAAACACACAGAATAACACAGGTAGTTGGGGTTATTGCGTATATATAAAATAGCCTCCGACCGCGGGTGGTCGGAGGCTATTTGCAAGCACGTTTTAGGCAGGTCTAGCCGTAGATGCGTTGGGGCTGTTCTTCGCCCTTTACGGAGGCTTCGGTCACAACGACCTTGGAAACGCCCTCCTCGCTGGGGAGGTCGAACATCGTCTGCTGCAGCACGTCCTCGCAGATGGAACGCAGACCGCGGGCGCCGGTCTTGCGGGCGAGCGCCATGCGGGCGATCTCGTGCAGGGCCGCGTCCTCAAACTCAAGATCGACATCCTCGAGCTGGAACATCTTGCGGTACTGGCGCACCACGGCGTTCTTGGGCTCGGTCAGGATCGACACCAGGTCGTCCTCGTCGAGCGCCTGCGTCTGGGTGACGACGGGCGTACGTCCCACAAACTCGGGGATCATACCAAAGGCGTTGAGATCCTGCGGGAGCACCTGGCGCAGCAGGTCGTTCTCGTCGACCGAGGTGGGGCCAGCGATCTCTGAGTTAAAGCCCACGCCCTTGTTGCCAACACGGTCGGCGATGATCTTATCCAGGCCCACAAAGGCACCGCCGCAGATGAACAGGATGTTGGTCGTGTCGATCTGCAGCAGCTCCTGCTGGGGATGCTTGCGGCCGCCGGTGGGCGGAACGCTTGCCACCGTGCCCTCAAGAATCTTAAGCAATGCCTGCTGAACGCCCTCGCCCGAGACATCGCGGGTGATGGAGAGGTTCTCGGCCTTGCGGGCGATCTTGTCGATCTCGTCCACGTAGATAATACCGACCTGCGCGCGCTCGATATCGCCATCGGCGGCGTTGATGAGCTTGAGCAGGATGTTCTCCACGTCCTCGCCCACGTAACCGGCTTCGGTGAGTGCGGTGGCGTCGGCGATGGCAAACGGCACCTCGAGGATGCGCGCGAGCGTCTGGGCCAACAGGGTCTTACCGGTACCGGTGGGACCGAGCAGCAAAATGTTGGACTTGGCGAGCTCCACCTCATCCATGTCATCACCGAGCTGCGAATCCAAGCCGTCGTCAAAGGCGGACACCGCGGCGCCGCCCTCGATCACGCGACGGTAGTGGTTGTACACGGCCACCGACATGGCACGCTTGGCGTCCTCCTGGCCCATGACATAGGCCGAAAGCTCGTCATAGATCTCGTGCGGTGTCGGCACATGTGTAATGACCTGGCGGGCGTCGTCCTCGAGCTCAAAGCCCTCGGCCTCGGGGTCCACGGCGGGCTGGGATGCAGCCTGGCCATGGTCGTTGAGGAAGCCAGGCAGTTTGCCATTGCGGGCAGCGTCCATAAAGTCCGAAGCCAGCGACTCCTCAAGGATCTCGGAGCAGGCAGCAACGCACTCGTCGCAGATAAAGATGTTGGTGGGGCCCTTTACAAGGCGGCGAACCTGCCCCTGCTCTTTTCCGCAGAAGGAGCAGCGAATGGGGTTGCCGTTCTCGTCAAAGTTGTCCTGCATGCTACCGGCCATCCTAGGCGTCCTTCGCGGCAAGGTCGCGCGAGGTGACGATACGGTCGATCAGGCCGTAGTCGAGGGCCTCGGCAGCGGTCAGGTAGTTGTCGCGCTCGGTATCGGCCTGGACCTTCTCGATCGGCTGGCCCGAGGCATCGGACAGAATCTGGTTGAGCTCGCGGCGAGTCTTCTTGATCTCCTCGGCCACGATCTCGATCTCGGTCTGCTGACCCTGGGCACCACCGCTGGGCTGGTGAATCATGACCTTGGAGTGCGGCAGGCAGAAGCGCTTGCCCTTGGCGCCGGCCGAAAGCAGCACGGCGGCCATAGACGCGGCCATACCCACGCAAATGGTGGAGACCTGCGGCTTAATGAAGTTCATGGTGTCCAGAATCGCCAGGCCGGAGTAGACCTCGCCACCGGGCGAATTGATATAGAGCGAGATATCCTTCTCGGCATCCTGGCTCTCAAGATGCAGCAGCTGGGCAACGACCAGGTTGGCGCTGACGGAGTTGATCTCCTCGCCCAAGAAGATAATGCGGTCGTTGAGCAGGCGCGAATAGATATCGTAGCTGCGCTCGCCGCGCGGCGTCTGCTCGATAACGTATGGCACGAGGGCGGAATCGAACTTAGCGATCATACGCATCTCCATTTCTCTCTTGCGGACCAAATTGGTTCTAGATAAACGTACGGTGCCCGCATGCTATGCATTGGCTGGCACCGTACGAAGCTACCGGATAACCGGCTTATAACTTTACCCCATCACGGGCGCATCCATGCGCTCGCGGGAAAGGTGGCGAGAATTACTCGGCGTCCTTGGCGGTCTCGTCGACCTCGGTCACCTTGGCGTTCTCGACCAAGTGATCGACGGCCTTGGAGCGACGGATGGACTCGCGGACGGCAGGCATGCGGCCGTCGGCGATGAACTCGGCCTTAGAAGCCTCGACGTCCTTGACGCCGGCCTTCTCGAACTCGGCGTTGATGTCGTCCTCGGTGACCTCGATCTTGAGCTCACGGGCGAGGGCGTCGAGAGCCAGGGACTCACGGGCAACGTCGTTGGCCTGCTTGTGCAGGTCGCCGATGAACTGCTCCATGGTCAGGCCAGACGCGGGCAGCCAGGTGTCGAGCGTCATGCCGCGGGCAGCGAGGTTGGACAGGAAGTTCTGGCCGAGCTCCTCAAAGACGGACTGCTCATAGTCGGCGTCCATCTCGTCGAGCTGCAGGCGCTCAGCGAGAGCGGAGACGCAACGGTTCTCCTTCTCGGCCGGCAGGCGGGAAGCCTTGTCCTGCTCGATCTCGATCTTGATGGCGTCGCGCATAGCGTCGATGCTGTCGAAGCCAAAGTCGGACTTGACGAGCTCGTCGGTGAGCTCGGGGGTGTTGCGGACCTTGATGCCCTTGACGGTGACCTCGACGGTGTGGGTCTCGGCCTCCTCGCCCTCCTCGGCCTCGTCGGTCCAGGTGACGGTTTTGACGTCGTCAACGTTGGCGCCGATCAGGGCCTCGTTGAACTCGGCGGGGTTGCTGTCGCTACCGGCGATGAGCATACGGCCCTCGGCGGCGAAGTTGTCGGCGTTCTCGACGGCCTTGAGGTCGACGGTCACGTAGTCGTCAGCCTCGACGGCGCGGCCCTCGACGTCCTCGAAGGTGGCGCGGTAGTTGAGGAGCATCTCGACCTGGTTGTTGATCTCGGACTCGGTGACCTCCGCGGGAGGCATCTCGATCTCGACGGCGTCGAAGGAGGAGAGCTCGGCAGCAGGACGCAGGGAGAACTCGACAGTGTAGGTGTAGTCCTCGTGATCCTTGGCGAGGTCGAGCTCCTTGTAGTCACCGTTCTTGGTGGGGACGATGTCCAGCTCGTTGAGGACGGCGGGCTCGTTGGCGGCGATCAGGTCGTTGGTGGCCTGAGCGAGGGTAGCCTCGGCGCCAAGAGCAGAGTCGATGACCGGACGGGGAGCCTTACCGGCGCGGAAGCCCGGGAAGCGGTACTTCTTGGCGGTGTCCTTGTAGGCCTTCTTGATCGCGGCGTCGACGTCGGCGGCCGGGATGGTGACCGTAGCGGTGAGCTTGGCGTCCTTGACGTCAGAAGCGGTGATGTTCAACACGTTCCTCCTCATACTGCCCAGCTTATCTGAGGTGCTGGTACCTTTATGCAACAAGCGTCGCGAGGGCATAAGCCGACGCGGGTGCGTTGGTGCGGGCGAAAGGACTCGAACCTTCACGGGAATCCCACCAGAACCTAAATCTGGCGCGTCTACCAATTCCGCCACGCCCGCATGAGCGCACAGACTAGGAATGATAGCAGATACGAACGGTAAGCGCACGCACACCTTTTACAGGCTCACGACCTCACCACGAGTGCGAAAGGCGGGACGAGTTGCCCCGCCCCGCCCATTGCGACTTGTTCGCTGACCCGCTACTCCCCCAGCAGGGCTTTCTCCGGCGTGATCGGCAGCGAGCGCACCTGGTGGCCGGTGGCGTGCGCCACGGCCGAGGCCACGGCGGCGAGCGGCGTGTTGATGACGACCTCGCCGATCGACTTGGCGCCAAACGGGCCCGTCGGCTCGTAGCTCGGCTCAAAGGCCACGCGAATGCTGCCGATATCCAGACGCGTTGGCAGCTTGTAGCTCATAAAGTTGCCGGTGCGCAGGCGGCCGCGGTCGTCGTGCTCAACGATCTCGTAGAGCGCATGGCCAATGCCCTGGGCAATGCCGCCCTCGGCCTGGACGCGCGCGAGTGCCTCGTTGATCACGGTTCCGCAGTCCACAGCCGCCGCATAGTCCACCACAGTCACCTTGCCGGTGGCCTTGTCGACCTCGACCTCGGCAATGCCGGCCATAAACGGCGGAGGCGAAACGGGCAGGCAGGCAGAGGCATGCGAGGTGAGCGCGTCGCCGCCCGCGATGTTCTTGACGCACAAGTTGGCAAAGTCGCGCAGCGTGAGGTAGCGGTTCTGCTCGCGTGCGGCACGCTCGTCGGACAGGCGCACGTACTGGCCGTCGAAGACCACGTCGGCGGCGTCCACGTCCCACATCTGGGCGGCCTTGGCGCAGATCTTCTCGCGCAGCTCGGTCGCGGCGTTCTTGGCGGCCAGGCCCGTCACGTACGTGCCCGAGCTCGCGTACGAGCCGGCATCGAACGGCGACACGTCGGTGTCCACGCCGCGCACCACGATCAGCGAGCTTTCAACGCCCAGCTCCTCGGCGGCAATCTGCGCCAGGATCGTGTCGACGCCCATGCCGTTGTCGGTGGCGCCGGTCGAAAGCGTGATAAAGCCGTCCTCTTCCAGGCGCATGTCGATGCCGGCGATGTCCACGTTGGAGATGCCCGAGCCCTGCATGGTGAGCGCACAGCCCAGGGCGCGCACGCGGTCGCCCAGGTCCACGGCCAACGGCTTGTCGCGCCAGCCGATCATGTCCATCGCGCGCAGCAGGCAGCGATCGAGCGCGCAGGCGTTGAGCTTCTCGTTGTAGTACTGCGGCATGACCTCGCCCTCGCGCACGATGTTCTTAAGGCGCAGGTCGGCGGGGTCCATGTGCAGCATGTCGGCGAGCTCGTTGACGGCGCTCTCCACGGCAAACTGGCCCTGGGTGGCACCGTAGCCGCGATACGCGCCGCCGCGGTTGGTATTGGTGTATACGGCGTCCCAGCTAAAGCGGCTCGCTTTCACATGGTTGTAGATGGGCAGGCTCTTGTGGCCCGAGAGGCCGATCGTCGTGGTAGCGTGCTCGCCGTACGCGCCGGCGTTGGATAGCGTGTGTAGATCGATGGCCGTGATGGTGCCGTCGTTCATGGCGCCCAGCTTAACGGTCATCTGCATCTGGTGGCGCGAGTTGCCCGCAGTGATGGTCTCCTCGCGGGTGTAGCAGCAATAGCTCGGACGGCCGGTCTGCTGGGTGACGAACGCCACGAAGATCTCGCAGCAGCCCGTCTGCTTAGAGCCAAAGCCGCCACCGATGCGCGGCTTAATGACTTGTACCTGCGACTGCGGGATGTCGAGCGACTGCGCGACCATGCGGCGCACGTGGAAGGGCACCTGCGTGGAGGTGGTCACCGAAATGCGCCCGAACGCGTCGGTCGTCGCAAAGGCGCGGAAAGTCTCCATGGGCGCGGTCTGCGTGGCCTGGCTGGTGTAGGTGCGCTCAAAGACGATGTCGCTCTGGGCGAAGGCCTCGTCCAAGTCGCCAAAGTCGTTCGTGCCGCTGCACACCAAGTTGCGCGTGACGTCGCCGCCCTGCGGGAACATAAAGGTCACGTCGCCCTCGGGGTGGACCACGATGTCGTTATCGAGCGCCTGGGTAAAGTCGAGCAGGGGCTCAAGCACCTCATAGTCGACCTTGATGAGCTTGAGTGCCTTGTCGGCAGCCTCCTCGGTCTCGGCGGCGACGATCGCCACCTCCTCGTTTTGATAGCGCACGAGGTTCTCGAGAATCAGGCGGTCGTAGGGCGAAGGCTGCGGATAGCTCTGACCGGCGATGGTAAAGCGGCGCTTGGGCACGTCCTCGTAGGTGTAGACGCCCACCACGCCGGGCACCTTCAGCGCACGCGAGGTGTCGATGGAGCGGATCTTGGCGCGCGCATACGGGCTGCGCTTGAGCTTGACGATGAGTGCGCCGGCGGGCACCATATCGCCGGTGTAGACGGGACGGCCCTCGAGCAGGGCCTTCGAGTCCTTCTTGGGCTGCTTGTGAGTGATTTGCTTGTAAGAGACACCGTCGCAGCTGGTGTCGTTGACCGGCAGCTCGGGCATCTCAAAGCCCACCCGTACGCCGGACTCATTGAGGAAGCGCACAATGGCGCGCAGCTGACTCTCGTAGCCGCTACAGCGGCAGAGGTTGCCGGCGAGCTGGCGAGAGAGCTCCTCGCGCGTGGCGACGAGCGCCGGGTCCTCCTTGGCGGCGCGGGCGAGCGCAAGCACGTTCATGATGAGGCCGGGGGCACAAAAACCGCACTGCTCGGCACCTTCGGCAGCCATGGCGCGGGCGAGCGCCTCGGACTCGGCCTTGAGGCCCTCGAGCGTGGTGACGGAGCGGCCCTCGACGCGCGCGGCGGGAACCGAGCAGCTCAGCACCGGGTCGCCGTCGAGCCACACCGTGCACAGGCCGCAGTTAGTGGTTTCGCAGGCGCAGCGCACCGACGCGCAACCCTGCTCGCGCAGCAGCGCAAAGAGCATGGTATCGGGGGCAATCTGAACCTTGACCTTGCGGCCGTTGAGCGTAAAGGAAAGATCGATGAGTTTGGCAGCCATTAGCGCACCTCGCTAGAATCGACGCCGGGCACGCGGCGGCAGGAATACTCGTCCGTGGCATATTTGGGGACCTGAACGGTCTCGAGCTCGCGGGCAAGCGCGGCCGAAAGCTCGATGCCGGCGGCGCGGCGCACGGCCTGAATCGCCAACGGTGCCGAGATGCGGCGGCGGTAGTCGGCCGATCCCCACAGGTTGGTGCCGTAGCTCAGGGCGCGCACGGATGCGGCAAGGGCGCGAAGCTCGTCCTCGGAAGGCTGCTCACTCTCGAGGCCGCATGCCTCGCCCAGCAGCAGGGTCGCACGCAGCGGGCGGGCGCCCACGGTGACATGCCAGCTGTTGTCCCACCAGGCGGCGGTGACGTTTAAGGAGGGGAAGTCGGTCGCGGCCTTGCGCACGGCCTCGTAGCTCGCGCGGTAGTCGTGCTTGACGACCACGACGTGCTCGATCACGTCGCGCACATAGCCCATGTTCACAAACTCGGCGAGCGGCACGCGGCCGGCACCCGTCAGCTCAACGTACGAGTCGAGCGCCAAAAAGGCCGAGAGCACGTCCGAAAAACCAAAGCGGCCGTAGATGCTGCCACCCACCGTGGCGGTATTGCGCAGCTGCACGCCCACGATGTCGTGAACGGCAAACTCAAACACATGGTTGACGAGCGCGTTGAGCACGGCATGGCGCTCAAGCTGGCGCAGGGTACACATGGCACCGATGCGAAACTCGGTCTCGGTCTCCTCGATCTGATCGAGTCCGCAAGCCGAAAGGTCAATCGCCGTCGCCACGCGACGCGATCCCAGGCGCATCCAGATGCCGCCGCCCACAATCTTGTTGTTGCGGTTTTTCTGCAAGAGCTCATAGGCTTCGGCCGCGTTTCCAACACGGACGTAGGTACCGAACTTGAGCACGTTCTCCCCCATCTCTTTGCTTGTCCAGTACCTCTAAGTGTACCAAACGAGGGCGCACGACCCTCACCACCATAGAAAAAGGCTCCCGGCCAATATGGTCGGGAGCCTTAAGCTCGTCAGCTGGTGCTGTGTGGAGCTATGTTGAGCTGGATTTAGCAGACGCCCTGGGCGAGCATGGCGTCGGCGACCTTCACGAAGCCGGCGATGTTGGCGCCCATGACAAAGTTGCCCTCCTGGCCATACTCCTTGGCGGTGTCGTCCACGTTGTGGAACATGCCGCGCATGAGCTGCTCGAGCTTGCCGTCGACCTCCTCGAAGGTCCAGGACAGGTGCTCGGCGTTCTGGCTCATCTCGAGGCCGGACACGAGCACGCCACCGGCGTTGGCAGCCTTACCGGGCATAAAGGCGACGCCGTTCTTCTGGAAGTAGGTCGTGGCCTCGATGGTCGTGGGCATGTTCGCGCCCTCGCCGACCACCTTGCAGCCGTTGGCGACGAGCGCCTGGGCGTCCTCGAGCAGCAGCGTGTTCTCACGAGCACAGGGCAGCGCGATGTCGCAGGGCAGCTGCCACACGCCGCGACCGTCGCCCTCGTGCCACACGGCGTTAGGCTTCTCGTCAACGTACATAGCAAGCGTGACGCCCTTGTCGTGGCCGGAGCGCTTCTTGTTGTAGACATGCTCGAGCACGGTGTAGTCGATGCCGTCGGGATCCTCGACCCAACCATGGGTGTCGGAGCAGGCGAGCACCTTGCCGCCGAGCTGGGCGACCTTCTGGACCGCGTAGATGGCAACGTTACCGGAGCCGTGAACGACGACGTTCTTGCCCTCAAAGGAGTCACCGCGGCTCTTGAGGTACTCGTCCACAAAGTAGACCAGACCGTAACCGGTGGCCTCGGTACGGGCGAGCGAGCCGCCAAAGGAAAGGCCCTTGCCGGTAAGGACGCCGGTCCACTCATTGGTCAGGCGCTTGTACTGACCGAACAGGTAGGCAACCTCGCGGCCGCCAACGCCCAGGTCGCCGGCGGGAACGTCGGTGTTGGGGCCAATGTGGCGATAGAGCTCGGTCATGAAGGACTGGCAGAAGTGCATGATCTCGTTGTTGGACTTGCCCTTGGGGTCAAAGTCGGAGCCGCCCTTGCCGCCGCCCATGGGAAGAGTGGTCAGGCTGTTCTTAAGAATCTGCTCCAGACCCAGGAACTTGAGCATACCCAGGGTAACCGTCGGGTTAAAGCGCAGGCCGCCCTTGTAGGGTCCAATGGCAGAGTTGAACTCGACGCGGTAACCGCGGTTGACCTGAACCTTGCCCTGGTCGTCGACCCAAGGAACACGGAACATGACGATGCGCTCGGGCTCGACGAGGCGCTCCAGCAGGGCGGCCTCCTCGTACTCGGGGTGGGCGTCGAGCGCCGGCTGGATGGTGCCGAGGATCTCGGTCGCGGCCTGGATGAACTCAGGCTGCTCGGGATAGCGGGCCTTGAGCTCGTCGAGAACTTTCTGCGTGTAGCTCATGCTTCCTCCAATTGATGGAAAAGAAAAGTATCGTTCGAGGCGCCCCATGCGCCGCGAGCTTTATCGAGTATGGATAATATCGCACTGTTGCAGCAAAGTTACGCATAAGCCGACGAGCAGATGTTTCGTTTTGATTACGATGCAGGTAGAAGCGTTTTTGAGAGCCTGACGTGCAAAACCCGTGTTTCAAACCTGTTTCGTCCACGTGTTCCAAACCACCACAAAGGTGCCTGTCCTCAATGTGGCGGTGTTGGTAATTAGAGGACGAGCTGGTGGTGTCGGCGGGGGTTACGCGGCCCTCGGTGGCGGCGCGGAAGGCGGCGAGGGCATCACCCGAGAACGGCATGGCCCAGCACAGCCCGCAGCCGGCGGTGATGGAGCCGGGCAGCGGCATGATGCGCCCGGGCACACCGGCGGCAAGACACAGCTGTTCGCATTCCATCACATCGAAGGTACTGTCAAACGACACGATAATCTTGCGTTCGCGATCGAGGGCATCACCGGTCGGGCCTTCACCGTGTGCCTCACGATACGCCGCGGCGGCCGCTTCCTCTTCCGCGGTATGCCCGCAGCCTCCGCAGCCGCAAGTACAAGGCTCAGACCCATCGCAAGTGCAAGGTTCCCCAGTATCGGGACAGATATCGTGAGACATGGCAACTCCAATCGTCTAGGCGAGTAACTCGGCCGCCGCAAACTCCTCGGGCGTATTGACGTTCTCGAAGCAGAGCGTAGAGCCTGCGGCCTTAACGATCTGCGGCTCATCCATATAACCGGCCTGAACGCGATTGATCAGGCAGCGAATGCGCTGTCGGTCGCAAGAGAGCAGCTCTTGGGCAACCGGCGCACACGCGTCACGGCGCCAGACGGCGCAAAGCGGCTCAATCCCCCGCTCCTCGCGCGGCACGCACACGTCGAGCGCCTCGGCCTCAACACGATCGGCAAGCGCGCCGATGAGTTCCGGCGAGACAAACGGCATATCGCAGGCGACAATCGCCACGAGCGGCAATCGGGCCGCGGCCAACGAGCTCGCGATGCCGCGCATGGCGCCCGCCGAGCCTTCAAGGTCCGCCACCACACGCGGCACCAAGCCGCCAAACGCGCGCTCCTCAAGATAGGCAAGCTCGCAAGGGCGCGACGTCGTCACGACCAGCTCGCCGGCAACTGTCGCCAGCCGGCCCAGCACGCGCTCGATGAGCGGCTCGCCGCAAAACGCCATGCGCGCCTTATCGCGGCCCATGCGTGAGGACAGCCCGCCCGCTTGGACGACACAAGAAAGATCGGCCCGTCTTACGGTAGTCATACGGCAAAACACCCCCATCGGCATGCTCAAAACCCGGCATGCGAAGCCAAGTATCGTCGCCGATAAAGCGGGCGGCACGGCAAACTCATGCAAAAACAAAACAGCGCCTTTGCGGCACGCAGCAAGACCGCGAGCACAAAAGCGCTGGTAGCGTATGGCGGGAACGTATGTGAATCGAACACATCCAAGACGTTTTGCACGCCTCGCAACGGTTTTGAGGACCGCGGAGCCCACCGGAGCCCATCCGTTCCCAAGTGCGGAGGTATTTTACCAAACCGAGCAGCCAATCTAGCGCAGGGAGCGCAGGCCGCCGGCCTCCTTGTCGAGTACCGTGAAGCGCACGGCATCTAGGTGCTCCAAGATGCTGATGGCGCGCTTGCGCGACACACCCAGGGCCTCGCGCAGCACGCTCGTGGTGGCAGCGCCGCCGGCTGCCTCAATGGCGGCGGCGACGAGTTCGCGCGCATGGGCCTCGGCGGCAGCGGACAGGGCAACGTCGCGCTCGACCTTCACGATCGAGCGGTTGAGCGAAAGCTCGCGCAGGGCACGCGTCATGGTGTCGCGATCGAGCTGCAGCTGCTCGCCCACCTCGGGCAACGTCGGTGCATCGAGGCCAGCTTCGTCCAGCAAGGCAACGATACGTTCGCAAGCCTCTCGCACCACGCGTGCCGCCGCGGCGGCCGAATGCGGATCGAATACCTCGGCGCCCTCGGCGGCGCACACGCCACGCGAACAGCCCTCGGCAATCAGAGCCGCGGCAACGCCTTCATCAGCGGCAGGCCACGCAGCATGGGCAACAGCGCCGGGCGTAAAGCCCGTCTCCTTGGGAGCCGCCGCGTGCATGGCTGACAGGGTCGCCGCCAGTGCATCCATCGCGGCGTCAAGCGCGGAAGCATCTGCATACAGCGAGCCATCCGAGCCAGCAAGCGCGCAAGCAGCGCCCTGCGCCACCAACCCGTGCAGCGCGGCATCGATCTCGCCGACACCAAGATCCAAAGCCTCGGCAACATCAACCGCCGTAACCGGCAGCGTCTGCAGCGCCAGCCAAGCGCCCACACCGTCCGCGATATCGCCGGACTCGAGCGCCGCATACAGCGAGCGCTCCCCTTCGGAAAGCTCGCGCGAGCGACGACAGCGCGAAAGCAGCACACGCCCGCCGCCAATAAGCATCACGGGCGAATAGGACAGCACCACGGCATGGTCCCCGGCACGTAGCGGCAGCGAGTTTTCCAAGCGCACCTGAACATTACGGGTCTCGCCCACCGCCATGGGGGCCTCGCCCTCCATGAACATGATGCGACCGACAACCTCGGCCGTACCCGCCATCACATGCACACGCGCGCCCGACTCGAGCACGCGCGGCTTGGTGCCCTCGCGGCCCAGGTAAGTAAACGTCATCATAAAGCGCAACGTCTGGCCAAAGCGGTCCGCCACGCCCAACATCTCGCCACGGTCAAGCGCCGCGACACCGTCACCAACTAGGTTGAGCGCCACACGCTGACCAGGCAGCGCGCGCGGCGTATCGCCATGCACCTGAATCCCACGCACGCGACAGACCGTACGCGACGGCAAGGCCATCAGCTCGTCGCCCACCGCAACCGGCGCATCGTGAAGCGTTCCCGTCACCACGGTACCGGCGCCCTTGATCGTAAAGCAGCGGTCGATGGGCAGACGCGGTGCGGCATCGGTGCGTTCGGCACGGGCGCGGCAGGCATCCCAGCAAGCGGCAACCTGCTCGTCGAGCACCGCAAGCAGCCCGTCGATCCCCTCGCCCGTCTTAGACGACACGGGCACAATCGGCGCGCCCGCAAACACGGTACCCGACAAAAAGTCATCGACATCGAGCTCGGCAAGCTCGGTCATCTCGGCGTCGGCCAGGTCGCACATCGTCAGCGCGACCACCATGTGTGTGACGCCCAGCAGCTCCAGCACATGCACGTGCTCGCGGGTCTGCGGCATCACGCCTTCGACGGCCGATACCACCAACACGGCAACGTCGATGCCCGTGGCGCCCTGCACCATGGCGCGCAGGTAATGCGCGTGGCCCGGCACGTCGACCAGGCCGACGATCTTGCCACTCGGCAGCGCCAGCTCGCCAAAGCCAAGCTCAACGGTCATACCGCGACGACGCTCAACCTCCAGGCGGTCGGGATTCTTGCCGGTCAGTGCCTCGATCAGTGCCGACTTACCGTGGTCAACATGTCCTGCCGTACCTACGATAACGGGGCATTCCACCAACGCTTCGGCCTCACTCATCAGCGCACCGCCTTGGCAACGCATGCGGCAAGCGTCGATGCCGCCGTCTCGATATCGCGGTCGCCAACGAGCGTGCGCACATCAAACAGAATGCGGTCGTGCGAGGTGCGCGTGACGACCGGTGTGTCAAAGTCCTGGATAAGCGAGCGCTTGAGCGCGTCGACCGTCAGGCGCTCGTCAACAAGACGCACGGCAACGCACATCGTGGGCAGCTCGACAGTAGGCAGCGAGCCGCCGCCGGGAGTCGACGACTCCTCGACGATTTCCACCTGCACGGCACACGGGCAGCCAGCCTTATCGAGGCCCGCCACCATCAGCTCGCGCAGTTTGCGTGCACGACGCTCCAGATGAGCCTGCGGAAGCGTGAGCATGTTGAGCACCGGCACCTCACGATGGGCCACATCCGCCCCGTCCATGTAAATGCGCAGTGTAGCCTCGAGCGCCGTGAGCGCCAGCTTGCCCGGACGCAGGGCACGCATAAGCGGATGCGACCCGCAGGCCTGGACCAGCTCGCGGCGGCCCATGATAATGCCCGCCTGTGCGGCACCGAGCAGCTTATCGCCCGAGCATGATACGATATCGAGCCCTGCCGAAACCGAAGCCGGCGTGGTTTCTTCGCCGCCGCGTACCAAGATGTCGTCAGGCAACAACGCCCCCGAGCCCTGGTCTTCATAGAACAGCAGGCCGTGCTTATGGGCCAGTGCGGCGAGCTCCCTTGAGCTCACTTCCTCGTGAAAACCCTCGATGCGATAGTTAGAAGGATGGACCTTAAGGATCATCGCCGTATCGGGCGTGATGGCGCGCTCGTAGTCGCCCAAGTGCGTGCGGTTGGTGGCGCCGACCTCGACGAGTTTGGCGCCCGAAGCCGCCATGACATCGGGGATGCGGAAGCTGCCACCGATCTCGACAAGCTCGCCGCGGCTGACGATAACCTCTTTGCCTGCGGCATGGGTCGCCAGCACCAGCAGCACGGCGGCCGCGTTATTGTTGACCACGAGCGCGTCCTCGGCACCGGTAAGTGAGCGGATGAGCTGCGCGGCGTGCTCCTTGCGCGACCCGCGCGAACAGGTGTCGACGCTGTACTCGAGCGTGCTGTACCCACGCGCGACCTCGGCCACGGCCTTTGCCGCCGACTCCGCGAGCGGGGCGCGACCCAAGTTGGTATGGATAACCACACCCGTGGCGTTGACGGCGGGGCGCAGGCTCGGCAGCGCAGAACGATGCGCGCGAAATTCAATGGCCGATGCCAGTTCGCGCTTAGAGCGTGGGGCAGCACCGGCGCGAATGGCGGCGCGCTCCTCGTCGAGCTCGGCCGTCACGGCAGCATGGACCACCGCGTCGCAGGTCTCCCCCACCGCCTTCACCACCGGCCACTCGGCGAGCAGCTCGTTGACGGAAGGAATGGCGCGCAGGCGGGCGCGTACCTCATCGGACATGTTCTGGCTATCGCTCATGTGCAGCCTTTCAAAAGAAACGTGGATCAGTCGAATACATCAGCTGAGTCAATTACTCGTCATTATCCCCGCGCGCGACAATCTTTTCCACGCGAACGGCGTTTTCCTGGGTGAGCGCGGCGCCCGTCAACGGGTCCCAACGTAACGGCGTATGGTCGAGCGGGCCAACGCCGAGCGCTTGGGCGCCATCCGCGCCGGTGCCAAACGAACGCCCACCGGGAGCAGCCGACGTAAAGATGCACGCCGGATGCAGATAGGGCGTCGTCTCCACGCGCACGCGGTCGCGGCCCATATCGCTCACAAGCTCGACGACCTCGCCGTCGGCGATGCCCATGTGCGCAGCAGCATCGGCATTCATCTGCACGGCATCCAGGTCCGACCCAGTCTCGGCGGCACCTTGGGCTGCAAGCCTTCGCGAGGTGTGCGACTCAAAGGGACGGTTGCCGCTAATGAGGCGAAACATCCCCGGGCCAGGCTCCACCATGGGCGCGATCCAGTTGGGCACGCGACCCAGACCGGCGCGCTCCCATACGTCGCTTGCCAGCGCGATCCTGCCGCCGTTCAAGGGGATCACCGGCTCGCCCGTACGCGACGGCAGCGCAACACCCGTGTCGGCCCAGCCGCGCTCCTTGAGCGCAGCGAGGTCAATTCCAAACGGCGCCACCTGGGCAGCCGCCAGGTCGTCGGACGTAAACCGAAAGTACTCGCCCGCGCCGCAGGCCTGCGCCAGACCGGCAAAAATCTCCCGACCGGGACGCGTGTCGTCATGCAGCACGGGCAGCACGGCATTGCGGTAGAACAGGCGCGCATCGTTGGTGCCTATCACCGTTCCCACGCCGCGGTCGGCCTCAAGATACGTCACGTCGGGCAGCACAAAGTCAGAAGCACGCGCCGTCTCGGACCAGCGAATATCAATCGTCACGAGCAAGTCGAGCTGCTGCAAAATACTCAACCAAGCCTGCGCATTGCCATAGCCCGCACCGGGGTTACTGGCATAGACGATGAGTCCACGCAAATCGCCGGCAAGAATCGACTGACCGATGGTCGTGCACAGGCCGCGCACCGGATCGACCAGTGGATAGCGCTCGGACCCCAACTTGGGCTCACGTGGCATCGACGGCGTCGCGAAACGCGTAGGGTCCAAATCGCCCATGGCAAGCGGCGTCGGCGGGTTGAGCGCACCGCCCGCGTGTCCGATGCAGCCCAGCAGCACATCGACCAAGCAGATAGCGCGCGCGGTCTGGGTGCTATTGGCATACGCAATGCCGATGCCGCCATGAAAGCCCGCATCCACCACAGCGGCAGGCGCGGCGGCAGCCAAATCACGCGCAGTCGCTCGGATATCGTCCACCGGCACGTCGCACATCGACTCGGCCCACTCGGGCGTCCAAGCACGGGCCGCCTGCGCCAGCTCGTCAAAACCCGTGGTATAGCGGTCCACGAACTCGTGGTCGTACAGGTCCTCGGCAATGAGCAGATGCGCAATGCCCAGCAGCAAGGCCAGGTCGCAGCCCGGGCGAACGCGCAGCCAGCGGTCGGCAAGCGCAGCCGAGCCGCTGCGCCGGGGGTCGACCACGATGATCTTCGCCCCGCGCCGGCGTGCATCGTTGAGCGCATCAACGGCCCCCATCGTCGACGAATCGACGATAGAACGCCCCAAATACATGATGCAATCGGTATGCGCCAAGTCGGAGGTGGGGCTGTAGCCCAGGGTATGCTCCCAACCGGTAAGTCGGCTTACCTCGCAGGCACCGTCGGCACCGTACACATTGGGCGAGCCCAGCGCATGCATAAAGCGATAGGCCCAGTAGCGGTCGAACGAGGGCACGCCGAGCGTCATGCCCAGCGCACGCGGACCACACTCGTCAATAATCCCCCCAAGGCGCGCCGCAATCTGCGCGAACGCCTCGTCCCACGAAATCGCATCGAACCCCGAGCCATCAGCTCGCCGACGCATGGGGTGCACAATGCGGTCGCGCTCGTCAAACGGCATTGCCAGGCGATGCCGTCCGCGGGCGCACAGGGCACGCGCAGCGCACGGGTGCCCCGGCACCGGCAACTCGGCCAACACGCAGCCGTCCTCAACGCGTGCCGCAAAGGCGCAATCGGCATAGCATCCCCCGCATGTGGTCACCACGGCGCGACCGTCACGCTCCACAGCAGATGCCATCTCGTTTACCCCTTTCATCAGCCAAACACAACAGGCCAACAGCCCGGCACCGGGCCCCAGGCCAAAAAAGCCTCCCGCACGGCAACGCCCCGCGGGAGGCCCAACGTCAAACAGACGGTACCTTACGCCTCGGACTTCTTGGCGTAGATAAACCAGTAGCCGAGCGCGATCAGAACCGCGCCGCCCACAATGTTACCCAGCGTGGCGGCGGACAGGTTAAACGCAATGCCCGCGACGTTGAGCGCATCGGCGCCGGCGACGTCGGCGCCATAGCCGCACGCGTGCATCACGGCACCCATGGGCAAAAAGTACATATTGGCAACGCAGTGCTCAAAACCGCAGGCCACAAAGGCAGCGATCGGCAGCAGAATGCCCACAACCTTATCGACCACGGTCTTGCCGGCGGTACCAATCCACACGGCCAGGCACACAAAGATGTTGCACAGGATGCCACGGAAGAAGATCGTCACCCAGTCGATCGTCACCTTGCCGGCGGCGACGCTCACCATGGAATTGGCGACCGCCTCGCCGTTGAGCTTGTAAATGCCGGCCATGTACACCAAAAAGACGATGAACAGAGCGCCGACAAAATTGCCGACCCACACGACGACCCAGGCCTTGAGCATCTGAGCCAGGGTGATCTTTTTGCTCTTGAGCGCGCAGACCATAAGAGAATTGCCGGTGAACAGCTCGGCGCCGCACACCAGCACCAGCACCAGGCCCAGGCAAAAGCACAGACCGCCCACGACGCGCTGAGCGCCCCAGCCGAGCGTGCCATCGCTCAAGAACACCGTAAAGAACAGGCCGCCGAAGGCGATGAACGCGCCGGCGAACATTGCCAACAGAAAGGCCTTTGCGACCGGCAGGTTGGCCTTGGTCACGCCGGCGGCCTCGGTCTTGGCCTCGATCGCAGCGGGCGCCAGGCAATCGGGAGCGGGGTACTCCACCTTGGAATCTGCCATGTCAATCACTTCTTTCCTAATCAGCAGAGACAAGCGCTCCTATTGCTCTTGCCCCAAGCGGACAAAGCGGGAAAAGTCGTTGGCGGCCACGGCGTCGTACACGGCGTCGACGGCGTCAAAGACTTCCGGGGACATGGGGTTGTAGAACTCCGTGTCGCCCGGCTGAATCCCGACGAAGACGATATCATCGCACGATTGCTCGATTTCCTCGATCAGAATCGACAAAGGAAGCGAATGCGTGGTGAACATCGACTTGCGGGCCACATCGCGCTTGTCGAGCAAACGGATGGACCCGACGGGCAGCGCCATGTCGGCAGCATCGACCAAGACCAGACGCGGCGGACGCTCGCGCTTGACCTCGATGATGTCGTCCTCGGGTGTCTGACCGCCATCGATGGTGTACCAGCCGGCAAGCGGCGCGTCCTCCATCTTTTTGGAGAGCACAGGGCCGGCGGCATCGTCGGCACGCAGCACGCTTCCCGCCGTGAGCACAATGCCCGCAAACGGGGCGCCGTTCACACGTCCATCCACAACGCGACCCATTACTGCAACCTCCCCGTCAGATACACGCCCGACACATCGCGCACGCGCTCCACCAGATCGCGAAACTTCATTAAGAACGCGACCTGCTGGGCATGCAGGCCAAAGT
Organism: Collinsella sp.; assembly: GCA_019424905.1. Classification (GTDB taxonomy): domain Bacteria; phylum Actinomycetota; class Coriobacteriia; order Coriobacteriales; family Coriobacteriaceae; genus Collinsella. The sequence continues at coordinate 105,882 of JAHYYP010000003.1, read as the reverse complement.
CGTCGTCGAACACCGAGATGCCGGCCTTGGCCGACCCGCGAAAACCGCGCTCGTCGAGCAGCGTGTCGCAGGCCTCGAGCAGCGACGGCACCGCCGCCTTGTCGAGCTGGCACTCGCCAAAGGAGCGGATGGCCTCAAACTTGGTTTTGGCCTCCCCCTCCGGCAGCGCGTCGACGAGCGAATAGAAGACGTTCACCGGCACCGACAGGCGCGGCTCAAAGCAGTCGAGCACGCCGGTGTGGTGGCCCACGGCGAGCGTGTAGTACAGCACGTCGCAGGCCTCCTGGGGAACGTCTTCCTCGGTCTCCACAAACTTACGCGTGAGCTCGTAAAAGACCACCTGATCGGGAGCATGGCCCAGACAGGGGTCGGCGATGCCCTCGGCAGCCTCGTCGCTTGCGCGCGAGGCATCGCCAAAGGAGCCGCCGAGCATGCCGGGACCCGCAAAGTAACCAGAGCGGTCCGTGAGCTCCATCTAGCGACCTCCGGCCAGCACCAGATCCTGCAGCGCCGAGTACACCTCGACGCGGCGCGGATCGTCCTGCTTGTCGATGAGCAGCGCCATGGCACCGCGGATATCGCCCTTGGGCGCGCCCTCGAGCGTATCCATAAACTCGTTAGCCAGGTCGCGGCCGTAACGGTAGCCGCTCATGGCGCGAGCCTCGCGCTCAATGGCAACACGCAGCTTGTACGGCACGCCGGGGTGCAGGATATCGGCCTGCTCGCCGGTAGCCTCCACCGTGGTCTCGGCATGGAGCTTTTGGTCCAGCAGGCCAAGTGCCATGGCAAAGCCGTAGACGGTCTGCGCGGGGCTGGGCGGGCAGCCGGGGATGTAGACATCGACCGGCAGAATCTTGTCCGTGCCGCCCCAGACGCAGTAGTTGTCGTAGAAGATGCCGCCGGTGCAGCCGCACGCGCCATAGGACACCACGATCTTGGGATCGGGTGCGGCCTCAAAGGCGCGCAGCGCCGGCATGCGCATGGCGCGCGTCACGGCGCCGGTGTACAGCAGCACATCGGCGTGACGGGGCGAGGGCACGACCTTGATACCAAAGCGCTCGACGTCAAAGACGGGCGTGATGGAACCGAAGATCTCGATCTCGCAGCCGTTGCAGCCGCCGCAGTCAACACGGTAGACGTACACCGAGCGCTTGATCTTCTTAAGAAGGGTCGCCTTGGCCTTCTCGATGCTCTCGTCGAGCTCGATCTTGGTCGGGCGGTACTGAAGCCGCTCGGGTAAAAGCGTGGGTTCGGCCATGGTTACTCCTCCTTCGTATCAAAATCCATGATGATGCCCTCGACCGGCGCAGGACCGGCGGGAATCTCGGGCGCATCGGGGTTGAGCTCGCGGTCGACATACTCGGGGTTCACGCCGTGGCCGCCCAGATACTCCATGCCGGGGCCCTGGGGCTCGCCGGACGCAAGCGTCTCGTTGGCAGCCATGCCGCGCGCGTTGCCGGTCTTTACGGCCGAGGCGGCGCGCAGGGCGTCGAGCTCGCGCTTACACTCCTGGCACATACCGACAGTACGGGAGGCCTGGATGGCCTCCATGCCGCCGGTCTTTTGCAGCAGGCGCTTGGCGTAGTCGATCTCCTTATGCGGGGCAAACGGCTTGCCGCAGCGCGAGCAGTGCTCGAGCGTATAGACGCTCTTGCTGGTGAGGTCATCCTTGCTCATGACGGCCAGCTCAAACTCCTCGGTGAGCTTGATGGCCTCCATGGGGCAGGCTTCCTCGCAGCGGCCGCAGAAGATGCAGCGACCGTAGTCGATCGACCAGGTGATGGTATCGGCCGCAAGGTCGGTGTCCATGCGAATGGCATCGGCCGGGCACGCCACGCCGCAGGCACCGCAGGCGATGCAGAGCTCCGCGTTGTGCTCGGGCTTGCCGCGCATGTCCTTGTTGGTGGGGAACGGCGCAAACGGGTACTTGACCGTCGCGTCGCCGGCCTTGGCGTTGACCTTCCAAAGCTTCAGCATATTAGAGCGCCTCCTCATCGAGCGGAGCGGCCATGGTGCCCTCGCCCGCAAGCGGCGACTTGTCGCGCCAGACGTTCTCGAACTGCTCCTTGTCGAGCACATGGTCGCGCTTGGCGGCGACGTCGGTCACCGTCACGCGGTCGGTGCAGGAGTAGCACGGGTCGAGCGAGCCGACGATCAGCGCCGCATCGCCCACGGTGTTGCCGCGGAACATGTAGCGCAGGACCGGCCAGTTGCTGTACGTAGCTGCCTTGGCGCGCCAGCGGTAGCACTTCTGGTTGTTGCCGAGCATGGCCCAGTGTACGTCCTCGCCGCGCGGCGCCTCGGTGGCACCAATGGCGTACTTGTGCGGGGTGTACTCCCAATCCGTGGTGAGGATGGGGCCCGACGGGCAGTTCTCGAGCATGGTCTCGATCATGTCGATCGAATCGTAGACCTCCTGAATGCGGACGGCGGTACGGCCGAAGGCATCGCAGGTGTCGGCCGTGGCGGCATGCATCTTTTGGATGTCCGGATCGGCGTAGCCGTCGAAGGGATGGTCAAAGCGCACGTCGCGGGCATAACCCGAGCCACGCATGAGCGGGCCAACCGGCGAGAAGTCGCGTGCGATCTTGCGATCCAAGATGCCGATGCCACTCGTACGCTCAATAAAGTTGGGCGTGGAGAGCAAGACGTCGACGAGCTCGGTGACCTCGGAGCGCAGCTGGTGGATGGTCGTGAGCGTGGAAAGCTTCTGCTCGGCCAGGATATCGCGACGCACGCCACCGATCACATTGAGACCGTAGGTCTTGCGGTGACCGGAGAGCTTCTCGGCCAGGTCCATGGACTTCTCGCGGACGCGGAAGAACTGCTGGAAGCCGGAGTCGAAGCCCGTGTAGTGCGATGCGAGGCCAATATTGAGCAGATGCGAGTGCAGACGCTCGACCTCGAGCATGATGGCGCGGATGTATTGGGCGCGCGGCGGAACATGAATGCCCTGGGCGCGCTCGACGGCCTCGGCATAGGCCACCGAGTGGGCGCAGCCGCAGATGCCGCAGATGCGGTCGGCGAGGAACGTCACGGCGTCATAGTTCAGGCGCGTCTCGGCGACCTTCTCCATGCCGCGGTGCACGTAGAACAGACGGTAGTCGGCGTCGACGATCGTCTCGCCCTCAACGAACAGGCGGAAGTGGCCGGGCTCGTCGGAGGTAATGTGCAGCGGGCCCATGGGGACGAGCGTGGTCTCCTTGCCCTTGGTATCGGCCAAGAACTCGTAGTTTTCCATGTCGCTCGCGGGAGCGGGACGGAAACGGTAGTCCATGGAGTCCTTGCGCAGCGGATACAGGCCGCTGGGCCAATCGTCGGGCAGCACCAGGCGGCGACGATCGGGCAGACCCTCGGGAATCAGACCAAACATGTCGCGAAGCTCGCGCTCGCCCCACACGCAGGCGGGGACGAACGGCGTCACGGACGGGAACGTCATCTTGGCGGGATCGACCTCGGTGCGCACGGTCACCCAGCCGGGGTCCTCCCCCTCCATGGAGATGACGTAGTACACGGCGTAGCGACCGCACAGACTGCGCTCGTCGTTGCCGATGATCACGGGAATCCAGCCGTAACGCTCGTAATACAGGTAGTGGACGGCCTCGGGCAGCTTGTCCTGCTTGACGGTGATCGTCAGCTGGTCCTCGCACTGCCACTCGACCTTCTCGATGCAGCCCGGAACGGCGCGGCGCAGGGCCTCGACATGGCTCTCGCAGCGACGGGCATACACCTTGTTCTCAGTTTCAATCATTCGTTACTCCACCTCGCTCTGAGCGGTCTCGGTACCGAACACAGCGCGGTACATCGGCGTCGCGTGAAGTTCCTCTGTGCTCTGCTCGAGCACGATGCCGGTCGCGGTCTCCACACCGTGCACGAGAGGCAGCGGGGTGGCGATGCCAAACCACAAGATCATGACAGCCAGGACGATTTCGGGGATAAGCATGAGCGCCGGGGCCTCATGCTTGCCCATGCCCTGGGGCGCATGGCCGAATACCGACTTGAGCGCGATACGGGTGAGCGCGGAGATGGCCACGGTAAGACCGAGGGCGACCACGACGACCAGCCACATGGGGCCGGCGGTAACACCGGCGACAAAAGTCAAGAACTCGGAGATAAACATGCCAAAGGGCGGGAAGGCGGCAAGGCCGAGCAGCGCCAGGATGGCGAGCGCGGCGGTTGCGGGTGCAACCTCGACGACGCCCTGGATCTTGGCCAGGCTACGCGTGCCAAAGGCGTGCTGGATGTTGCCGGACACGCAGAAGGCAAGCGTCTTGGTAAAGCCGTGGAACACGCAGTGCAGCAGGGCCGCGGCGACACCCAGCGGGCCACCGATACCCAGGCACAGGGCGATAACGCCCACGTTCTCCACAGACGAGTACGCAAAGCGGCGCTTGAGGTCGTCCTGGCGAAACATCGAGAGTGCCGCCACCAAAATGGACAGCGTGCCGACGATCAGCAGCAAAAGTTGCGGATACTCGGCGCCCACGGCCTGGATGGTAAAGCCGTAAAAGCGCATGATCACAAGCATGGCGCACTTAAGCAGCACGCCCGAGAGCAGGGCCGAGACAGGGCTCGGGGCCTGGGAGTGGGCATCGGGCAGCCAAGTGTGCATGGGGAACAGGCCGGCCTTGGTGCCAAAGCCAATCACGACAAACGCAAAGGCGAGGCGCATGAGCGTCGGGTCGAACTGGTCGGCATACGGCAGCACGCACGACAGGAATGCGGCCTCGTGGGCGTTGGGAATCACGTCGGCGGCGTTGGCGTAGATCAGCAGCGTACCGAACAGGCCAAAGGCCACGCCGGCGGTGCAGACCATCGCATACTTCCAAGAAGCCTCGAGGGCCGTCTTGTTCTTGTAGATACCCACGAGGAACACGGTGGAAAGCGTGGTTGCCTCCACGGCGGCCCACGTGAGGATCATGTTGTTGGACAGGCACGCGAGCAGCATGGTGAACACAAACAGGCTAAACAGCGCAAAATACTGCTTGGCGCGCTCGGCGGGCATGGAGCCCTCCTCGATATCGGCCTTTACATAGGGCAGCGAGAACAGCCCCGTAAGAAAACCGATAAAGCCGATGAGCAGCACAAAGATGGCGCCCAGCGAATCGAGGTGGAACCACAGGCCAAGAGCGCTCGCGGTTTCGCCGCTCGTAAGGACGTCACCGGCCGTCATTATCGACAGCACCAGGACGGCTGCGACGGAGACCAGGTTGAGACCGGCAAACACGTTATAGGACGTGTTCTTGGGCAAAAACGCCATGACCAGCGAGAACACCAAAGGAGTCGCGAGCAGGGCGAGAATCAACGTTTCCATGGACTACCCCCTCAGCTCGGACAGGTCGCGCGCATCGAGCGAGTGGGAGTCGTCCCAAATGCGACGCACGACGATGGACATGATGATGACGGCAAAGATGGCGTCGGTGGCAATACCGATCTCGATGATCTCGGGAGCGGTGGGGGCCAAAAGCGCGAGCGTCACGTGGCTGCCGTTTTCCATAAGGCAGTATCCAAAGATCTGCTTCATGATGTTGCGCTGCGAGATGATGCAGGTGAGGCCCACAAAGAAGTGAGCGAAGCTAATAGCGAGCGCAGGCGTAGCGACCTCGGCCGTGGGCAGGCTGATCTGCGTCACGACGGCAAAGCAAATCGCGACCTCGACGGCGATGATGCAGATGGCCCACGCGGGCTTAAGGCCGGCCTTGAGCGATGCGTCGCTCGGCTCGCCCATCTTCTTGTACGCACGGTTGAGGATATAGGGAACCAGGACGACCTTGGTGATAAAGGCAGATCCGGCCCACATAAGCAGCTCCTGCGCACCGGTAGTGGCACCGAGCGTAGCGAGCAGTCCCACGAGCACCAGCGACTGCACCGCATACCAGCGAATGGCGTGCTTGATGTTCTTTGAGACGACCACCATGGTGGACGTGACGATCAGAAGGCCGCCAAGGATGTTGACGATCGAATAACCCATGTCGTTCTACCTCCTAACCGATCCAGCTGGCCGAAAGCGGGCCGCTGACGATGACCATGATGATGAGCACGATGAACACGAACGCCATCGCGCGGGGAAGCGGGGCTCCCGCAGCGACCTCTTCGCTCGGCTCGCCGGGCAGGCAATAGCCCATCCACTTAAGGAACCAGGCAAAGGTGGCGACGGTCTCGGCAACCATGATGCACACGAGTACCAGAATCGCGACGTTGCCGGCACCCACAGAAAAGCCGCCGGCGATGATCTGGAACTTCGAGAAGAACGTGTTCATGGGCGGCACGCCGGCAATGGCGAGTGCCGCGACACCAAAGCCCACGCCCGAGATCGGGTACTTCTTTACGATGCCGCGAAGCTTGGGCAGCATACGCGTGCCGAGCGTAAAGGAGAACGAACCGGCGATCAGGAAGAACAGCGTCTTGGCGAAAGCGTGGTTAAAGATGTGGCACACAGCGCCATCAAAGGCCAGCTGGCTGCCAAAGACCGAAAGGCCCAGACCAAAGAACACATAGGAGAGCTGGGCAATCGTGGAGAAGGCCAGCAGGCGCTTCATGTCCTTTTGCGGCAGGTACATAAGGAAACCAAAGAGCATGGTGACCATGGCGTCGATAATGGCGACCCAGCCCACGATCTCGGGAATCTCGCCGGCAGAGACGAGTGCACGCGCGAACACGCACACGCCGACCTTAACCATCGAGGCGCCATGCAGGTAGGCCGAAACAGGCGTCGGCGCCTCCATGGCCGAAGGCAGCCACATGTACATGGGAACCTGTGCGGACTTGGCCCAGGCCGCAAACAGCACGAGCAAAAGGACGATAGCCTTGAGCTTGGCGTCGAGGCCGGCAATCGCGGTAATGGCGAAGGTGCCGGTGTGGGCAAACACGATGGCGGCGCCCAGATACAGGCCGAGCGCACCGATATGCGTGATGATCAGGGCCTTCATGCCGGCCTTCTTGGCCGTAGGCGACATGTAGTAGCTAATGAGGCCCCAAGAGCACGCACCCGTGATCTCAAAGAACACGAGCTGACCCAAAAGGGTCGAGCTGTACACGAGGCCGGCCATGGCACCAATGAAGGTCGCGAGGTACGCGTAGAAGCGACGACGCGGCGCATCGGGATGCTCACGGTTATTCTCGCTCATATAGGGGATCGAATAGATCACGACAAGCAGGCCGATACCCACAAAGGCGGGCGCGAGCAGCGTGCTCATGCGATCGAAGGTGAATCCCATGACGAGGGTCTGCCCAAACGAGATCAGGGGGACCTGCGTGTCGGGCATGCCGGCGCCAGCGAAATTCGCGGCGAGGGCGATGGTGCAGACCGTCGAGACGGCGGCACCCAAAACGCTGAACCACTTGGCGTACGGACGGGAGAACAGGGCGACGAGCACCGAGGCCACCATCGGGGCCGCGATAGCGACCAAGCCGAGAAGGGACAGACTGACTGCAAATGACATTGTTTCTCCCTTCTCCTACACGCCGACGACCACGAAAACAAACGCCAGAACGGCGATGCCCACGACGGCCCAGGTCTGATTGCCGAGCACCTTAAAGCGCGAGCGCGAGCAGGAGTTCTCGATCACGCCGCAGACCACAAAGTCGATAAGGCACTTCACCAGGAAGATGACCGCGCCCAGAACGGCGGTGGCGCCCACGGTCGCGGGCTCGCCCCAGGGGACGAAGATCGCGCAGAACCAAGCGACGACCAGGACCTGCTTCATGGACATGGCGAGCTTGGCCATCGCAAGCGACGGGCCGGAAAGCTCGGCGAGCGGACCTTCCTGAAGCTCCTGCTCGGCCTCGGCCTGATCAAACGGCAGCTTGCCGAGTTCCATATAGCAGGCGATCGCAAAGGCGATGCCGGCGAGGATCACGGCGACCGGCGCGTCAACGGCGCCCGTCATGATGTGCTGACCCATGGTGGCGATGTCGGTGGAGCCGCACACCAGGGCCGCGGCAAACAGCGCCAACAGCATGGACGGCTCGATGAGCACGCTCATGAGCAGCTCGCGGACGCCGCCGATACCGGCGTAGGCGTTAGACGAATCCACGCCGCAGAGGGCGAAGAAGAAGCGGGCGAGCGCCAGGCTGTACATGATGGTGATGGCGTCACCAAAGACCGGGATGGGGCTTTGTGTCGTAAAGAGCGGCAAGCCCATCGCGAGCATAAAGGCAACGGCGAAGAACAGCGGCGGCATAATGCGCAGCGCAAAGCTCGCGTCCTCGCTCTGGGACTCGGGGCGCGCAAAGAGCTTGGCCAGGTCGCGGTAGTCCTGCATGATGCTGGGGCCGCGACGGTTGTGCATCTTGGCGCGGATCACGCGACCGAGACCGGAGAAGAACGGCGCGACGGCCATAACGACCACGCCCTGCAGAACGGCAAGTACGATGTTGTTCATGCTCTCCCCTCCTTAACCCATTTGCACGGCGAGCACGAGGAACACCACGAGTGCCGCGACGATGTAGCAGATATAGATGCTGTAGTTGCCGCCCTCGAGCTTAGTCGCGAGGTCGGCGAGCTTCTCGACACCCTTATGCGGGGCATCGACGAGAACCTTGTCGGGTACGGGCTCCACAGCCTCGGCCACACCGGTGAGCTTCTGGAAGAAGTGCGCGATGGACCAGCAGACGGCCGTGCAGCGGTCGCGCAGCGTGTAGAGCGGCTGCATAAACCAGGACACCTCGGAGGCAAAGGTCGTGGCCACGACGGGCATATGCTCGTTGGGAGCATAGCCGCATGCCCACGGCTGGGACTTCTGCACCTTGCCGACGGTCTTGAGCTTGCGATAGCCGCAGGCAAGGCCGATGAGCACCACGAGCGCAATGGCGATCGCGGGCGTGGAGGTGGCAGCGCCGGAGTACTGGTTCATGAGCTCCATGCCCTCGGCGGCAAACACGCCACCGTACGGATGCAGCACGGACGCGGCGACATCGACCAGCACGGGCGCGATCACGGGAGCGCCAATGCCCAGCACGACGCAGATGGCCGCGAGCAGCCCCTGCGCAAACACCATAGGGGCGGGAACCTCCTTGGCATTGGCCGCGGCCTCGGAGCGGGGCGCGGAGGCAAAGGAGACGCCATAGGCCTTGACGAAGCACGTGACGGCAAGAGCGCCGGTAATGGCAAGCGCGACGGCAGCGAACACGGCCACGATCATGACGGCCTTGTCGCCCTGCATGGCGGCGTTAAAGAGCGACTGGTAGGTAAACCACTCGGACACAAAGCCGTTGAAGGGCGGGATGGCCGAGATGGCAAGCGCGCCAATAAGGAAGCAGATGGCCGTTGCCGGCATACGACGGAACAGGCCGCCCATCTTCTCCATATTGCGCGTACCCGTGGAGTACAGCAGCGCACCGGCGCCCAAGAACAGCTCGCCCTTAAACATCGCGTGGTTAAACGTGTGGTAGAGGGCGGCCATCAGAGCCAGGACGGCGATGCCGACCGAATTGAGCGCCATGGCGGCCATGGAGGCGCCGACGCCGAGCAGAATGATGCCGATGTTCTCGACGGAGTGATAGGCAAGCAGGCGCTTGATGTCATGCTCCTGCAGGGCGAACGCCACGCCGAGGACCGACGAGATCGCACCGAAGACCATGACCATAAAGCCCCACCAGACCTGAACGCCCGAGGCGGAGAGCAGGTCGAGACCAACCTTGAGGATGCCGAAGATACCGATCTTGATCATGCCGCCGGACATGAGGGCACTCACGTTAGACGGCGCCTCGGGATGTGCCTTGGGCAGCCAGCCGTGCAGCGGGATGATACCGGCCTTGGCGCCAAAGCCAAAGAAGGCGAGCACAAAGCACACGGATGCGACCGCGGGGCTAAACTGCGTGGCGCGGAAATCCGCAAAGGCAAACGAGCCGCCGGCGAAGTTGGTCATGGTGAGGAAGCTCGCCATGATGAGCACAAAGCCCACGTGCGCGATCACAAAGTAGAGCCAACCGCCGTGGATGGAGTTCTCGTTCTCCTCGATCACGACCAAGAAGTAAGAGGTCAGCGACATGAGCTCAAAGGCGACCAGGAACCAAAACACGTTGTCGGCGGTAATGACGAGCATCATGGACGCCACGAAGGTGTTAAAGAAGAAGCCGGCACGGCCCTTTTTGCCCGGGTACTCATCAAAGTAGTTGAGACCGTAGATCGAACCGGCAAACGCGAGCACCGAGATGAGCGCCACGAACAGGCCGGACAGCTGATTGAGCAGCAGCTGGAAATGGGCAAACGGAAAGAACACGATGGTGTCGACCGATGTGACATCGCCCAGCACGGCCTGGATACCAGCCACAAACGAAAGCACCGCGGCGGCGGCGCCGATAAGGCAGCCGGCGGTCTTGGCGGCGTTATCGGCCTTGATCAGCAGAACCGAGGCGAGCGCACCGATGCACGAGACGGCAAGCGATGCGATAAACAGCGTCATGCTATCCATTGTTTACGCTCCCTTCTGCTTTCTCGGACAGGCCCTGGGCCACAGCGGTGACGTCGACAGCCGGACCGTTTTCGATCGAGCGCAGGCGCTTGGCCTCGTCGAGCTCGCGATCGGCCGCGCCGCCCATGACGGTCAGCGCCTTGGTGGGGCACGCCGCCACGCAATGCGGGCCGTCCGGATCGAAGGCGCACAGGTCGCACTTCACAGCGCAGGTGTACTGGCCAGGAGCCCACGTAAGCAGGCTGCTCAGGGACTTAGGATACGAAGGCGTCGGGTCGCACATGCCTGCGACACCGGCGATAGACGTGCCATCGGGATGGATGGCTCCAAAGGGGCACGCGATGGCGCACAGCCTGCACCCGATGCACTCCTGCTCCTTGACGTGGATGCGGTCGCCATCGTGCTCGATGGCATTCACCGGGCAGACCTCGGCGCAGGGGGCACCCTCGCAATGGTGGCAGGCAAGGGCGGCCGAAATACCGCCGGTCTTCACGAGCGCCAGGCGCGGCGTATCCTGAAGACCCTGCATCCGGTGAGCGTCGGCACAGGCGGACTGGCATGTTCCGCAGCCGATGCACCTCTCCGGGTTGATGTCGATGAAGCGGTTCATCCCCACTTCCTTTCAAAATAACGGGCCGGGCTCCCGAACGTACGGGACGCCCGGCCCAAAAAGCCAACGAGAACGGGACTACACGATTTGATTCACGTGCGTCTCGTCGTCGAACTTGGCGGCACCGGGCTCAACGTCCTGGGGAGCGGCGGCGTCGACCAGAGCCTGCTTGAGCTCAGTGTACTGACGCTCGACTTCGCCCTCGGCCCAGACCTGGTCGGCAATGGCGTCGACCTGGCAGGCGGAGAACTTGTCCTCGGGCGTATGCGAGACCGGGTCGACCTTGTGCATGGTCAGCTCGTTGCACTTACCGATCCACCACTGGTAGGTCATATAGACCGTGCCCTTGTTGATGCGGTCGCTCACGTCGGCGCGGCTGTATACCTGGCCGCGGCGGCTGTGAATCGAGACGATGTCGCCGTTCTTGATACCACGCGCCTGGGCGTCCGCGGGATTCATGCGGACAAAGCCGGGCTCGTCGGCGAGCAGCGCCAGCGTCTTGCAGTTGCCAGTCATCGAGCGGCAGCTGTAGTGGCCGACCTCACGGACGGTGCACAGGATGAGCGGGTACTCATCGTCGGGAAGCTCGGAGGGCGCCTCCCAGTCGTGCGCCATCAGGTTGGCGCGGCCGTCCTTGGTGGTGAACTTGCCACCAGCGAACATGTCGGGCGTACCGTGGTCGTTCACATCGGTGCTCTTGACGGGCCACTGAGCGTAACCGCCCTCGGGAGCCATCTTCTCGTAGGTTGCGCCCACAAAGTTGGGGCACAGGCTAATGCACTCGTTCCAGATCTGCTCGGTGTTGTCGTAGTGCATGGGGTAGCCCATGCGCGTGGACAGGTCCGCGAAGATCTCCCAGTCGTGGCGGCACTCGCCCTTGGGCGGAACGGCCGCGTCAAAGTGCTGGAAGCTACGGTCGGATGCGGTAAAGACACCCTCGTGCTCGCCCCAAGAGGTGGCAGGCAGGATGACGTCGGCGAGCATGGTCGTCTGCGTCATAAAGATGTCCTGGCAAATGAACAGATCCAGCTCGGAGAGCGTCTTGCGCATACCGGCCGAATCGGGCTCGGTCTGCACCGGGTCCTCGCCGTAGTTGTAGAAGCAGTGCACCTTGCCCTCGTCGACCAGGTGACCCAGGTCGGTGAGCTTGTAGCCCTCCTCCAAGGGGAGCTTTTCCTCGGGCACGCCCCAAGCCTTGGCAAACTTGGCGCGAGCGGCGGGGTCGGTGACTTTCTGGTAGCCAGGGTACAGGTTGGGCAGCATGCCCATATCGCAGGAGCCCTGGACGTTGTTCTGGCCACGCACGGGCGCGAGGCCGGAGTTGGGTTTGCCGATCTGGCCGGCAACGCAGGCGATGGAGGCGATGGTGTGCACCGTCTTCAGGTTCTGCTTCTGCTGGCATACGCCCATGCCCCAGCCAATGATGGCAGAAGGCTTCGCCGTGGCGTACATCTCGGCAGCTTGGTGGATCAGCGCGGGATCGACACCCGTGATGTCCTGTACGGATTCGGGAGTGTAGTTCTTGATGGTCTCCCACCACTCGTCAAAGCCGTTCGTGTGCTCGGCGACGAATTCCTTGTCGTAGAGGCCATCGTTGACCAGACAGTTGGCAAAGGCGTTGAGGAACGCGACATTGCAACCGTTCTTGATCGGAAGGTAGATATCGGCGATACGCGCGGTTTCGATATGGCGCGGGTCGGCGACGATGATCTTGCAACCCTTTTCTTTGGCTCGCACGATACGCCTTGCGACGATGGGGTGCGAATCGGCAGGGTTATAGCCGAAGAGGAAAATGCAGCCCGCATCCTCCATACCGGGGATGGAGCATGACATGCAACCTGAACCAACCGTGTCCATCAGACCGAGGACAGTAGGGCCGTGTCAAGTACGAGCGCAGTTGTCTACGCTGTGGGTGCCGATGCACGCACGCGTAAACTTCTGCATGACGTAGTTCGCCTCATTGCCGCCGCCTCGCGAAGAACCGGTGGTCATGACAGCGTTAGGACCATATTCGTCAATTATGGCCTGCATCTTAGATGCGGTGAAATCCAGTGCCTCGTCCCAGCTTACGCGCTCAAGATCCGCGCCCTTGGTGCGGCGGATCATCGGGTGCAGTACGCGAGGAGTCAAGATCTTGGTGTCGTTGATGAAGTCGTAGCCGCTCATGCCCTTAAGGCACAGCTCGCCCTGATTGGTGATGCCGTTGAGCGGTTCGGTACCCACGACCTGGCCGTTTTGGACCAAGAGGTTAAACTGGCAACCGGCACCGCAGTACGGGCAGATCACTTTATGCTTCTCCATGACACCCTCCTTCCTTTCTCTGCTACCGATTAATCGGTACGTATTTGACAATCGTCGGGCCTGTATGGCCGCCCGCCTACGCCTCGTTTTCGATGGTGGCGCGGGCACGCTCGGCGGTCAGCTCCGCCAGGCGCTCCTCGTCTACCAGGGTGAGGCCCTTGGTCGGGCACGCCTCGGCACACGCCGGACCGCCGGGACGGTCCACGCACAGGTCGCACTTGAGCACGAAGCTCTTAGTCTGCGAACCCACGCGCACGTCGCCCATCAAGACGGGGACCTGCGTGGTCGCCACGCTCACGGCGCCAAAGGGGCAGGCCATGACGCAGCTCTTGCAGCCGATGCAGTTGTCCTCGTTGACGCCGATGCGATGGTTCTTTGGATCAAAGAACAAGGCGCCCGTGGGGCAGGCCTTAGCGCACGGGGCATCCTCGCAGTGATGGCAAGCCACCGGTGCGGAGATCTCGTACGTACGCGTCACGCGCAGACGCGGCGCGGCGATGTTGCCGGGGATGTCGTGTGCCTCGATACACGCTGCCATGCAGGTTTGGCACCCAATGCAGCGCGAGGAGTCGGCTACGACTCGTTTATTGCCCATGTTGTTCACTCCCTCCTGAATCCCATGCCGGAGAGACCCTGTCGACGTTGCCCCGGACCGCCCGTGATCCGGCATCGGCGTATCGAGAGCATGCGGCGAAACAGGCACTCGGTAGAATATCTCCAACGGTATACAGGTTAAATATACGCAGTTGCAGGGGGTAAACTTGAGCATAGGCCCTGCATTACGAGTGTATTGCAAGGGTTTGGGCTGGTTAGGATTATTCTCAATAGGATATAAAAGCGAGTGTATTACACGCGTACGCCCAACAAAGATTTCACGCTCGCTTCTGAAGGATGTAATACGTTTGTAATAATGTTCACACTCAATTACTCGAGTGCAATAAAGTAGTTGTTATAAGATTGGCAATTACTAGCCGAAGCTGTATTTGACTATTCATATTGCACGCTCATTAAGGGAGGCCAGTGATGTCATCGACTCAAAAACGAGCCATCCTGCAGGTGCGCATTCGCGAGGAAGACAAGCAGCATGCCGAGCGTCTCTACGACGCCATGGGCACATCGCTCGCCGAGGCCGTCCGTCTTTTTGTCGCGCAGAGCATTTTGATGCGCAAGCTTCCCTTTCAGCCGGTCGCCGTGCGCTCAAAGGACGGCACCGCCGCCTATGGATCGCTCAAAGCATATGGGGACCCCAATCGCCGCTCCGAGGAGCGCAATGCCTGGATTGAATACCTTGCCACAGAAAGCGACGATTCGATTTTGGGTCCCGAGGAAGTAGATATCCATGAGTAGCACCATCATCGACGAGACCGTCATCCTACGCTACCTGCTTGACGACGACGAGGTCCTGTCGCCGCGCGCTGCCAAGGTCATCGCCACGCGCACCGCTCGCGTCTACCCCGAGATCATCACGCGCGTCGTGGTCACGCTGCGCGACGTCTATAAGGTTCCCCGCGTTGAAATTGCTGCGGCCATGAAAAGGCTGCTCGATGACGTCATGGTCGACGAGCCCACCGTTGTCGCCCTTGCCATCAAACTCTTTGGCAAGACCCATATGGACTTTACCGACTGCCTCCTCGCAGCCCGAACCGCGATCTACAACGACGATGTCGTGAGCTTTGGCAAGCCCATCATCCAAGGCATGATCGATTACCGCCGCAAGCGCCAAACCGCAGCCGAAGCCCGCAGCCGCAGCATCGACTCCACCATCGACAGGCTCCGCCACCGCCCCCGCAGATAAACCCATCCCCACCTAAGTTGCGGTGAAATACAGACTGATTTATGCCTTTAAAGGCCTCAACAGTCCGCATTTCACCGCAACTTATTGAAGGTGGACCGCGAACGATTTCGCTATCGGGATTCGGCGTAGGGTTTTGTTGTCGGAATGCCGTAACCGCGCATCATGGCACCGAACGATTCTACGTCGTAGGTGTCCGAGAGTTTGAAATGAATGATGTTGTGGCCCATGGCGCGAAGGTTCGCGTCGCGCATGAGGGCCGCTCGATACGTTTTTGCCGCCGCCTGCTCGGGATCATTTTGAGCCTCGTCTTCAAACTTGCCTAGCCCATGCAGCTCTGCCAGCGTCCATGAGCCGTCTGACATCTGCCAGCCATAATCTGCTAGATAATAGCCAGCGTTTCCCGGTCGCGTTATCTCAACTTGAAGCTCGGGCGCGACAACCCCAGCGAGAATCATCGCTGCTCTCGCCTCAGACTCGCCGCCATTGTCTGACCTGCCGTCCATATACTCAAAAACGTCAAAAGCACGCGCGATGCCATGCAACCCTCGGCAATTTGCCTGCGCATATGCTCGCAGCTCTTCGCGTTCGACATCGTACTCACGGGCCAAGCCATCGACATAGCCCAGCGCATAGCGAAAGGCGCTCGTTCGGGCGATATCAACAACCGTTCGACATGGATCCGTCAGTGTAAACAGACCTAGCCGCCACACTTCGCCCGCCCGCCAGCGTTTGTATTCAACGAACTCATACGTATCACGCCTTGTAGACCGTGGCAGCAGTACTTGCACTTTATCCAGAAGCGTATACGCCGAGCCGATGCCGTAGAGCAGCGCTGCTGTCGATCCGCAAAACACAGCATCCGGTTCAACGACCGCAATAGCGGATGCCAGCTGAAAGATGCGATCTTCAACCCCAAGATTATTCCAATAGACCGGATCCGCATACACGTGGTTGTAAAGACGAAGCATGAGCTCTTCCTGCATAAGCTCACGCGCACGGCGTTCATCCCAAGGATCAATTGTTATAAGCAGCTGTCCATCTTGATGAATTCCAACGGCCGAGAATAGCATCCTTGCATATGACTGCGGAAAATGTTTGCCTTTATCGAGCATGGCCAACCCCATAACCATCACGGCGGAGAGAATACCATTACGCTATCGCATGCTTCCGTCCGCAGGCCTTGCCAAAAGCTGACCAAAAGCTTGACGCCGCAGGTCAGAGCTTCAAAAAATATTTCCACTCTCGGTAGACGGTCGCTACGACCCTCCCAACGGCATCAAAATCCAACCTTACAAATAGTTGCGGTGAAATACGGACTACATGGGCCATAAAAGCCGAAAAACAGTCCGTATTTCACCGCAACTTAGAAGGGGATGTGGGGTCCCGGCATGTATATGAAAATGGCTCTGGTCCCAAAAGGAATCAGAGCCATTCATCTATCTTATGGAGCGGGCGACGGGAATCGAACCCGCGTCATCAGCTTGGAAGGCTGGGGTTCTACCATTGAACTACGCCCGCAAGATATGGTCGGGACGACAGGATTTGAACCTGCGACATCCTGCTCCCAAAGCAGGCGCGCTACCAAACTGCGCCACGTCCCGAAGGTGTTGAGCAGCTAAGGTCTAAACCTTGCGTGTCCCAAAGCGAAGGAAATTATAGGGGAGACTCCCCGCCTGTGCAAGCATTGATGCCTTAGCTCCTCGAATGTGCGACAAAACGACTATGGAGCAGACCGATCACAAAGGCAACCACGGCAACCGGCGCCCACGCGGCTCCAATGTTCGCAAGCGGCAGTGCATCGAACGGCAGCCACGCGCCCGCAAAGAACGCATCGCGGACCGAGGTGATCACACTCTGCACAGCAACCGCGCCGCCGACCCACACCCACACCTGTGGATGAGCGTCGCAAAAGCCGTGCACCAGGCCCATAAGCACCAGCACAATGGCGACGGGATACAAAGCGTTGAGCATGGGTACCGAGAACATAAGGATCACATCGAGGCCCACGTTGGAGAGCACGCACGAAAACGCCGCGAATACAAAGGCGAGGATCGCGAAGGGGCGGCGCATGGCCTCCTCGGAAGCCTCCGCTCCCCCTTCAACCACATACGTCTCGCAGAAGTAGCGCGAGCAGCAGCTGATGAGGCCGATGCACACGTTCATGCAGGCGAGGAAGAAGATGGCGAAGACCACGATCGTGCCGGCAAGGCCAAAGTGCATGGAGGCAGAGCGGGCAAGGATTGCAGCGCCGTTGGTGGCGTCGGGCATCACGGTGCCGAGCTGCATACCGGCAAGTGCCAAGCCGCAATAGATAATGGCCATGAGCACGCCGGCGATCACACCGGAGCGCGAAATCTCGAAGGCCACGCGCTTGTCATCGGTAACGCCCAGCTCGTGGATGGTCTCGGCGATGATAATGCCAAAGGCGAGCGACGCGAGCAGGTCCATGGTCTGGTAGCCGGTCAAAAAGCCCTGCACGGCAGCACCGGCATCATAGGGAGCTTGCGGGACAGCAGCCGGTCCTAGCGGCGAGATCACGGCGGCGCCGACAACGAGCACGATAAGCGCAATGAGCGCAGGGCCCGTAATGCGGCCGAGCACGCGCGTGATGACACCCGGGCGCAGCGTGAGCACAAACGCGACGACGAAGAACCCGATGGCAAACACCAGACGTGCCGTGCCGAGCGAAACGCCCTCGGGTAGCAGCGGCACCAGCATTTCGAACGCCGTAGAGCTTGTGCGCGGAATGGCCAGGCACGGACCGATGGCCAGATAGACCGCCGCAACGAAGAATTCGCCAAACTTAGGATGCACGCGGCCGGCAAGCTCGCGCGCCGTTCCGGCAAGTGCCACGGCGATAAAACCCATGACGGGCAGGCCGATGGCGGCAATCAGAAAGCCGAGCATGGCGACCGGCGTGGCAGAACCAGCCTGCAGCGCCAGCAGCGGCGGAATAATGAGGTTGCCGGCGCCAAAGAGCATCGAGAACAGCGCAATGCCGACGGTAACAACATGGTCGGAGCGCAAACCGCGCGGAGCGGATGAGGCCATATGCACACCTTTCGGGTCGAAACAAAAACGGGACGGGCAAAAACACCCATCCCGCAAGTATAAACGGTCTAGCAGCTTTAGCAGGCTAAATCGCACAGAGCATCGATAGCCGTGTCGACTTCTTCGGTCGTGTTGAAATACCCAAACGAGAAACGGACGACGCCCTGGCGCTCGGTCCCCAGCGCACGGTGCATGAGCGGGGCGCAATGGGCGCCGGGGCGCGTCGCAATCCCCCACCCTTGCATGAGCGCGTCCGAGATCTCGGCAGAGTCGATATCGCCCACGTTGAGCGACACGATCGCCGAGCGCGCGGGTTGGTCAAACGCACCGTAGAGCTTAATCCCCGGAATCTCGCGCACACCGGTAAGGAAGCGATCAGCGAGCGCACGCTCGTGGGAAGCAATCGCCTCGACCCCACCCTGGGCCTCGATAAAGTCGAGACCAGCGGAAAGGCCCGCGATGCCATGGCCGTTGAGCGTACCGGCCTCAAGGCGCGTGGGCCACTCAAGCGGCTGCAGCGGGTCGAAGCTGTGCACGCCCGTGCCGCCCATGGCCCACGGAGACACGTCAATGCCCTCTGCCACGGCCAGACCGCCGGTGCCTTGGGGTCCCATGAGCCCCTTGTGGCCGGTAAAGCACACGACGTCGAGCCCCATGGCCTGCATATCGATATGCGCCGTGCCGGCAGACTGCGAGGCATCGACGATCACGAGTGCACCGGCCGCATGAGCCACAGCCGCCACACGTGCAACATCAACGGAGTTGCCGGTCACATTGGAGGCGTGCGTCACCACCACGGCACGCGTGCCAGGCGTCACCAGCCGCTCGAGCTCGTCGTAGTCGAGCGCGCCGTTCGCGTCGCAGCCCGCATGCTCAACGGTCACGCCCCGCTCTACCGCCAGGCGGTTGAGCGGACGCAGCACGGAGTTGTGCTCGAGCACCGTTATGACCACGCGGTCGCCGGGACGCACCACGCCGTTAATCGCCGTGTTGAGCGCCGCCGTAGAATTGGGCGTAAAACAAACATGGTCCGCCCTCGGGCAGCCCAGCAAGCGCGCAAGCTTGGCACGGCAAGCATGAATCGTACGAGCGGCATCGAGGGCACCCGACGTGGCCCCGCGCCCGGCATTGCCGAGCGAACACATCGCCTGCGTCACGGCATCGATCACCGTCTGCGGCTTATGCATGGTCGTCGCCGCGTTATCCAGGTAGATCATCGCACGACCTCCCACATGTCGATTACCGTAAAGCCCTCGGTGGGGACGCCCGCCGCGGCAAGCTCGCCGCGCAGCAGGTCCTCATCCGAAGGCAGCGCCTTCCACGCCAAGCCGCAGCCGGCAGCGACCTCCCCGGGCACGGGAATCGTACGCCCGGGAAGGCCGCGCTCGACGCATAGGGTCTCGCACCCCATGGCGGCCGCCGTGGTAGGAAACGTGATGACAAGCGCCGGGCGCTTCTCCCTCATGGCAACTCCAACCAATACGCTACGGGCGCACGACGCGCACGGCCTGCTCCATCTTCTCCACGATCACGTACATGTTGGTGACCTCGCCCACCGCAAGCTGGTCTTTAATGCCATAGTGATCGAGGCAGGTACCGCAGGTGAGAATCTCGACGCCCTGCTCGGCCAGTCCCTTCAGGTCGTCGAGCACCGGCGAGCCCTCGACGGTGAGCTTGGCGCCGCCGTTGTAGAACAACATGGTCGCGGGCAGCTCCTCCTGCTGCGTCACGGCAAAGATGAAGGCCTTCATGAGCTTGTGGCCCAGCTCGTCGTCGCCGCGGCCCATACAGTCGGTGTAGACGGAAATGACGAGCTTGCCCTTGCCGGCGCTGGCATCACAAAAGGCAGCGTCATCCTGCTCGGGATCAGCCACGGCAACGGCGCCAGAGGTCGCCACGGTCACGTGCCACTCGGCGTCAGAAACCTTCTCGACCGAGGCCGTGCAGCCCTTCTCCTGCGCCATCTTGGAGATGTTCTTGACGGCGGTCTCGTTGTCGACCGAGGTCACGACGGCGCCCTCTCCATCGAGCTGCTTCAGGGCTTTGAGCGTCTTAACGACGGGCAGCGGGCAGGCATCGCCCATGGCATTGACTTCAATCTTGGTAGACATAGCTTTTCCTTTCGAAAGAACCGTTCTAGAGAACGGTAAACAGTTACATAAACGTGCGGGCTAGCGAACAACGTGGACGGCAGGACCGCCTGGCACCGGCTCGCACACGCGACCGACGACGGCGGCAATACGTCCTTCGGCATGCAGACGGCGCGCAAGCTCATCCACATCGGCAGCAGGCGCCGCGATGAGCAAGCCGCCCGAGGTCTGCGGATCGTACAGCGCATCCAACATACCCGGCTCCAGGTCCTCGTCGGCAGCCACACGCGGGCCAAAGAAGTCCTGGTTGCGGTAGGAGCCCGCGGGGATAATGCCCAGACGCGCCATGTCGAGCACCTGGTCAAAGAGCGGTACCGCTCCCGACGCAAGCTCAACCTGCACGCCCGAGCCCTCGGCCATCTCGCACGCGTGCCCGATCAGGCCAAAGCCCGTGACATCGGTGCAGCCGTGAAGCTCAAGTCCCTCGGCCAGACGAATCGGCGCCTCGTTAAGGGTGCACATCGAGTCAAACATGGCTGCGGCCTCGTCCTGCTCGATGAGCTCGCCCTTGATGGCTGTGGTGATGATGCCCGAGCCAACCGCCTTGGTCAGCAGCAGGACATCGCCCACGCATGCACCGCTGTTGGCGAGCATGCGGCCGAGCGCGACAAAGCCGCTCACGGACAGGCCGTACTTGGGCTCGTCGTCGTTGATGGTATGGCCGCCCGCGATGGAGCAACCCGCCTCGACGCACTTGTCGGCGCCGCCCGCCAGAATCTGGCCGGCGACCTCGATGCCCAGGCAGCTCGGAATGCACAGCAAGTTCATGGCATGGCTCGGCCGCCCGCCCATGGCGTAGATGTCCGACAGCGAGTTGGCCGCAGCGATCTGGCCAAACAGATACGGGTCGTCGACCATCGGCGGGAAGAAGTCGATGGACTGAACGAGGCCTAAGTTATCGCCAACACGGAAGACACTCGCATCGTCGGAGGTATCGAACCCCACGAGCAGATTGTCGTTGGGCACATTTGGCAAGTCGCCCAGGACCTGGGCGAGGGCTCCAGGAGCCAACTTAGCGGCTCAACCGCTCGCGGCAGTCATAGACGTGAGCTTAATCTGATCGTCAGCCATCGATACCTCCTCTCATCGGTCAATCATTTTCTCCCAGTATACGCATGAATGCGAGCCTGCGGCGGATGCATTAATTGAGCGCCTGCGCGCGAATCGCCGCACCGATCGCTCCGGCAAAGCGAGCCTGGGGCGAGGTGGTCACCGGCGACCTCAGTAGCTCGCCCAACCGCTCCACCACGAAGGCGTTCTCGCACAGGCCACCGGTCAGGTAGTACGGGGCGCCCGCGGCCTGCCCGGCCATGGTCGCCACGCGCGAGACCACGCTCTCGATCACGCCACGCGCAATGTTCTCGCGCGGCTCACCGCGACCGATCAGACTGATGACCTCGCTTTCGGCAAACACGGTGCACATGCTGCTGATCTTGGTGGGTTCGCCGGAACGCGCCAGGTCGGCCATCTGTTGCTGGGAAATACCTAGGCGGTCGGCCATGATCTCCAAAAAGCGCCCCGTGCCGGCGGCGCACTTGTCGTTCATGGCGAACTTGGCCACGCGGCCACTTTTAAGCTGAATGACCTTGGTGTCCTGGCCGCCTACGTCAATCACCGTGCCGTGATCGCCAAACAGGCGCACGGCACCGGTGCCGTGACAGGTGATCTCGGTCACGACCTTGTGCGCATAGAGCACGGCAACACGGCCGTAGCCAGTCGCGACCACGCGCACGTCGTCGGCAGCCACGTCATAACCCGCCGCTGCCAGTGCCTCGCGCAGCCGCTCGGAAGCATCGACCGAGGAGAACCCGGTTGGCTGCACGCACGTCCACGCCACCGAACCCCCTCCATCGACCACAGCAGCCTTAGCCGCCGTAGACCCGATATCGATCCCGATCCCTATCATGGCTCTCTCCCAATCTAAACATCAAAGGTAGCGGCGCGTTCAGGCGCCTTAGCTCTAGGTTTCTCAGGTGCCGGAGATTGCCCCGAAAGAGGAGCGCAGCGTACATTGGGTACGCAAGCGACGGTTTGAGGAGCAAGATCCGGTGCCTGAGGAAGCTAGAGGGTTTCGATGAAGGCGGCGATGCGGGTCTCGATCTGTCCCATGTCGCCGTTGCTGTAGTCGGTCTCGATCTTCATGTACGGAATGCCCGCACCCTCGACAGCCTCCTGCATGCGCGCACTCTCCACGTTAAAGGTGTGGCACGCCTGGAGCACGCTCTCCACTACGCCATCGACGTGATACTTCTCGCACATGGTCAGCGTGTTTTCCATACGACCGTCGTTGGGCGTCATGACCGAGCAGTTGATATCCAGGTAACGGTCGGCGATGGCGCGAAGGATGTCGGGAGCCTCCGGGTCGATCATCATGGCCGCCGTGCGCTCGCCCGAGCAGTCGTCCATGCACACGACCACACCACCGTTGGACTCGATGGTGCGACCGATCTTGTTGATCACGCCGCCCACCGGGCAGCCGGTGATCAGAATGCGCTTGGCATCCGCCGCAACCGGGCGCTCGCTCGCGTCGTAGGCCTCGCGCAGCTTGACAACCTTTTGCTCCAGCTGCTGCGTATAGGCCTCGATATCAAAGCTAAACGTACCGGCAAACATGGTGCTCATCAGGTCGACGCCGCTCATGGCCGCCGGCTGGTTGGCCTGCAGCGCAAACATCTCGAGCTGGGCCGCACGCAAGCGGTTGCGGCGACGGACGGCAGCGCGCAGATCATCGTCGGTAATCGCGATGCCGTAGAAGTTCTCGAGCTCCTCCTTGAGCAGACGGCACTCCTCGTACCAGCCCTCGCGCTCGTAGGCTCGATCGCGGCCCTGCGGAAGATGCAGAATGTGCGTGCGCTTGAGCTCGTTGAGCAGCTCGTACATCTTCTTCTTGCCGTCGCAGGTGGTCTCACCGATGATCATGTCGCTAAAGTACGTAAACGGGCACTTTTGCGAATAGGCAAAACCATACGTAGACTTGATGAGCGGGCACAGGTTTGCCGGCAGCACCTTCTCGGCCTCGGGAATCACCTCGTCGGACGTGCCGCACAGCGCCACGCTCGCAGCCCCCGCGGCATCGATAATCTCGAGCGGCGTGTAGCTGCACAGAAAACCGACCAGGCGATTACCCGCCTGCTTATAATCCTTGACGCGAATAAACGCCGCCTTGCGTTGCTCGTTGAACTCCTCAAACGTGGACGGCAACGGCTGCTCAATATTTTCCGACATATAACTCCTTAACAAACCTTTTAACCAACCAAGGAAACGGCTTTCCCAGGTGCCCGAGGTTGCCGTGAAAGAGGAGCGCCGCGTACTTTGGTATGCAAGCGATGGTTTGAACGGCAAGATCGGGTGCTTGGGGAAGCCGCTGGACCGGATAGCCCTAAATGGTTTCCAAGAAAGCCTCAATCCTGGTTTGCAGTTGGCCTGCATCCTCGCCGGCGTAGTCGGTCGTGATGTGCATAAACGGGATGCCGGCCTCTTCGGCGGCCTTCTCCACGGCAAACGACTCCATCTCGTAGAGCGTGCAGAACTGCAAGGCCACGTCGACGATGCCGTCGGCATGCAGGTCCTTGGCCATCTGGACAATGTCCTTCATACGCTGGTCGTTGGGCGTAAAGACGGCGCAGTTGATCTTAAAGTAGCGCTCGGCGATGGCGTCGAGCATCTCGTCAACCGTCTCACCGGACTCGTCGACCAGGTCCTTGTAGTAGCGCGAGCCCGTGCAGGACTCCTCGCCCACCACGACGCCGCCGGCCTTCTCGATGAGGTTGAACAGCTTCCAGTTGGGCACGGCCATGGGCGTACCGGTGTACAGGATGCGCTTGGTGCCCTTGGGCGCCACACCCTCGCCGGCCTCAACGCGCTGCTCGCACTCAGCCGCCATTTCGTTGATGGCGCCGGTCAGACGCGGCGTGTCATCCATAAAGGCGGCCTGAACGGTCAGCAGGCTGTCGAGACCGCTGATGGGCGCCGGATCGGCAGCGCGGGTCGCAGCCAGACGCTGCAGGGCGCGACGCTTCTCGTTGACGGCGTGGATGGCAGCCTTCAGGCGCTCAGGCGTAATCGTGACGCCGCACTCTTCCTCGATCTTGGCGGCAAGCTTTTTAACCTCGGCCTTCCAGGTCACGAGCGTCGACTCGTCGTGCACGTTGGGAATATCCATGACGTACATGTTCTTTTGCGTGGCAAAGAACTCGTAGGCCTTCTTCTTGCCATCGCAGGTGTTCTCGCCTACCACCAAGTCACTCGACTCAATGTAGGGGCAGACCTCGCCCAGCTTAAAGCCGGCAAAGCTCTTGATGAGCGGGCAGGTGTTGCGCGGCAGATGCTCCTCGACCTTGTCGGTCGCCCAGTCGGCACCCGAGCACAGACCAACTGGAATGCCGTCACAGGCAAGTACGATCTCCTCGGGCACGTACACACAGAACGAACCGACGATCTTGGTGGCCTCGCCGGCCTCCTTCTTGTCGAGCATCTCCTTAATACGGCCGCTGTGGATGTTGGTGGCGACAAAATCCAGGTAGGACGTGGACTTGGGGCGATTGTTCTGCGTCAGGAACATATCGCCGTACATCTGGCCCACGGCGCCCAGCAGCATGTCGTGGTCGGCAAGATTCATGCCGAGGCTCTCCCACATCGGATGGAAATCAAATTCTTCAGCCATGACGGTTCCCCTCTCGAATCAAAAATGAATAGCTACGGTATTGCTGCACGGTGGGTGGCGAAAACCCGACCGCGCCTAAACCCGGAATTTTGGGGAACCTGCTTTGCAGCTGATTATTTAGTTGTGCGTCGTCTCTCCCGGAGCCGTGAACATACCTGCTCATATGCGGCTCCGAGCCATATATAGGGCACGCGCGGCAACGCGGCGAATGTATGTCATCTGCGGCATGTGCGCACCCTCCTTTACAAGTTAAGGTCAACTATATCAACGGTCGTCGACCATGCGAACACCGTTGACATTCGTACGACAGCCTCGTGTGCCGTCGTTTAATAAATAATTATCTTAATTGATAAGAGTTTGCCATCCCTCATTCGGCGCGCGGCAAGACAAAGCCGCCGAGGCTTATATCCCCGACGGCATTACCCGGCGTTATCGACAAACCAAGTGGATTCTACTCGCATCGAAGTGCATGCGCAGCGTCTCGCCTGCTTGCGGCAGCTCGTCGACAGGCACGCCCACCTTGTTGACCTTCCACTGCAGACGCGTGGGCGCATCAGCGCGCGGCACGTCCAGCAGCACCAGGCGCTCAAAACGCGAATCGCTCACGCGGGCCACGTGCAAATCATAGCTGTTGCGTCCCCGCTCCGCGCGATTGTCAACATGGAAGTAGCTTGCGCGAATGCCCAGGTACGCTGCATTATCGGGAACCTCGCGACCCACATTAAAGGTCATGCCCCAGTCGAGGGCCTCAACTTCTTCGTCGCCGATCTTGCGCGCCCGGCTTGTGTTCTTGCAGCCCGTCAGGCGCAGTGCCGCCAGCGTCTGCGGACGGCGGACCACGTCCTCGACGGAGCCGATCTCCTCAACATGCCCGTCGTGCATCACGCAGATGCGCCCGCACAGGCGGCACGCTTCGTCGATGTCGTGGCTCACGTAGAGCACGGTGCGGTTGCACACATCGAACAGGTCGAGCATGTTCTGTTCGAGGGCGCTCTTAAGATAGGAATCGAGTGCGCTCATGGGCTCGTCGAACATAAAAATGCCCGGATGCGCCGCCACCATGCGGGCAAGCGCCACACGTTGTTGCTGACCGCCCGAGAGTCGCGCGGGATAGCGGTCGGCAAAATCGGACAGACCGAAAATGCCCAGATAGCGCTCGGCGAGCTTTTTGCGCGCGGCGGCGTCGCCCGCATCCTTTACACCGGCGCATACGTTATCGGCCACCGTCATGTTGGGAAACAGCTGATAGTTTTGGAACAGCAGGGCGCATTTTCGCTCCTGGGGCGACAGGTTGATGCCCGTCGCCGAGTCAAAAAAGGTCACGCCGTTGACGACGATCTTGCCCTCGTCGGGCGTCTCCACGCCGGCGATGCAGCGCAGCGTACAGCTCTTGCCGCAACCCGAGGCACCGAGCAGCGCCACACGATCCTCGCCGGCCTCAAGCTGCATGTCGAGCATAAACCCGGGATAGCGCTTTTTGATATCCAGAACGAGCGACATGGCCTATCGACCTCCCTGCAAAGCGGCATCATCGCGCATGAGCTCGGCCAGCGCCTCGCGATCGATACGCAAGGCATCGCCGCCCGCCGGGTCGAGCGAATCGCCCTGTCCGGCAAGATCTTTGATCCGCTTGCGCTCCGCACGGGAAAGGCCGCGCTCACGGTACTTTTGCGAATGCGCCGTGTACATATTGATGAACAGAATGACCAGGAAGCTGAACACGATTACGACGATGACCCAAAAGAGCGCCACCGACGTGTTGCCGCCCATCCACTCAAAGTAGATGGCGATGGGGATGGTCTGGGTAATGCCAGCGTAGTTGCCCGCAAAGAACAGGGTGCAACCGAACTCGCCCATCGCGCGGGCAAAGGCGAGCACCGTGCCGGCGGCAATCGAGGGCCAGCCAAGCGGCATCATAAGCTTGGTAAAGATGCGACGCTCGGACCATCCCAGGGTTCGCGCGGCGTCGAGCATCTGCGTGTCGAGGCTCTCGAAGGCTCCGAGCGCCGTGCGGTAGACCAGCGGAAAAGACACAACGACGGCCGAAATGACCGCCGCAGGCCACGTAAAGACGATCGAGATGCCGTGCGCGATGAGCCACTGGCCCACCCCGGTCGAGCGGCCAAACAGCATAAGAAGCAGAAAGCCGCAGACCGTGGGCGGCAGCACCATAGGAATCGTAAAGACCGAATCGAGCAGGCCCTTGATGCGGCTCGAGGTACCCATAGTCTTCCACGCGGCGAACAGGCCCAGCGCGAAGGAGATCAGCAGGGCAAGGCCGCCCGTTTTGATGGACACCCAAAACGGGCGATAGTCGATGTCGCCCAAAAAGGAGGCCAGAAAGGTCAAAGGCCCCTGCTCATCCCGTAACGCGACAGACGATGCCTCAACCATTTGAGCGCTATCAAGCCAACGCGCGCCGCCCTTGGCATCACCCGAGGCTGATGCAATCACCACATAGCGGTCCCCATCCGCACCGCGCTCGTCAAAGCCATAGGTATACCCGCCAGCATCAAACGTTGTTTCCGCCGTGACATACCAAGGAAGATCCACGTCCCCTAGCTGCGCACCTCCCATGCAGTTTGCGCTGTCGAGCTTACAGACGAGGGCCTTGAGACCCGATACGCACTCGATATCCTGCGGATCCAATCCATACTTCTCGACCGCCTTGGGCGATATCCACACCACAACGCGATCGGCAGCGGGCACCACTACAAGGTCCACGTCCTCGTCAACGGGAAACCGGTAGCCCTCAGGCTGGCCCTCCATGGAACGAGCGGTCCCCTTGGCCAACCGCTCAAAACCCTCGATCCCATAGGAAAGCCCATGAGCGGTCGCGGCAACCTGGGCCCCGTCCCCAGCGTTCCCAGCAAACGCAAATCCCGGCACCCAGCAAAGCGCGAAGGTCAAAGCACAGGCGACAAGCATGCGGAATCCATTAAGCACGAAAAGCTCCAAGCGAATACAAGGACGGAGTGAAACACAAAACGATGGAATTATCGCGCCAAGCCGCACTACTCGGAAAGCTCAAAGCCGTACTTAGCCCAAATCTTCTGAGCCTTCTTGTTGGTCAGGCAGAAGTCGATAAACGCCTTAGCCTCGTCGGCGTGTTCGGAGCTATCGGCGACAGCGCCGGGATACACGATGGGCTTGTGCGAGTCCTCGGGACACACGAAGGCCTCCTCGATACCGTCGTAGCGGAAGATGTCGGAGCTATAGACAAAGCCAGCCACGCAGTCGCCCGTAGAGACGTAGGCGGCAGCAGTGCCGACCTTGTCGGCCAAAGCCACCTTGTCGGCGATCTCGGGAGCATACTCGCCGTCGTCGCCCTCGGTGCCGGTGTAGAGGCCCACGGAGGCCAGGGCCTGGTTGGCGTACTTGCCGGCGGGAACGGTCTTGGCGTCGCCGATGGCGATCTTGCCGTCCAGATTCGCGACGTCGGCGATGGCCTCGACCTTGGTGTCGGAGCCCTCGGCGCGAATAATCACGAGGTCGTTGACGAACATGTCCTCACGCATGTCGGTGTCGACGAGCTCAGCGGCCTCGGCGTCGTCCATGGTGCCCTTGGAGGCCGTGATAAGCACGTCGACGGCAGCACCGGCGCGCATTTGCTCGACAAGGTCGCCAGACGCCTTAAACTGCGTGTCGGCAAACGTGGTGCCGGTCTGCTCGGTGTAAAGCTCCTGAACCTCGGGCAGAGCCTTCTCGAGCGAGTTGGCGGCAAAGACCTGCAGCTCGACAGCTTTCTTGGAAGATGCCTTAGCAGAACCGGCATCGGATCCGGCCGGCTCGGACGTCTTGCTGCCCGAGCAGCCGGCAAGACCAAGGCCGGCAGCGGCGACAGCAGAAAGCGAGACGAATCCGCGGCGAGAAACCATATCGAACATGTTCAACCCTTTCGAACGCTATGCCCGGGCACCCCGCCGCAGGCTTTATTCTGTTATTAGATTATACTTCTGCGCGAATAATGTTTGTGATAATGATTTCTCGTCCAATAAGTTTCTTTTACCGATAACCCCGAGATGGCCGCACTGTCGCTGCATAAAAAAGGCGGAGCAGCCCGTAAGGTCGCTCCGCCGCAGGTAGCGCGCTTATTTGGCGTGCCCGCCGCCCGCCGTCATTTGGGCCGCATGCTCCAGCTGGTCGCTCACGGCCTCCCAGCTTTCGCGGGCCGCTTTCGTAGATCCCGGAAAGTTGATGACAAGCGTATACCCACGCTGCATGCACACGGCGCGCGAGAGCATAGCGCGACGCGTCTTGGTCATGGAGTATGCACGGATTGCCTCGGCAATACCCGGCACATCGCGGTCGCAGACGGCACGCGTCGCCTCGGGCGTCACATCGCGCATCGAAAGCCCCGTGCCGCCGCAGGTGAGCACGACATTGGCGTGGCACTCATCGGCGGCTTCCACAATGGCATCACCGATCTCGCTGGCGTCGTCGCGCACGACCACATGCGAGGCGACCGTCCAGCCCTGCGCCACGATGAGCTCCTCGAGGGCAGCGCCCGCCTCGTCCTGGACAAGGTCGCGCGTATCCGAGCACGTCACGATCGATATCTTCAACTCCATAGCGTTCCTCCTATAGCACCGTTCCCTCGGGCAGGTCGACGCGCACAACGTCCACGACATCCCCCGCCTTGAGCTCGCACGGCCCTTCGTCAATACGCAGCAGGCAGTTGGCCCGCTGCATCGTGCCGAGCAGCGCCGAGTTCTGCGTCTTAGCCTCGGTCACCAACAACTCACCGGTCTCGGGGTCGCGCAAAACCGTGGCGCGATCGAAGAAGCGTCGGTCCTGGCGCTTCTTCACGCCGTGTGTGAGCGTCGCCTGCTGCACGGGACGCACGCCCTCGGCAAAGCCGCGCATCTTGCGAATAGCCGGGCGGGCGAGCATCTCAAAGCCCACATACGCCGCCGCGGGATTGCCCGAAAGCCCCAAATATGGCTTGTCCCCAAGCAGACCAAACGTTATGGCCTTGCCCGGACGCATCGAGATGCGGTCAAACAGCACCTCGCCCTCGCGCCGGACGAGCGCCGTCACATAGTCGTAATCGCCCGCCGAGGCGCCGCCGCTCGTAATGACAAAATCGCACTCCTGCACGGCGCGATGCACCAACTCGGCGATTGCCTGCTCATCGTCGGGCGCAATGCCGTAGAACACGGGCTCGGCGCCGGCATCGAGCGCCTCGGCCATCAACGCCGACGAGTTGGAGTCGCGAATCTGCCCGCGCGCCGGCAGCTCACCCGGCGCGACCAGCTCCGTGCCCAGCGAGATAATGCCCACGCGCGGAGCGGCATGGACCTTCACGCTCGCGTAGCCGGCGCTTGCCAGCAGGCCGGCGCCGGCCGGAGCCACAACCTCACCGGCGCGCATCACGACGTCGCCGGCATGGGCCTCCTCGGCGGCAGAGCGAACGTTCTCCCCCACCTTGGCCGGCGCCGAGAACCTCACACGCGAGCCCTCGTTGCCGTCACCGTCGAGTACATCGACGATCTCGTATTTCACCACGGCATCGGCACCTTCGGGTACCGGCGCGCCCGTCATGATGCGGACCGTCTCGCCCGCGCCGATTACGCCCTCAAACACATGTCCCGCAGCCTCGTGTCCGATAACGTCGAGCGTCACCGGCGCCTCGCCAGACGCCTGCGCCAAGTCCGCCGAGCGCACGGCATATCCGTCCATAGCACTGTTGGCAAACGGCGAGATGTCGATGTCGGCCACCGCGTCCTCGGCCAAGGGAAGACCGGTGACCTGCCACACGGGAATCTCGACAACTTCGGTGCGATTCACGTGCGACAAGACGATCGCCTGTGCGTCCTCCAACGGAATGAGTTTCTCAGCCATATACACCTCTAGCATGCTGCGGCGCGCAACAAAAGCGCCGATTCTTTATGTTTATCTCAGTATAATCCCTCGCCGCTTGCTCAAGACCTGGCCCGCGGCCGCGAATACACCTGTCGGTAACGGACGGCGAAACAGAACCGAAAATCAACCTGCCGGTTTGTCACGTTTGGCACGTTCTATAATGCTCCTGTTGCAACCTAAAAGAGGAACGTATGACTCATAACGACAAACCCGAAAGCGCAAACGAGGCGCAAGACCATCCCCAGCCGCTCGACGACGGCGGTTTTTTCTCCCTGAACGACGTCATCACGGCAGGCAGGCATCAACTTACCCGCTCCGAGCATCTCTTGGCTGCCGACACGCGCCGCAACGCCCGCAACCTACTCGCGAGTGCCAAGTTGCTCGTACTCGTCGTCATCGTCTCGCTCTCCATGGGCGTTGCCGCTTGGGCGTTTTTGGCCTCGTTGAATATCGCGACCGACTATCGCGAGCACCATGCGTGGATTTACGCGCTTCTTCCCGTTGTGGGCGTTGCCACCGCATGGGTGTACAAAAACCACGGTCTTGCCGCCAAACGCGGTAACAACCTGGTCATCGACTCCGCTCTGGGCACCCGCCTCATCCATATGCGCATGGCCGTCCTCACCTTCGTCTGCTCCACGCTCACGCACCTAACGGGCGGATCGGCCGGTCGCGAGGGAGCTGCGGTGCAGATTGGCGGCACCATCGCCAGCAACATCTCGAGCCTCGCCCACCTCAAAAAGCATGACCACCACGACCTCATGCTCGCCGGAATCTCGTCGGCCTTTGGCGCCGTATTCGGCTCGCCCCTTGCCGGAGCTTTCTTTGGCATGGAGATGTGCTTTATCGGCAAGATCGACTACACCGCGGGCATCTATTGCCTGGTCGCGTCGTTTACCGGCTACTTTACATCACTCGCCCTGGGTACCGAGTACGAAGTGAATGTCATCGCCAGCGTTCCCGCTATGACGCCTACAACGGTCGTCATCGTTGTTATCAGCGCCATCATCTTCGGTCTGACGGCACGCCTCTTTGCGTGGTCGGTTCGAACCGTCAAGAGCCTGTACGGTCGCTTTATCACCAATTACCTCGTTCGCGCACTTATAGGCGCACTCGTGGTTTTGGCCGCCTATGCCCTCCTCGACGCCTGGGACTACGCCGGCCTTTCCACGTGGCTTTCCGGCGCCGGATTTGCGGGCAACACCACCCTGGCGGACGCAGCCATCAAGTTGGTCGTCACAGCGCTTACCCTGGGCGCTGGCTTCCAAGGCGGCGAGGTCACGCCCCTGTTTGGCATCGGTGCGGCACTCGGTGGCTGGATCGGTTACCTTACCGGGCTCGACCCCAGTTTTCTGGCGGCTCTCGGCATGCTCGGCGTGTTCTGCGCCGGCCTCAACGTACCCATCACCACCTGCATGATGGCCATCGACCTGTTCCACGGCACGGCCGCCGGGTTCTTTGTCATCGTGGCCTTTATCAGCTACCTAACCGGCGGACACCGCGGCGTGTACCCCGCCCAACGCATCATCTCACCCAAGCGCCGTTCGCTTATTGTGGATGAGGGCGGTACGGTAGCGGATGCTATCGAGCGCCACAACGACCTGATAGAGTAGATGTAATAATCGCCGTGCAGCCACAATCGGGGGCAACTCTACCTGAGCGCGACCGCACTGTCATGTCACACGCCGGGAGTCGCCCCATGCACGCAACTGATTTTGGTCGCACGCTCATCATCGCCAACCCAGCCGCCCAGTCGGGCGCCGCGCGCGAGGTTGCCGAACGCCTGCAGCGCTTTTTGGATATGACCGCACGCGCATCCCAGTTTGACCTGGTACTAACCGAACGCACGGGGCACGCCAAGGAGCTTGCCGCACAGGCTCAGGGCTATCGCACTGTTATCGCCCTTGGCGGCGACGGCGTGATCCACGAGGTCGTCAATGGACTCATGACGCAGGATGAGGCGGTCCGGCCCGCCCTTGCCGTCCTGCCCGTGGGCTCCGGCAACGATTTTGCCCAGACGCTCGGCATCGAAGATTTCTCCGGCAAGGATTTTGGCGCGCTGCTCACCTGTGAGCTGCAGCGTCAGGACATCGGGCGGATTCGCTCATGGAACCCCGCAAGCGGTAGCGGCGAATGTTCCGTTGAGTACTATGACCAGACGCTTTCGATCGGCATCGATGCTGCTATCGGCCTTGGCACCACCGAACTGCGCAAAAAGACCGGCTTGACGGGCGCCCCGCTCTACACCCTCTCGGGACTTGAGCAGTTTGGCCTACGCTATCGCAACTACCCCATGGCAGTCAGCTTTGACGGCGCGCCCGCCGAGCGCGTAAGGGCGATCGTCATGGCGATTCAGCTGGGTCCTACCTATGGCTCGGGCTATCGTATCTGTCCCGAAGCCGACCCCTGTGACGGCATACTCGACGTCTGCTACGCCTGCGGCCCCGTTCCGCGCGCGGTCGCGCTTCCCATGTTCCTTTCGGCCAAAGATG
The DNA here is from genome assembly GCA_019424905.1 of Collinsella sp. Taxonomy (GTDB): domain Bacteria; phylum Actinomycetota; class Coriobacteriia; order Coriobacteriales; family Coriobacteriaceae; genus Collinsella. The sequence continues at coordinate 72,540 of JAHYYP010000003.1, read as the reverse complement.
GCCACCACACCAAGCTGCCACCGGTTCGCATGCGCCGCTGTCGCCATGCCGAGCTTACCTTTGAGGAGCCCGACTACCCCATCCAGGCCGACGGCGAGCCCGTTGTCGCCTCGCGCATCGAGGTCGACATCCTTCCCGCCGTCCTCGAGGTCTGGCACCCAACCCGCTAACCCCACCTAAGTTGCGGTGAAATAGGGACTGTTTATGCAGCTAAAGCCGCAAAACAGTCCCTATTTCACCGCAACTTATTGAGAAGGTCATTCCTCCCCGCCCGGTTTGCGGCGGTTGGCCTTTTTAATCGCGTTGAAGTGCTTGTCATTGAGCCTGCGCTGGCGAGAGCGCAGAGGCACCTTAGTCTTTACGCGTCGGCGCGGTGGACGCCCGCGACGCTCCAGCTCAGCGCGCAGCTTACGCAGGCAGCTCGCGCGATTCTGAAACTGACTACGGCTCTCGCGCGCCGTCACAACAATCCCCGTGGGCCCATGCTTCATACGCACCGCCGAGTCCGTCGTGTTCACGCCCTGTCCGCCCGGACCTGTCGCGCGAAACACCTGCACCTCGCAATCTCGCGCCAACTCCTCGACCGACATCTCGGCATAGCGCGCATACTCGCGCCATCCCATCTTGTTCTCATCCATATCAACACCTCCCCTCATAAAAAATGTGACAAAGGGAAAGTCCCTTTGTCACATCGCATACCAATCGCTTGTGTTGCGCGCTTAGGCGAAGGTGATCTCGCCGGTCTCGCAGTCCATATCGGCGATACGGGCCAGGCTTTCAACGCGGAAGCCGCGCTCGCGGAGCTTATCGCCACCGCCCTGGAAGCCCTTCTCCACCGCAATGCCAATGCCGGATACCTCGGCACCTGCAGCCTCGCAGATCTTGATAAGACCCTCGAGCGCGCAGCCGTTGGCCAAAAAGTCGTCGATGATCAGGACCTTGTCGCCCTCGGACAGGAAGCGTTTGCCAACGATGACCGGGTACTCCTTCTGCTTGGTAAAGGAGTAGATGGTCGTGGCGTACTGCTCGCCGTCGAGGTTGATGGACTGTGCCTTCTTGGCAAAGACCACCGGCACGCCGCCAAAATGCTGAGCCGCGATGCAAGCCATACCAATGCCCGAAGCCTCAATCGTCAGGATCTTGTTGATCTCGACATCCTTGAACAGACGGGCCCACTCGGCACCCATGTGGTCGAACAGCTCAACGTCGCACTGGTGGTTGAGGAAGGCATCAACCTTAAGGACGTTACCGGCCTTTACGATGCCGTCATGGCGAATACGATCCTCAAGCTCCTGCATGGCGCAACCCCTTCTCGCGGCAAGGATACCGCGCGATTAATAAACGTTGTTCGATAGTCTACCACGGACCGACCCCCGCCCGCCCCACAAGCCGCATCGCACCACAAACCAGTCTTTTTGGGACGGCGCGGATACGTGGCAGGCAGCCTCCCAACACGCTAATGGCGGGCGCGCATCCTCACCAAACGAACCATCGAGAGGACAAAGCCCACGGCTGCCACGGCCATCAACACATAGAACACCGAACGAAAACCAAACAGGAACACATCCGGACGGCCTGCAACAAAACTGGTCACGGCCTCGCCCATCGCCACGCTCATCTGCCCATACAGGATATGCGACGCCACCGTAATGCCCACTGCCATACCCGCATAGCGCGCCAGGCTACCCAGGCTGCCCGCAAAGCCGAGCGCTTCGCGCGGAGCCGAGCCCATGTACAGCGAGTTGTTGGGGCTCTGGAAAATCGACGTTCCGCACGACATAAACGCGACACAGCACACGATCACAGGGATGGAAGAGTGCTCGTCGAGCGTACTTACCGCAAAGAGACCGCACACGTACACACCCAGGCCCACCGCCGTGGGGCCCTCGCAACCAACACGGTCCGAAACCGTACCCGAAAGCGGGCCGATAAAGGCATTCACCATCGGCAGCGCCAAAAAGAGCAGTCCGGAAATGTCGGAACCAAAGCCGTGGGCGTCCTGAAAATAGAACGGCAGGATAAACTCGGATGCGCCAATGCCAACAAACACGATGAGCATGCAGGCAAGATTGATGGTGAAGGCCGAATTTGCAAAGCAGCGACGAGCAGCCTCGATCAGGGACATGGGGCGCTCGCCAGCCTCCGGCTTAACATGCGGCAGCGTATAGAGCCCCACGATAAACGAGATGACGCCAATGGGCAGGTTGATGAGGAAGATGCTCTCCCAGGGAAAGCTTGCCACCAGCATGCCGCCCAGCACGGGGCCACACATCATGCCGAGGGCCACGAAGGTCGCGAGAATACCCATGGCACGACCGCGCTCTCGCGCCGGAAACGACTCGGTGATGATACCCATGTTGTTAGCCATGGCCGCCGCGCAGCCGACGCCCTGCACAATGCGTGCCAGAATAAGAACTTCGAGCGAACTCGAAAGGCCGCAAAGCAGCGAGCCGGCCGTAAAAACGATTACGCCCAGCTGGAATACGCCCACCTTGCCGCGCACGTCGCCCAAGCGGCCAAACGGCAGCATAGCCACGCATGTCGCAAGCAGGTACACCGAGCTCACCAGCTGGATGCGGTCGAGGCCCACGCCCAGCTCCTTTTGCATCACGGGCAACGCCACGGTCACGACGGTCGAATCCAGACACGACATAAACGTCATGATGAGCACGGTAAACAGAATCGCCCATTTGTTCTTGCCATGGGTTTCGCCCTCAAGGGCAATGTGCTCGCGGCGCAGCTGCTCTGCGGTTTTCTCCATATCCATCCTTTCGAGTGGCCCAACACAAAAAACGGGGCCCCAATCGCCTGCAAACAGCCGCGATTGGGGTCCCGCCTACGGAATCGGAACTATATGTCACCGGAACCCCAAGAGGCTCCGTCGCTTCATACGAGAAGCTAGCCTAGCACTGCTCGAGCGCCTGCTCAAGGTCGGCAATCAGATCGGCCGTGTCCTCGAGGCCGCACGACAGGCGCACCATGTCGGCGGAGATGCCGCAGGCGATGAGCTCCTCATCGTTCATCTGACGGTGCGTGGCGTTAGCGGGATGCAGGCAGCAGGTGCGAGCATCGGCCACATGCGTGGCGATCTGGGCGAGTTTAAGGCTCTTCATAAAGGTCTCGGCCGCCGCGCGACCACCGTTAAAGCCAAAGCTCACGACGCCGCAGGTACCGTTGGGCATGTACTTCTGAGCCAGGTCATAGTACTTATCGCCCTCCAGGCCCGGATAGCTCACAAAGTGCACCTTGGGATGGCTCTGCAGGAACTTAGCAACGGCCAGGCCGTTCTCACAATGACGCGGCATACGCACATGCAGGCTCTCGAGCGAGCTATTCAGGAAAAACGCCGCCTGCGGGTTCTGCATGGGGCCGAGGTCGCGCATGAGCTGAGCGGTTGCCTTGGTAATGAAGGCACCCTCGCGACCGAACTTCTCGGCATAGGTCACGCCGTGATAGCTCTCGTCGGGCGTGGTGAGACCCGGGAACTTGTCTGCATGGGCCATCCAGTCAAACTGGCCGTGGTCGACGATCACGCCACCCAGGTAGGCCGCATGCCCATCCATGTACTTGGTGGTAGAGTGCGTGACGATGTCGGCGCCCCACTCAAAGGGACGGCACATCACGGGCGTCGGGAAGGTGTTGTCGACCATCAGCGGCACGCCGTGGTCATGCGCGGCCTTGGCAAAGCGCTCAATATCGAGCACGGCAAGGGCGGGGTTGGCAATCGTCTCGCCAAAGACGAGCTTGGTATTGGGCTCAAAGGCTGCCTCCAGCTCCTCATCGGTGCAGTCGGGGGCGACAAACGTGCAAGCCACGCCCATGCGGCCCATGGTGTGGGCGAGCAGGTTATACGTACCGCCGTAGATAGCAGAGCTCGCGACCACGTGATCACCGGCACCGGCCACGTTAAAGATCGCGAGGAAGTTCGCGGCCATGCCCGAACTCGTGAGCATCGCAGCGGTGCCGCCCTCCATCTCGCAGATCTTGGCGGCAACCAGATCGCACGTGGGATTCTGCAGACGGCTGTAGAAGTAGCCCGACTCCTCCAGGTCAAACAGCTTGCCCATGTGCTCGGACGTGTCGTATTTCCACGTGGTGGACTGGTAGATGGGCACCTGGCGCGGCTCGGCATCTCCCGGGTGATAGCCGCCCTGAACACATGTAGTTCCGATGGTCTGCTCGCTCATATCCAACTCCCTTACTTGGGTTTTGTTTTTATTCGGTTCACGATACCGCTACCCCGCACCCCTCTCAACCCATCCCGCCGATAGGTTATGGGACAAATTAATCAGGTTTATTTGTCCCAAATCTTAAGAAAGTGTTCGATGGCGAAAAACAATGAGATATGCACTGCGGTCTCGATAAGCGAATGCGCCAGCAAGGGTACCATAGGCGGGTACACCGTAATCAAGGAGACACCGATGAAGCAAATCGATACAGCCCAGCTCGACATCACCGCCTGTCAGGCTCAGGCTGCCGAGTACCACGCCCGCGGCTTTAACTGCGCCCAGGCTGTCGCTTGCACGCTCGCGCCCGCTGTGGGGCTCGACCCCCAGATCGCCTTTACCCTCACCGAGGGCTTTGGCGCCGGCATGGGCGGCATGACCGAGACCTGCGGCGCCATCTCGGGCGCCGTGGCCATCATGGGCTTTGTGATGAGCGACGGTATGGAGAACCCCAAGACCAAGGGCCAGACCTACAAGCTGTCGCGCGAGATTGCCAAGCGCTTTGGCGAGAAGAACACCACGACCGTCTGCGGCACGCTCAAAGGCGTCGGATCGGACCAGGGTCCGCTCCGCAGCTGCCCCGGCTGCATCGACGACGCCGTCGACATCGCCTGCGATGTGCTAAAGCAGCTCGCCGAGTAAACGGCGACAACATAAAACGATGGCCGGCGCGCTTGGGATTCATCCAAAAGCACGCCGGCCGTCGTCGTTAGAACTCGGCAAATTCGGGAGCGCCGACCTCAATCTCCTCGCGCCCCGCCATAAGCTCGCGCATCTTAACGCAAAACGGCTCCTGCTCCCCCGCCTTAAACACCAAATGAATCGTCACGGCATCCGCGTACTCGGTATCCGAAACCTTGGCACCGGAATCCTGGGCCAAGCGAAGCACCTGCTCATACTGCGGATAGGCCACATGCACGTCAACAGGCACGACACTCGTCATCTCGACGATCTGCCCGGCCTCCTGAGCCGCGGCCACCGCCGCCTGCGTCGCCGCGGTATAGGCGCGTACCAAGCCACCGGGCCCCAACAACGTACCACCAAAATAGCGTGTCACTACGCAGCAAACATTTTTGAGCTCCGCACCGCGCAACACCTCGAGTGTCGGCATACCGCTCGTGCGGCTCGGCTCACCATCATCGCTCTGGCGCTCGCGTCCATCGACCAAAATCCACGCGGGAACATTGTGTCGAGCGTCGTAATGACGCTTGCGAACCATCTCGATAAAGGCATTCGCCTCGTCCTCGGACTCAATATGGACCAGCTGGGCAATAAACCGACTCTTGCGGTCCACAAACTCGCCCGAAACCTCAATATTCGATTGCAGAGTAAAATAGCTGTCCAACAAAGCCCCTCAACAAAACTAAGCGCGGCAACAAACAGCCTCAATAATACGATAACCCTAGTAAAAAGAATGGCAACGCCGATGAATCCGTCAACGAAAGCGAGAACCCGTCAGCGCGAGCAAGGTGCCTTGAAAGACGAGGGCATTGACCTTATGGTCATGCCCGAAGGCTTGAAAGGCAGATTGCCGCGCTGACGGATTCGCAGCGTCAACAAAGTGCTGAGTGGGCTTGTAAGCCGGGTTCTGTCGTGAACGGTCATTTATCTTGTCTGCACGTTACCGTGCAGCTCCACGCACGCTACCCGAACGCGGACCGGGCCGGCCCATAGCGTTCCTATTCGCGCTTGCTCCGGATGGGGCTTGCCAAGCCGCCATGTTGCCACGACGCTGGTGGTCTCTTACACCACCGTTTCAGCTTTTCCCTTTACGCCTTGCGGCGCAGGTGGGAGTCTTCTTTTCTGCGGCGCTTTCCGTCGGATCACTCCGCCCGGCCGTTAGCCGGCATCCCGCCCTCTGGAGCCCGGACTTTCCTCACGCGTACTGCAAGCAGCACATCGCGCGACCGTCTGGCCCACTCAGCAGTGCAAGAGTGTAACACACCGTTGCCGCAGGCAATGGCACAACGCAAACGCTCGACACGATAAACCAAGAACCGCCATGCGCTACAATGGTCCTGTCGATGGGCAACGTCGTCAGTCGAGACGCGACCGCGCTCCGCACCCCTCCGTCTACTCGGTGCGTTCCCGCCTCCTCCCCGAGGCGGGATGTCGGCATTTTTTCATGCACCGAAAACCTAATAGCCTGTGGACAGCTCGGACAGCATTGCGCGCGGACGACATCGCGCACCTCAGCAGCAAATGCAAAAAGGGACCCGTCCATTACGGACGGATCCCTTAAAACAAGTGATCGTCAAACCGATTTACTCGGCGTCGGTCTCCTCGTCCTTCTTCTCGGAAGGCAGCGGGGTAACCTCGATCTCAACGCCCAGAGTCTCAGCAGCGGACTTCATGGACAGGGAGATACGACGACGGTCGAGGTCGATCTCCATGACCTTGACCTGAACCTTGTCGCCCACGTGGGTAACCTGAGAAGGCTGGTCGACGTGTTTGTTGGCCATCTCGGAGATGTGCACCAGGCCCTCGATGCCCTCGCCCAGGTCGACGAAAGCGCCAAACGGGACAAGCTTGGTCACCGTGCCCTCGACGATAGCGCCGACGGGGTACTTCTTGACCAGTGCGCGCCACGGATCCTCGGTGGTCTGCTTGAGACCCAGGGAGATGCGCTCGCGGTTGAGATCGACGTCGAGAACCTCGACCTCGACCTCCTGGCCGACCTTGACAACCTCGGAAGGATGGTTGACGTGGTTCCAGGAGAGCTCGGAGATGTGGATGAGGCCGTCGATACCGCCGAGGTCGACGAAGGCGCCGAAGTCGACGATGGAGGAAACGGTGCCCTGGAGACGCATGCCAGACTTGAGCTTGGACAGGATCTCGGAGCGCTCGGCCTTACGGGACTCCTCGAGCACGACGCGACGGGAGAGGACGACGTTGTTGCGGTTGCGGTCCATCTCGATGACGCGGGCCTCGATGCGGGTGCCCATGTAGGAGGTGAGGTCCTTGACGCGACGGAGGTCGACGAGGGAAGCGGGCAGGAAGCCGCGCAGGCCGATGTCGAGGATCAGGCCGCCCTTGACAACCTCGATAACCTCGCCCTCGACGTTCTCGCCGGAGTTGAACTTCTCCTCGATGCGGTTCCAAGCACGCTCGTACTCGGCACGCTTCTTGGACAGGACCAGACGACCGTCCTTGTCCTCCTTCTGGAGAACCAGGGCCTCGATGGGATCACCGAGTGCAACGATGTCTGCAGGGTTAGCGTCCTTGCGGATGGACAGCTCGCGGACCGGGATAACGCCCTCGGACTTGAATCCGATGTCAACGAGCACCTCGTCATGCTCGATCTTAACGACAGTGCCGTTAACGAGATCGCCCTCATCAAAGTCGGTAATCGTACCGTCGATGAGGTTGTTCATCTCCTCCTCGTTGACATCGTCAAGAGAGAAAATGGACGAGTTCTGAATCTCACTCAAAGGTGGACCCCTTTCGAACTACGGGGCCCCGATTGCTAGGACCTACAGATGGGTGCGACAAGCACACAACGTTTAGGAACACTCGGGAGCCGACAGATACTGATGTGACGCTTATGCAATCACGTCCGTATAGATTACGGGGAAATCGCTTCGATTTCAAGCGTGAACTGCGATTTTTTACTCGTATGGAGACTTTTTCGCAATCTTGTGAACGACTGTCTCCACAAGTTGACGATGAGCAGCTAGGCACACTGCTTTGGGGTAAAGTATCCCAGACATACGATTCTGGAACGATTTTTCGAGAAAGGTGCCCGCGTGCTCAAAGCAGTCGTTTTCGATATGGACGAGACGCTTCTTAGCATCAACCTCAACGCGTTCATCCTTCGCTATTTTAAGGATGTCTCGTCGATGCTCGCGGATATCGGACGTCGCAGCCGCGGGGGCACGATGGCGCGCCTCGGCACCATCCTGGTCGACCTCAACGCCAATCGCCGCAGCAGCACGGACAATCGCACCAATCTTGAGTTTTACCAGACCGAGGTCGAGCGCCGGTGCGGCATTTGCCTCTCGGACCCACTTATCTACGAGGCGTTTACCTACTACGATCACGAAGTTCTGCCGTACAAGAACGATGACATGATCAACGCAAAAGCCATGCCGGGTGCGCACGCCGCGCTTCAAGCCGTACAGGACGCGGGGCTGCGCTGTGCGCTCTTCACCAACCCCAGCTTTCCCCAAGGGGCCATCGAGTGCCGCATGGGCTGGGGCGAGCTGACAGACGCGCCCTTCGAGCTCGTAACGCACATGGGCAACGCCACGCGCTGCAAGCCCGATGCCACATATTATCTAGAGCAGCTGCAGGTCATGGGGCTCGAGCCACATGAGGTTCTCATGGTGGGCAACGACCCCAAGCGCGATTTCCCCAGCCCCGACTGCGGCATTCAAACCGCCTATGTGGGCCAAGGAAAGCCCGGCCGAGCCACCTGGCGTGGAACCATGGAAGACTTCGCCCGCGACTTTAACGCCGTAGCAGAAGCCTTCTACGAGCACCAAATAGCCGACGAACTAAGCTAGTCCCCAAATCAGGAATGGGGCGCACGTTTGCCCCACGCTTCATTACGTGGGCAACGGCTTGAGGGCAAGATGCGATGCCCCAGTGTCCTAGGCCGTGATCATTTTGACGCGTTCGCCGATTTTGGCGTCGCGCTTGTCGGAAATAACAGTAAAGCCCTCCAGGTCGCACACCTTTACATTTGAAAACACGTGGAACTTGGAGCTATCGGCGAGTACGTAACTCGCCCGGGAATTCTGCATCACGATACGTTTTTTGATAGCCTCGGGATAACCTGGCGTCATGATGCCGCGGTCCTCGTCCACCGCGTTGACATCTATAAACGCCCGGTCAAAGTACAGCTCGCGCAGCGCGCTCTCAACCATAGGACCGGTGAGCGAGCAGGTAACGGGGTTGAAGTCGCCGCCAATTACCACCACCTTAGCAGCAAGCTCGCCCGTAAACCGACATGCATAGCCGTTGGTGGTGTAGATAGTCACCGGCTTGTCGACGAGCAGGCTCAGGAGCCCCGTCGCGGTGGTACCGGAGTCGACAGCGAGATGAGACCGTCACGCCCGAAGACCCCGCTTTCGCCGCCGAGGAGCGCGCGGCGCACGTGGCCCATGAGGAGCGGCTCGAACATATCGAGGGGCTCCTTCCCAAGAAGGGAAACGACCCTGCGGGACGACACGGCGAAAACCATCGTTGATTCCGGCAAGAGACGCCGTTTCTCTGGTAGCTTCATCTTCAACCAAGACCGACAATGCCGGCCAGGCACTCAACCCAAAAGGAGACAGCATGCCCAACGAGCTCAGCTATGAGGTCAGCCTCGAGCGCAGCAACCAGATCCGCGCCGACCTGCCGCAGCACCCCGAGAAGTACACCATGCTCACCGGCGACCGCCCCACCGGCCGTCTGCACCTCGGCCACTACTTCGGCACGCTCAAGAGCCGTGTCGAGCTGCAGGACATGGGCGTGCACACCAACGTGCTCATCGCCGACTACCAGGTCATCACCGACCGCGACAGCACCGACAACATCCAGGACAACGTCTACAACATGGTCATCGACTACCTGGCCTGCGGCCTGGACCCCGACAAGACGATGATCTACACGCACTCCGCCGTGCCCGCGGCAAACCAGCTCATGCTGCCGTTCTTGTCGCTCGTCTCCGAGGCCCTGCTGCAGCGCAACCTCACCGTCAAGGCCGAGATGGAGGCCAGCGGCCATGAGCTCACCGGCCTTTTGCTCACCTACCCCGTGCACCAGGCGTGCGACATCTTGTTCTGCAAGGGCAACGTGGTGCCGGTCGGGCGCGACCAGCTGCCGCACATCGAGCTCACCCGCACCATCGCCCGCCGCTTTAACAACCGCTACGGCAAGGTGTTCCCCGAGGTCGACGCGCTGCTGTCCGACACGCCGCTGCTGCCCGGCCTTGACGGGCGCAAGATGAGCAAGTCCTACGGCAACGCCATCAACATCTCCATGACCGCCGAGGAGACGGCCAAGCGCATCAAGAAGAGCCAGACCGACGCGAGCGCATGATCACGTTCGACCCCGAAGCCCGTCCCGGTGTGTCCGGCCTGCTCTCCACCGCCGCGATCTGCACCGGCCGCTCCGAGGTCGAGATCGCCGAAGAGATCGGCATGGGCGGCTCCGGCCAGCTCAAGAAGTACGTCACCGAAAGCGTGAACGAGTACTTTGCCCCCATCCGCGCCCGCCGCGAGGAACTGGTCCAGGATATGGACTACGTCAAGGACGTCCTACGCGAGGGCAACCGCCGCGCCAACGAGGTCGCCGAGGCGACGCTCGCCGAGGTACGCGAAGCCATGGGAATGGTGTACTAAGCCATCCGGCTCGCGGAAACGCGCCGCGACACGCGAATGGGCCATCTTCACGTGTCCACGCCTTCGACATAGCCAAGGCCTTACGAGGTGGGCGATAATAAGCCCGCCTCGTTTTTTACGTTGTATGGGGGATTGCATGTACCGACTTGTTGCCAGCGATATGGATGAGACGTTTCTCGATGCCGACCACGCCATCCCGGCGTCCAATCTCCGAGCACTCAAACGCATGAGGGAGCTCGGTGTGCTGTTCGTCCCTTCGAGCGGGCGATGGTATTCCTCTATCATGGACAACTTCTCGGGGGAGGCCCGCGAGCTGATCGAAGACGGCTATGTGCTCTCCTATAACGGCGGCTTCATCAACCGCGTGGGAGACCCCACCCCGCTCACCACCTGCGGCCTTTCCAACGAATGCGCGAACGCGATCTATGCAAAGGGGCTCGAACTCGGACTCTGCATGCACGTCAACGTCGCCGACGGCCACGTGTTCGTAAATGACGCACCCACACGGGAGCGCGACTATCTGGAATCGATCACCGGGGTCACTCATTTTCGCGGATCTGACCATCCCGACCTCTCATTCCTTGAAGGCCGTGGCATCGTGAAGATCCTGTACGTCGACTGGGACTTCGATGCGCTGCAGGAATTGGGCCGCAAGCTCGCGCCGATGGCCGAGCGACTCGGCGTTGACATCACCTTCTCCTCCAAGCGCTACCTCGAACTCATGCCCGCAGGCGTTGACAAAGGGACGGGGCTCACGCGCCTTGCCGATATGCTGGGAATTCCGATGTCCGAGGTCATCGCCGTTGGCGATTCCGCAAACGACCTCTCCATGATCAAGGCGGCAGGACTGGGCATCGGCGTGGCGAATGTCACCGACGGCGTGCGGCCGTATTGCGATGTCGTTCTTGAAACGGCCGGGACCGACGGCGCGTTCTCCGAGCTCGTCGAGCGATTCCTCGAGCCCTAACGCCCGCATGACGCCGCGTCTTTCTATTTGTAACCCGTGGCTAACTTGTGAAGAGGCCGTGTGCTCGTCGGTCTACGACTTGGGTCTCATAGAATTAGCTATAGTTAACTCAACGAAGGCACAGGCGAATTAAAGACCTTCGACACGAACGTTGCGCCTTCCCTCCCCTCGCGCAACACCTCTTTGGAAAGGCGCCCCGCACATGTGAGGCGCCTTTCTTGACTACAATGGCGGTATCGATCGAAAGTGAGGATGGCATGGCGGACCGGAACACCGACGGATTCTTCAACCGCGTATACGACATGGTGCGCCAGATGCCCTGCGGCATGGTTGCCACGTATGGTCAGATCGCCAAGCTCGTTGGTGAGCCCCGTCGAGCTCGATATGTGGGATACGCCCTGCACGTCAATCCGGAACCCGGCACCATCCCCTGTCATCGCATCGTATTCGCCGACGGACGCCTCGCGGAGGGGTTCGCCTTCGGCAGACCCGAGGTGCAGCGTGCATTGCTCGAGGATGAAGGCGTTGCCTTCCTCGCCAATGGGCATGTCGACCTGCAGGCCTCTCGCTGGCCCGCAGGCCTGGTATGACAAGGGGCGCCAACTGAACTGCGCCCCTTCCCGTATTTGAATCTATGACAGGCAGCCCGCTCAGACGGTCGCCTCGAGCGCGTCCTCTGCACGGTCGACCGTACTTCTGGCCTTGGCGCCCTGTTTGAACCACGTGCGCAGGTCCTCGAGCGTGCTGCCCGCTGCATACACTTTGATTTTGCGACCACCCCTCGTGGTCACCGTGCAGCGGTCGCCGCTCTCGCTGTTCTCGTGCGCCGTGATCTTCTTGAGGTAATCGCGGCGAAACGCCACGACGCGGGCGTTGCTGATCTCGATGAACCAATCGTCGTCGACAAGCGAAGTGCCCGTGGCACCTCGGCTTGCCATCTCCTCGGAGAAGGAGAAACCGAGTTCGCGCTCCTGCCTGCCGATCTCGAGGATGCCGCGGGCGGGCATGCCGAGCATGAGCAGGGGCAGGAACCCCCCCTATGAACAGGAAGAGGAACGGGACGAGTAAGAGCAAGCGGGCTCCATCTTCGGTGAAAACAGCCATGAAGGCGATCACGAACGAGAAGACGAGGGCCATGCCGTTGAAAACAATCGTCAACGGCTTGATGGCAGACCAACACAGGCCCGCCTTGGTCATGGGACCGTCGACGGCGTCCGAGACTTCGATGCCCCCTTCCTCCAGACGGGCGAGGAGGTTGAGCGAGCACACCCCCTCGAGGCTTATCGAGCAGAACTTCCGGTCGCCCTCGAACAGGTCGATCCTCATCATCTGCGCGTGAAGCGTTGCACGGGTGATGTTGCCAAACGTCGTCTCCTTGCGGATGCCGAAGGCGTTACGCGAGAGAATGCGCCCACCGTCCACGTCGATACGCGGGATGCTCAGCAAGGCCCAGATAGCCATACCCGCGAGCGCCATGGCATGACCGAACCACACAAGTTCGTGGTCCCACTCGCCCAGCGAGACGCCCTGCCAGACGTAGACACCCAGCATGAGCAGTTCGAACGCGACGGCGCAGCAGGCGATGATCGTGCGGATGGCTGCGGGCATGCGCACCGTGAAGCAATCGAGGCTGTCCGTTGCCTCGCTGCGCTCGCGCGCGCCGCGGCGGGCGACCCATGCAGTGAGCGGGCCGACGATGAACACGGTCATACCGACGCGCAGAATGGATTCGAGCAGATTACTCATAGGGGCCACCGCCTCGGGCTCTGGAGATTAACTGCAGGAAACGCTGCCAGAACGATGGGATGCGCACAACGTAAGGAGCCGCGTATCGGCAAGCGGCGGCATCGCAATCGCCCGGCGAACAGATGATGATCGGCGCCGGGCCAGACGAATTAAACAAAAGGGTGGTCGACGGCGCCCTCGCAGGCGCACCGTCGACCACCCTTCACGTCGCAGCGACCCTACGAGCCGTCCGAAACGAAACGCACTCCGCCAGAGCGCTACCCAATCTTGCGGATGCTCGGGATCGCCCAGGTGATGCCTGCTAGGATCACCATTGCAGCACCGATGAGCACGAAGCACGCGCTTACGCCGATGGCGTCCGCGAACAAGGTCGATGCGACGAGCCCCACGGGCATAGCCCAGCTGCAGACCGCTCCGTACAGACCGAAGACGCGGCCCATGCACTCGGGATCGACGCGCTCCTGCATGAGCGCCATCTGCGGCGCGCTGTACAGCGGACTCGAGACCCCCATCGCGAACGTAAGCCCCAGAAACACAACGAGCGCGGAAGGGGGCACGAGGCCGCCCGCGAGCGTGCCCGCTCCGAAGAGGCCGATGGCCAGCGTGCACGAAAGCGCGCGGTTCTTAAGGCCACCCGTCGCCCCGATCCAGCCGCTCGCCGCGATCATGCCGACCGAGAACGCGATCTCCGCGATAGCCGACTGCGTAGTGGTGCCCCCAAAATGGTCGAACACTATGAGCGGGAACAGCGCGGATATGGGCGAGAACAGGACCGAGAAGGCGAAGCCTATCCAGAGCATGGCGAACAGACCGTGATGGCGTTTGAGCTCGCGGTACCCGTTGGCCGTCTCCAATAGGAAGGCCCGCACCGCGCGGTGCGACGCCTCGGCGTTCTCCTCGGGCGTATGGCGCTCGGGCGCCGGCGTCTTGATGCCGGAGGTCGCCACCGCGATGCTCGCGAGCACCGCGCCGGCGACATCGAGCGCGATCATGAAGGTCAGACCAAACGCCGGGTAGACCACCGCGGCGATGGCGTTGCCGATGATATAGCTACCCGACTGCATGAACTGCAGCATGCCCGCCAGCTTGCCGAGCACCTCGGGCGGGGCGATGAGCGGTGTGAGCGCGTTGAAGGCGGGCGTATGGAGCGTGCTGCCCAGCGCACGGACGAACAGCACCGCCGCCACAACGGCGACAGAGAGGTCGCCCCGAAGCGAGCCGAAGACAAGCGTGAGGCTCACGGCCGCGATGAAGAGATCGGCGCCGATCATGAGACGCTTGATGGACGTGCGGTCCACGATGGTGCCCGCGAAGGCGCCGAGGAGCGCCATGGGCAAGAAGGCCGCCAGGCTCACGAACGACAGGGCGCTCGCGGAGCCGGTGGTGAGGGTGACGTGCCAGATGAGACCCATCTGCAGAATGGAGCTCGTGAGCACGGAGAAGAACTCGCCGATCCAGACGATGGCGAGCGAGCGCTTCCAAGAAGCGCAGGGATTCGGTTGTGTCATGGAATAATCCTTTGATGCGATCGGTGGTATGCAGCGAAGTACCGGTCGCTCACGCGACCGTGGCTAGAGCCAAATCCTCATGGAAGCAAGCATGGTGCAGCTCCCCTTTCCAAATCTCGAGGTAAACCTTCAGCCGTGAGTGGGGCTATTATAGGGACTTGCGAGCCAAGATGCAACAGGAAGACCTCTACGGAGCGTAGATGCCGGGCGCCCCGAACCACTTATGCCATGAGAGACGGCATCCGATTCTCCTTGACTTGGTCTCAATGTGATATCACAATGTAATCAGCAGTCGCACGGACTGCTCGGGGACTCGCCTCCTCCCCATCGCAATCTGGAGCGCGGCGCCGGGGACGTCACGCAAACGCCGGCGCAGTCATGAAAGGAACTCACAATGAGCGTGGAAAAGCAACTCAAGGCCAAGTCGGGCTACGGCATGCTCGTCGCCGTGGCGGTGGCGCTCATCGTCATCATCGGCCTCTTTATCTGGAGCACCATCGGGCTCGCGAGCACGCCCGACGGCGTCGACGCGCCCGCAGTCTACGGATGGGGGCTCGGCCTCAGCATCCTCGCGTTTTGCCTGTGGTTCATCCCACTCAACGGATTCTTCTCGCTGCAGCCCGGCCAGGCGCGCGTGTGCATCCTGTTCGGCAAGTACGTGGGCACCGTCCGCGACGAGGGCTTCTTCTGGGCCAACCCGTTCTTTAGCAAGAGCATGGGCGGATCGGCCGGGATCGGCGAGATGATCGAGCTCGAGATGAGCGATTCCAAGGCCGCCAAGGCCGCGGCGCAGAAGGCCGCCAAGGGCAACCCCACCACCATCTCCACCCGCGTGCGCACCCTGAATGGCGAGCGCCTGAAGGTCAACGACAAAATGGGCAACCCCATCGAGATCGCAACCGTCGTGGTGTGGCACGTCGCCGATACCGCCAAGGCGCTCTTCGACGTCGACGACTACCAGAGCTATGTCGCCATGCAGGCCGAGACGGCGCTGCGCCACGTGGCGAGCGTGTACGCCTACGACCACCTGGAGGACGAGTCCGATGCCGCCGGCGCCATCACGCTGCGCGCCAATGTGGAAGAGGTCTCCGAAGCCCTGCGCCGCGAGCTCGCGATGCGCCTGGCGCCCGCCGGCGTCGAGGTCGACGACGCCCGCCTAACCCATCTTGCCTACTCCCCCGAGATCGCCCAGGCGATGCTGCGCCGCCAGCAGGCCGAGGCCGTCATCGCCGCACGCAAGAAGATCGTCGAGGGCGCGGTCTCCATGGTCGACATGGCCGTGAAGGAGATGGCCGCCGGCGGCACCATCGAGCTGGACGACGAGCGCAAGGCGCAGATGGCCAGCAACCTCATGGTGGTGCTCTGCGGTGAATCCGAGGCGCACCCGGTGCTCAACGCAGGCTCGCTGTACTAACCCCAACACCAATGAGTAATTTGGGGACGGGTGCAAAATTGCACATTCGACAAGAAGGCACGTCATGGCACGCAAGCAGTATCCACTCCGTATAGACCCCGCTATCTGGGAGGCCGTCCAACGCTGGGCGGACGATGAGATGCGCAGCGCCAACGGTCAGGTGGAATGGATCTTGCGAGACGCCCTCAAACGCGCGGGAAGGCTGCCAAAGAAAGAGCCCTCGTTCAAGGGCACGCCCAAAGGCGAAGAGGGCTAAGCCGGGAAGACAGGGCTCGGCCGCTGCCGACGTCGGGGCAAAGCCGCGCTCTGCCTCGCCAGCGCCGAGGCAGAGCTGAGCCCCGCCGCTCCAAAGTCGAGCCGAGCGGCGGGGCCAACACCAACCCAAAGCAAGCTCGCCCCCTCTATACGCACCAACCGGTCCCCGGAGGCATCCGCCTTTGGGGACCGTTCTTTTCCCAGCTAGATGTCGTATATAAAGCCTTTTGACAGCTCGATTTTGCCCCGTGGGGGTCAAATATAAAGACCTTTGATGGTACGATGCTCGCGTCAATGACATGGTGGCTCTCGACAGGGGTCACCCCGACCCTCTAGGGAGCAAACGCATGGAGCTGGGCTCGCACATCAAGGAGCATCGCACGGAGCTCGGACTGTCCCAAGACGATCTGGCGGAGCGCATCTACGTGTCGCGCCAGACCATCAGCAACTGGGAGTGCGGCCGTACGTATCCGGATGTCCAGAGCCTGCTGCTGCTTTCCAACGTGTTCGGGGTGACCGTGGACTCCCTCATCAAAGGAGATGTGGAAACCATGGCACAGGTAATGAACGAAGCGGTCAAGAAGTACAACGCCCTCTCCACAATCACGGTCGTGAGCGCGGTCGTGTTTTTGGTGCTGAGCGCGTGGGCGGCGTTCCAGTTCGAATGGGGCTGGGGCATGCACATCGCGCCCACCGCGGCGTTTGCCGCCGTGGCGCTTGTCGTGATGCTCGTGGCGTTCGTGTATATGGAACGCATGAAGAAGCAGCACGACCTCGTCACGTACCGCGAGGTGTTGGCGTTTAGCCGCGGCGAGCAGGTCGATCGCGACACGCTCGAGGGGCGCCGTGAGCGCGAGATGAACCCTTGGGTGAAGGGGACCCGCAACGCGGTGCAGATCATCATCGGCGCCATCGCCGGCGGCCTCGTGGGTGTTGGCATCGGCATGCTCGCCAAGATGTTGAGCTAGGTAGATCTGCAGACCGGATGGCCTTTCGCCGGCACGATCGCCCCCATTCCCGCCCCTCGTGGCAGAATGGGGGCGATTCTCGTTGAGGAGGCCCCATGAACGCAACCGCGCGCACATTGCTCATCGCCGCAGCCGCCATCGCCGCCGCATGTTGGGCGGTCCCCGCCTTCCTGGTCGGCGCCGTCCCACCCGATGCGGGGATGTTCGCCATGATGGCGCTCCTCTACGCCCTTCTCCCGATCACCGCGGTCGCCCTCGGCATGCTCGCCGCGGGCTCCGCGCGAACGCTCTTCTGGTTGCCCGCGGCGCTCGGGGCCGCCTTCGCCCTCCTGTTCCCCCCGCGGTCGAGGGCAGCCAGGATATCGCGTTCTACGGCATCGCCTACGCTGCAATCGGCTACGCCGCCATGGCCCTGCGCACTTGGACGATTGCTCGACAACATCGCTAAGCCATCGCCCCGCAAGCCTCCACAAGCCAGATCTCCCCGCGGCGATGGCACGCATCGCAGCAACAATCATGCAGGTAAACCCCGTGCAAAACAATTTTAGCAGCGCCCGGCAAGCCATGCCGCATATGATGTACAACAGATTCGATAGCGCACCCGATGTGTTCGCGGGACGCTCCTTCACGACCGGGAGGTGACGATGGACATCAGCAACCAGATCAAGACGCGGCGCGAGGCGATGGGCCTCTCGCAAGAGCAACTTGCCGAGAAGCTCTATGTATCGCGTCAGACGATCAGCAACTGGGAGCGGGACAAGACGTATCCGGACGTCCAGAGCCTGCTCATGCTGAGCGTCCTGTTCGACACCTCCATAGACACGCTCGTGAAGGGAGACGTGACCGTTATGGAAGAGGCAGTCGAAAGAGATCGCAAGCGCATGGGAACGCGGATGCTATGGCTGGCCGTGCTGATGCTCGCGTTGCTGGCGGTGGCGTTCGCACTGATACTGTCGCCGGCGTTTAAGTGGATGGAGGGCACCTGGGGCGCCGGCGTCGCCGCGGCTGCGGCGTTCCTGCCGGCGATAGCGGCGCTTGTTGTCGCAACCGTCCTCGAGCGCATCAAGCGCGAGAACGACCTGGTGACATACCGCGAGATCCTCGCCTTCATGAACGGCGAGGCGAACATCGAGCGCGATCCGCGGGTACTCCCCCGCCGCGCGTGGCCGACGAAGCATCGACTGGCGTACGACTTGCTGACTTTCATCGCCGCGGCCGCCATCGGCGGAGCACTCGGCTTTGCCGTGTGGGGGCTGCTGAACTAGAGGCAGCATCTGCCGAAGTCCGCATCACGCGCGTCAAGAATCAGCGCTTTTGGGCGGCGGCGTTGCGCTCGTGATGCGGACTCGAAGGTGCCCGCAGCCGAAGACTTCAAATTGACTGCAAGCACTAGTAAAATTCCAGCTACTCAACGGTCCCTTCCGAAGGCCTTCATGAGAATGCTGACGATGCCGCAGAGAATGCCTCCAATTGGCCAAGGCAGCCAAAAGTAGCCGACGATGGAATCGGCCGCCTGACGCCCACTACCGATGGCGTCCCATGTGGTCCCAGCGAACGAAGGACCCAAAAACAGCCAACTCAGCGCAACGATGGTGGAAACGAGCATGATGACACCGCAAGCAGCCTCGATCTTCTCGTGCGTGCGCTTTGCGGAGCGCAGCTCGTTGCGCACCGCTTCAGGAACATCGATGCGGGCGATGTCCTCAACCTCGAGTTCCTCGACCGCATCGCGGTTGTACTCATCGATATCCACGCGACCGTACATCATGCCCGCATGGACAATCAGCCATACGCCCACCGCGACCAGGGCGAGCAGCGCAGCGCCCGCAGGAGCCTCCGCGCCAGACTCATGCTCGATGAAGTTGCCCAGCAGAACCCCCATCATGATGAGCATGAGCCCGGTAACCAACCCGCGTACCAGCACCTGGCGCGCCTGAAGACGATCATCGTCAGTATAAAAATCCTCGATAAAGGGATGCGCCTTCACAAAAGCAGAGTGCTCCATGCCAGCAGAAACCAAGATGCCAATGCCCACAAGCACGCCGGAGAACAGGGCGGCCAGCCCCAGAAGCTCGCCCCAACTTGCAGCCATACTGCTATTGAACAGGCCGCGCAGAGCCGTCCCTTCCTCAAAAAGCACGAGCCCCACAACGCCCAGGATAAACGCGGCGACACCCGTGGGAACTCGCTTGGCAAACGAGCGCATGTGGTCGTCATAGCCACACACATCCGTCGCGGGACCGGGCGGCACGGTAGCGACGGCGGGTGCCGGAGCGCGATCGGTAAGGTCACCCTGCACCAGGTCATCGAGCGAGCACTCGAAAATCTGGCACATTTTGATGAGCTTATCCATCTCCGGGTAGGACTTCTCGGCCTCCCACTTGGTGACGGACTGGCGGGACACCCCAAGCAGCATGGCGAGCTGCTCCTGGGTCATATGGCGCTCGGCGCGCAGATACTGAAGGTTGGTACGGAAGCTCATAGTAGGTCCTCTCGTTGGCTGGGAGCGACCGCTCGGGCGTCATGATCTTGGCTCACGGCGACGGCGCGGGCGCGGCATCCCAGCGTTCGGTGCTTTCCTGCCGGCGACTTACACACTACGGTAGCCACATGGCGGAAACCACCAACTTGAGGCTTCATTTTACGCAACCTGCAGGCACCCTATGGTTGCAAACCGCAGGTAGATTAAATGGACGTCATATTATAAGGAGCTTGCATCCCCTGTGAACTCAAACAATCCCCGCCGATGTTACGACCCGTTGCTTGCGGCAACGGACCATCTGCGGGCAGCATTGCGGTAACGTAGGAACCGGGCGAGAGAAAGGATCCACCATGCTGAACGAGAACATCCAGGCCCTCAGGAAATCGAAAGGGCTATCGCAGGAGGAGCTCGCGCTCAAGCCGAACGTGGTGAGGCAGACGGTTTCCAAATGGGAACGCGGGCTCTCGGTGCCCGACGCGGAGATGCTCGTCGCCCTCGGTGAGACGCTCGACGTGCCGGTGAGCAAAGACGAGGCGCGAGGCGATGGGGCTCTCCCAAGAACAGCTCGCCGAGAAACTCTACGTGTCGCGTCAGACGATCTCGAACTGGGAGCGGGACAAGACGTATCCGGACGTCCAGAGCCTGCTCATGCTGAGCATCCTATTCGGCACCTCCATAGACACGCTCGTGAAGGGAGACGTGACCGTTATGGAAGAGGCAGTCGAAAGAGATCGCAAGCGCATGGGAACGCGGATGCTATGGCTGGCCGTGCTGATGCTCGCGTTGCTGGCGGTGGCGTTCGCACTGATACTGTCGCCGGCGTTTAAGTGGATGGAGGGCACCTGGGGCGCCGGCGTCGCCGCGGCTGCGGCGTTCCTGCCGGCGATAGCGGCGCTTGTTGTCGCAACCGTCCTCGAGCGCATCAAGCGCGAGAACGACCTGGTGACATACCGCGAGATCCTCGCTGTCCGCAATGCAGACAGGTGCTTTACAGCCACAAGCGCGATAGTTTCAACAACAAGATGCAGTGCCCCAGAGCCCCTAGCAGTCGACGATGGTCTTGCCGATCATGATGTTGAGAATCTCGACATCGGTATCCTTCATGCCCACACGGCCCACATAGCCCATGCTCGCGATCGTCTCCTCGACGGTATCCTGGATCAGACCCTCGCCGGCGCGGAAGCCGCGGCCCTGCATGGCCATATCGTGGCCCAGAATCGCCGCATCGACGGCAGCGGAAATCTTGGCGGCACAGCTCGCCTTGGCGCCATCGCACACGATGCCGCCAACGTTACCGAGCGTGTTCGAAACCGTCGCGCCAATCTGCTCGCGCGTGCCACCGCACAGCCAGGTAATCGCCGCGCCGGCACCGCACGCAGCGCAAATAGCACCGCAAAACGCCGAGAGCGCACCAATATAGCTCTTGATATGCACGGCAATAAGATCAGACAGCATCACGGCGCGCACCAGGCGCTCGTGGTCGCAGCGCAGGTAGTCGGCATATTCCATAACGGGCAACGCACAGGTAATACCCTGGTTGCCCGAGCCGCACACAATGGCGACCGGTAGCGCACAGCCGTTCATACGGGCGTCAGACCCGGCGGCCGCACGCGCACGCGCACGGCAGGCGACATCGTCGGCGCGAGCGCCCAGCAGCGTACGGCCCACCTCGGCGCCCCAAGCGTTCGCCAAGCCCTCGGCGCTAATAGCGCCGTTCAGCTCAATCTGACGCTCAACGGCAGCGCGGGCGCCCTCGATGTCGCCGTCCTCGATAAAGTCAATGATAGACTCAATCGACATGGGCGTATCGGCGGCACGCTCGGCCACGACGCGCTCGGCGCAGGCGGCACACTCCCCCGCCGACTTGCCACACACCGGAATGCCATCGAGTGTATGGCACGTAACATTGGTGTGATGGTCGGTGATCTCGACGACCGCAGTGTGACCTCCGGCCGTGGCAGTCACCTTAATGTAGAGGTTGGGCACACCCTCGACAAGCGACACATCGCAGTAGTCGGCATCGGAGAGCAGCTCGGTCACGCGAGCACGGTCTGCATCGCCAACACTCTCGAGCACCTCGAGCGCGCTCTCGGCGTCACCGCCCACGGCACCCAGCACGGCCGCGGCCTCAATACCGTGCATACCGCCCGAGTTGGGCACGGTCACGCTCTTTACGTTCTTGATGATGTTGCCTGAGCAGGCAACATCCATATGTTCGGGTTCGCAACCGAGCGTCTGGCTCGCCAGCGCCGCCGCATAGGCAACGGCAATGGGCTCGGTGCAGCCGAGCGCACAGACAAGCTCGCGGTTCAAAACATCACAAAACGCGGTATCACGGATGGAATCGGTAGGCATAGGTATCTCCTACATGTATAACGGGTTGCTCTCGCAAGTATCAACTTCTCCATTTGATAACAAGGCACCAAAAACCGCAAGTCGAGTTCCGGCAGACGGCCGCCAGAAGCAAATTGGCGGCATTTTTCGTGATGGGCTGATGTTCGCATCCGCTAAAGCGTTTGACCAAAAAACGCCCGAGTGTTTAGGCAAAAGACGCGCTATCATGCAGTCGAACGCGGTAAAACCTTTAGCAATTCCGCCGCACGGACCAGAGAGGAACCACTCATGAAGATCGGTATCGGCAACGACCACGCCGCCGTCGAGCTCAAGAACATCATTTCCGAGCACCTGAAGGAGCGCGGCTGCGAGGTCGTGAACTTTGGCACCGACACCTCCGAGAGCTTTGATTACCCCATCGCCGGCTACAAGGTGGGCAAAGCCGTAGCCAACGGCGACGTCGATCTGGGCATCCTGATCTGCGGCACCGGTGTCGGGATTAGCTTGGCCGCCAACAAGGTCGAGGGCGTTCGTGCCGTCGTGTGCTCCGAGCCCTTCAGCGCCAAGCTCTCGCGCATGCACAACAACACCAACGTGCTCGCCTTTGGCGCCCGCGTCGTGGGCTCCGAGCTCGCCAAGATGATCGTCGACGAGTGGCTCGATGCCGAGTTCGAGGGCGGCCGTCACGAGCGTCGCGTCAATCTCCTCAACGAGATCGACCAGACCCGCGGCCTCAAGGTCGTCGACGAAGCTTAAAGACCTACAACGCCATACGCCAACGAAAACCCCCGTCCGGAACGCAATCCGGGCGGGGGCTCTTTATTAGATTTTTGGTGCATGCCTAGAAATCTACCTTTCGCAGTCCATGTGCGACAAAAGGTAGATTTCTAGCCATGTCCCAAAAATCTACTGGGATAAAAAGGGCGCCGCGGATGGAGTTCCGCTGCGCCTAAGCCACACGCTAACAGCTTTAAGGAGTCAAAGCTGGTTTAGCCAAAGAAGCGCTTGATCTCGATCTCGGCGTTCTCCAGGCAATCGGAGCCGTGAATCACGTTGGCGTTGACATCGACAGCGAAGTCGCCGCGGATGGTGCCGGGGGCAGCATCAAGCGGGTTGGTAGCGCCCATAAGAGTGCGCATCTTGGAGACAGCAGAAAGACCGGAAACGACCATCTTGACGACCGGACCGCTCGTCATAAAGTCGCAGAGACCGCCAAAGAAAGGCTTGTCGGCCAGATGAGCGTAGTGCTCCTCGACGGTAGCGCGCTCGAGCGTGGTCATCTCCATGCACTCGATGACAAGGCCGCTGCGCTCAATGCGAGTAACGATCTCGCCGATCTTGCGATCGCGCACGGCGTCGGGCTTAATCATGATGAAGGTCTTCTCGATAGCCATAAGGTAGCCTTTCAAGTAGGTTCGCGCGTGCCCAAGTCCCATTCCGGCACTCGCCTGGACTGCATCGTAACAGAGTTTTAGCTGCAGTTAAACAAAAAACTGTTTATTGAAGCGCTGCAATTAATTGAAGCGTTCTATATGTGTCACTTCTGTTTCGAAGCCCGACTAGAGTACCATCCGTCCCACTTTCAACTGCAACGAACAGAACGGGCGGTCGATTGTCGCCCGTGAACGCACCCCCTTCACAACCTGCGCAAATGTCCTACAGAAGTTCTCGACAAGCTCCTTCCTTCTCTATAACAAAACGGGTGCCCACCATAGCGGGCACCCGTAAAGGCAAAATATGATGAACACACCAGACAGACGCATCCAATAAGCTAATTAGCTCCGTGGCCCATCTCGACGACCTTGGATAACGAGCCAAACACACCCTCATCGGCCGCGAGCTGCGCCTCGGCGCTTCCCAACTGCACGGCAACGGCAGCAGGGGCGGTACCACCCTCGGTCGTGCGCGCGGCGACAATCGACGGGATATCGAGCGCCTCGGTAATATCGCGCTCAAAGAGCGGGCTTGCCTCCTGGAACACCTCAAACGGCAGGTCCTCAAGATTGCAGCCGCGCTTCTCACACATCAGGACCAGGTGCCCCACCACGGCATGTGCCTCGCGGAACGGTAGACCGCGCTTTGCCAGGTAATCGGCAACATCGGTGGCGGCAAGGTGTCCCACGCCGCACTCGCACGCCATGGCATCCTCGTTGACGGTCCAAGTCGAAATCATACCGGCCATAACCGACAGGCACTGCATGAGCGTATGGGCGGTATCGAGCGCGCCCTCCTTGTCCTCCTGCAAGTCCTTGTTATAAGCAAGCGGCAGGCCCTTCATGGTCACCAGTAGCTGCACCAGGTTGCCGTAGACGCGGCCGCTCTTGCCGCGGATCAGCTCGGCAAAGTCGGGATTTTTCTTCTGCGGCATGATGGACGAGCCGGTGGAGTAAGAGTCGGAAAGCGTGATAAAGCCAAATTCGGAGCTCGACCACAGCACGATCTCCTCGGAAAGACGCGACAGATGCATGGCCATAACGGAGCCAGCGTAATGCAGATCGAGCAGGAAATCGCGATCGGAAACAGCGTCGAGCGAGTTAGGGATCACACCCGCAAAGCCAAGTTCGGCAGCCGTCATCTGGCGATCGAGCGGATAGCTCGTGCCGGCAAGCGCGGCAGCACCCAGTGGGCAGTTGTCGGCGGCATCAAAGGCGGCCTTCAGGCGCGTAAAGTCGCGCGCGAACATCCAGGAATACGCCAGCAAGTGATGCGACAGCAGCACGGGCTGAGCATGCTGCATGTGCGTGTAGCCAGGTAGAATCACTTTTTCGTACTTCTTAGCGGCATCCACCAGCACATGGCGCAGCTCAAGATTGGCCTCCATGAGCTCCTTGGCCAGCGCCTTGACGCCCAGTCGCGTGTCGGTCGCCACCTGGTCGTTGCGCGAACGCCCGGTATGCAAGCGCTTACCGGCCTCGCCGATGCGGCGCGTCAGCTCGCTCTCGATGGACATATGGATGTCCTCGTCGTTGATGTCGAAGGTGAAGTTGCCGGCATCGATATCCTGTTCGATTCCGGTCAGGCCCTCGGCAATCGCCTGCTCATCCTCGGCACTGATGATGCCCTGGGCGGCCAGCATCTTGGCATGTGCCTTAGAGCCGGCAATATCCTGCTTATAGAGATGTTTGTCGACCGGCAGCGACGCGCCAAACTCCTGCGTGACCTCGGCCACGCCCGCCTCAAAACGACCGCCCCAAAGAGCCATGGAACCGTCCCCTTTCCTCAAATAACAAAACAAGCGCCCAAAGCAATGCGCCCTGTCGCTAAAGCGATTTTTCAACTGCTAGTTTTACACACTCCCTGCCGTGCGCTGGGCCATGTAGCTAATTTGCAAAGAAGTGACGCGCCATGCACTTGGCGCCCAACGTCTCCCTCCGGATGTTGCCCTGCGAACCATCGATCCAGGCCTTCAGGCTCATAGGGACGTCCTCGACCTTTGCAGCATCAAACTCAGGCGCGAGGGCAAGTAAGGCATGCGCGATAGCACTGAACATAATGGATACTCCTCATATATAGGCGCAGAGCCGCCAAATTGATAGAAGGAGCCCCGCCGGACAACCCCGGCGGGGCTCGGACTCAGCCGCAGACGCGGCATCATATATGCGGGCGGAACGTAGGGGCCACCGATGTTAAGAAGTGTCAGCAAGCATAACGAAAGGTAGGGACCCCGTGCGCCCGTTATGTATCACGCGGATGGGCCGCGCGGATACCAAGGAAAGGGCCTTTAAGCCTGGGCGGCAGCGGAGCTGGGACCCTGGACCTTAGCCCACGTCTTGAGCGACAGCGTATCGATCTCGATAAAGCCGGCGCTGGCCTTCTCATCAAACGTGGTGTCGCGGTCGTAGGTAGCCAGGCCGTAGTCATACAGGCTGAAGGGGCTCTTGCGGCCGACGACATGGCAGTTGCCCTTAAAGAACTTCAGACGGACAGTGCCGGTCACGAACTTCTGGGTATCGACCATAAAGGCATCGAGCGCGTTTTTGAGCGGGCTGTACCACTGGCCGTTGTACACGGCGGTGGCCCAATCCTGCTCGAGCTTGATCTTGGTCTTGAGCAGGTCGCCCTCGACGCAGATGTCCTCGAGCGCCTTGTGGGCGGTGATGAGCGTCAGGGCTCCGGGAACCTCATAGCACTCACGGCTCTTGAGGCCCACCAGACGATCCTCGACCAGGTCCAGGCGACCAAAGCCGTTGTCGCCGGAAATCTTGTTGAGGGCGATGACGATCTCGGAGAGCTTCATCTTCTTGCCGTCGACGGCGACGGGCTTGCCGGCCTCAAACTCAATCTCGGTGTAGGTCGGGGTGTCGGGCGTATCCTCGGGGTTCTTGGTCATAACCCAGGCGTCATCGAGCGGCTCGTTCCAGGGATCCTCCAGGTGACCGCACTCGATGGCGCGACCCCACAGGTTGTCGTCAATGGAATAGGGGTTGTCGTTGGCACCCTCGGGAACCGGCACGTTGTGAGCGTGGGCATAGGCGACCTCGTCCGGACGGCACTTCAGATCCCACTCGCGAACCGGGGCGATAACCTTGAGCTCAGGGTCGAGGGCCTTGACGGCAGCCTCAAAACGAACCTGGTCGTTGCCCTTGCCGGTGCAGCCATGGGCGACGTAGGTCGCACCAAACTCGTGAGCAACCTCGACGAGCTTCTTGGCAAGCAGCGGACGGGACAGAGCAGAGAGCAGCGGATACTTGTTCTCGTACATGGAGTTGGCAGCGATGGCCTTGGTCAGGAACTCATCGGAGAACTCGTCGCGCAGGTCGAGCACCTGACAATCGAGAACGCCCAGGTCGAGGGCCTTCTGCTTCTTGGCATCCAGGCCGGTCTCCTCCTGGCCCACATTGCCGCAGACACAAACGACATCGAGATTCTTCTCGTCCTGGAGCCACTTGACACATACGGATGTATCAAGACCACCGGAATATGCGAGAACGACTTTTTCCTTGCTCATGGCTGTTTCCTTTCGCCCTTGGTAGCTAGTTAGAACATCGGTCAGTTGCAAGTCATTTCGAGGTCAAAAACCGTGCAATATCAGGTTAAATAGCAAAAAGCAGCACAACATGCCCTAGAAACATGCGTCTATGTCGTGCTAAAACCCAACGACCTCAAAATGACTCTGTTGGGGCATTTAGCCCCATACGGACAGAGACGATTGTTATCGTCGTCGGGAAATTGCGCGCTGGCGTCGGATGGCATTGTCTGCAGTAGTGATGATCTTTACGAACTGCATCTGCCTCTCCTTTCACCTATCGCCGGGCGCAATTCTAATATCGTAAACGGTACCTTTTCTTCGGTAAGCGGTTGTTTTTCCTTCTCCGTTTTCGATGGTCGCTATATTACGCTAAAGTGCCCGCGGCACAAGCGACAAATTCAAATTTCTGAAAAGTTTTTTCATTACTTTGTGAAGCGTGGTGCAAATACGCACCATTCCTGCGAAAATACGCTCGACTACTAGTTGATGGTTATAACGTCTGAAACAATCTCGAAACGAAAGGCGCATTTTTATGCAAACTTACGAATCGGACGCCAACATCGGCAACATTAAGATTCTCGCCGTCGATATGGACAAGACGCTGCTGACCGACGAGCGTGTGCTGCCCCAGGGTCTTGATGAGCGCCTGGACAAGCTCGCCGACGCCGGCATCGTATTCTGCCCCGCCAGCGGACGTCCCGCCCCCAAGCTCGAAGAGATGTTCGAGGGCATCAAGAACCGCCTCGCCTTTTGTCCCGACAACGGAGCTTGCGTGATCTATCGCGGCGGCTATATCTATAAGAGCAATATTGACGTGGAGCTGTATCAGCAGGTCTTGAACCGTGCCTCGGAGGATCCTCGCGCTGTCCCCGTCCTGTGCTGCTTCGACGAGTTCTACGTGCTTGCCCGCGACCATCAATACCACGACGAGATCAGCGTCTACTACAACACAATCAACTACGTCGACAGCTTTGAGGGCATTGATTTCGAGTCCAACAAGATTTCGGTCTTCTTCCCCGGCTACGACGCCGAGCCCGCTTTCCGCGAGACCTATAGCCCCGAGTTCTCGGACAAGCTCTACGTCACCAACGCTGGGCGCGAGTGGATCGACTTTATGAACCTGGGCGTCGACAAGGGCGCCGGCATCGCTCACCTGTGCAAGCACCTGGGCATCGATATTGCCGACGCCGCCGCCGTGGGCGACACCTACAACGACATCCCCATGCTCGAGCGCGTCGGTCACAGCTTTATCGTGGACAACGCCGAGGAGCACATGAACGCGCATGCCAAGTGGCGCATTCCGAGCAACAACGACGGGGGCGTACTGACGCTCATCGACGCCATCTTGGCGGCTCGTTAACGCAACCTGTCGGACCTGGCCGGGCGACGCGGGTAAGTTTTTCGTTCGGTCAGGTCCTGGGCTCGCTCGAAGGCCACATTAAGTGGCCTTCGGCTCGTGCGGAATCTACGAAAAACTTACCCGCGTCGCCCGGCCAGGTCCTGCGGTGACTTGCTTGCCGCATGGATGGCGTCTTGGCGTCTGGATACTTGGCTGATAGTTTGGAATGAAGGGGGCTCCTTGTTGGCAAGGAGCCCCCTTCTGTTTTGGTTACTTTGGGGTTGTTGGTATGTCTTTACTTGGCATCGGCCCAGGTTATGCCGGTGCTGGCTTCGGCGATTAGGGGAACGCGGAGGTCCACTACGTGCTCCATGACGTCGCGGACCATGGTGGTTAGGCGCTCGACTTCGTCGATGGGGCACTCAAAGTCCAGTTCGTCGTGCACTTGCAGGATCATGTGGGCGGCAAAGCCTTCTTCTTCCAGGCGACGACTTACGCGGGCCATGGCGATCTTGATGATGTCTGCTGCGGTGCCCTGCATGGGATGGTTCATGGCCGTGCGCTCGCCAAAGCCGCGGAGTTGCGGGTTTTTGGCCTTGAGCTCGGGAATATGGCGTCTGCGGCCATACATGGTCTCGGCGTAGCCCGTCTGCTTGG
This sequence comes from Collinsella sp., assembly GCA_019424905.1. Lineage (GTDB taxonomy): Bacteria > Actinomycetota > Coriobacteriia > Coriobacteriales > Coriobacteriaceae > Collinsella. The sequence goes on along the minus strand of JAHYYP010000003.1, from coordinate 43,346 downwards.
CGCGCGCCACCACGTTGTCGAGGAACGTACGCACGCCCGGGTAGGCCTCGTAGTAGCGGTCGATCATGTCGCGCGCCTCGGCCATCGAGATATGCAGCGACTGCGACAGGCCGTAGGCCTGCTGGCCATACACGATGCCAAAGTTCACGGCCTTGGCGCGACTGCGCAGGTCGGGCGTTACCTCGGACACCGGCACACCAAACACGCGCGCCGCCGTCTCGGCATGGAAGTCCTCGCCCTCGTTAAAGGCGCGCACCAAGTGCTCGTCACCCGAGAGATGTGCCAGCAGACGCAGCTCGATCTGCGAGTAGTCCACCGCCAAAAAGACGCTTCCCTCGCCTGCCGAAAACGCCGTCTTGACGGTACGCCCCAGCTCCGAGCGCGTCGGAATGTTTTGCAGATTAGGGTCGCTCGAAGACAGACGCCCCGTCGCGGTGATGGTCTGGTTGTACGTGGTGTGCACACGACCGTCACCGCGGCGCAGCGGGCCCAACGTGTCCAGATAGGTTGACTTGATCTTGGACTTCTCGCGCCAGTCTAAGATCAAACGAACAATCTCGTGGTCACGGGCAAGATCACTCAGTACCTTGGCATTGGTCGAATAGTAACCGCGCTTGGTCTTTTTGAGACCCTTGGTCGGAAGGCCCATCACATCAAAGAGCACATGCGAAAGTTGCATGGGGCTGCCGATGTTAAAGGTCTCGTCACCGGCAAGGTCGCGAATGCTTCGTTCGACCTCGGTGATCTGGGTCGCCAGACCCTCGGACAGACTGTGCAGGCGGTCGGGGTCCACGAGCATGCCCGCGCGCTCCATCTTGGCAAGTACCGGAACGAGCGGCATCTCGATGCCATCGAACACGTTGGCGGCGTTCTCACGGGCCATGCACTCGCGCAACGGCGCCACGAGCGCCAGCGTCAGAGCCGCAGTACGGGCGGCAGGCGCCGGAGCGTCCTCACCAGCACCCTCTGCACCGCGCGCCGCAGGCAACGCCATCTGCAGATAGGTATCGGCCAGATATGCCTCATCGAACTCGGAGCGATCGGAATCCAGCAGATAGGCAGCGACCACGGTATCGAAGATACGCGTGGAATCGGCAGCGAGCGGATCCATGAGCTCGGGCTCAGAAGAATCGATGGGCGAAAGCTCGTGCAGCAGCGCTTTCGTATCCGGGCTCGCCACGCGGCCCTCCATAAACAGGCGCGCAAGCACGCCGGCGATCACACCGTGAGCGAAGTTGAAGCCCTCAACCTCAGCCGCCGCACAGCTGTCGCCCTCCTCGAGCGCGAACAGGCCCTTGGACGTCGCCAACCACAGCGTGCGCGTCAGCCCAAAGAGCGCGCCCTCTTCCTTGTCGTCGTCCACCACGGCGGCGACCCACTCGCCGGCATCAATCGCGCGGGAGACCTCAGCCGCAACGGCACCAAGCGCGTCGGCATCGCCGGCGGCTGCGCGAACCATAGCAGGTATCTCAAACACACTGGAGGCAGCAGTCCCGCCCTCGCCGCCGATCAGCGCCAAGAAACGGTTCTGCATGGCGGTGATACCAAGCGTACCCAGCGCCGCGGACACTTCGTCGGCAGAAAACGCCGGGAAGGACGTCGCCTCAAAGTCGAGCTCGACGGGCGCATCGGTGCGAATTGTCGCAACCTTGCGGCTCAGTAGTGCGTCATCGATGTGTGCACGCAGGTTCTCGCCCATCTTGCCCTTGACCTCATCGGCATGCGCGATGACTTCGTCCAGGCTACCGTACTTCGCAATGAGCGCACTCGCCTTTTTGGGACCGATGCCCGGTACACCGGGGATGTTGTCGGACGTATCGCCCTTTAGACCGTAAAAATCGGGCACGAGCGCCGGCGTAATGCCGTGATACAGGTCGTCCACGCTCTCGGGCGTCATAATCGCCACGTCGGACAGGCCCTTGCGGGTCGAGACCACGTTGACGTGCTCGGTCACGAGTTGATACATGTCGCGGTCGCCGGTCACCAGTAGCATGTCGCAGCCGGCCTCTTCACCCAGGCGCGCCATGGTTCCCAGGATGTCATCGCCTTCCCAGCCTTCGGACTGCAGAATCGGCACGTTGAGCGCGGCGAGCAGCTCCTTAATCATAGGGAACTGCGCATGCAGATCGGGGTCCATGGGCGGGCGTTGCGCCTTATACTGCGGCAGCATCTCCATGCGCACGCGCGGTTTACCCTTGTCAAACGCCACGACGACGCCGTCGGGGTTAAAGGCATCGATCATCTTGAGAAACATGTTCAGAAAGCCAAAGATCGCGTTGGTGGGGCGACCGTCCGGCGCGTTCATGGTCGGCGGCACGGCGTGGAAGGCGCGATGCATGAGCGAGTTGCCGTCGATAACGGCAAAGGTGCGGCGCTTGTCAGACATATTGAATACCTCGCTTTGGGCTGGGCACGGTTTGCTCACTCCAGTTTACACGCTCCCCGCCCCGCGGCCACCTCACATCAAGCTCCCCCGCCACCGTGAGCCCGCGCGTGATACGATGGCTCACGGTACATCAACCAGCACGATCGATCCGAAAGGAGCCTGCGTCATGGAGCGTCCCTGCGCATGGAAAAAGTACACGCCACAGCAAATCGAGGAGCTCGAGGAGCTTTGCCGCGGCTATAAGCAGTTTTTGAGTGAGAACAAGACCGAGCGCCTGTGCGTCAAGGCCGGCATCAAGATGGCCGAGGAGGCGGGATACGTCGACCTGGAGACCGTAATCGCCGCAGGCCGCGAGCTTAAGGCAGGCGACAAGGTGTATGCCGCTAACCACGGCAAGGACCTTATGCTCGTCAATCTGGGCACCGCCCCGCTCGAGCAGGGCTTTAACATCCTGGGCGCGCACGTGGACTCGCCGCGCCTGGACCTTAAGCAGAACCCCGCCTTCGAGGCCGGCGACATGGCTTATCTCGACACGCACTACTACGGCGGCGTCAAGAGCTACCACTGGGTAGCCTCCCCGCTCGCACTCGTGGGCGTCATCTGCAAAAAGGACGGTACCACCGTCGACATCAATATCGGCGACAAGGCGGACGATCCGGTCTTTACCATCTCCGACCTGCTGATCCATCTCTCGAGCGAGCAGATGTCTAAGCCTGCCAAAGACGCCGTCGACGCCGAGATCCTCGACGTGATCGTGGGCGGCCGTCCCGTCAAGTTCGATGAGGACGACAAGGACGCCCCCAAGGAGCCCGTCAAGCAGATGTTCCTGGATATCCTCAAGGAGCAGTACGACGTCGAGGAGGAGGACTTCCTCTCCGCCGAGATCGAGGTCGTGCCCGCCGGCCCCGCCCGCGACATGGGCCTCGACCGCTCCATGATTCTGGGCTATGGCCATGACGACCGCGTCTGTGCCTACCCCTCCATGCTCGCCCAGATCAACGTCACCAACGTGGAGCGCACGAGCATCACGCTCATCGTCGACAAGGAGGAGATCGGTTCCGTGGGTGCCACCGGCATGACGAGTCGCTTCTTCGAGAACACCGTCGCCGAGATCATGATGCTCGCCGGCGAGGACAGCCCGCTGGCTCTGCGCCGCGCGCTCGCCCGCAGCCGTATGCTCTCCTCCGACGTGTCCGCCGGCTTCGACCCGGGCTATGCCGGCAAGTTCGAGACCAAGAACGCCGCCTTCATGGGTCGCGGCCTGTGCTTTAACAAGTACACGGGCAGCCGCGGCAAGGGCGGCTCTAACGACGCCGACGCCGAGTATGTGGCCCTCGTCCGCGACATCATGGACGAGGCCGGCGTGGACTTCCAGACCTGCGAGCTCGGCCGCGTCAACGCTGGTGGCGGCGGCACCATCGCCTACATCATGGCCAAGTACGGCATGAACGTCATCGACTCCGGCGTTGCCGTCCTGTCCATGCACGCCCTGTGGGAGGTCGCCAACAAGGCCGATATCTACGAGGCCTACCGCGGCTACAAAGCCTTCCTCGAGCGCGCCTAATCCACCCCACCCATAACTTGCGGTGGAATACGGATTGATTTGGTCTTTCAATAGACCAAACAGACCGTATTCCACCGCAACTTCTTTTTTTGGCAGAGGAGAGTCCATGCTGCAGGTCATCATTTCGCCCGCCAAGCAAATGCGCGCGGCACAAGATGCTTTTGAAGTCCTGGGCATCCCACCCTTTGTGCGCGAGACGGCTCGCCTCCACCGCGCACTGCTAGATATCGAGCGGAATGAAGGCAGCGGCGGCCTGCAGGCGCTGTGGAACGTGAGTGACAAACTGCTGGGACCTTGCCTCAACACACTGCATGAGTTCGGGCCCATCCTGAAAAGCGGCGATCTCGACAATCCCGCACTCGCCCGTCACCTCTCCCCTGCCGTCATGTCCTATCACGGCATTCAATACCAGAGCATGGCACCCGAGGTGATGGATTCCGCGCAGCTCGCATGGCTGCAAGACCATCTGTGGATCCTCTCCGGCCTCTACGGGTGCGTTCGTCCCTTTCATGCCGTCGAACCGTATCGGCTGGAGATGGGCGCGAAGCTTGTCGTCGACGGTGCCCGAGACCTCTACGCATTTTGGAGCGATAAGCTCGCGCGGGCTATCGCCCCGGCAGGCTCAAACACCACGATCGTCAACCTCGCCAGCGTAGAGTATGCCAAAGCCGTTCTGCCCCACCTCGCGGGCGACGCCACAGCCGTCACATGCCTCTTTGGCGAGGGCATCCGCAACGGGAGGCCCATCCAACAGTCGACCGCCAGCAAAAAGGCACGCGGCTCCATGGTGCGGTGGATGGCAGAAAACAAGCTCGAGGATGCAAGCGAACTTACCGCATTCAATATCGGCTATCGGCACATCCCCGAGCTTTCAGACAAAAACACCCTGGTTTTCATGAACGCGCAGGCACTATAGGCCCGCCGTTTCCAAACACCCCGTTACTCCGCCAAGCCATCGGCCTTTGCAATCTCGCTCGTCGAGCCATCTTGGTAGGTAATCTTAACGTGCTCTACGTCGGATACCGTAACGCCCGACGGAGGTTCCAGACGCCACTCCGTCAGAGCGATATCCATGGTCGTGGGCACATCGCCCTGATCTTTGAGCTTCACCATGAGTGTTTTGAGTGCCTCATCAAACGTCACGCGTTCGATTTCTTCGCCCGGAATAGACCCGCCGCTCAACTGCAGCTGCACAAACTCGTCGCGCGGATACCAATAGTCGCCCGGTGCGGCAACCGTGTTGCCACCAGAAACTTTCATGGTCATAATCGGCAGGGCATCGTCGGCTTCAAACCCCCAGGTGACGCCGCCACGACCGCCGAACGTCCAAATACAAAAGGCAATCACCAACACGGCAAGCACCGCAAAACCAATCGCGACAAGGCCATGGTGCGCACGGCTTTCCTCGGCCGATACATCCCATTGTGTCTCTCGATATAGATGCTTGTCTTCCATGTTCGCCTCCCCACAGGCACGCTTGTTGGCCCAATCGTACCCATTCAGGCTATACTTGAGCCCACCACATAAACGGGGAGCTTGCAGGACAAGACGGCAGGCTGAGACTGGGCGCGCCCGCCCTGACCCGCAAACCTGATATGGGTAATGCCAACGAAGGGAGCCGTGCCAATGAGCACACAGACCGAGCCCAAGCTCGTCACGCAAATCGACTTCGCCCGCGCCGGGCAGATCACACCGCAGATGAAGGAGGTCGCCGAGCGCGAGCATCGCGACCCCGAGTACATCCGCGAGCGCGTGGCCGACGGCCGCATCGCCATTCCCGCCAACATCGTGCACATCAAAAAGGGCATGCGCGCCTTTGGCGTCGGTGAGGGCTTGTCCACCAAGGTCAACGTGAACTTGGGCATCTCGGGCGACAAGGCCGATGCCGCCGAGGAATGGAAGAAGGTCAAGATCGCCGAGGACTTTGGCGCCGACGCCATCATGGACCTCTCCAACTCGGGCAAGACGCGCCAGTTCCGCCAGCAGCTCATCGACGAGACGCCGCTCATGGTAGGCACCGTCCCCATGTACGACGCCATCGGCTACATGGAAAAGCCGCTGGTCAAGCTCACCAAGGACGACCTGTTCGAAGTCGTGCGCGCGCATGCCGAGGACGGCGTGGACTTTATGACCATTCACTGCGGCATCAACAAGTCGGTCACCAAGACCTTTAAGGAGACCGGCCGCCTGATGAACATCGTGAGCCGCGGCGGCTCACTGCTGTTTGGCTGGATGGAGGTCACCGGTAACGAGAACCCGTTCTATGAGTTCTACGACGAGTTGCTCGAGATTTGCCACAAGTACGACGTGACGATTTCGCTCGGCGACTCCTGCCGCCCGGGCTGCCTCTACGACTCCAACGACGCCACCGAGACCGCTGAGATGATCGAGCTGGGCAAGCTGTGCAAGCGCGCTTGGGCCGCCGGCGTCCAGGTCATGGTCGAGGGCCCGGGTCACATGGCGCTCGACGAGATCGCCGCCAACATGAAACTGCAGAAGCGCCTGTGCCACAATGCTCCGTTCTATGTGCTCGGGCCGCTGGTGACCGATATCGGCGTTGGTTACGACCACATCACCGCTGCCATCGGCGGCGCCATCTCCGCCAGCTCCGGTGCCGACTTCCTGTGCTACGTGACACCGGCAGAGCACCTATGCCTGCCCAACGCCCAGGATGTGCTCGACGGCCTCATGGCCACCAAGATCGCCGCACACGCCGCCGACATCGCCAAAAAGGTGCCCCACGCCCGCGACATGGATGACAAGATGGGCCAGGCACGCCGCAAGCTCGACTGGGACGCCATGTGGAAGTGCGCGCTCGACCCGGTTACGGGCAAGAAGCGCTACGAGGAGTCCCCCGCCGCCACCGAGGGCACTTGCACCATGTGTGGCAAGATGTGCGCCGTCCGCACCGTCAACAAGATCTTCGAGGGCACCACGATCGACCTCGGCATGGAGGACTAGCCCTGTCGCCGCGGCCGCTTCTGGCGGCGAGCTGGTGCCTGTCAATTGTTGACGTGTGAACATTTGCTTGCATTTGCGTAAAGATTGCATCGCCCGCCCGGGTTCGACATAGAGTCGGCCCGGGCATCTTTATAATGCTGGCTTATAGACCCATTTGATTCCAACCGAACAAGGGAGCGAACATGGATCGCAGTAAGGTACCTGCCGTTCTATCCATCGCAGGATCCGATTCCAGCGGTGGCGCCGGCATTCAGGCCGACATCAAGACCATCACGGCGCACCGCCTGTATGCCGAGACGGCTATCACCGCTATCACCGCACAGAACACCCTGGGCGTCACCGCCGTACAGAACATCTCCCCGGATATTGTCGCGGCGCAGATCGATGCCGTTTTTGACGATATCCGCCCCAACGCCGTCAAGATTGGCATGGTTTCCTCTGCCGAGATTATCGATGTTATCGCCGACCGCCTGAGCGCTTGGAACGCGACAAACGTGGTCGTCGACCCCGTCATGGTAGCCACCTCGGGCGCACGGCTGATTGCCGAAGATGCCGCCGAGGCGCTCACCCGCCGCCTGTTCCCGCTAGCGACGGTTATCACGCCCAATATTCCCGAGGCCATGGCCCTGCTCGACTACGAGGTCGACTCCGAGCGCACGCAGCAAAATGCTGCCATGCTCCTCACCCGCCGCTTTGGTTGCGCATCCCTCGTTAAGGGTGGGCATCTTGTCAACGAGGCCAACGATGTACTGGCCGAACCCGCGCCACTCGATGACGAGGGCAACCATCTGGGAGATCCACTCACCACGTGGTTCCGCCACAAGCGCATCGAGACCGACAACACGCACGGCACCGGCTGCACGCTCTCGTCCGCCATCGCCTGCGCGCTGGCCCAGGGCATGGATCTTGCCGATGCCGTCAACGCGGGCAAGGCCTACCTAACCGGCGCTCTCGCCGCCGGCTTTGACATGGGCAAAGGTTCCGGCCCCGTCAACCACATGTGGCAGTATTAAGATTCACAGCCCAAGCCACCGCAAAGGCGCCCGCCCCCTTTGCGGTGGTTTGGGGTCGCGCTACTCTCCGAGCATCTCTTGGAGCTTGGCTGCCACGGCGTGACCCAGGCTCTCATGGCTTTCGGGCATCATATGCAGATAGTCGATATCGCCCGGCTCGGCAAAGTCGGCGGCATTCAAAAAGTCGCAGCCAAACTGCTCAGCCACATGCGCGTAGTACTCACCAAAATGTTCCGAGGCTTCTACGGAATGCTCGTCAAAATCGGTCATATATACGTCGGCGATCTGCGGCTTAATCTTGATAGGCGCCATCAGCAGAATGCGCGGACAAGGCGCAGCGTCGGTCCACGGAAACGCGCGGACGGCGCGAATCAGCGCCATGGCGCCACGGGCGATATCGGAAGCTGTCACGTTAAAGACCGTCTTACAGTCGTTGGTGCCCAGCATGATCACAATGGCGTCCAGCGGCTTATGGGCCTCGAGCAGCATCGGAAGTGCGCGGATGCCGTTAAGATTGGTGTCCAGATGGCACATGTCGTCGCGTACCGTCGTGCGGCCGTTGAGGCCTTCTTCAATTACATGCCAGCCCTCGCCTAAGTCACGTTGGGCCACGCCGCACCAGCGCACATCCTGCGCATAGCGCACCGCGGTGCCGTCGCGCATGCCCGCCGGATCGTAACCATAGGTGTTGCTGTCGCCAAAGCATAGAACGTTTTTCATCGTAAGCCCCTCGCTCAGTAAAAAGCCGACGGAAGCAGCCTCTCCCGTCGGCTCGACCTATCTGTCAGCACGTACCGATTACAGGTACTTGCGCCAATCGTCCTCGCCCTCATCATCCTCGGTAGCAGCCTGGGCCTGCTCGGCGGCGTGAGCTGCCGCAGCGCGAGCGGCAACCTGGGCATAGGACTCCTCGTTGCGCTCGGGGAAGTTTGCCAGCACGTGCTCGAACTTGGCAAAATCCTCGTCCCAGCGCGTAGAGGGCACGGCAAAGAAGACTTGCTTGACCTTAAAGTCGCCCGACGCGAGCTCCTTGCGGAAGAGCTCGGCCACGGCCTCTGCGTCAAAGCCGTTGTTGTCGCAGCCCCAAGCACCCAGTACGAGCTTCTCGCGACCCAGCTCGTCGCAGATGGCAAGCACAAAGCGAATGCGGTCGTGCAGGGCATCCAGCAGAGCATCGTCGCTCACGCGATACTCCTGGCGGGCGCGCTTAACGTTGGGCGCGGCGGCCACGATCACGTCGGCGTATGCATGCACGTGGTTGCGGTCGAAGCGCACCGCAGGCACCACCAGCGCACGGTTTCGGTAAAGCTCGCAGTTGATGTTGCGGCGACGGTTCTCGCCGTACCATTTGCGCTGCTTATCGAGAACGTTGTACAGATACGAATCGGCGCACAGCGTGGCCTCCTGGCCCAGATAACCCTGAATATAGCCACCGCCCGGGTTGGTGAACGAGGCAAAGGCGAGCACAGCCATGTCGCAGAACTGCGCATAGCCGCGGCCGTTGTCCAGAATGGCCTGCGTGGCAGAGGCGTCGAGCACGGTGACCTCGGGCAGGACCGGAGCGGGCTCCTCGGCGGCAGGCGCGGGCTCGGTCTCCGCAGGCTCCTCGGCGGGCGCAGACTCGGCTTCGGTGGCCTCCTCGACGGGCTCGGGCGCCACCTCGACATCGACAGCGGCCTCGACGTCCTCGGCAGCTTGCTCCTCAGCAGCCGCTGCCTTCTGAACCTTGGCCTTCATCGCCGCGACAAAGCCGGCGGGCATGCCGTCAAACTCGCGAACACCGGCAAGCGAACGCTCGATATCCTTGGCGAACGCTTCGGACACAGTCGCCACATGGCGCTCGGCGGCCTTGGCACGGGCCTCGCGCTTGGGATTGGGCTGACCCGCTCGGTTGGACCTGCGGTTACGGTTCCTGTTGTCGACGTCTGCCATAAGTGGTCACCTTTCCTGTCGCTGCCGCTATCGGCTTTTCCCATCCATGATACCCCGCCGCTACAAAAAAGACGGCCCCGCAGGACCGCCTTTCACATCGTTTTACCGCGTCCGACAAGAAACGCTGCAATCCCCCGCACTAGTCGCGACGACCGAGGATGTTCAGGATGCGCAGGAACACGTTGATAATGTCCACGAACAGATTGGACGCCATGAGCACCGCATTGGGCAGCGTGGGCGGCACCGTCGTGGCAACATAGGTGTCGTAGCCAATAAAGCCGGCGAACACCACGATCACGATCAGGTCGGTGATGGTCTGCGAGACGCCCATAAACATCAGCACGATCTCAACCAGAATAGTGGCGAGCAGAATGCCAAAGCCGATGCCATATACGCGCTGGAAAAACTTGGGGAACGTCACGCCCAAGGCGCCAAAGACAAAGGTGATGGCGGCCGTGGCGATAAAGGCAGTGTTGATGGTGGGCAGGTCGTAGTTGGCAAGGCCAAAGGACGCGGTCAGGCCAAAGGTACTCGCAAAGATTACGTAGCCCACAAGGGACAGACCCACGGACTGCTTGCCCGCAGCAGCCGACATCATGACCATGCCGACGATGGTTAAAATAAACGAGCCAAAGACCAGTGGCAGGGCGGCGCCGCTCATCATCATGCGGACAAACGCCATGGTGCTCGTAAAGTAGGCGCCGGCGCCCATGGCGCAAAAGCCCAAGAAGATGAGGGCGGACATGGCAAGATTGTACGCGCGCGGCGACATCTCCTTGGCGCGGCTTGCGCCGGTCTCGATGGGGCCGTTCTGATAGCCCTGGATATCGTTCATACTTCGTCCTTTCAAAAAGCGCCACAACAGCGCCGTAGGTGACAAGATTCCTGCCATTGTACCCGAATGCCGCGCGCTCTTACCTGCGGCGCTCGCCCTCGAGCGTACGATCAAAAGCCCAGACCCACCAACGCATCACGTGCGCCTGCGAGCCGTCCGCCCGCTCACGCGTTTGGTCCTCCAGATACAACTCGGTCGCATGTCCGCCAAAACGTACCTTATAGGTTGCCGTACGAATGCCGTGAACCGTCAGGCCAAACCCGGTGGTCGAGATAATTTCGTCGATCGTAAAACAACGGCCGTCGACCCAGCAGACGGCGACCGGCACAACCTGTCCGCCCGCGAGGATGCGAGCCACGACGTCCACATACTGCTTGTGCACGCGCCGAGTTTTGCCGTCTGTCTGTCGATATTCCATGCCTCCTATTATCGAACGCATGTTTGCATGTTGTAAAGCGAACAGGCTGTGGTTTTGGGGTGTCGGAGCGATCGCATGTGTCCGCATGGCGTGTTAGCAAAAAGAACACCCGCGGTCAACATGGATAATATTCAATTTTAGTGCCAAAAAATTCACTGCTCCCATCAGAACTCGGTAAAGAAACCCGCGGGAGGTGATACGATTTATCATGTTTCTGTAACGTGCCTGCAAACTTCGAGAAAGCCCATATATGGACGTAACGTTCTCAACCTTCCTCGGCCAACTTGTGTCGAACCCAGTCCTTGCCGTCACCGTGATCCTCGCGCTCGGCGCCATCTTCGTCAATGGATGGACCGACGCACCCAACGCCATCGCAACCTGCGTCACTACGCGTTGCATGCCCGCCCGCGCCGCCATTCTCATGAGTGCCGCATTCAACTTCCTCGGCGTGCTCATCATGACGCACTTTAACGCGAGCGTCGCCAACACCATCTCCCATATTGTCGACTTTGGCGGAAACAGTACCATGGCGCTCGCCTGCCTGTGCGCGGCGCTGTTCTCCATCGTCGTCTACGGCGCCACAGCGTCGCGTTTTGGCATCCCCACCTCGCAAAGCCACAGCCTTATCGCCGGCCTGACCGGTGCCGCCATCGCCCTCGGCGGTGCGAGCAGCGTCAACGTCCACGAGTGGATGAAGGTCATCTACGGCCTGGCGCTCTCCATCGGCCTGGGCTTTGTCATGGGCTGGGTCCTGTGCAAGCTCGTCTCGATTCTTTTCGCCGCCGCCAACAGGCGACGTGCCAATGTCTTCTTTAAATACGCTCAGATCGCGAGCGCTGCGGCCATGAGCTTTATGCACGGCGCGCAAGATGGACAGAAGTTCATCGGCGTGCTCTTTTTAGGCGTGGCCTTTGCCAGCGGCCAGACGAGCGTCGGCGATGCCGGCATCCCCATCTGGATTATGCTGCTGTGCTCGGCCACCATGGGCATCGGCACCAGCGTGGGCGGCGAGCGCATCATCAAGTCCGTCGGCCAGAGCATGGTCAAGCTCGAGAAGTATCAGGGCTTCTCCGCCGACCTCGCAGGCGCCGCGAATCTGCTGCTTGCCACCCTTACCGGTATCCCTGTGTCCTCCACCCACATCAAGACCTGCGCCATCATGGGCGTCGGCGCCGTCAAGCGCCTTTCGGCCATCAACTTCGGCGTCGTCAAGGACATGATGTTCACCTGGTTCTTCACCTTCCCCGCCTGCGGACTCATCAGCTTTGTCATGGCCAAGCTGTTCATGATGTTCCTCTAGCCACACCGAGCGTCCATCCGGACCGTAATACTTCGCCCACCCGTCTTCGCCTCGAAAGGACCCACTCATGGCAAAGAAACCCGATTCGTTCTACTTTGACAACTACGTCGCCTGCGCCGACCTTGCCGTCCAGGCCGCCGAGCTGCTTACCAAGATTTTCGAGAACTTCGATCCTGCAAAGATTCACGATATGCTCGACAAGATGCACGCGATCGAGCATGCGGCCGACAAGAAGCACCATGAGCTTGAGGACGCCCTGCTCACGGCCTTTATCACCCCGCTTGAGCGCGAGGACCTGGACCTGATGAGCTGCTCGCTCGACACCGTGCTCGACCGTATCGAGGGCGTCGTGCAGCGCGTCTACTTCACCAACATCCAGAGCATCCATCCCGACGCCATCGTCATCGCCCACAAGGTAACCGATGCCTGCCGCGCCATGAAGGACCTTATGGTCGAGCTTCCCAACTACCGCAAGTCCAAAACGCTGCGCGAGCTCGTCATCCAGATCAACACCATCGAGTCCGAGGCCGACGAGCTCTACATCAACGCCATGCGCAACCTGCACGTTAACGGCAAGGACCCGCTCGAGGTCATCGCTTGGCGTGACGTGTACGCCTTCCTGGAGTACTGCGCCGACTGCTGCGAGAATGTGGCCGATGTCGTGGATTCGATTGTCATGAAGAACAGTTAATTGGGGGCACGTATCCCACCGGTCGCGGGCCCGACCACTAATACCTTTTTCACTCCGGCTGCAAGCAGAGTCGTTCAAAAGCGGTTAATTAGTGGTACGCGTCCCACCGGCGAAGGCCCGGCACCTATTTGCTTTCTCACTCCGGCTGCGTGGCAGAGTCGTTCGAAAGTAAATAGGTGTCGGGCCTTCGCCTTACGTATCACCATTGGGAACCTGGGCTAATAGGCCGAATGCATGGTGGCTTTGGTTGAAAGCGTCTTTGGCATCAGTCATGACTTTGGGCAGCGCTGAGCGTTTGGCTGAATGTTGCTCTGGGTACCCTTTGGTTGTCTTTTATTTCGTTATTAAATTGTTGGAGGGCTTGTATGTCTTATTTGGATCTGGCTCGGGGTCGGTATTCTTGTCGTGAGTTTGAAGATCGGGCTGTGGAGCAGGCTGTGGTGGATGCCATTGTTGAGGCTGGGCGTATTGCTCCTTCTGCTTGTAATAATCATCCAGCCCGTGTGATGGTGCTGGATACGCCTGAGCTGTTGGAGAAGGCTGCTGCTTGTCAGCCTCGGTTTGCTCGTGATGGGTCTATCTTTGGGGCTCCGCTTGTCTTCCTTATTTGCAGCGTTACCGATGATGCTTGGGTGCGCCCGTATGACCAGATGAATTCCAGTGAAATCGATACGTCCATCGTGTGCGACCAGATGATGATGGAGGCCACCGAGCAGGGCCTGGGAACGTGCTGGGTATGCCATTTTAAGCCTGAGGTGGCACAGGAGCAGTTCAACCTGCCCAAGGGCGTCTATCCCTATCACATGCTCGTCTGTGGCTATCCTGCCGACCACATCGCCGATCCCGAGCATCGCGAGGCCCGCACCATTCCCCTCTCCAACTTCCTCCTCAAGTAGTTTTTGGCACATGCCCTAAAACCTACCTTTTACCGCTCACCCATTTGCCGAGTTCTGCGCCACTATGTGCAGGGCTCGGTTTTTTATGTTGCGCGCCCCTGCACAGTCATAAAAAAGGACCCGCAAGGTGCGGGTCCTTTCTAGGCACTAAATTGTAGGACGAATGTTAGTCCAAGTCGTCGGCGGCAAAGTTGTCGATCGGGGCGAAAGGATCGGCCACGGGGACAACCGGGTCAGCGACGGGCAGCGGCTCGGCGGGAACAGTCACTGCAGGAGAAGCGGCAGAACCGACCGGCGTGGAGGCCATGAGGTCGGCCGGGAAGGAGTTCTGGGCATCGTCCATGAAGTGCTGGATGAGCTTGAGATACTCTGCCTTGAACTCCTCACGGGAAGCCTTGAGACGATCGATCTCCTCGAGCTCGGCCTGCTTCTCGGTCAGAGCCTGGCGGATAACCTCGCGGGCCTTGGCGTCAGCCTCGTTGCGGATACGCTCAGCGTTCTCGTTGGCATCGTTAACGATGGTCTCAGCGGTCTGCTGGGCAGCGATCAGGGCAGCAGAAATCTGGCGCTCCTGAGCGGAGAAGTCAGGGGCGGGAGCAGCCACGGGGGCGGCAGGAACGGCCTGGGCGGTGGCATCCTGAGCCTGGGCAAGCTGAGCCTGCGCATCGGCAAGCTGCTGCTCGGTAGCAGTCAGACGACCCTTAAGGTCGACGATCTTAGCGAGCATAGCGTCAACCTCGGAGGACAGCGTCTCCAAGAAGACGTCGACCTCAGCAGGATCGTAGCCACGCTTGGCCTCAGAGAAAGTCTGAGCCTGGATGTCTGCAGGGGTAATAGCCATAACAAGTCTCCTTTTTCATCGCCTCGGCGCTACGCGCCCGACGTAAGTTACTAAGTCAGTTCTACACGAGTATACCTATAAGAAGCTGCAGAACCAGCCTCTGCACCAACTGCAACGCAATAATCGCAACGACCGGCGAAAAATCGATACCGCCCATCGGCGGGATGAAACGACGGAACAGGTTGAGCCACGGACCGCACACGCTATCAAGCACCGCGGCAATATCCTGAAGCAAACCACCCTGCTTCATGGGAATCCACGTCATAAAGCAGTAGACGACAATGAGCGTGGAATAGAAGTTGAACAGCGTGTTGACCAGCTGGACGATAGTGTAGATGTTGATGGGAATCTCCTCGTCTTGTCTTTACTTAAGGTAGCCGTCCGCACGAAGCTTCTTGAGATCGGAATCTTTGACCTCGCAACCGGCGGGCAGCACCATGAACACGCGGTCGCCTACCTCCTTGACCGTGGCGCCCAGACCGCAGGCAAAGCCGTAAGAGAAGTCCAAGACGCGCTTGGCAACTTCGGTGCGTACGCCCACAAAAATCAGTGCGACAGGCTGCTTGGTGCGAACGCGGCGCACCACAGTCTCCACGTCGTCATAGCTCTCGGGGCGCAGGACATAGGCCGGCAGCTGCGGCGTGGCGTTGATGATATTGCTCGCATAGGCCGAGGCATCGCTCGGTGCAGGCGCGGGTGCAGCGGCGGCACGGGCGCGGGTGTTCTCGGCGTAGCTCGACGGCGTGTCATAGGCACCAGGACGATAACCGCTCGCAACACTGTCCTGCGAGCGCGAAGGCGGGTTATACGTCGTGGCATGGCGGGAGTCATCGCCGACCAGCTGACCGGAGCGCGTATACACGGCAACCGACTCAGCTTCACCGCGGCGCGTCTGACCAAGCAGGCCGTTGCTCGGCTCGTCTTGGGTGTAGAAGCCCTCGCCCGAAGCACCGCTGTAGCCGTTGCCCTGATAACTATCGTCATAGCCGTCATCGTAGCCGTAGTCGTCGTCCTGGCCATAACCCTGGTCGTAACCCTGCTGGCCGCCCAGGTGCATCTTATTTTTAATCTCGTCAAGGAAGCCCATGGTTGTGTCCTCTCGCGGTTTAGTGCAGGCGCCCCGATAATCAGTGCGCACTTCAGAGCCTTATTTTACTGCAAACTCCGGGCTAAATACTACCCTGCCCAGGCGAACGAGCGTAGAGCCCTCCTCAAGGGCAGGCTCAAAGTCCTCGCTCATGCCGCAGGAAAGCTCAGGCAGGTTCAAATCGGGATGCGCCGCCTCCAGCTCATCCCTCAGCTCACGAAGCCCCGCAAAGGTGCGGCGTGCCACATCCTTATTCCCCCGGGGCGCCATAGTCATAAGCCCCTGTACGCAAATTCCCTCAAGTTCCGCAAGCTCACCCGCGGCGGCGCGAATCTCATCGGGCGAAAAGCCTCCCTTCGACTCCTCACCACTCACATTGACCTCGATGAGCACACGCTGGGGACCGGCGAGCTCGCCTGCCTCAATCTTGCGGACAGCACGGCTCGAGATCGCCTGCGCCAGATGCAGCGAACCCACCGAGTGAATCAGCTCGGCTGAGCCCAGCACCGCATTGATCTTATTGGTCTGCAGGTTGCCGATCATATCGAAGCGCACCTCGGGCAGCTCCGGATGCTCCGCCAGACCCGTGAGCTTGCGAACCAGCTCCTGCGGGCGGTTCTCGGCAAAATGGCGATACCCCGCCTGGATGGCGGCAACGGTCTCATCGACACCAACGGTCTTGGACACGGCAATGAGGCGCGCGGCGTCGTGGGGGCGGCCCGCGCGATCGAGCGCCGCATAAAAACGTTCCAGAATCTGCTCGCGGCGAGCGCGCATCAAGTCCAAATAGTTATCCATTGCTAATCGCCTCCGCTGACAGCCAAACAAGTAGTCCCATGCTAACGCAAGAGCGCGGCCCCGCATGTGCAAGGCCGCGCTCACTTAGGTATTTACAATCTTTCGACGAACGGGGCTACTTACTCCTCGTCGTCCTCGCCATCGTCCTCGTCCTCAAGATGATCGAGCAGGTAGCGAAGACCCTCGCTGACCTCGTTAACGGGCACCTTGGCAACGTAGCGCGCGTCGACGGCGGGCCTCATGATAACACCCTCGCCCGAAGGCACGCGCATGCTCTCGAGCTCATCCTCGTCCACACGGGCGATATCGCCGGCGTTCATACGCTGACCAGTCAACAGGAAGGTCAGACGGCAAGCGGCATCGATGGAAATCGAAGCGATGCGATCGAGGTAGCGCGAAACCATGATGGCGCGGCGCAGGTCGTCATAGTTGCTGTCGTCGTCCATAAAGTCGCCCGTATCCATACGGTTAAAGGTGCGGAAGAACTTCTCGTAGGCGGCGTGCACTGGCTCGTCCTCGACGGCCAGGTTGCAGATGATGGACATATCATTGGTGACGAGTGCAGAAAGCGAAGAGCCCAGCACCTGGTAGACGGCCTCAGCCTCGGCCTTGACCGTGCCGACAAGCTCCTGGGGCAGCGAGATGTCGGCCTTGATCATATGACGCGTGGCACGGCAGATCTGACGGACCTTATCGGTCATGCGCTGCAGGTTAAAGTCGACGTAGATGATCGTCTGAAGCAGGCGGAAGTCGGAGGCGACCGGTGACTGCGTGGCGATCAGGTTGTAGCAGACGGCCTCCAGGTTGGCGCAGCGCGCGTCAATCGAAAGCGTTCGTTTCTTGGTCTTGGTGGCGAGCTTGCGGTCGTCGGTCACATAGGCCTTCACGGCATCGTGGAGAGCCAGATCGACGGCCTCATAGATGCTCAGCATCTCGTGACGGGCCTCGATGAGCTGACGGGAAAACAGTTTGCGCATGGTTCACTCCAATCAGTTGGGTGCGGTCATGCCGCCCGCACAGTGAATACGCACCGGACCAGGTCCGATCGGCTTGGGACTAGTCGCACCGATCAGCCAAAGCGGCCGGTGATATAGTCTTCCGTCCGCGAGTCCCCCGGGCTGGTGAAGATCGCGTCGGTTTGACCATACTCGATGAGCGTGGCGGGCTCGCCGGCAACTTCCTGCAAGAAGAATGCGGTGTAGTCGCTGATACGAGCTGCCTGCTGCATAGAATGCGTGACGATGATGATCGTCATCTCGGGCGCCAGCTCGGCCATCAGATCCTCGACCTTAGAGACGGACGTGGGGTCGATGGCGGAGCAGGGCTCGTCCATCAGGAGGACATCGGGTTGCACCGCAAGCACACGCGCGATGCACAGACGCTGCTGCTGACCGCCCGAGAGCGCCAAACCATCCTTGTTGAGCTGATTGGATACCTCTTTCCAGAGGTTGGCGCGCTTGAGCGATTCTTCCACGATGTCATCGAGGTCGCTTTTGCTAGTCACGCCCTGCAGACGAGGGCCAAAGGCGACATTCTCGTAGATGGATTTGGGAAACGGGTTGGGCTGCTGAAAAATCATGCCCACGCGGCGACGAAGGTCGACCGGGTCGACACCCTCGGCATAGATATCGTTGCCGTCGAGCGTCATGGCGCCCTCGACGCGCGTACCCTCGATCAGGTCATTCATGCGGTTGATGCAGCGCAAAAACGTCGACTTGCCGCAGCCCGAAGGGCCAATGAAGGAGGTGATGGCGTTTTTGGCGATGTTGAGGTCAAGCCCCGTCAGCGCATGAAAGTCACCGTACCAAAAGTTGAAATCCTTGGCCGTAATGGCCGCTTGCTCCAGCGTGGGAGCGGACTGATAAACGGACATGGGACTCCTTAACTAGCGACGCTTGCGCGACAGGAAGCGCGCAAACAGGTTGAAGGCCAGAATGATCACCATCAGCAAGAGCGCGGTGCCGTAGGCTGCGTTCATGTTGATGCCGTCGTTTGCAAGCAGGTACAGGTGAACCGTCATGGGGCGGCCGGAATCGAGCGGCGAAATAGGTAGATTGATGGCTTGGCCCATGGTGTAGAGCACCACCGCGGTCTCGCCAATGGCACGGCCGATGGCGAGGACGATGCCCGTGGCAATACGGCCAAAGGCAGAAGGAAGCACGATCTTGGAGACAACCTGCCACTTGGTGGCGCCCAGGCCGTACGCGCCCCAACGGATATAGCGCGGCACGGCGCGAATGGCCTCCTCGGTGGTGCGCATGACGATGGGAAGCATCAAGAGCGCGAGCGCCAAAGCGGCCGAGACCATCGAAAGACCCAAGCCCATGGCCTCGACAAACAAGGCGTAGCCAAACAGGCCCATAACGATGGAGGGCACCGAGGCCAAAGCGTCGGCAGCATAGCGAATGAGCTCGACGACCTTACCCTGCTTGGCGTATTCGGCAAGATAGACGGCCGCCAGCACGGCAATCGGCGTGCAGATGAGCATGGCAAGCACCGTCACGTAGATGGTCGAGACGATCGTGGGCCAAATACCGCCTTCGGCGTTGACGCCCTGGGGCCAACCAAAGATAAAGTCAAGCGAGATATGCGGCAAGCCGTTGATGACCACGTAGGCGATAATGGCGACCAACACCAGCGTAGTGATATAGGCCGCAACGCGGAACACGCCGAGCATGAGTTTGTTGGACAGGTCCTTGTTGATGCGGCCCTTCTTGCCGTGGGAAAGGGCACGCTTGATGCGCTCGCGCGACGAGGTCGTATCGACCGTCGTGTCAACGGAATCGGACATAGCCTACCCCCTCTTCTTCTTGGAAATCAGACGGACAATGCCCACCAGCGCGGCGGAGATGATAAACAGGACCACACCCATGCCAAAGAGCGCCGAACGGTGCAAGCCCGAGGAGTAGCTCATGTCGAGCGCAATCTGGCTCGTGAGCGTCGAGATGGGGCTCGCGATGCTATCGGGAATGACCGGAGCATTGCCCACGACCATGAGCACGGCCATGGTCTCGCCGATGGCGCGCCCCATGCCCAAAACGATGGCGTCCACAATGCCCAGCTTGGCGGCCGGCAGCACGACCTTGTAGATGGTCTGCCACTTGGTGGCGCCCATGGCATAGGAAGCTTCGCGAATACCCATGGGAATGGAATTGAGGGCATCGATGGTGAGCGTGGTGATGGTGGGGACGATCATGATGGCGAGCACGAACCACGCTGTCAGTGCGCCAAAGCCAAGGCCGCCGGTCAGCTGCGCGATAAACGGACGGATGATGACCATGCCAAAGAAGCCGTAGATGATGGAGGGAATGCCCGCCAGCAGGTCGACGGCAGGGCTGATGAGCTTGCGCACGCGCTTGCCGGCGATTTCGACCAGGTATACGGCCGTACCCACACCTAGCGGCACGCCCATGGCGAGCGCACCGACGGTCACCAGACCTGAGCCGGCAAGCAGCGACATGATGCCGTAGTGGCCCTCAGAGGGCGCCCACGTAAAGCTAAAGAAGTCCGCCAGACCGATGTCAGTAAAGACGGGCAGCGCCGAGTACGTGGTAAAGACAAAAATTAGGATGACGGTAACGACCGCCAAGAACGCGCAGGCAAAGAAGATCCACTGCAGCGCCTTCTCCTTGATATAGGTACTGCGCGATACGAGAGCCAGCTCGCGCTTCTTGGGTGCCTGAGCATTCTGCTCAGTCTGGGAGTTTTCCTGTGCTTCCATGCTACTCACTCCCCTTCTCGTCGTTGGTGACGGGGATAAAGCCCGCCTCGCGAATCTGCTTGTCCATCTTTTCGGACGTCACGTAGTCGATGTAATCCTGCGCCTGCTGCGAAGGCGCACCCTTAACAAAGAAGTAAAGGTCGCGCGAGATGGGATAGCCGCCGCTCGCGACCGTCTTCTCGGACGCCTCAACATGATTGACCGAGACGGCCTTGACCGAGGTCTTGGCGTTGAGGCTATCGATGAAGCCCAGCGAAATGTAGCCAATGGCACCGCGCGAACGAGATACCACGTCGCGCACCTGGCCCGTGCCCGAAAGAACGGCCGAGCGGCGATCGAAGGGGGTGCCGTCCATCACGATGGTGCGAAAGGCCTCACGCGTGCCGGACGCCTCATCTCGGTTGATAACCTGAATCCTCAGGTCCTCGCCACCGACTTCTTTCCAGTTGGTGATCTTGCCGGCGTAAATATCGCGGAGCTGCTCGGTCGAGAGGTTATCGACCGGGTTATCGTCGTTCACGATGACCGCGATACCGTCGTGGGCAATGACGATGGGAGTCAGGCCCAGATCCTGTTCGTCGGCATTGAGTCCACGGGAGGAACTGGCGATATCGGCCGTGCCAGCGCTGACGGCCTCGATGCCAGCGGAAGAACCCAAACCGGAAACGAGCACGTCGATGCCGGTCTCCTCCTTAAAGCCCTCGGCCGCAATCTCGGCGATAGGAAGGCAGGTCGTGGAGCCGGCGACAGTAATGGAAGAGGTAGAAGATCCCGAAGAACAGGCGCACAGCGTAAGCGTAAGCACAGCGGCGCTCAGGATCGATACGATCTTTCTCATAGCATCACGCCGATCGCAGCATGGCGCCCACAGGCGCCGTCCTCGTTACGGTAGGAATAAAAGCGGTCATTCTGACGCACAGTCGAAAGCTGGGTATCCACGATATTATCCGCGTCGACACCGACATCTACCAGCGCCTCGCAAATGGCAGCGGAAAGATCGAGCATGCGAGAGGTACTCGCATCGATGCAAGAGAACTCGGCGGCAAAGCGATCCATGAGCTCCTGGGATACTTCATATTCGTCACCCAAGATATGGGGGCCGATATAGGCGGAAACGTCGCTCGCATCGCAGCCGGCAGCATCGCAAAGCGCCTGGCACGCCTTGGCGGAAATACGTGCAATCGTACCCTTCCAACCGGAGTGCACCACGGCAAATCCGCCAGGGGCCACCAGCACCACGGGAACGCAGTCGGCAAAGCAGAGCAGCACGGGCACGTTATGCGCCGTACAGACGATGGCATCGCAGCCCTCGGCAATCTGCTCGCGGACGTCCTCAAGGTCATCGGCGCCGTTCGAGGTCACCGCAACGATATGGTCACCATGGACCTGATTGGGAACGAGCAGGTTGTGCTCGCACTCGGCGGCACCCATAGCCTCGAGCGCGCGACGACGATTTTCTTGAACAGCAAAGGGGTCATCGCCAACATGCGAGCCCAAGTTAAGCGAGGAGTACGCATCTTCGGAAACACCACCGGCGCGCTCGGTGAAGGCAAAGCGGACATCGGATGTCGCGCCCTCCACCAACGTAACTCCATCATGGTCGACACGCGAAACGTTGTCCGCACGTGCTGCCATACTAAAGCCTCCTAATAACACAAGTACCGCGGCATCGCCGCTACAGCCCACGTTTATACGGCTGTCATACTTCTCTAAAAGGATACCTGCTGCGCTGGAGGCAATCGTAAAGGGAACGTAAAGAGATTGGAGGTTCTAGTTTACAAAGTCGAAATAAAAAGGGCGCGTCCATACGGACACGCCCCTGTGCACAACAATGCAAAGAACGACTTAGAAGCTACCGCGCTTCAGGAAGTCGGGAAGCTCGAACTGATCGTTGCCGAAGTTAGGAAGCTCGGTGCCACCGACGTTGCGGGTCGGAGCGGCCTGAGCCGGGCTGGTGGCCGGAGCGGTGCGCTGCGGCTCAGCGGAAGCAGCGGCCTTGCTCTGAGACTGCTGAGCGGCAAAGAGCTCGTCCTGACGGTTGACGTTGGAGTCGGAGAAGCCCGTAGCGATGACGGTGATACGCACCTGATCGCCCAGGGACTCGTCGACAACGGTACCGAAGATGATGTTGGCCTCGGGGTCGACGGCGTTGGCGACAACGTCGGCGGCGTCGCTGATCTCCTGGATGCCCAGGTCCTTGGAACCGGCGATGGAGAGCAGCACGCGTGTGGCACCATCGATGGAGCTCTCGAGCAGCGGGCTGGAGATGGCCTGCTGGGCAGCGTCGACGGCACGGGTATCCCCAGAAGAGGTACCGATACCCATCATGGCGGTACCGGCCTGCTTCATGATGGTCTTAACATCGGCGAAGTCCAGGTTGATGATACCGGGGACGGTGATGAGGTCGGTGATGCCCTGGGTGCCCTGGGAAAGGACGCCATCGGCAATCGCGAAGGCCTCGAGCATGGTAGTCTTCTTCTCGGCGATGTCGAGCAGCTTATCGTTGGGGATGACGATCATGGTGTCAACGCAATCGGAGAGGGTCTTAATACCCTCCTCGGCGCTCTTCTTGCGCTTGCGGCCCTCGAAGGTGAAGGGCTTGGTCACGACGGCGACGGTCAGTGCGCCGACCTCGTTCATCGCGATATCGGCAACGATGGGAGCAGCGCCGGTACCGGTGCCACCGCCCTCGCCGCAGGTGATGAACACCATGTCGGCGCCAGCAAGCGCCTCGGCAATGTCGTCGCGGGACTCATCGGCAGCCTTGCGGCCAACCTCGGGGTTGGCGCCGGCGCCCAGACCGCGGGTAAGGTCGGTGCCGATGTGCACCTTGATATCGGCATCAGAGATCGCGAGTGCCTGAGCATCGGTGTTGATGGCAACAAACTCGACGCCGCGGATGCCCTCTTCGATCATTCGATTGACCGCGTTGGTACCGCCGCCGCCGACGCCGACCACCTTAATGACGGCAAGGTAGTTGTTGATCTCTGTCTCGTGCATGTCGGTCCTCCGAACAAAGGTTATAGCCATAGCATGGGTCGACCCCTGCGCACATTAACCTTCAGGTTGAAAGTAAATGCAAAGGTAAACCGTATTATGGTTGCACATTATGAACGTATCAGTCAAATAATTGACCGTGAAAACCAAACAAACCAGATAAACGGCGTGGTATGGCCCCTCAACAAAGCATCAACCAGCGCTACGAGGTCGGAGCATTCCTAAATGTGTAGTTGCCCGGAGAGCGCACATTGATATACGTTACGCCCTCTACCTGCGAAAGCAACTTGGTGACTACGCGTTCCTTCTTGGCGATATCGTCCGAATCACCCAGCGACACCTCAATGCCGTTATTGAGGTTTGCCGAGATGGCTTCGACCGAAGGCGTGGAAATATCCTTGACTTGTCCCAAGAACTCGCTCGAAAAACCACGCACATAATCCAAGCCGGCCTTAACGGCCTTGGAGCTCACCGCCTGGCCGGAAACCGGAGCGACATCCGCCGAGACATCAGTCAACAACACCGCGCCATAGTGCTTAGCGAGCGCCAGCGCAGCATCAATGCCGGTCAGGGTATCTGAGCCCTGCCCTGTCGTGATGACGTTGCCCTGGTCGTCCACTTCGACCGACGTCGACAGCGGGGCGATCCAGGTGTCATCATCCCCGATGGCCCAGGCAAGGTCATCGGAGCTGATATAGGCAATTGCGATGACCTTGCGCTCCATAGGCGTAATGATGAGCGTATGCGGGAACTGACGCTGGACATCCACGCCCGAGACCCACGGGTTCTGCTTGAGGTCCTCGGTAATCTGGTCGGGATCGACGTTAAAAAGCGACGTTCCCTCGGGCAAATCGATCAGCTGGATAGCATCGTGCTTCGTCACATGCTCGCTGCCTTGAATCTGAATATCAGTGGCGGTAAACAATCCAGAGTTGATCACCACGATGGCAACGACGACGAGCACGGCCAAGACGGCCAGAACGCCGCCCACGATTTTGCCTTTGCCTGCAACGACAGAAGCGGCGTCTGATGTTTTATTTGCCATCGCCCCAAGTGAAGACAACAGGTTGACGCCTTTTTTACCCGAAGGCTTCTTGGCGGTAGCCGACACCGATGTCAGCGAGCGCGGTTTCGATGCGCCCAGCGTGCGACCCGGACGCGCCGCTTTAGTTCCCGTCGAGGGCTTGGGAGTTGCCATGGGACGGGCAGGCTTGGCGCCCATAACAGGCTTTGACGTCACCGAGGGACGCGAGGACTTTTTTGCGGCCGGACGATTACCGAGCTGCGAGCCGACGACCGGACGACTGGTCTGTCGAGCATGCCCGACAGACTTAGAGTGCGCGACGGTATTACGTTGAGGTTTGGCAGGCGCGCCGGAACGCCCTCCGGCGCGGCGGAAGGTGGGTTTCGATGCTCTAGAAGCCGAGGAATTTAACTTCCGGTCTGAGCTCGATGCCATACGCCTCCCTCACCTTTCCGTGCACATGTCTGATAACCGCGGCAACGTCATCGGCCGAGGCAGTTCCGTTATTAACGATAAAATTAGCGTGAACGGGCGAAACTTCCGCGCCGCCAATCGAAAAACCCTTTAATCCACAATCCTCGATAAGCTTGCCCACACTCGCATCAGGCGGGTTGCGAAAGACCGACCCGCAGGATGCGCGACCCATGGGCTGTGTACGCTTGCGCCTCGTCAGGTACCGCTCCATGCGCTCGCGAATGTCGGCCTTGGGCGCCGGTTTAAGCTTGAGCACACACTCGAGGATGATCTCATTGCGGGGAAGGCTACATTCGCGGTAGCCCCAAGTGATCTCGGACCCCGCATAATGCTTGATACCGGATGCCGGGTCAAACGTTACGACATCCTCAACCAGCGAGCCAATCCACTCGGTCCGTGTGCCGGCATTCATAGATATCGCACCGCCGACCGAACCAGGGATGCCAACGGCAAACTCAAGGCCCGAGAGGCTACGCGACAGGGCATCGTTGACCAGGCGCGCAAACATCACGCCCGCACCGACCGTCAGCGTACAACCGTCATCGGCAACAACCGTGCGCTGAAACTCACGTCCGAGCGAAATGACGGCGCCGCGATAACCGCCATCGGCAACCAGCAGATTGGAGCCCTTGCCGATGATGACCCACGGCACCTGCTCGCGATCGAGCACCGCCACGGCGCGGCGGAGGGCATGATAGCTATGGCACGTCACAAAGAGGTCGGCCTTGCCGCCGATACGATAGCTCGTATGACGCGCAAGGCGCTCGTCCTCGATCACATCCGTGTCGATCATGCCCGAGAGCGCCATGACGGCGTTAAACAGACCCATTAGACTTAAGCGTCTTTCTTGGCAGTCAGATACTCAATGAACTCGGGACCGACGGTCGTAACGTCACCGGCACCCATAGTGAGCAGCAGGTCGCCCTCGCCCACCATCTGCTCGAGCTCCTGATTGAGCTCAAGACGGCTGGAGCAGTACACGACCTCCTTGCCAGGATGCTTGGCGCGCACGGTATCGGCGAGCATCTTAGAGGTGACACCCGGAATGGGCATCTCGCCAGCCGAGAACACATCAATCAGCAGCAGTTTATCGGCATTGGCAAATGCATCGGCAAAGTCGTCGCACAGGGCCTGCAGGCGCGAATAGCGGTGCGGCTGGAACACGACGTCGACATGCTTGTAGCCCAGCGACGAAGCGGCAGCAAGCGTCGCCTTGATCTCGGTGGGGTGATGGCCGTAATCATCGACCACGGTGATGCCATCGATATCGCCCACGTGGGTAAAGCGACGGCGGACGCCCTCAAAGCTCGAGAGCGCCTTGGCGGCGGCGTCGATGTCAAGGCCCAGGACATGGGCGACGGTAAGCACCGCCGTGGCGTTGAGCATGTTGTGGCGACCGGGATTGCTCTTGATCTCCACAGCATGCTCAGTGCCGTCCTCAAAGCGAACGATAAAGTCACTATGGATGCCCTTAACATCCGGGTGCATGCAGACGATGTCGTTGCTCTCGGCAAAGCCGTAGGAAAGCACGTGACGGCCCGTCGACTTGGCGAGCTCGACCAGATGCGGGTCCTCACCGCAGACGATGACGGTGCCGTCCTCGCCCACCAGGCTCATGAATTTGGCGAAAGTCGCCTCGATCTCCTCGATACCCGAGTAGTGATCGAGGTGGTCGGCCTCGACGTTGGTCACAATGACTACGTTGGGGTTCAGGAACAGGAAGGAGCTGTCGGACTCGTCGGCCTCGGCGACAAAGTAGTCGCCCGAGCCGTTCTTGCCGTTCGTGTCATAGCCCTCGACGATGCCGCCGATCAAGAAGCTCGGATCCAGACCCATGCGGTCGAGCATGGTGGCGCACATCGAAGACGTGGTGGTCTTGCCATGCGTGCCGGCAACAGCGACAGTGGTGTAGCCGTGGCCCAAAGCAGAGAGCATCTTGGCACGGGGCCACACGGGAATACCAAGCTCGCGAGCGCGCACGAGTTCAGGGTTGGACTCCGGAATAGCGGTGGAGACAACTACCACGTCGGGCTTGACCTCGTCGATCGTGGCGGCCTCATGGCCCACATGCACCTTCACACCCGCGCGCGTAAGCTGGCGGATATAACGTGACGTCTTAAGGTCGGAGCCGGTAACGGCATAACCGCGCTCGTGCAGAACGAGGGCGATGCCGCTCATGCCGGCGCCGCCGATACCGATAAAGTGGGCGCTCTTAAACTCGGGCGCGGAGGTTGCAGTCTGGGAATCAGCCATGTGCTCGTGTACTCCTTGCGTAAACACTGCCTGTAACCCGTTAACTGTACCGCACCTACCGCATCAGCGCGAGGGCGACCGACGATATCCCGTCTAACTAACGCAAACCCTCTACCGCATCGGCCAGAAGAGCGGCAGCCCTATCCTGAGCCAGACCACGCGCCGCCTGACGCATGGCCTCGCGCGCCACCGCATCATCGACCAGGTGCAGCAGCTCATCGGCAAAGGCAGAACCGTCGATATCGGCATCGGCGCAGAGCACGCCGGCCCCGGCGTCGACCAGATACCGGGCATTGGTGGTTTGGTGGTCGGCCGTCGCATGCGGATACGGCACGAGCACCGAGGGTACGGCGAGCGCAGCGATCTCGGCCACGCTCGATGCGCCCGAACGCGAGAGCGCCAAATCGGCAGCAGCCAGCATATCGCCCATGTTGTCGATGTAAGGCTGGACGCGGTAACGCTTCGCCTCCTCGGGCGTCAGCGCCAAAGCGCGCTCGGTCTCCTCAAAGCCGTCGGCACCCGTCGAATGCAACACATAGAGGTTCTTGCGCGAAAGCAGCTCGTTTTTGAGCGAAACCACGCGCTCGTTGAGGTGCTGGGCGCCAAGTGAACCGCCAAAGACGAGCAGCAGCGTAGCGTCCTCGGGAACGCCAAGTGCCTTGCGGCCGCGAGCGCGATCGCCCTCGATTACCGAGCGACGTACGGGGTTGCCTGTCATGAGCACGTGGTCAGGGTCACCTTCGCGCTCAAAGACCGAACGCGCTGCCGGCACCGAGATGCACACGCGGGCGGCGTGGGAGTTCATCATCTTGTTGGCCAGTCCCGGAACAGAGTTCTGCTCATGCAGCAGATACGGAACGCCTGCGCCCTTGCACCACCCCAGCAGCGGAACCTCGACATAGGCACCAAAACCGATGGCGGCATCGGGCTTGCCGACCTTTGAGAAATGACTGGCGAGAGCACGCTTGGCCTTGTTGACACGCCACAGCGAGGTCAGCGCCGTCCAAGGACGGGAGCGGTCGAAGCCCGTGACCGTAATGGGCACAAAATCAAACCCAGCCTCGGGGACCAGACGACCCTCGAGCTTTCGCGACTGGCCCACGAACACAACATGGTGGCCACGGTCACGCAGCTCTTCGGCCAAGGCGAGCGCGGGGTTGATGTGTCCTGCCGTGCCGCCGGCTGCAATAGCAACGGTCATTTTATCGGTCATGGTAGTCCCTTCGTACACGCGGTCCCTGGTCGTCGGTGCGCAGACGCGCCGACGGGTCCGAGTTCAAATCGATTCGATTATATCCGCCGCCCGCATTGCGAGGAGTGGGGCGCTGAGGACGACCTTGCGGCGCCGTTCGCTGACGCGGGCGGGCTGCCGGCTCGGTCGCAGAGCCATCCAGGACGGTAAAACCGTTACGCGAAGATCGCTCGCCGCGCACGTGGGGCACGCCGGCGGTACTCTCATCCATAACGGCAAAGCTCTCGCGGCGACGGTCGTACTCATCGCGACGGGCGCTCTCGTACGAAACGCGCAGGATCAGACCGGCGAGCATAAGCGACACAATAATCGAAGAGCCGCCGTAGCTAATAAACGGCAACGGTTTGCCCGTCATGGGAAACACGTTGAGGATGCCCAACGCGTTAATCAAAAACTGCACCGCGAGAATGACCGCGGAGCCAGACGCCATAAGCGCGCCCCGACGATCGGTCGCCTGTTCGGCAATGCGAAACGCCGAATAGATCAGCATCGCAAACACCAAGAAGAACAGCACGGTTCCGACAAAACCGACTTCCTCGCCAATGATGGCCAGGATGTAGTCATTGTGCGCCTCGGGCAGATACGAGTACTTCATGGTTGAGTTGCCGATGCCACGGCCGAACAGACCGCCCGAGGCAAAGGCCATGATGGCAAGCGTGGCCTGATAGCCGTCACCATACTCGTCGGCCCAAGGGTTCAAGGCAACCTGAATACGCACCATACGGTACGGCTCTGCAACAAGCGCAATCACGATCACGAGAATGCCGAAGATTAGCACGCCGATGATAAATCTGGGGTCGAGACCCGCAAACAACGCCATGCACATGAGGGTCAACAGGATGATCAGGACAGTACCGAAATCGGGCTGGATAAAGATCAGAAAGAGCGAAATGCCCAGGTAGATGCCCATCTTGCGAAGGAATTCGTTGATGTTGCCACCGGGCGAAAAGAAGCGATCAAGCATGATGGCCGAATACGCAATGGCAAATGGCTTTAAAAACTCGGAAGGCTGGAACTGAATACCGGCGATGTTGAGCCAGCGCGTGGCGCCACGGCTGCCGCTGCCCACCAAGAACACCAGAAGCAGTAGCCCTATCATGCCGATGAGGAAGATCCTGAGCACATCCTCCCCAAACCAGCTGTCTGGCAAAACGCGCACGATGGCAATCAGCGCCAGAACACCGACCACGGCAAACGCGGCCTGTCGACCCAGAAAAAACGTCGCCGAGCCATTCTCGTGCAGCGCCTCGACCGAAGACGCCGAGTACACCATCAGCAGGCCAAAGCATACCAAGGTAAACAAGCAGGCCATGAATATCAAACGGGGGCGCATGATACGGGCGGGAACGCCGGCAATATAGCGTTCGCTAAACGACTGCCCGCCGCGACCGGAACGCGGTGTGCTACGCCGCGAGGAAGCACGGTCCGAGTCGGGCCTCCTCATACCTTGTCGGGGGCTCTCCTCTCTCACCGGCAACCCCTATTCCATTTGCGATTTCGCCGCAGCGGCAAGCTGGGCCACATAGTCCTTAAACACGCGGCCGCGCTCCTCATAGCCCGAGAACTCATCGAACGAAGAGCAGGCAGGAGAAAGTAAGATCACATCGCCACGGCTCGACAGCGAACGGGCGACGTCCACGGCATCGCGCAGGTCATCCGCCTGGGCGATATCCACATCGCCATCGACATCGGCCTCGTCCATAGCGGCGGTGAAACGCTCGCGCGCATCGCCAAAGCAGACGACCGAGCGTACGTTATCCATAACAACGCGCGCGAAGTCCGTGAGCGGCGTGCCCTTATCGTGGCCGCCGAGCAGCAAGATCACGTCGTCATCGGGAAATGCCGTCAGTGCCTTCTCGACCGCATCGGTGTTGGTCGCCTTGGAATCGTTGACGTAGCGCACGCCGTCAATCTCGCCACACGGCTCCACGCGGTGCTCGAGCGGCTGGAACGAGGCCAGACCGCGGCAGACACCATCGACATCGACACCGACTGCCAGGGCAGCCGTGGCAGCGCACAGGGCATTGATAACATTGTGATGGCCCGAAATCTTGAGCTCGGATGTAGCGATGAGCGGGGTCTCGACGCCCTTCAGGCGCACGATCATCTTGCCATCGCGCACAAAGGCGGCATCCTCGCCCTCGGGCTCGTCAAAAGCGACCTTGCAGATGCGACGACCCGGCGTGTAGATGTACTCATCGAACTCGTGAATGCCGGCGTCTTCGACGTCGACAACCGCCAGATCGTCATCGACCATATTGTCAAACAGTTTGATCTTGGCAAGCGCATAGTTCTTATGGCTCTTATGCCAGCCCAAGTGGTCGGGAGTGATGTTGAGCAGCACCGCCACGCGAGGATGAAGCTCGGCGGTCGTAGCAATCTGGTAGCTCGAGAGCTCGGCCACAAACCACTCGTTGTGGGCTCGGCCGTCAATCTCGTTGACCGGCGGCTCGCCGATGTTGCCGACAGCTACGCTGGCCTCGCCGGCAGCCTTGAGCAGATAATCAGTCAACGACGTGGTGGTCGTCTTGCCGTTGGTACCCGTGATGGCAATCCAGTTATCGGGCGACAGGCGATAGGCAAACTCGGGCTCACCCATAATCTGGGCGGCATGCTCGCGCCCGGCCTTAAAGAAGCCCGAGAACTCCGAGATGCCCGGGCACGTCACGCATACGTCATAGGCACCCTCGACCTGTTCGGTCCCATAGACAAACGACGCACCAGCAGCCTCGAGCGCACGCGTGGCGTCATTGGGCTCAGAGGCGCCGCCGCCATACACGGTAACGGCGCTCACGCGCTCGGGATGCGCCAGCGCCCAGCGGGCGACATCGAGACCGGATTTGCCCTGACCCAAAACGAGCAGGCTAAAGACATCAGCAAGAGGCATGAAAGACCACTATCCCAACTGGAAGAACAGCGCGAGGCCCAGGGCTCCGAAGGCCGCGGCGACAATCCAAAAACGGATGACGACCTTGGTCTCGGCCCAGCCCTTCTTTTCGAAATGATGATGGATGGGCGCCATAAGGAAGACGCGCTTGTGCGTAAAGTGGAAGTAGACAACCTGAATCATGACCGACAGGGTCTCAACGATAAACAGGCCGCCGATGATGAGGGAGACGACCTCGGTGTTGGTCATGATGGACGTGCAGGCAAACGCGGCGCCCAGGGCAAGCGAGCCGGTATCGCCCATAAAGATGCTCGCCGGATAGCAGTTGAACCACAGAAAGCCCAAGCAGGCACCGGCACATGCGGTGCAGAAGATGGACAGGTTCACGTCTCCGTGCAAAAACGCCATGGCAGCCATGGCGAGCATGGCAATCATGGAGGTGCCGCCAGCAAGACCGTCAAGGCCATCGGTCAGGTTCACGGCATTAGAAAGACCGGCGATCATCAGCCAGCAAAAGACAATGTAGAGCCACGGGAACGAAAGGCCGCAGATGGTGGTCGAAAGAACACCGAGGTCAATCGTCAGGCCGCCGGGAAAACGAATCTCGGGGGCAACGCCGCACCAGTTGACGGCAAGTACCGTAAAGGTGACACAGATAATGGTTAGGCCGATCATCTTGGCATGAGGCGTCAGACCGAGCGAGCGCCCATGCGTAACGGAAGTCAGGTCGTCGATCAGGCCCAGCACGCCGGTCGCCAGCGTGGCGAGCAGCACGAGCACGAGCTCGGTGGTGAGCTTGCCCATCAGCAGGCAGGTCAGCGAGATCGCGACGAGAATGACA
This sequence comes from Collinsella sp., assembly GCA_019424905.1. Taxonomy (GTDB): domain Bacteria; phylum Actinomycetota; class Coriobacteriia; order Coriobacteriales; family Coriobacteriaceae; genus Collinsella. Next base: position 11,175 of record JAHYYP010000003.1, on the reverse strand, counting down.
ACACCACCCATGGTGGGCGTTCCCTGCTTAACCAAATGACGCTTGGGGCCGTCGGCACGAACCTGCTGGCCGATACCCTCGACCTTGAGCAGCTTGATCCACCACGGCATGAGCAGCAGCGCAATGGCAGCGGCGATGCCAAGCCCCAAAAAAGCCTGATACGTTGGATACGAGGGATTGCCGAACATGGGCTAGCACACACCTTCCACAAAGCGGTCGAGCTCAACAAAGCGGGAACCCTTGACCAGTGCAACATCATGTTTTTCAAGCGCGCCGCCCATGCGGTCGAGCACCTGCTGATAATCGGAGAACACCTGGATGCGGTCCTCGTCCATGCCCATCATGCGCGCGGCGTCGGCCATAAGCTGGGCCAGCTCACCGCCGACGCACGCCAGCATGTCGAGCTTCTTGGCGGCGGCATAGGCGCCCACGAGCTCATGCATGCGAGGAGCCTCATCGCCCATCTCGCCCATCTCGCCCAGGATCGCCATACGAGACCCCGTGCACGAAAGCGAGCACAGCAGATCGAGGCCAGCAGCCATGGATTCGGCACTGGCGTTATAGGAATCGTCGATGACGCGGGCACCGCTCTTGGCGCGCTTGATCTCCTGGCGGTGACCGGTGATCGTGAGGCCTCTAAAGGCAGCATCGATCTGCTCGGGCGTCACGCCCAGGCGATAGGCAACTGCGGCGGCCTTAACGGCATTTGGGACGGACTGCACGCCGGGGATGGCAAGCATGGTATCGGTCGTCTCACCCTGGCCAAAATCGAGCGTAAAGACCGGACGGCCCTCGTCATCAACACGAACGTCGCGGGCACGGACCTCATCATCGTCCGAGACGCCGGCCAGCATCACGTCGATACCAGCAGGCTGGGCGAACGTATCGCGAATGAACGGCGTAAAGTCGTCCTCGCCGCCCAAAACCAGCAGCGGCAAGAAGTCGCCAGCGGCGCACATACCCTGGACAATCTCGGCCTTAGCGCGGGCGATGTTCTCGCGGCTACCCAAAATGCCGATATGAGAGGTGCCAATCTTGCTCACGATGGCAAGGTTGGGATTGGCGGACTGGGACAGGCGCTCAATCTCGTGGAAATGGTTCATGCCCATCTCGAGCACCAGGACCTCGGTATCGGCCGGAGCGGAAAGCACCGTGAGCGGCATGCCGATCAGGTTATTGAAATTGCCCTTGGTGGCCCAGACACGATAGCGCTTGGCGAGCACAGCGGCGAGCACGTCCTTGGTCGTCGTCTTGCCGATGGAACCGGTAATGCCAACGACCAGGCAGCCAAGCTCCAGACGGTACGCGTGCGCCAAACGCAGCAGAAACTCCTCGGGATCATCGGTCAGCAAGATGGCACAGCCCTTGTCCTGCGCCAGCGAGACCAGCTCAGCCTCGGGCTCACGCGTCATCACGACGGCGCCGGCACCCGACTGGACGGCACGGGAAGCAAAATCATTGCCGTCGACGTTTTCACCGGGAAAGGCGACGAAAATCGTCCCTTCCTCGACCTGACGCGAGTCGATAACGCACCCGCGGCATACCCGATCGGCTTCTCCCGTCACGGTTCGGGCCCCTGTTGCGGCCGCGAGGTTGTTGACGGCGATCTCTATCATTGCAGCTCCCCTGTAAACCTAATAATGCTATCGGCGTATTGTATCCCAGCGCCGCGCATGCGTGGTGCAGGGCATGTGAACACCCCTCATATGGGACAACAAACCACGCCCCAAAGATTGTAACCCCCTACCTCGTGCGCGGGATACCCAGCACGTCGAGCGCGTTGGCCATAATGGACTGGAACGGCACCGCAGCGGCATCCGAACCGCTCGGCGTTCCGTCGAGCGTGATATAGCACAGTACCTTGGGCGATTGTGCCGGTGCAAAGCCCATAAAGGACGACATGTAGTTCTCCTTGAGGTAGCCGCCGTTCTCGTCGGCACGTTCGGCCGTACCGGTCTTACCCGCCACGTCATAGCCGTCAACCGCGCCGCCAACGCCCGTTCCCTCGGACACGACCGTCTGCATGCACGATGTCACCTGGGATGCGGCGTCCTCAGAAATCGCGCGTTCGCCTTCGCCCCAGTCCTTCTCGTCGCCTTTGCTGGACTTATAGAAGTGCGGGGTCATCATCACGCCGCCGTTGGCGATGCCGCCCACGGCACGTGCAATCTCAATCGGCGAGACGGACAGCGCCTGTCCAAAGCTCATCGAGCCCAGCGTGGCGCCGTCATACTGGTCACGCTCCTTGACGATGCCCAGGCTCTCGCCCGGAAAATCGACACCGGAGCTGTGACCGATGCCCCACTTGTCCACATAGGCGGCAAAGTCGTCGGCACCGATCTTGCGCCCCACCAGGACAAAGCCCACATTGGACGAACGGCGCATCATCTCGCGCACATCCATGGTCATGCCATAGTCGCGCTTGTCGGCATCGGTAACGGCATCGTCGCCCACCTTGATGCTCGCCGGCACCTCAAACGACGTACTCGATCGCACGACACCCAAGTCGAAGCCGGCGCCCGCCACGAGCGTCTTAAAGACCGAGCCGGGCTCGTAGGCGTCGGTGACCAGGCGCAAGTTCATATCCTCGGTCTTGGCGTTCTCCAGATCGGTCTGGTCGTAGGTCGGGTACGAGCAGGCTGCCAAGATCTCGCCTGTCGTAGGATCGGTGACCAGCGCCGAGCCGTTCTTGGCCTTAGTCTTCTCAACTGCCTCTGCCAGGGCATCCTCAGCCGCTCGCTGGATATTGACGTCGAGCGTCGTCACGATGTCAACGCCGTCGACCGCAGCAACCTTTTTATAGGCACCGCCCGCGATATAGCTGCCGTCCCTCGCGCGCTCGCGTACGAGGGAACCATTCGTGCCGGTCAGAAGCTTGTTGTATTGCTTTTCGAGACCCGTCAGGCCGTCGTTGTCTACATTCACTACACCCAGCACCTGCGATGCCAGATTGCCGTATGGATATACGCGCTTCATGGCCTGCTCAAAAAGCACGCCGGGCAGGTTCTTCTTCTCCAGCGCCGCAGCATCGTCTTCGTCCACCTGGCGCTTGATATACACCCAGGTGCCATCGGACTCGACGAGCTTGCGGCAGGTCTTTTTGTCGATTCCAGTTGCCTTGACCAGCGCCGACACCGTCTTGTCAACATCCTCGACAAGCTGCGGGTTCACGGCGATGTTGCGACATTCGACCGACGACGCCAGCACGTTACCGTTGCGGTCGTAGATGGTGCCGCGTTTGGCATAGAGGGTCTGTGCAAGCAGGCGGCGCGCATCGGCACGCTCGCGCAGTTTATCGGCTTCGACAATTTGATAGTCGGCAAGGCGAAAGACGCCCAAGCTCAAACCAAGCCCGATGAAGCCCATGACGGCTTTGCGGCGAGGCAGAGGCGTGCCTGTGAGCCATTCGGTCGACGAACTCTTGCGCGACCTGGTGTTATGCATTTGAGGGCCGTCCGAGCCGCGAAGTCGCGACGCCGGGTCGTTGCCACGGGACTGCCCGGCGTTGTAAGATTGCCGACCCGTTCCTTGATAACCAGAACGTCCCCGCGACGAGGGACGTCCAGAACCGCGGCCCCCATCGGAACCGCGGCGATAGTCATTTGTCATACTCAGCTACCGTCTTGCTACTGAGCGGTCGCGGTCGCGTTGGCGCCCGCGGCTGCATCCTGCGAAAAGTCAAGTGTAACGCTCTCGCTGGGCTCCACCATGCCATAAGCGCCCGCAAGGTCGCGGATGCGCGTGTCGGCGCCATAGACCGAATGCATGACCTCCAGGTCGGAGCTCTCATCGGTCGCCTTTTCGAGCGTGTTGGTAAGCTCGGCGTTGCTGTTGAGCACCTGGGCCGTAACGCCGGCGAGCGCCACGCGGGCGACGCCGATCGTCATGAAGATAGCCGCAATGATGCAAAACGTTTTAAGAACGCTCATGAAAACCGGACTTACCGCCTGGTTTGCCTGACGGCCCGCGCCCGTGTAGACATCAAAGCGCGGCGTGAGCTGCTCACGGGGAGCAACGGGGGCCTGCGGCGTCTCACGATAGGCGGGCATGGCGTTCATATCATAGGCGAGTGCTGCGCTTGAAGTGTTGTAGCCCATGATATGCCGCCTCCCATCCCGAGTACGTTGGTAGTGTGTTTAAGCTTCGTTTATGGTGCGAGCGGGAGGTCCAATATCGCGCGGTCGCGCCTACAGACGCTGCGCCACGCGGATTTTGGCTGATCTCGCCCGAGGGTTGCGCTCAACCTCATCAGGCTGGGCAACCAAGGGTTTGCGGGTGATGACCTTGAGTATCGGCACGTTGCCGCACACGCACACCGGAATCTCCGGCGGACACGTGCACCCCTGGCTCATCTCCTTAAAGTGGTTCTTTACGATACGGTCCTCGAGCGAGTGATACGAGATGACGCAGATACGTCCGCCCGGGTTGAGCCACCTGGTGGCGGCATCAAGCCCTCGTTCGAGCACATCGAGCTCGTGATTGACCTCGATGCGAATGGCCTGGAAACTTTTCTTGGCCGGGTGTCCGCCATGCCGACGAGCGGCAGCCGGGATACCCGCCTTGATGATCTCGACAAATTGGCCGGTGGTTTCGATCGGTTCTTGCTCGCGGCGGCGCACGATCTCGCGCGCGATCTGCGAGGCGAACTTCTCTTCGCCGTAGACGCGTAGAATCCGGGCGAGGTCGTGTTCGTTATAGGTGTTGATGACCTCAGCTGCGTTTAAGGTGTTATTACCCGGATCCATCCGCATGTCCAATGGGGCGTCCTCGTTATACGAAAAGCCCCTGCCAGGGATATCGAGTTGCGGTGACGAAACGCCCAAATCGAACAGGAAGCCATCGACCCCGGGCACCTCGGCCGAGCAAAGCAGCTCGTCCAAGTCGCCGAAGTTGCCCTTCAGCAGCTGGTGCGGAACGCCGGGAACCTCGCGGTCCAGACGGGCGCCAGCGGCCTCGAGGGCCATGTCGTCCTGATCGACGCCGAGCAAAAGGCCGGTTTCCCCCACCTGCGCGGCCATCTTTACCGAATGGCCGGCACCGCCAAGGGTGCAATCGCAGACAACGGAGCCGCTCTTGAGCTGCAGCGACTCAAGCACTTCGCCGAGCATGACAGGTTCATGCCGATATTCTTGTGTCAAGATCCCACGCTCCATCCGTTACCCGTGCCTTGCCCTTACGAGAAGAAGAGGTCCAGCAGGGCCTCATCGTCATCGTCCTCATCGGCCGCGGCGCGATCCCAAACCTCAAGGTGGTCGTAGTTGCCCACAACCGTGACCTCGCGGTCGAGGTTCGCCTGCTTGCGGAGAGACTCGGAAAGACCGATACGACCGGCGCTGTCCACGTCCATCGACGTGGTGCGCTTGTTGATCGCCCTCATGAGCTTCTGGTCATTAATGTCACGCGGGTTAAAACCCTCGTGGCCCTCACGACCCGCGAAGAGTCCTTCGACCCACTTATCGAAGGCCTCGGCAGAGAACACGTACAGAGCATCGACATCCAGGGCTTTGAACACGCGAACGTGCTCTCCAAGCTCCTCGCGAAGGGGTGCAGGCAGGGACAGACGACCTTTTGCATCGAGATTGCGCTCGTATGCACCAGTCATTCCCATGTGCGCCCTCCCCTCGGTTACTCAGATGGCACGTACGCGGGGAACCACCCCGCCTGTCGACGTCATCAATAATATGGGGAACCGCCCCATTTTTCAACACCTTTCCCCACCCCTTCCCCCACCCCGCCCCTCCACTCCACTCACCATATATTGCAAAACACCCCCAAGCATATGTTCGAAAACACAATATATTGTGTTTTCAGCAAAGGCGTGATGCCACCTGTAGAACCACACCCGCGAACCTCAACCTTCAAGTTGACCTTGAGGCGATTTTTACGTCCCTTTACATGCCGTTCACATCGCCCCCAAACTCCCCCACCCAAGGCACGTGCGGCCCACCACCGCGACGCCAAGTGGCGAAAAATGGGACGGGCCCCAGATTGCCCATGCGCGCGCAAAAGCACGCCGCGGCAATCTGGAGCCCGTCCCCAAATACCTATAAATATGCAGGTCAGCGATGTGTTAACGATGTGCCAGCGGGTGCGCCGCCAAATAGACCTCGGTCAGTTGCGTACGATCGACATGCGTGTAGACCTGCGTGGTCGATATATCGGCATGTCCCAAGATCTCCTGTAGCACACGGAGGTCTGCGCCGCCCGCAAGCATATGGGTGGCAAAGGAGTGACGCAGCGTATGGGGATGGAGCCCCACCAGTCCCACCTGGCGCCCGTAGCGCTCACAGATGGCATGGATGCCCTGGCGCGACAGACGGCGGCCGTTCTTATTTAAAAAGACCGCCGAGGTCTCGGTTCCGCGGGCATGGGCCGCCAAGCGAGAACGCCCCTCAGTTACATAAAGCGCCAGAGCTCGCGCCGCGCTTCCCACCAGCGGGGACAGGCGTTCCTTCGAGCCCTTACCGCGAACGAGCACAAAGCCATCGTCGATATGGATATCGCCCACATCGAGTCCCACCAACTCGCTCACACGCAAACCGCATCCATAGAGCACTTCCAAGATGGCATGGTCGCGCAAGCCCATCTCGCCCTCGGGGAAATCTTGATCGAGCAGCGCCGAGACATCCTCCACCGATAGATACTCCGGCAAACGCTCAGCCTTTTTAGGCAGGCGCAACGCCGCCGTTGGATTTTGGGCCACAGCCCCATCGCGCACCAAAAAGGCATGCAGGCCCTTCACGGCCGCAAGCGCACGCTCCACCGAGGCATCCGAATAGCCCCCATCGCGACGGTCGGCGACAAAGCCCTCCACGACCTGACGGGTCACCTCTTCAAAAGACACAATACCCGCCCGCTCCAGATAGGCGCAGTACGTCGTCAGGTCACGACGATAGGCCGCAATCGTGTTGCGCGCCAAACCCCGCTCGACCGCGAGGTAATCGAGATACTCCCCCGCCGCCACGGCGAGCGACGAGGGAGTAGCTTCGGTATGTTCCTTATTCGCCGGCACCCTTAGTCCGTAGCGAGGTTCATGGGCGTCACCTGCAGGCGATCGACACCCTCGTGCTGACCGATCGAGGCACGCACGAACTCTCGGAACAGCGGCTGCGGGTTGGTCGGGCGGCTCTTGAACTCGGGGTGAGCCTGGGTTGCCACATACCACGGATGCACGTCGCGCGGCAGCTCGACCATCTCGACCAGGCGCTCGTCGGGCGACAGACCCGAGATAACCAAGCCGGCGTCCTCGAGCTGGTCACGGAAAGCGTTGTTGAACTCAAAGCGGTGACGGTGACGCTCGTAGACGAGTTCCTCACCATATGCCTCGCGAGCAAGGGTATCGGCGGCGAGCTTGCACGGATAGGCGCCCAGGCGCATGGTGCCGCCCTTCTCGGTCACGTCCTCCTGCGAGCTCATCAGATCGATGACGCTATACGGACCGTCCGGATCAAACTCGGAGGAGCTGGCACCGGCAAGGCCAACGACATTGCGGGCGAACTCGCACACGGCGACCTGCATACCCAGGCAAATGCCCAGATACGGAATCTTGTGCTCACGGGCAAACTCGGCCGCGAGGATCTTGCCCTCCAGGGCGCGCTTGCCAAAGCCGCCGGGGACCAGGATGCCCGAGGCGTCGCCCAGAACCTCGGAGACATTCTGCTCGTCGAGGCTCTCGCCGTCGACCAGCTGGACGTCCACATGGCGATCGTAGAAGACGCCCGCATGGTGCAGGGCCTCGATAACCGACAGGTACGCATCGGGCAGCTGCGTGTACTTACCCACGACGGCGATCTTCACCTTGTCGGCGTGATGGTTGGCGTGATTCTGTTTGCGCAGGAACTCGTTCCACTCGCTCATGTCGCGCTCACGCGGATCCAGACCCAGGCGCTCGCAAATGCGCAGGTCAAAGTCCTGCTCGGCAAGCAGCTGCGGAACATCGTAAATGCTCGCGCAGTCCTCGTTGGTAAAGACGCAATCGGTGTCGACGTCGCAGAAGCTTGCGATCTTTCCGCGGATAGCGTCATCGATATGGTGGTCGGAGCGCAGCACGATGATATCGGGCTGGATGCCAAAGCTGCGGAGCTCCTTGACGGAATGCTGCGTGGGCTTGGTCTTGACCTCATGGGCGGCGGCGATATAGGGAACGAGCGACACGTGGATGTAGCAGACGTTCTCGGGGCCGGCCTCCTTGCGGTACTGACGGATGGCCTCGACAAACGGCTGCGACTCGATGTCGCCGATCGTGCCGCCCAGCTCGGTGATGACTACATCGGAGCCGGTCTGCTCCTCGATGCGGCGGAACTTGTCCTTAATGGCATTGGTGACGTGGGGAATCACCTGCACGGTACCGCCCAAAAAGTCGCCGCGACGCTCGCGGGCGATTAGGCTTTTGTAGATGGCACCGGTCGTAAAGTTGGAATCGCGGGTCAGGTTCTCATCAATAAAGCGCTCGTAATGACCCAGGTCCAGGTCGGACTCGTAACCGTCCTCGGTAACGAAGACCTCACCATGCTGGAAGGGGCTCATGGTACCGGGGTCGACGTTCAGATACGGGTCGGCCTTCTGCATCGTTACTTTGTAGCCACGCGACTTGAGCAGACGGCCCAGCGAGGCCGCGGTGATACCCTTGCCCAGGGACGAAACCACGCCACCGGTTACGAACACATGCTTGGTCATATTGAGTTACCTGCGCTTCCCGTAGAAGTTGTTTATCCACATCTTACGGGTCTTCATTGTAATACTCGCACCGCGAACCGTTCGCAATTTTTCTCGCGTGCGATTGCATTTCTCAATCTTGAAACAAAACGCCGCCCGGTTTCCCAGGCGGCGTCGCTATGGCAAGGATTACATGATGCTATCGATCAGCAACCTCGTCTTCGAGCATTTCTTGAACGAGCATGCCGGTACGGACGCCCTCAAGATACCACTTGCCACGTTCGGTGAGGCAAATGCCATTTGCAAGCTGACCGCCGTCGTCGCTATAACGCGAGACGACATCAATCATGCCTTCGGAATCCAAGCGATCGATTGCGGCGCGGGCACGATACGGCGAAACCCCCACGCGCTCGGCAAGCGTTTTGCGCGAGAAACCATACGGCCCGCCATTGTCTTCGGTTTGCTGGTCGATCTCCATCAACACCAGCACCTCGACACGCTTCATATCGTTGACACTCGCACGACCCTTGCCCGCCATAGCAGCCTCCTCAAACCGAGCACGAGCATCTAACGCGCCGTGCGCGACCGACACACCTCACGATGGCAGGTAATATCCATCATGCGGCATCCCGCTAAGGATGAAACAGTTACGGTTATTGTATACCGCTCAAATTGTTTCTAGGCAGGTAAACGGCTATTTTTCGCCGAAATAGACGCTTTATTGATCAAAAAGCCGTACCGGGCGCTAACCCGATACGGCCAAAATGCAATGCAATTACCGCGGTGCTTCAAACTTAGCGATGGAAGAAACCGCGGCGCTCAAACTTGGGCTCGCAGCACACGTTGATACCCAGTTTGCGCAGTACCGTCTCGTCCGTCGGCGAGATAATCACGCTAAAGAAGGCATCGCAACCGCGCAGCTGCTCCAGGCCCGAAAGGACGCGAGCGGCCGTCTCACTCGTGGCCGAGGTGATCGACAGCGCCATAAGCGTCTCGTCGGTGTGGAGGCGCGGGTTTTTGCTGCCCAGGAAATGCGTCTTGAGCTTGCTGATGGGCTCGATCGCCTCATCGCTAATGACCTCGAGCTCAAGGTCGACGCCCGAGACATGCTTGAGGGCGTTCATAATGAGCGAACTTGCGGCGCCCAGGCGCGTGGAGGTCTTACCGGTCACCACGGAGCCATCGGGCATGACCATGGCACCCACGGGACCACCCGTCAGCTGCTCCCTGGTGAGGGCCGCCGAGCGCGCCGGTGAGTAGTTCTTATCGATGCCGGCTTTCTTCATAATAATCTTGAGACGGTCGACTTGCTCATCGCCCACGCCGGTACGGCGCACATTTTCGACCGCGGTAAAGTAGCGGCGGACGATCTCCATCTTGGAAGCGTCGCGGCAGGCATCGTCATCGGTGATGGCAAAGCCGACCATATTGACGCCCATGTCCGTAGGGCTCTGGTAGGGGCTCTTGCCCAGGATCTTTTCCATCAGGGCACGGACTACCGGGAAGGCCTCGACGTCGCGGTTGTAGTTGACCGTGGTCTTGTTGTAGGCCTCAAGGTGGAACGAATCGATGATGTTGGCGTCATCGAGGTCAGCCGTGGCGGCCTCGTAGGCAATATTGACCGGATGCGTCAGAGGAAGATTCCAGACCGGGAAGGTCTCGAATTTGGCATAGCCGGCGGCCGTGCCATGCTTGTGCTCGTGATAGAGCTGAGACAGGCAGGTGGCAAGCTTGCCCGAGCCAGGACCGGGGGCAGTAACCACGACGAGCGGTCGGGTGGTCTCGACAAACTCGTTCTTGCCGTAGCCATCGTCGGACACGATCAGATCGACATCGTGCGGATACCCCTCGATGGGATAGTGCAGCTTGGCGGGAATACCGAGCGCGTTCAGGCGGTTGCGGAACACATCGGCAGCGGGCTGGCCGGCATACTGCGTGATGACCACAGCCGCGACGGCAAAGCCGTTGCCGCGGAACAGGTCAACCAGGCGCAGCACATCCTCGTCATAGGTAATGCCCAGGTCACCGCGAGCTTTGTTCTTCTCGATGTGGTTCGCGTTAATGGCGATGATGACCTCGACGTCGTCGGCTATGCTCTTGAGCATGCGAAACTTGCTATCCGGCTCAAAACCCGGCAGCACGCGGCTCGCGTGATAGTCGTCAAACAGCTTGCCGCCAAACTCCAAATAGAGTTTGCCGCCAAACTGCGAGATGCGCTCCTTAATATGAGCGGCCTGCAGCTCGATATACTTCGCGTTGTCGAAACCCTGGCGCATGTATGGCTCCCGTCCCGTTTCCAATTAATGTTCTAGGCGATTATAACGGAGCCCGCCCTCCCCGATACCCAGACCCTCAACAGGCACCAACCAAACATCCGTCAAACCTCTTGTCGGACATATTTGGTGCAAACTAACCTGACCCCATTGCACCGCCCCATTACACCAACAACGGCAACATCGCAGGTGGAGCATAAGTCAGACACTATGACCCAATCCAGGGGCACGGAAACGACAGGAGCCC
>JAHYYP010000029.1 GCA_019424905.1 Collinsella sp. | reverse complement strand
CAAATACTCTTAGATGACGTATTTGCAACGCGCGAGGCGCTTTTCGATTGTTTGATGAATGCGTTCGCGCTAGTTCGTGCCGCGGAAACCCTTGCCGACGATCTCGGAACTGTCGACAATCGTGATAAAGGCACCCGGATCGACCTCGCGCGCATAGCGGCGCAGTTGCACGGCCTCGCGACGGCTCAGCACGCTCATGATCACCGTCACGCACTTGCCCGAGAAGGCACCGTAGCCGCGACTAATGGTCGCCGTACGGTTGAGATGCTTGACGATAAACTCCTCGACCTTAAGGGGCTCGGAACAAATGACCGTGCAGACCTTACGAAGGTGAATGCTCTCGATGGCTTTGTCGACCACAAGCGTCTTGGCAAACAGGCCGAGCACGCAATACAGACCGACACGCGGGCCGTACAAGAAGGCCGCGATGGCCACGATGCCGATATCGACCAGCAGCAGGGCGCGGCCAATCTCGAGCGTCGTGCGGCGCTTGAGGATCATGGCAAGAATGTCCGTGCCACCCGTCGAGGCGCCGATATCAAAGACGATGGCGCTGCCGAGCGCCGGCAGAATCACGGCAAAACACAGGTCGAGCCACATATCGCCCGTCATCGAGACACTGGTCGGGATAAAGAGCTCGAAAAGCGAAACATAGGCGGACAGCGCAAACGAGGCGAAGACGCTCCACAGGATTGCCTTGCGCTCCAAAAAGATAAAGCCCAAAACGACGAGAACCGCGTTGATAATCCACATAAAGACGCCGACGGGCAGGGTCGGGAACAGCGTGGACAGAATAACCGACACGCCCGAGGTGCCGCCAAAAGCAAAGTGATTAGGGGTTTTAAACGCAACGATGGCAAAGGCCGTAAGAATCAGGCCCAGATTGAGCTCGGCGAAAAAGCGCGGGAAGCCTGGCTCCTGGCTACGCTTTTGGCCGGCACGCTCGCCGCGCTCGATATCGGTGCGATCAACCACGCGCTCCATCGGCACCACGGGAGGACGATGTACCTCCTCGGCAGCTCGCGATGCCGCCTCTGCCGCGGCAGCCTCAATCGCCCATGCCTGGCTTTCTGTTTCGTGCTCGTCAGCCATTACGGCAACCCCTCGTTAACAATTTGGAAACAATGCGCCCATTAGGGTAACGCGGAACACGACGATTGCAACCCCTAGTTAGACGAGCGGTATGCCTACATCGGGGACATACAAATAACGGCCGGCCGCACATACATCCGTGCGGCCGGCCGTTTGACGTTTTCGCAGATAAAATCTGCTAAAATAAACATCCCTTTTTGGTAGGTTACTCGTGCTGGTTGGTGCGGTGCTCGTACTCCTCGGGGGTGATGACATCCTCGATGCGTAGGTTGACGCCTGCCACCTCAAGGCCGGTCATCGCGGCCAGACGCTCGGTCACGCGCGCCTTGACGTCGTCGAAAATCGCGGGCGCGTAGGCGCCGTACTCGATAATGACGGAAATGTTGACGACCACGCGGTTGTCATCGGTGACCTCGACCGTCACGCCCTTGGTCAGGTTCTCGGCACCAAACTGCTCCTGCACAAAGTGCATGAGGTTGCCCTTCATGCCCAGGACGTGCGGCACCTCGCGGGTGGCCATGGCGACGATCTTCTCGATTACACCGTTGGAATAGGTCAGCGAGTCCTCGGACTCGTCTGTTTCCTCATCATCCTCGTCCGCATCGTCGGCGGGTTCGGCCTCGACGAGCGCCTCGTCCTCGAGCGTTACGTCCTCGGCCTCGGCGGCGACGGTCTCGTCTGCCTCGGGCTCAGTATCGGCCACATCGACCTTCGTGTTAAAAGCCATGGTTCCTCCTTATGCCCACCGCACACGCGGCGGTCGAATACATACTAGCGGCCGCTAAACAGACGGCCGAAGAAGTTGACGATCCCGTTCTCGCCGTCACGGATCTGGCCAATCACGGCGCCGATCAGTACAAAGAATGCGATGACGAGCGTATCCCACAGGCCGAGCGTGAGCACCAGTACGGCGAGCACAAAACCAGCGACGGCTCCAAGCGTGGTATTGGGATGACGGACGGCATAGCTCCAGATGGCTGCCCCCGTACCCTTGATGAGACCCATGGCCTCATCAAAATCATTGGCGACCGCGTCATGCGACTCGGTACCCTCCACCTTGGGATCGACGACCTCGCTAGCCGGCGCGGCGCTCTGATCGATAGTCAGGCGCGGAGTGCGGACGGTCTTGTCTTGATTGGTATCACTCACCGGAAACCTCCACGGTCTGGACGGTAGTCTTGGACGGCAAAAAACGAACGCGTGCGGTCGTGCCCGGCGTGCCGAGCATGGTGTCGCAGGCCTCCTCGATACGTTGCTGCATCGCGGCTGCAAGGGAGGCCACATCCCGGTCGTCGAGCGCGATGGCGTCGACCTTAAAACGGACGCGCGATTCGTCGGAGCCCTGCACGCGCGCCTCGACATGCTCGACCATCACGCGGTCGTCGCGCTCTGCCGCGGTGCGAGCACACGAGGAGAGGGCGGCGAGCGTGACCTCGATATTACGCTCCCCCGCCGGATGCACGCAGGACGGCTCGCGACGAGCAAACATCAGGCGAAAGAAACACACGAGCACGCCGAGCGCCACGACACCGCCGCACGCCGTAACAACGATGCGAGGCAGCGGATCGCGCATCAACAGCATAAAGCGATAGGTATATGGCCCCCAAAACTGGCAGACTAACGTACCCAGCGCCACGACGGCGGCGGCAAGATACACGATCGCCAGGGCTCGTTTGAGCACGCGCATGCAGCGCTCCCTTCAAATCTCGATCCACAGAATGCAAAACGATTCGCATCATTATAAAAGAGCCGGGTCCGGTGCCTCATTGCACGCGGATCCGGCTCATCTATTCCACGAGGCTTGCATGCTCGCTTCATTATGCCCAGATATGCACGGCTCAATCCGTGCGGGCCTACTCCTCCTCGAGGGCAGCGATGACCTCGTCGGTCATGTCCATGGTGCTGTAAACATCCTGGACGTCGTCGAGCTCCTCAAGACGGTCGATGAGGCGCTGAACCTTCTTGGCGTCGGCACCGGAGACCTCGGTCGGAGTGGTCGGGACCATGGTGGTCTCGGAGCCCTTGACCTGGACGCCCTGCTCCTCGAGCGCCTTGGAGACAGCCATGACCTCGTTGGCGGTAGTCCAGACGATCCACTCCTCGCCGGCGTCCTCGTAGTCCTCGCCACCGGCCTCGGCGATGGCCATCATGAACTCATCCTCGTCACCGGCAGCACCGTTGGCGATCATGGTCTCCTTCTTGGCGTTCTCGTCCAGGATCTCCTTGGCGACGACGATCTGGCCCTTGCGCTCAAACTGGAAGGCGACGGAGCCGGAGGTGCCCAGGTTGCCACCAGCGTGGGAGAAGGCGGAACGGACATCGGCGGCGGTGCGGTTGCGGTTGTCGGTCAGGCAGTCGACGTAGACGGCGACACCGGCGGGACCGTAGCCCTCGTACACGATGTTCTCGTAGACGGCGGCATCGGCACCCGAACCAAAGGCCTTATCGATAGCGGACTTGATCTTGTCCTTAGGCATGGACTGAGCCTTAGCCTTGGCAACGGCAGCGGCGAGGCTGGCGTTGTTCTCGGGCAGCGGGTCGCCGCCGAGACGGGCAGCAACGGTGATGTTGCGGCTGAGCTTGGAGAAGAGGGCGGAACGCTTGGCGTCCTGCGCGCCCTTACGATGCTTGGTTGTGGCCCACTTAGAGTGTCCGGACATACGTGTCTCCTATCGGTTTCGACCTAAAGCCCAGCGCGAATGCTCGGGCAATATAAACAAACGCTATAAATGATATACCTACTGGCCTGTGAGATAAACAAAAAAATGAAGGCGTCGTGATGATGCAGCCCCTTGGCACAAAGCAGCCTGACCCCAATGCGCTAATCTTTGGTTAGGTCCAGAGGAGGTCGCTGCGGGTGATCGTGGCGCCGATGGCGAAAGGCATGCATGCAATGACCGGGTACAGGTAGCGCATGTAGGTCGACCCATTACATGGACCAATCAGGCACACAACGAGCACACCCAGCAGCGGTATCCAGATGGCCAGCGCGCGCCACGAATGGCGGCGCAACAGGTAGACCACCACGACGATCATGATCCACACGTAGGTGGCCGAGCTCATGGTGAGCGAGATAAACGGAATGCGCTGCACCGCCACGCGGTACAGGTTAATCAGGTGGTCGCACCAGCGCACGGCTTTGCTGTCGACCGGATGGAAGTCAAAGTACTTGAGGTTATCGGGCTTCGCCATGATCTCGGCACTGCGCGCCGTGCTGTAGACCCACGCATCGCG
>JAHYYP010000028.1 GCA_019424905.1 Collinsella sp. | reverse complement strand
CCATAGGCTGCCAGGAAGATTGCACAGGTGAGGCCCACGGTGCCGCCGATGCTCATATTTCCGAATATGCTCACCAGCTCGATGATCACCTTAAGTGCCACAAAGGAGTGCGCCAGGCCCACTGCCAGAGGGAACAGGAAGAACACTGCTTGCTGCGCCATCACCGAATGGCGAATCTGGCGGTCCTCACAGCCGATCTGTGCCAGCACACGATAGCTGCGGCTGCCGTCGGCCACGTTGGAGAGTTGCTGGATCGACAGAATCGCCGCGCATGCAACGACCAATACAAAGCCGATGTAGATGGCTAGGTAGCTAATAAGACCGTTCATTTGCGCTGCTTGCGCGTACATCTCGGAGCGTGTGATGAAGGTTCCCCACGACCCCGGCTCCTTGCCGTCAACGAGCAGATTGTCGAGCACAGTGTATTTAATACTCTCGTCTGCCTCGGTCGTATCCATCCCCTGTTTGTAGTTAACGAGCAGGCTACTGGAATACGGCTGCAGATTAAGTTGGGACAACAGCTCGTCGGCAACGACGACGGTACCCGGATTACTGCCCATCGCCGAGTTGGCGATGGCCGCCGCATCTTCGTCCGACTTATCGGTTGCGGGCTTGAGCGTATGCCCGCCCAAGGTAAGGGCATGGCCGCCAGCCATATACTTGGTGTACAGGTCGACCAGCTCGCCGCCCATATCACACGTGAGCAGATACTGGTCGTGACCGATGTGCACCGGCTCCTCGCCCATCATCTGACGCAGTTTGTTGTACTGGCTCGCCGGCGTCACAAACAGACCCATCGTATCGGCATTGCTACCCCCGAACGCCTTGGGAAGCTTTTCGCCCATGGCCTTGCACATTTCACTTGGAGTCACCGAAGGATCCGAACCGCCAAGCGGGTAACTCAGATACGAATCGATCTGCACATGCTCACCGGCAACATCGGCAATATTGACCTTCTTGCCGGTCTCGTCGTTGTTGTCCGCCGACTTGCCCTTACGATCGCCGTGCCATGGATCGCCGTGCCATGCGGAGTACAAATCGACCGTACTATCGGCCAGCACCATGCGATCGGCTTCAGACGGATTGATGTACTCTTTGTAGTAGTCGAGCGTATCGGGCGTGTAATAGACATACGTCTGTGACACGTCAACAGGGTTATAGCGCTCCAGGTTTTCGTTCATCACATTGGCAATCGACATACCGCACGTCACCGAGGTGATGGCCAAAAACAGGAGCATCGCGATGACGCCCATCGAAAAGCACACCGTGTTGACCTTGGCCGCAAGCTGGCGCACGGTAAACATGTTGAGGCCGCGCCAATACACGCCGCGCAGGCTCTGCAGCAGCTTGATGAGCATGCCCGAGAGTCCCCAGAACAGGGCAAAGGTGCCCACTGTAACCATAGCGGTCGTAATGCCAAACTGGTTCATGGCCTCTTGCAGCTTGCTGTCCGTCGCGGTTAGCGGGAACCCATCACGTAGCAGACGGTAATAGGCCACGCCCACAAGCACCACGCCCACGGCAAAGATGGCAATCGCAATCCAGGGGTTGCGCGTCTTGATGCTCTCGTTGCGACGCTCGGCACCCATAAGCTCGATGAGTTTGGTGCGACGCACGGCGCGAAGGTTCAGCAGTAGCGTAAGCACAAACATTACGAGCATGCAGGCAAGGGTCAGATTGAACGCATGCACCGAGAAAAAGAAGTGGAAATTGGCGATCTGTGTCTTAAAAAGCGAGGCCGTAAAGAACGTCATGAGCTGGGAGAGTCCCACACCCAGCACAATGCCGGCGACAAAGGCCACGACCGAGACAATCACCGTCTCGAGCGCCATGATCGTGGCGACGCGTCCGCGCCCCATGCCGAGCACCTGATACAGGCCAAACTCCTTCTTGCGGCGTTTCATGATGAAGTTATTGGCATACACCATCAAAAAGGCCATGACACCGGCCAAAAAGTACGTCAGGTCGCCGAGCATGCTGCCCATAACCTGCGCCAAGCCCTCTTCATCGATTCCGGCAATGTCGACCTGCATCGAGACGGTATTGAAGGCATAGAAGACCGTGACACCCAGGGTGAGCGTCAAAAGGTAGACGAGGTAGTCGCGGCCGGCGCGGCGGACGTTACCCCAAGCGAGTTTACAGAGCATCGGAGCCCTCACCGCCCATCATGGCAACGACCTCCATAATGCGGTCGAAGAACTCTCGGCGATCGGTGTCGCCGCGGCGCAGCTCGGTGAAGATCTTGCCGTCGCGAATAAACAGCACACGGCTCGTGTAGCTGGCGGCAAAGCTGTCGTGCGTGACCATGAGCACGGTGGCGCGTAGACGGCGGTTAAGAGCCTCCAGGCTCTCGAGCAGCAAACGGGCGCTCTTGGAATCGAGGGCGCCGGTGGGCTCGTCGGCCATAATCATAGTGGGGTCGGTGACGAGCGCGCGAGCCGCGGCAACGCGCTGCTGCTGACCGCCGGACATCTGGTAGGGATACTTGTCGAGCACCTGACTGATGGACAGACGCGCGGCCACGTCCTGCACGCGGGTCGAGATTTCGGCCGAATTCACACGGGCGATGGTGAGCGGCAGGGCTATGTTCTCGCGTGCCGTGAGCGTATCGAGCAGGTTGGAATCCTGGAAGATAAAGCCGAGCTCCTCGCGGCGAAACTGCGAAAGCTTGGCCTGCTTCATGCGCGTCACGTCCTGGCCGTTGATGCGGATCGTGCCACTTGTGGCGCTATCGATGGTCGAGACGCAGTTGAGCAACGTCGACTTGCCCGAGCCCGAGGCGCCCATGATGCCAACGAATTCGCCGCGGTTGACGGTAAAGCTGACGTCGTTGAGCGCGCGGGTCACGTTGCCCAGCGCTCCATATACCTTTTCGAGATGCGCGACCTCCAGTACCGGGGTCGCCATGTGCGTGGTTTGCATACCGAGTCCTTTCTTGCGATTAGTCTACGGCATCTATAGTCGCAAGAAGACGAGTCGGCTACCATCGATATGGCTTACGCTTGCCTTACCGTTGTGTAAGGTACGGGTAGCTAGCCTGTCACTTGTTGATGTTGAGAGAGGACTCCTGTTGAAAACTGTTCATGTTGCCGCTGGGATCATTCGCAAGGAAGGATCCGACGAGCTGCTTGCCGTGCAGCGCGGCTACGGCGACATGCAGGGACTTTGGGAATTCCCAGGCGGCAAGCTCATGCGCGGCGAGACGCCCGAAGACGCCGTGCGCCGCGAGCTCATGGAAGAGCTGCAGGTGAAGGTCACCAACCTGCGTGACTTCTACACCGTTGAGTACGACTACCCCGATTTCCATCTCTCCATGGAGTGCTACTACTGCTCGCTCGCCGATGAATCCGATGAGCCCCAGAAGCACGACCGCCAGCTCGATATCCGCTGGATTCCGCGCACCTCGCTTGCCACGGTGGAATGGATGCCCGCCGACAAAGGGCTTATCGATGCTCTGATTGAGTTGAAGGAAGACCGGCTTGAGGCCAATGGCGCTGCCAACGACGCCGAGGCCGCCACGACCGAACACCCCGCCGCCAAACCAAAGCGCGCACCTAAGCGCCGTAGCAAAAAACGCCCCAAGCCAGGTCTGCTCGACGGCATCGATACCTCGGACCTTTCCGCCGACGAGCGTGAACTGGTGCGCCGTCGCGCCGCCATCAAAAAGTCCATGAAGGGCAACAAGCGCGCCAACACCAAGCCCGAGCTGCTCGTTCGCCAGCGCCTGCGCGCCGCGGGCCTTACGGGCTATCGCTTGGAATGGAAGGTTCCCGGCAAGCCCGACATCGCCTTCCCCGGCCGCAAGATCGCCATCTTTGTCAATGGTTGCTTTTGGCATCGCTGCCCTAAGTGCAATCCGAGCCAGCCAAAGCGCAATGTTGAGTTTTGGGAGGCAAAGTTCCGTCGCAACGTCGAGCGCGACCGCGCTGCCGTGGCTGCACTCACTCAAATGGGCTGGACGCCCATAACCATCTGGGAATGCGAGCTCAAAAAAGACCGCATCGACGCCACGATGGAAAGGGTCATCGAGCAGGTGCGCGCCGCAGAGTCGCAGCGCTAACAGCGAGCATTCACACGCTCCGCACGTCCGCGCCACATCCACGTCACAAACCTTAGAAAGCCCTTAAGCTCAAAACCTTTCAAGAGTGTTACTCGATACCTCTGACCTGCAGTTTCATCGTAACACCAAACCAGGTTAAGCCTTTCTTTAGCGCTTCTTTGCGGCAGCCGCGTCATAATACAGCCAACGCACGGGACCTAGCAGCACACCCCGTGCGCAACCTTTTGGTGGACATCGAGGAGGCCGCATAAGCATGCATTCTTCCAATGACGCAGCACAGCAGCCATCCCTAACACATGCAAACCTTTTCTCCTTCCCCCCGACACAGAGAAACGGCCTCCTCGACTCCCC
>JAHYYP010000027.1 GCA_019424905.1 Collinsella sp. | reverse complement strand
CGAGGTAGCCCTCCTGGTCGAAGTGCATGATCTCGATCTTCTCGGTCTCCTTCATTCCCGCTCCTTTCACGAGCAGTTTGAATTGTCGCACGGAATGAACGGGCTTGCCGCCCCGTCGCACCGCTTAACCTTGTGGACATCTTGGCCCCAAGCTCAACAATTCAAAGGTTCTTAATACCAGTGAACGATTACAGGTTAGCCGTTTTTAATACCGATTTTATAATTTCATCCTCCCCTCTCGGTAGACGGTCAGTTTTTGCCGCTCATCGGTCAAGCGACATATATCCGTAAAAACGAGCGCCCCCGCCATGCGCAGGGACGCTCTAGACGCTAATAGTTGTAGGTATATCCGCCGGCGTCGCCGCGGGTAAAAGACTTGGCATGCTCGATTGCCTGCCCACTCGAGTCATAGGTCAGGCCTTCCAGCACGAGCGCCAGATCGCCCGGCTCAAGATTGAGCAAACTCGCATCGCGTGCGCCCAGCGCCTCGATATCGAGTTTCTCTACCGACTGATCTGGCTTGCGTCCCAACATATCGTAGGTCTCGAACAGGCTGAAGACCGAAATGTCCACGTCTTCGATGCCCGGAAACAGCAGGCACGGAATCAGTGTCATCTCGATCGATACGGGCTCACCATCGATGCAGTTGAGGCGGCGCACCGAGTAAAGCAGATCGTCCTCGGCGATGCCAAACAAGTCGGCATAATACGGGCCGGCGTAGCGTTTGGAGCGCGCCAGGATGCGCACCGACGGCGTCGCGCCCGATGCCAAAACCGACTGGCGGAAGCCGCCCTTGCGTTCGTGCTCGTCAAACCACTTGTGTCCCACAAAGGCGCCTTTGCCCTGCACGCGACGAATCTGGCCACTTTTGACCAGCTCGTCCATGGCGCTTCGGATTGTCAGGCGTGTCGTGCCAAACTCCTCGGCCAGCTCGTTTTCGGACGGAATCATCGAGCCCGTCGGGTAGTCGCCGCGCTCGATTCGCTCCGCAATACAGCGGCGAATTTGTTTGTAAACCGGCAAGTCTTCTACTGCATCAGCCATTCGACACCCACCTTCGTCGCAACGCCGTCTGCCTCGCCGTTATCGGCAAAACGATACTTGGTCGGCAGAATCACGGACTTGCAATACTCGACAAAGCCATCGGTCTCGTCGCGCTCGTGCGAAGCCTTGTAAAACACCGGCGTGCCCTCCTGAGCATTCAGCAACTTGGCCTCGTCGGCGTTCAGACGGCTGATGGAAATATGCTCCTTGCCGTGCGTCACATGGACATTCCCCTCCTTGAGCAAAACGTCGTAGAGGCTTTCCTGCTCAAAATCGTGATCGGGAAGCGAGGGGCACAAAGACAGATTGACGTAAGCCGTCTCGATCGATGCCGGGGAACCGTTGACCACACGCACGCGCCGAATGCAGAAGAGCGGCATGCCCAGGTCGATCTGGGCTTTTTGGGCAAGATCGATATCGGCATACACGACCTTGGACCAAACCAGGTGCGCGGTCGACTTTGAGCCAACCCTCTCCACCGCCTGCGTATAGTTCCATGTTTCCTGAAAGATGTTCAGCGGTTTGGGAGGACACACATAGGTGCCCGAACCGCGGCGGCTTTCCAAAGTTCCGCACGAAATAAGGCGCGTGATCGCAGCACGCAACGCCGTGCGCGACACGCCCAGCTCTTCACAGAGCACACGCTCGGCGGGCAGCCGGTCGCCACTCTGCAGGTCATAATGTTTGATATACCAAAGAATGCCCTCAAAGGCGCGGTCTTTGGGCGGAATCGCATATGGTTCACTCGACATGGGCAAGACTCCTCAACTGCTTGATGCTGCAGGAATCATTGCTCCGGACGCCTCATGGCGTCGAAGGCTTCTTTGATCTGCTCCGCAACGTTCCGATACGACCGATATAGGCCGGAGTCTCGCTTGACTTCGCCCGCGGTCACCGGAATCTCAAGCTTCGAAATCTCATCCTTGCCGGTTTGCACGACAACGATGACACCCATACCAAGGCACATATTACGCTTGGCAGCGTTGTTTTTGGTAGCCTGAGCTGGATTAATCAAAATCTGCTGAGCCAGTTCGCGTTTGCTGAGCTCCGGCACATCCTCGGGATTTCCGGTCTCGGCAATCTCGCACTGCAGCACATCCGCATAGTCAAAAATCTTCGGCTCGCCGCCGCGCTGATGCACGGCCCACTTGCGGCGCGTGGCATCCTGGTAGATAGCCGGCAAAAACGTAAACCGCGGTGGGTCCAAAATCGTATCCGTGATGGTAAACACATCGGGATCAAAGGCATCCTGCGGGTTTTTCTTCTTGAACAGCCCCATATCACCCTCCCGTACTAGCATTAAACAACTCAAGCTGAATATAGCACCAATTTCAAGCCGCCACTTTACCGTATCGGTACGCGGCGTCTATGGCTCGCCCAGCGGAAGAGTTTACGGACGAGGGCCGGGGTGCCTGCCTTGTTTTGAGAAGTTCGCGGAGCCCACTTTTCAAAACAAGGCAGGCACCCCGGCCCCGCCGGCAAATAGCGGACACTCCGCATGCAATCTATGCAAACAAACAAGTACGCTTAGCTACATTCGGTAAGCTCGAGCACGCTGTCCTTAACGATAAGCTCCGGCTCCAGAACGACCTCTTCGGCACGCCTGCCGCCCCTACCGGCAAGACGCTTGGACATGCAGCCAAAAGCATGCTCCGCAAGGACACCAGGGTCCTGCTCAATCGCGGTCAGTGCCGGCTCAAAGAGAACGTCGGCCGCCGAGTTGTCATAGCTCACCACCGAGATATCGCCCGGGATGCTCTTCCCCATCTCGTGCAAGCGCTTGAGCAAACCGAGGGCAATGTTATCCGAGCTTGCGAACACGGCGGTGGCGTCAGTTGCGAGCACTGCCTCCGAGGCCTCGTATGCGCTCGGAATGTAGTACTCGCTCTCAAACTCCAAACGCGCGTCGATCGGCAGGCCAACCTCGCGCAGCGCGCGCTCATAGCCGGCAAGTCGCTTGCGACCCGTATTGGAACGGCGGGCATTAACCAGGCAGGCAATACGGCGGTGGCCTTGCTCGATCAGATAGCGGGTGGCCATATAGCCGCCCATCTCGTGGTCGAACATCACCTTGTCGCACTCGAGCCCCTCAATGGCACGGTCGACCATTACGGCCGGGATGGGCAGGTGGCTGACTTCTTCGCGCAGGGCGCGGTCATCGGAGAACTCGTCACCCACCACCAGGAAGACGCCATCAACGCCGCGCGTCACCAGCTGGCGCAGCAGCTCCAGATCGTCATCGGCGCTTCCGCCCGAGCTGGTAATGAAGAGCGCATAGCCGTCCTCGCGGCAGCGCTTTTCCAGGCTACCGGCGAGCGAGGCAAAAAAGCGGCTCTCGATGTTAGGGACGATAAGGCCCAGCGTGCGCGACTCGCGCATGACCAGGCTGCGCGCAATCTGGTTGGGAACATAGTGGTTGCGCGCCGCGACCTCTTTGATGCGCTTGCGGTTTTCTTCCGAGATGCGACAGGGCCGATTATTGAGAACAAGCGAGACCGACGAGGGGGAAAGCCCCACCTCCTGGGCGATCTGCTTGAGGGTGACTTTGTTGGCCATCTCGCTCCTTCCGGGTTTACGCGCAATCTCTTGAAAGTATAGCGACTACCCCTCTACCTCGGTGATAAACACTTTACCAATCCGGTGGACGGCTGTTTTATCGCCGCCAGCGCACCAAATCCGTCCGGGTGGGGTATATTGCAATCGATTGATGACAACGACCACCAAAAGGCGGATATTCGTATGCACGAGAACGATTTTTTTAACGAGGACCTGCTGTGCGCGCTCGCTGGCGTTGCCGGCGAGGACAACGTGCTGATGAGCGAGCCCATGCGCGAGCACACCACGTTTAAGATCGGCGGTCCGGCCGACGTCTTTGTCACGCCCGATACTGAGCAGGGCCTCGTCGCCACGCTCGATACCTGCTATCGCTGCAATCTACCACTCACCATCGTGGGCAACGGCTCCGACTTGCTCGTCGGCGACAAGGGCATCCGCGGCGTCGTCGTAGCGCTGGGCGAGGGCCTCTCCGACATTACGGTCGACGGCACGCACGTCACGGCGGCAGCCGGCGCCTTGCTTTCCGATGTCGCAGCCGCGGCAGCCGAGGCCGGCCTTACCGGCATGGAGCCCATCTCGGGCATTCCCGGATCGGTCGGCGGTGCCTGCTACATGAACGCCGGAGCATACGGCGCTTGCATGGCCGATGTGCTGGAGTCCGTGCGCGCCTACAAGCCCGCCCGCATGCTCGACGACGGCACCCGCGGTAGCGGCAGCATTATCGAGTTCGATGTCGATGAGCTCAACCTGGGCTATCGCAAGAGCCGCATTGCCGACGACGGTTTCGTCGTGCTTTCGGCCACTTTCAATCTCGCCCCGGGCAACGCCGCGATGATCAAGGCCGACATGGACGACTACCGCCAGCGCCGCGAGGACAAGCAGCCGCTCGACATGCCGAGTGCCGGCTCCACCTTCAAGCGCCCCGAGGGCTACTTTGCCGGCAAGCTCATCATGGACGCCGGCCTGCGAGGACACGCCATCGGCGGCGCGCAGGTGAGCGAAAAGCACTGCGGCTTCATCGTCAACGCCGACCACGCCACCGCCGCCGATGTCGACGAACTCATCCGCCACATCCAAACAACCGTCAAAGACCAATTCGACGTAGACCTAGAACCCGAAGTCCACCGAGTAGGCGAATTCCTCTAAACAAAGAAGGCCCCGAAAGGGGCCTTCACCATATTTATTCAGATAACCCAGTCCGGTGTGTCGCGCCCCGAACCCGAGAGGGCCGCGTGCCCGCCCGCAATATATTTGATTGATCGCGAGTTCCGCACGCAAAGAAGGCCACTTAATGTGGCCTTCGTCTTGCGCAGGACTGCCCGAGCAGGCAATCAAATATATTGCGGGCGGGCACGCGCCCCAGTCGGCTTTACGACAGCGCAATACCGCCAAGCCAGCCCCAACGCACGCCAGAGCCAGTACCATAAAAGCTGATGAACGAATCAAGCGACTTAGACGTAATGGCGCCCTCGTTGCTCATTACGATGCCGCCGCCAACATAGATACCCACATGACCGTAGATAAGGCCCGGAGCACCCGTGCCGCTGTGCGAGGAATCGGCCACGATCATGCCCACCTGCAGCGCCGAGCGGTCGGAGCTATAGCACCAGGCGTTGAACATGTCACACGCGTTGCCGCCAAAATAGCCCACGCCGGCATTGCGGAAGACGTTGGTAACCCAGGCAGCACACCAGCCCTGGCCGGGAGAAGGCGTCGAGTAGCACGCATTGACGACGGCCTGCTGCTTGCCCGAACCGCCCGTCTGTTGCGGGGTGCCGCCGGCATACGAGCCGCCACCCGAGCTCGAGCCACCCGAAGAAGAGCCCGTGTTCGCAGAGGCCGCGGCTGCCGCAGCCGCCTTCCTAGCGGCCTCCTCAGCCTGGGCGGCAGCGAGGATCTCGGAATCGCGCTGAGCCATGAGTTCCTTGACGTCGTCGGAAAGACCGTTCAGCACGGTCTGGACTTCTTGCTGCTTGGCCTGCATGTCCTGCATCTGGGCAGTCTGCTGGTCCTTGAGCT
>JAHYYP010000026.1 GCA_019424905.1 Collinsella sp. | reverse complement strand
TCTTGCTGCTTGGCCTGCATGTCCTGCATCTGGGCAGTCTGCTGGTCCTTGAGCTTCTCTAAGTCGGCCTTCTGCGACTCGAGCTCGGTCTTTTGCGCATCGAGCTCTTCCTGGATGGTCTGGATATCCTCGATGGCATCGCGGTCGCTCTTGTTGATCTTCTCAACGTAATGCGCGTTGGCGACGAGTTCCTCAAACGAGCCAGAGGCCAGCAGCAGCGACAGGATATTCGTACCGCCGGACTTGTAGCTGGCGGCCACGCGATCGGAAAGGTCGTTGCGCTTCTTCTTGAGCTCGGCCTTCTTTTCATCGATCTGGGCCTGCGTGTCGTCAATCTTGCCCTGGACATTCTCGATGTCGTTGAGGGTCTGGGCATTCTTGTTGGCCAGCGCCGCATACTCATTTGCGATGCTGTCGAGCTGGGCCTGAACCTCGTCGAGTTGGGCCTGGGCGGCATTCAATTTATCGGTGGTTTCTTTGGAAGCCTCCGCCGCATGGGCGCGAGTGGGCAGGCCAAAAAGAACTGCCGCAGAAGCGGCGCCGAACAGGGCCTTAAGGGCAGTGCGGCGCGAGAGCTCCTGGGAAAGGATGGAATCGCTGTTTGGTGACATATGTACTCCGTTACATGCTTATTTATATGTCGCTCAACTCATACATATTAGCGTACATATGGCGCGTCCCAACGATTTCCACGAACGGCAGGAAACTACAAGGTCGGCGGCTCGTAAGCAATTGTCAAATTTGAGGTAACAATTGAGCAAGCTCTTATATGAGTACGTTAACATAATCCTCTGCTTTTCCTACAGTGCACCATTTGGGCGTCCCCGCCTGCGCTATACTCCCCTCTAGAAGTGTTCCTGATTCGATAGGAGACTACATGTCC
The DNA here is from genome assembly GCA_019424905.1 of Collinsella sp. Taxonomy (GTDB): domain Bacteria; phylum Actinomycetota; class Coriobacteriia; order Coriobacteriales; family Coriobacteriaceae; genus Collinsella. Next base: position 5,451 of record JAHYYP010000026.1, on the reverse strand, counting down.
AAAGCACTCGACCCCAAAGACACCTGCGTCCTCGTTACCGGTGGCGCCGGCTTTATCGGCTCGCACACCGTCGTTCAGCTGCTCGAGGGTGGCTACCAGGTCGTCATCGTCGATGATCTCTCCAACTCCAGCGCCGTCGCCGTCGACCGCGTCAAGACCATCGTGGGCGACGAGGCCGCCAAGAACCTCACCTTCTACGAGGCCAACGTGCTCGACCGCGATGCGATGAACAAGATCTTCGATACCCATCAGATCGACCGCGTCATCCACTTTGCCGGCTTTAAGGCCGTCGGCGAGTCGGTGAGCAAGCCCGTCGAGTACTACCACAACAACATCGAGAACACCTTGGTGCTCATCGACGTCATGCGCAACCATGGCTGCAAGTCCATCATCTTCTCGAGCTCCTCGACCGTCTACGGCGACCCGGACAACCCGCCCGTCACCGAGGAAGACCCCAAGAAGCCCGCGACCAACCCCTATGGTTGGACCAAGTGGATGATCGAGCAGATCCTTATGGACGTCCACACCGCCGACCCCGAGTGGGACGTCGTGCTGCTCCGTTACTTCAACCCCATCGGCGCTCATCCGTCGGGCCTGATCGGCGAGGACCCCAAGGGCATCCCCAACAACCTGGTGCCCTATGTCGCCCAGGTCGCCGTGGGCAAGCTCGAGGCCGTTCAGGTCTATGGCAACGACTACCCCACCCCCGACGGCACCGGCGTGCGCGACTACATCCACGTGTGCGATCTGGCCTCTGGTCACGTTGCCGCCCTTAACTGGATGAACGGCAAAACCGGCGTCGAGATCTTTAACCTGGGCACCGGCACCGGCACCTCGGTACTCGAGGTCGTCGCCGCCTTCTCCAAGGCTTGTGGCAAGGAGCTGCCCTACGTGATCCGCGAGCGCCGCGCCGGCGACATCGCTGCCAACTGGTGCGATGCCTCCAAGGCCGAGCGCATGATGGGCTGGAAGGCCCAGTACGACATCGCGGACATGTGCCGCGATAGCTGGAACTGGCAGAGCCACAACCCCAACGGCTTCGCCGACGCCGAGTAGCAAAAACCTACATACCGCTCTTGCCCCGATCTCACGTTGTGAGGTCGGGGCTTTTTCATGGCATGTAACCATTCGCCGAAAATCGACCAACTTTTTTATCTTGCCTGTACATGTTTAAACAACATGTTTTACAATAGGCGTATCGAATCAGAACATCGGAGGCGGACTGCACACCCATCGGCAGGCCGACCCCACAACAAGAAGGTTGGTAAGCGCATTCATGGAGCGTGCAAGCGGCGTCCTCATGCCCGTCTCATCTCTGCCCGGACCATACGGAATCGGCGGCTTTGGCTGGAATGCCTACGACTTCGTCGATTTTCTCGCCTCGTGCAAACAACATTACTGGCAGATTCTGCCCCTTACGACGACCAGCTATGGCGATTCGCCCTATCAGTCGTTCTCGGCCCGCGCAGGCAACCCCAACTTTATCGACTTTGCCGAGCTTATCGAGGCAGGGTATCTGGAGCAGCGCGATATCGATGGCGTGTATCTGGGATCCGACCCCAGCAATGTCGACTACGGTGCCATCTTTGGTGGCCGCCGTCAGATTCTCGACCGCGCCGCCGAGCGCTTTGCTGCCGACAAGCCGGCCGATTTCGATGACTTTATCCAGGCCAACGAGGACTGGCTCATCCCCTACTGTGAGTTCATGACCGTCAAAGAGGAGTGCGGTCTCAAGGCGTTTTGGGAGTGGCCCGCGGAGCTCCGCACCCGCGGCGAGGCTTCCGCCAAGGTCTGCGCCGACCATCCGGCGCGTATGCTCTACCACCAGATGACGCAGTACTTCTTCGATCGCCAGTGGAGCCGCCTCAAGGCCTATGCCAACGAGCGCGACATTCTCATCATCGGCGACCTGCCCATCTATGTCTCGCGTGACTCCGTCGAGATGTGGGCGACACCTGAGCTCTTTAAGATCGACGCCGCCGGCAATCCCGTGAGCGTCGCCGGCACGCCGCCCGACCAGTTCTCGGCTACCGGCCAGTACTGGGGCAACCCCATCTACGACTGGGACGCCATGGAGGCCGACGGCTTCTCCTGGTGGGAGGGCCGCATTCGCGCCGCCCTCGACATGTACGACGTCATCCGCCTGGATCACTTCCGCGGCTTCGAGGCCTATTGGGAGGTGCCGTTCTCCTCGCCTGATTCGTCCTACGGTTCGTGGACGCAGGGTCCCGGCCTCAAGCTCTTCAAGACACTCGAGGAAAAGCTCGGCACGCTGCCCATCATCGCCGAGGACCTGGGCTTCCTCACCCCCGGCGTCATCGACATGCGCGACAACTCGGGCTTCCCCGGCATGAAGATCCTGCAGTTTGCCTTTGAGGGCACCAACTCGTACTACCTGCCGCACAACTACATTGCCAACACCGTCGCCTACGTGGGCACTCACGACAACGAGACGGCACGCGGCTGGTTTGAAGGAACGGCTACCCCGCGTCAGCGCGAGCAGACAGCCCTGTACACCCATCAGCAGGCCGGCGAACCCATCGCCGACGCGCTCAACCGAACCATCGCAGCCAGCGTGAGCGACACGTGCATCTACACCATGCAGGACCTGCTCAACTTGGGCAACGAGGCGCGCATCAACACCCCTGCCACGCTGGGCGGCAACTGGACCTGGCGCATGCTCGACGGCGCCATCACCCGCGAGCTCGAGCACAAACTCACCGACTGGACCGAGACCTACTTCCGCATCCCGTCGGAAGCCGAAATCGAGCTTCCTCAATAGGAGCTACCGCGCCCGACCCCTCCCCACCGTGCGGACGCGCTTGCTTACCCGCGCGAGGCCACCCCAATCCCCTCGCGCGGGATTCTTATGAATTGCAGACATGAAACAACCCATCACAGGAGAAAACATGCCCCAAATTAACCTCATGGAACTCGCCGAGCAGTCTTTTGGCACCTCGCTCGAGCAGCTCGACGACCGTCGCATTTACAAGCTGCTGGTCAAACTCGTGCAGGAGCGCTCCGCCACCTGCCCGCTCAACAACGGCAAGAAAAAACTCTATTACATTTCCGCCGAATTTTTGATCGGCAAGCTGCTCATCAACAACATGATCGACCTCGGCATCTACGACGAGGTTAAGGACCAGCTCACCGCCGCAGGCCACGACCTCAACAAGATCGAGGAATTCGAGGTCGAGCCGTCGCTCGGCAACGGCGGCCTGGGCCGCCTGGCCGCGTGCTTCCTGGATTCCATCGCCACGCTGGGCTTGACCGGCGATGGCGTGGGCCTCAACTATCACTACGGTCTGTTCCGTCAGCGCTTTGTCGACAACCAGCAGAAGGCCGTCCCCGACGAGTGGCTCGGTGAGCAGGACATCCTAGTCGACGATGACCGCTCCTACACCGTCGAGTTCGGCGATTTTGCCGTTACCTCCAAGCTCGTCAACATCGATGTGCCCGGTTACGACCAGCCCACCAAAAACCGCCTGCGCCTGTTCGACCTGGCGAGCGTCGACGACGGCCTGGTCCCCGGCAGCTCCATCGACTTCGACAAGACCGAGATCGCCAAGAACCTCACCTTGTTCCTCTATCCGGATGATTCCGATGAGCAGGGCCGCCTGCTTCGCATCTACCAGGAGTACTTCATGGTGAGCAACGCCGCCCAGCTCCTGATCGATGAGGCCGTCGAGCGCGGCAGCAACCTGCACGATCTGGCCGACTACGCCGTGGTCCAGATCAACGACACGCACCCCACCATGGTCATTCCCGAGCTCATCCGCCTGCTCACCACCGAGCACGACATCGAGTTTGACGAGGCCGTTACCATCGTGCGCTCCATGGTCGCCTACACCAACCACACGATCCTTGCCGAGGCGCTCGAGAAGTGGCCGCTCGCCAGCCTGCAGAAGGTCTCGCCCGCCATCGCCGACATCATCGTCAAGCTCGACGAGGTTGCCAAGGCCGAGCACGACGACCCGCGCGTCGCCATCATCGACGAGCACGACACCGTCCACATGGCCCACGTGGACATTCACTTTGGCTTCTCCATCAATGGCGTCGCCGCACTCCACACCAAGATTCTGGAGGACACCGAGCTTCACCCGTTCTACGAGATCTATCCCGAGAAGTTCTCCAACAAGACCAACGGCATCACCTTCCGTCGTTGGATCCATGGCGCCAACCCCGCGCTCGCCAACCTGCTCGACGATGTGATCGGCACCGATTGGCGCAGCACCGGCGACCTGAGCAAGCTCGCCGAATTCGCTAACGACAAGGATGTTCTTGATCGCCTGGCCGCCACCAAGGCCGAGGCCAAGACCATCATGCGCCAGTTCATGGCGCTCGAGCAGGGTGTGACCATTCCTTCCAACGCCATCATCGATGTTCAGGTCAAGCGTATCCACGAGTACAAGCGCCAGCAGATGCTCGCGCTCTACATCATCTGGAAGTATCTCGATATCAAGAACGGCAATAAACCCGAGCACCCCATCACCATCATCTTCGGCGGCAAGGCGGCACCTGCCTACACCATCGCCCAGGACATCATCCATTTGATCCTGACACTGTCGCAGTGGATCGCCAACGACCCCGACGTGGCCCCCTACCTGCAGGTTGTCATGATCGAGAACTACAACGTCACCGCTGCTGAGCGTGTGATCCCCGCCGCCGATATCTCCGAGCAGATCAGCTTGGCCTCCAAGGAGGCGAGCGGCACCTCCAACATGAAGTTCATGCTCAACGGCGCTTTGACCCTGTGCACGCTTGACGGTGCCAACGTGGAGATTGCCGAGCTCGTGGGCGACGAGAACATCTACACCTTTGGTGCCTCTTCCAAGCAGGTCGAGCAGCTCTACGCCGACGGCAGCTATGACGCCGGCGCGCTCTATCGCAAGCCCGGCATCAAGCTGCTGGTGGACTTCATCACCAACCCCGCCTTTATGGCGACCGGCAACGCCGAGCGCCTGCAGCGCCTGCACGACGACATCAAGGGCAAGGACTGGTTTATGGCCCTGCTCGACATTGAGGAGTACATCCAGACCAAGGAGCGCGTGCTGGTAGACTACGAGGACCAGGACGCTTGGATGCGCAAGGCGCTGATCAACATCGCCAACGCCGGCACCTTCTCGTCTGACCGCACGATCTCCCAGTACAACGACGAGATTTGGCACCTGAGCTAATTTCGTTTCCTTTACCCATCCTCTTGAAAGCGGAGTCGCAGCAACGCGGCTCCGCTTTTTTGCCCGCGTGTTGCCCGTGGCCCGCCTCGACAAAATCGTCTCAATCTGTAACACCTACTCGGCCAAAACGGCCCTACCTGTTACAGATCAAGCCAAACCGGTCCTTTCCCTAGGGTTTATCTCAATCTGTAACATCTAACGTCTGAAATCCGCCCTTACTGTTACAGATCGAAACAAATGGATAAGCCGGCTAAAACAATCTCGTTCTGTAACA
>JAHYYP010000025.1 GCA_019424905.1 Collinsella sp. | reverse complement strand
ATCTCGGCGGCCTTGTTCATGTCGTCGCTCTCGGTGGCCTCCTGCGCGGCGGCCTTAAGCTCCTCCACGCGATGCTCGGCCTCGCGCACCGGCTCGGGCGCGCGGTTGGCGGCGATGCGGGCGCGGGCGCCGGCCTCGTCAATGAGGTCGATGGCCTTATCGGGCAGGAAGCGATCCTGGATGTAGCGGTCGGAGAGGTTCGCGGCGGCCTCGATAGCACCCTGCGTATAGCGCACATGGTGGTGCTCCTCGTAGCGCGGCTTGAGCGCGGTCAGGATCTTGACCGTGTCCTCGACGCTCGGCTCCTCGACATCGATGGTCTGGAAGCGACGCTCGAAGGCCGGGTCCTTGGTGAGGTACTTGCGGAATTCCTCGGCCGTGGTGGCGCCGATAATCTGGAAGGCACCGCGCGCGAGCACGGGCTTGAGCATGGAGCTCGCGTCGATGGAGCCCTCGGCAGAGCCGGCACCGATGATGGTGTGCATCTCGTCAATAAACAGGATGACGTCGTCAGCTTCGGTGGCCTCCTGGATCACGTTCTTGAGGCGCTCCTCAAACTCACCGCGATACTTGGCGCCCGCAACGAGGCCCGGCAGGTCGAGCGTCCAGATGTTCTGGTTCATAAGGTTCTCGGGCACGTTGCCAGCTGCAATCTGCTGAGCCAGGCCCTCGACGATGGCCGTCTTGCCCACGCCGGGGTCGCCCAAGATAAGCGGATTGTTCTTGGTGCGACGCGAAAGGATCTCCATCATACGCTGGACTTCCTTTTCGCGACCAATTACAGGGTCGAGCTCGCCGTCGCGCGCCTTCTGCGTAAGGTTGGTGGCGAACTGCTTAAGCGTATCGGTGCCGCTCCCCTTTTGCTGCGACGCGTCCGAGCCGCTAAAGAACGGCAGGCCCGCACCGGGACGCCCGGCACCGGCGCCGGCGAGCGGACGCTTCTTGTCCTGGTCCTTGGCGGTAAGTTTCTCGATAGCCTTTTTGATGGAGGCGGACGACACACCCAGGCGCATGAGGATGTCCATGGCCATGCCGTTACCCTCTTCGACGATGCCAATCAGCAAGTGCTCGGTCGACACGTAGGTCTGGTTGTTCTCACGTGCCACGCGGAAGGAGCGCTCCATCACGCTAATGACGAGCGGCGTAAAGGCAAGCTTGGCAGCCTCGGTCTCCTCGCTGGGCTCGGGAACCGTGGTCTGGACCTCCTTGAGGGTGTCCATGATGTCGTCGTAGGAGATATCAAGCGAGCGCAGTGCCTCGGCGGCAATGCCCTCGTCCTCCTTGGCAAGCGCGAGCAGCAGGTGCTCGGTGCCCACCTTATTTGAATGAAGATCGAGCGCCTCCTGTTTGGCCATCGACATGACCTTGCGCGCTCGATCGGTAAATCTATCTAACATGCTCGTTTCCTTACATGAGTTCATCGAAATCAAAACGCCCGCCCGTCGGCGGCGCTTTTGTCTCTTTACCCACAGGTTGTCTATGTTAACAGCTGGAGGAATATCTATAAACCCGGCTCACATGAATGCAGGTTATGACCGCATCGCGGGACTCACCGCGCGATGCGCGACAGGCGCCCCGCAAGAGAAACCCTAGGCGTCTTTCACCACGTCGGGACTCGTCGCACGCGATGCGCGATAGGCATCGGCCTCCTTGGAGACGCGTTCGAGCAGCTCGGATGTATCGACGCCCTCGACTTGCGCGACCGTTTCCACCGTCTGCATGGCGACCGCCCTCAGGTACGCGCACGCGCTGTCCCCCGGCTGCTCGAGGTCTATCTCCTCGCCGCCCTCCCGGGCAAAGCCGACCGCCATCACAAAGCCCATGATGCCCGAGACCAGAAAGCCCACCGCAAAGCTCGAATCTGCCTTGAGCTCTTCTCCGTCGGGGTGGACGATCTCTCTCACGCGGTCGATGATGATCGTATGGATGCCCTGCACGACCTGCTCGGCGGCACCCGCCCTCATGGTGATGACGATGCGCCGCAGCAGGCAGCGGACGTCGCGCCGGTCGAACGCCGAAAGGTCGCCCTCGCTCGAAAAATGCCAGAGGGCATCGGTGATGAGCTCGTTATCCTGCAGCAGCTGGGCTATGGCGATGGCGACGAGTTCATCGAAATCGTGAAAATAGTAGTAAAACGTTCCGCGATTGCACTGGGCGGCGCGGGTCACCTCGCCAACCGACAGCTCGAAGATGCTGTTGTTCTCGATGAGCTCCCAAAACGCCTCGATGATACGGGTGCGTGCATCGGGCGCATCGGCGTCCTTACGCGGTCTCGCCATGCGCCTCACCGCACCCCTGCGCCTTGGCGTTCATGATGAGCATCTGAAGACGGTTCTCCACGTTGGCGAAGCTCACGTCGGGATCGTAGTCGAGCGGTAGGAACTGCGCCGTGGGATACTGCTTCTTGAGCGCATGGATGAGCCCGCGCCCCACGACATGGTTGGGCAGACACCCGAACGGCTGCAGGATCACGAAGTTGCGGCAGCCGCGCTTGGCGTGCTCGAGAATCTCCGCCGGAATCAGCACGCCCTCGCCCGCATCGAACGTATGGTGCAGGATCTTATCGCTCGCGCGCACGAGCTCGGGCATGCGCGTCGGCGGCTCGTAGAGCGGGCTCGCCGCGCCCAGGCGGTCGCAACGGTCGTGCGCGAGCTCGAACAGGTTGTCCGCCGTGGCGTACCAGGCCTTTTCGGGCAGCGACAGGTCGACGTGGAACTCGCGCGACTGCGCATGCTTGTAGAAATAGGTCTTGCGGATCACGTCGGTCATGCGCGCCTCGATGACCTCGAGCCCGTTGTCCTCGAGGTAGCGCTCGATCTCGTGGTTGGCGCCGAGATGGAAATTGAGCAGGTACTCGCCCACGATGAGAACGGTCGGATGCGGGTTCGAGCGGTCGTACGGAACGGCGTCCATGATCGCAAGCGCGCGTTTGAAGCCCGTCGCCTGGCCTCTCAGCCCGGAGCGCTCCATGCCCTCGATAACCTCATCGAGCGCGCGGTCGAACGCAGCGTCCGCCGCGCCCTTCTCGAGCTCGTAGGGACGGATGCGCCTAAGCATGGCCTCGAGGGCATCGATCATGGGAAGACCGTAGGCGATCTGGATGCTCGGGCCAAGGCCGAGCTTGAAGCCCGGATGCGCATTGTGGGCATCGACGTCGTCGTTGGTGAGCACCGGGACATAGTCGTATCCCGCGTCGTCGAGCGCGCGGCGCAGCAGGGGCATGTAGTGCGTCAGGCGGCAGTCGCCGATATACTTGCCAGTCACCACGGCGACGTCGTGCGGGTCGTACTTACCGCTCTCGAGTGCCGCGAGCGCCTCGCCGATCACGATTTGCGCGGGGAAGCAGATGTCGTTGTGCACATAGCGTTTGCCCAGGCGGATGGCATCCTCGCGCCCGATATCAAGGGCCTCGGCGCGCACGCCCTGATTGCGCATCGCCGCGGTCATGAGCCTGCAGAACGCATGGGAGGTGTTGGGGACCAGCGCGATCTTGTCGTGCCGGTCGCGCTTGGTGTACTTGACCTTATACGGGTCGTCGAGCGGATGGACCGCGTGCACCCGGGCGCCCTCGGCACGCTCCTCCGCGCGACGACGGTTGACCGACTCGATAAACGAACGCACGCGAATGCCCATGGGACCGGCGACGTCGCTCTCATCGAGCTTGATCATCATCGGAACCTTGGAGCCCATCTCGCCCATCATGCGCGCGATCTCGTCGGTGAGATACGCATCGTGGCCGCAGCCGAAGCTGCCCATCTGCACGAGCTCGAGCTCGGGCGTCGATGCGACGATGACCGCGCACGACAGCATGCGCGCATGATAGTTGTTCACGATGTCGATGCGGCTGTTGGAAAGATCGACGTTGCAGACCCCCGGCACCGCATCGGGCGTCAGCACGGGGATGCCGCGCTCAGAGAAGAGCTTGGGCAGCCCATGGTTGACCAGCGGGTCGTTGTGGTACGGGCGCGAAGCGATCACCACCGCGTAGCCGCCGTCCTCGCGCACGTTCTCGAGCACCTGCCTGCCGCGCAGCTGCAGCTGGTTCTCAAACGTCTGCTGCGCGCGGTCCGCCTGCTCGGTCGCCTTGGCAACCAGGTCGGCATCGATATCGAAGGTCTCCTTGCACCACGCCTTGAGCTGGCGGTTTCGGTCGCCCTCGTCGTACCAGTGGAACAGCGGCGTATCGAACGGAACGCCGAAACGCTCCTCCGGGTTATCGGAATTGCGCATCACGTAGGGGTATCCCTTTACGACGGCGCACATCCACTCGCTGGTAGAGGCGGTGTTTTCGGTGGGCACCGTCGTGATGATGGGCATGAAGATGCGGTCGACGCCGGCGTCGACGAGATTGCGGATGTGCCCGTGGACGAGCTTGGCCGGGAAGCACACGGTGTCGGATGTGACGTGCGCCAGACCGCGCTCGTACATCGCCTTGGTGCTGCGTCCCGAGACGCGCACCTTAAAGCCGAGCGTGCTGAAGAACGTCGACCAGAACGGCATGGTGTCCCAGAACTCGAGCACACGGGGAATGCCGATCGTGACATCGCGCCCCCCGCTGACGGGAACCGTGGGGTACGACTCGAACAGCAGCTTCTCGCGGTCGACAAAGAGATTGGGGGCAGCCGCGGTCCGGTCGCGCCCCGTGCCGGGTGCCTGTGCCTCGCAAGCACCCTGCGGACGCAGCTCCTCCGCCGCGGGAACCTCGCGCACGAGCTCATCCCATGAGATGGCGCCGCCGCGCGGGCAGCGATTGCCCGTGACGTAAAGCGAGCCGTCGCCAAATGCCACGACCGCGCGCTGGCAGCGGTTGTTGCACCGACGGCAGGTAACGCCGCCGAACTCGCGATGCTCGAAGCGCTCCACGGCATCGAGCCCGATAAACGACGTGCCGGCGTCGCCCTTGCGGCATTCCTCGCGCGCGAGCAGGGCGATACCGATAGCGCCCATCAGCCCCGGGTGGGGCGCACGCGTGACGGGTTTGCCCAGATACTGCTCGAATGCGCGCAGCACCGCGTCGTTTCGGAACGTGCCGCCCTGGACGACGACTTTGTCGCCCAGACGGTTGAGATTTGAAACGCGAATGACCTTGGTGAACACGTTCTCGATAATCGAGCGGCAGAGACCGGCCATGATGTCGCCCGGACCCTTACCGCGCCGCTGCTCGGAAACGACGCTGCTGTTCATGAACACCGTGCAGCGGCTGCCGAGAACGGCGGGGGCTTTGGACGAAAATGCCTCGGTCGCGATATCCTCAACGGCTATTCCGAGGTTTTTGGCAAAACCCTCGAGGAACGAGCCGCAGCCCGCAGAGCACGCCTCGTTGACGACGATATCGGTCAGCACGCCGTGGTTGAGCCAGATGGCCTTCATATCCTGTCCGCCGATGTCGAGCACGAAGGTCGCATCGGGAACGCATGCGCACGCGGCGCGGGCGTGCGCGACCGTCTCGACCGTATGGTAGTCGGCGTGGAACGCGCGCGCGAAAAGCTCCTCGCCGTATCCCGTGGTGCCCACGGCATCGATCGCAAGCGTGACTCCCGCTGTCTCCCAGCGGTTCTTCAAGCTGACAAGACCCTGTTGGGCGACGTCGAGCGGTCTGCCGTTATTAGACGCGTAGAACGAATCGACAAGCTCACCCGCCTCATCGACCAGGGCGAACTTGGTCGTCGTGCTCCCCGAATCGATACCGAGCGCCACACGCACCGTCTCTCCGGGCGCATACGCATCCGGACCCTTTGCCGGCGTCTCTTTGCCATGGCGTGCCGTAAAATCCGCCTGCTCGGCAGGTGTGGCAAAAAAGGGCTGGGCAAGACGTCCCTCCCCGCTTGCGGGCGCGACCGTCTCGAGCTTATCCAGCCGGACAAAAGCGTCGGGAAGGTCGATCGGTTGGGACGATGCGAACATGTCGGTCAGCGACAGGGCGGCACCGCGCGCGACCATGATCTGCGGATCGCGCGGGACGATAACCTGATCGTCCGATAGATTCAGTTGCTCCCGGAACACGCGGACCAGTGTGGGGTTGTAGGCGAGCGTACCGCCCTCGAAGATTACCGGCGGCTCGATGTCGATACCCTGGGCCAGACCGCCGATCGTTTGGCGGGCGACCGCGTGAAGCGCCGAAAGCGCCAGGTCGGTGGTAGGAATGCCCTCGTTGAGCAGCGGCTGGATATCGGTCTTTGCGTACACGCCGCAGCGGCCCGAGACCTCGTGGACGGTCGTTCCCCGGCTTGCGAGCTGCTCGAACTCGCCCGATTCGGTGCCGACCCCCATGAGCTTTGCCATCTCGTCGATAAATGCACCGGTACCGCCTGCGCACGAGCCGTTCATGCGCATGTCGGCAACCTCGATGTCTCCCTTATCGTTGGTGCGGAAGAAGATCATCTTGGCGTCTTGGCCGCCCAGCTCGATGGCGCAGCGCGTCTGCGGATAGAACCTGCTGATCGCGAGCGCGTTGGCGACCACCTCCTGAACGTACGAGGCGCCCAGCGCGGTCGCGATATCGCGCGCACCCGAGCCGGTCACCGCAACGCGCAGTGACTCATGGGGAAAGCGCTCGGCGAGCTCGCCGAGCATGGCGCGCACGCTCGCTGTCTGACACGCCCCGTGGCGGCGATATCCCCACCACGCCTCGGTCATATCCTCGTGCATCGCGTAAACTTTGGTCGTCGTCGACCCTACGTCCAGTCCTACTAGCAACGCCATAATGCTCCGTCTCTCGCATTTTTCCCGCTAGAGATATACCACTCTACGTAATACAACAGACTGTTGTATTTAAACTCCGTATAAAAAGCGGCTGCCGAAACGCTTCAGCAGCCGCCGAATGCACCAACAGATTGTTCTGCGCGCTAGCACGTCGGGCAACGGAGCAGCACGGGCCCTCCGGTCATGCGCACCGCTCACGCCCGCGATGTCGCCGAGAGAGCTATCCACGCTTTGGGCTCCAACCAAGCAAGTCGCCCGCGCTCAGCAGATCCCTAAGCGAGCTACTCGCACTCAGGAGCCATAGCCTGCTCCAAGAGCTCGGCATGCTCCTCCTCGAAAACCGTCCCCACAGGGAAGGCGCGACGGAAGACGAAGCGGGAAATCGGACCGGCTACCAAAAGGTTCCACGGCAGCGCCATCACAAAATTATGCGG
>JAHYYP010000024.1 GCA_019424905.1 Collinsella sp. | reverse complement strand
GCATCGGTCACACCGCCAAGCGGGTTTTTAAGAAAGTCGAAACCCTTGCTGATCTCGATAATGTCATCAAACAGATCGTGTTCCTGCGCCATGCGCGGCCCCTCCCTGAGCAGTGCAAACAAGCAACGATAAATGATACGCCATCAGCACCCGCCTCGGGCAAATTACACGCGGAGCATCTTTGCGGCAAATAGCCCATGGCCTATCGCCGACTCGATTGCACAAGGTCAATCAAGAGCCAAACTATGCCTCGCACATGAGCTGCACGAGCTTTTGTTTGGTCACCTTGGCCTGCTCGTTGGCCATATTACGCCCGTTTCTAAAGACCGCATTTGCAACACTCTGCAGATCGGCATCGGAAATCTCGCCAAGGCCCAGCTCCTCGAGCGTCGTCGGCAGACCGACGCGTTGGCAAAACTCGAGCACCCGATCAAGCTCGGGTGCACGCTCCAGACGAAGCTGAACCATCAGACCAAACGCTACGGCCTCGCCGTGCATGGCCTTGCACTCGGGCAAAATCGTCAGGCCGTTGGCGATCGCATGCGCCAACGCCAAACCGCCACTCTCAAAGCCAACACCCGAGAGCAGAATATTGCACTCGATCAGGCGCTCAACTGCCGGCGATGTACGGCCCTTTTTGAGATCGCGCTTGGCAGCGACGCCGCACTCCATGAGTGTGTCATAGCAGGCACGAGCCGCAACCAAGGCCAAGTGCCCCGGCGCGCCACCGTGCTCGTTGGCACCGTGCGCCGCGGCGCACGAACGCGCCTCGAAGTACGTTGCCAGTGCGTCGCCCATGCCAGCGACCGTCATACGCAGTGGGGCTGCCGCGACCACGTTGGTATCGACCACGACCAGGTCTGGATTCTTCTCGAGCATCAGGTAGTGGTCGAACGACCCATCCTCGTGATACAGCACCGAAATCGCGCTGCACGGACCGTCCATCGAAGCCGCCGTGGGGCATACGCACAACGGCACCTCGGCATAAAACGCAACGGCCTTGGCAATATCGAGTATCTTGCCGCCGCCAATGCCCACCACCATGTCGCAATACTCGGCCCGGGCTTCCTTAGCCATTTCGACAACGGCGTCTTCCGTACACGGACCGTCATAAATCTTAAAGAACGGCTCACTTAGATCTTCGTCCAGAAATCCATCGACGATCTGCTTGCACAGCCGATCCTCGGTGCCCTGGTCAAACAAGACATAAGCAGCGCAGCCCAACCATGACAAATACCTGCCCTGACGCGAAAGTTCGCCCGGCCCCTGAACATACCGGCCGGGACCGCCATAAACCATGGGAAGCGCCATACGAGAATCCGCCCTTCATCAAACAACGATTGGTACAAAGTAACCTGCCCCCTGCACCAACTTGTGCATTGGAGACAGGCCACTTTGCACCATAGCAAAAAGGGGCAAAGCCATCTGCTGGCTTTGCCCCTTCCTTAGCTTGATTTACTCATCCATGAGATAGTAGTGGCCCAGCGCGTCGGCACCCAGGATGGCGTTTGCGACCATCTCGGGAGTCACCTCAAACGGCATGTTGCACATGGTGTCATCGGGCGCGCAGGCAGCCTCGGCAACAATCATGGCCTGCTCGCGCGTAAGCTCGGCAACGCCAAGTTCCTTCATCGTGACCGGCAGGCCCAGCTCAATGCAGAAGCCCAAGACTTCCTCGAGCTTCTCGGTCGGGGCATTCTCGAGTACCAGCTGGACGATGGTGCCAAAGGCGACCTTCTCGCCGTGATACATGCCGTGGCACTCGGGCAGCATCGTCAGACCATTGTGGATGGCATGAGCAGCAGCAAGGCCCGAGCTCTCAAAGCCAATGCCCGAAAGCAGCGTGTTGGCCTCGATGATGTGCTCGACGGCAGGCGTGAGCGCACCCTTCTCCAGCGCGACCTTGGCCTTGACGCCATCGGCCATAAGCGTCTCGTAGCAGAGCTTGGCGAGCGCCAGGCCGGCCATGCCGCCCTTGCCGCCAGCGCAGGTGCCGCCGTCGGCATCGTGCGTCGCCTGAGCCTCGAAATAGGTTGCGAGCGCATCGCCCATACCGGAAACCGTCAGGCGCACCGGGCTCGCCGCGATAACCGTCGTATCCATAAGGACGATATTGGGGTTTGCCTTCAGGAAGAGGTACTTGTCGAACTGACCGTCATCGGTATAGAGCACCGAAAGCGCCGAACACGGGGCATCGGTCGAAGCAATGGTGGGACAAATGATAACCGGGGACTCCAGGTAATAGGCGACGGCCTTCGCGGTGTCGAGGATCTTGCCGCCACCGACGCCGACGATGATGTCGCAACCGTTGTCGCGAGCGAGCGCAACCAGGCGATCGACCTCGCCCTTGGAGCACTCGCCGTTAAAGTCCTCAAACAGCAGCTCGGCCTTAGCCTCAGCAAAACCGCCCTCAATCTTGGCACCGACGCGCTTCTTGCCCGAAGGCGTCACGATGACGAGGGCCTTAGCGCCGAGCGGCTCGACATAGGAACCGAGCTTGGCCAGCTCGTCCGGGCCCTGGATGTACTTGCTGGGGCTATTGAAAATTGCAGCCATAACTATCCCATTCTCCAATAATAAAAAAGAAAGGGGCTCCGTACGGATACGTGCGGAGCCCCTCGTTACGATAACAAGAGTCGATTAGAAATCGATGTCGGTGTCGTAGTAGCAGGCCTTGAGGATCTTCTCGAAGTCGGCAGCCTTGGTCTCACGCGGGTTCTCCGGCGTGCAGGCGTCGGTCTCGGCGTTCGCGGCGATCTCGGGCAGCTTGGCGAGGAACTCCTCCTCGGAAACCATCTGCGGGTTCTCGGCGTCGACCTTCACGCCACCATTCGCGTAATCCTTGATGGACTGCGGAATGTTGAGCTGGTCGTTGAGGTCGCGAATCTTCTGGACGAGCGCGGCGATGAGCTCCTCATTGGTCTCGCCGGGAAGGTGCAGGATCTCCTTGGCCACGTAAGCGTAACGCTCGGCAGCACGGGGATCCTTGGAGTTCCACTGGATAACCTTGCCCAGGTACATAGCGTTTGCGGCACCATGGATGATGTGACCGTTCTCGAAGGCAGCACCGGTCTTGTGAGCCATGGAGTGAACGATGCCGAGCAGGCCCGAGGAGAAGGCGATACCGGCGATGCACTGAGCCTCGTGCATGTGCTGACGGGCCTCATGGTCGCCAGCATAGGACTTGGGCAGCCACTCGACGATCTCGCGGATGCCGTGCAGAGCGTTGGCGTCGGTGAACATGGAAGCGCAGGTGGAAACGTAGGCCTCCATGCAGTGGGTCAGAGCGTCCATGCCGGTGTGAGCGCACAGCTTGGCGGGCATGGTGTAGGTGAGCTCGGGGTCGACGATGGCGACATCAGGGGTGATGTTGAAGTCGGCCAGCGGGTACTTGATGCCCTTGGCATAGTCGGTAATGACGGAGAAGGCAGTGACCTCGGTAGCGGTACCGGAGGTAGAGGAGATGGCGCAGAAGTGAGCCTTCTGACGCAGCTCGGGGAAGCTGAACGGCTGGATGATGTTATCGAAGGACTCCTCGGGATACTCGTAGAAGACCCACATGGCCTTAGCGGCATCGATGGGCGAGCCGCCGCCGATGGCGATAATCCAGTCGGGCTCGAACTCGCGCATGGCCTCGGCGCCCTTCATGACCGTCTCGATGGACGGATCGGACTCGACGCCCTCGAACAGCTTGACCTCCATGCCGGCCTCTTTGAGGTCGGCCTCAACGTCCTGCAGGAACCCGCCGCGGCGCATAGAGCTGCCGCCAGAAACGATGATGGCCTTCTTGCCCTTGAGGTTCTTCACCTCGTGGCGAGCGCCCTCACCAAAGTACAGATCGCGAGGATTGGTAAAACGTCCCATACTGTGCCTCCTAAACAAGCCCCTCTTAGACTTGCGTATATAACGGAGCACCCAATTGGCTCCGTTAGGACCGTTTGCGCGTTGCCGGCGATGACAATGCGCGATGTCTAAACGTCTCAACGCTCAGACAAACACTATTTTACCGTTCTGGTTGGTCAGTTATTCATCCAAAGTTACCAATGATGAAACGTTTTTTCTATCCTGGAACCTCTAGCGTTGCGGTTATTGTCCCAAGCTGGGCAAACGTTTTATCAAGGTTGACTACATATCCCGGGCAGGACTGTGCCCCTCCAAAATATGCACCGTTCGCCGCCAAAAATCGACCGTTTGCGGCACCGTGATACCACTCGGTCGTCCAAGGTGCCGACATTTGTGCGACATCCGTCTTCGTGGTGCAAAGGTGCAAGTCCAAGTGCGGCACCCCCGGTGTGCCACATGCGGGTAAACTAGAACCTTATATAGAAACATTTGAACCCTAACCGCAGCAAAGGAGGCCCCATGGCATTCGATCCCATTCAAGAGGATTGCCATCGCCTCGTTCTTGAGGCCTTGCGCCGCGACAATATCCCGCTCACCGACGGTGCCGCCGTAGAGCGTCTGATGGAACAATTCACCCGCAACCCCGCACCGCTCATCGTGCACGACCGCGACCGCGCCGGGCACCTCATTGCCAAGGTGGTCGAGGCTGTCGACTACCGCATTCCCTTTATCCCTGACGATACCCAGGCAGAGCAAGAAGAGGCAGCTGCCGAGAACATGCTCCGCGAGGCAGCCGCGCTCGACCCGACCAACTGGGACGCTCAGCGCATGCTGACCGCCCTCACCGCCGGCTCCAACGAGGAATACGTGCAGTATCTGGTGTCCAAGTGCGACGAGGTGGAGCACGATCTGGCGCTCAAGACCGCCTCGGCGCAGGACCCCTACGAGCGTGAGGCCGCAGGCGACCTTATGCGCCGCCCCTACCTGCGCTGGCTTGCCGCCTTGGCATCGCGCGCGCTCATTAGCGGACGCTACCGCATGTCGCTCGAAGCCGCGAATCGCAGCTTGGACTTTGCGCCCAACGACCCCGCTGGTGTCCGCCACACCGCGATGCTCGCTATGGCAAAGCTCGAATACCCCGCCGAGGAGCTCAAGCGATTTCGCTCTGCCCACTCCGTCCCCTATCTCGCCAACACGCCGCTGCGCCGTCGTCCCAAGGACGCGGAGCGCGACTTGGACCCATGGACGCTCATCGCGCTGATGAGCGCTGCCTGGCGCGAGCTGGACTACGAGGGCGCCGAGCACTATTTGCGCATCCTCGCACGCTCGTGCCCGCACGCGGCCGAGGCGCTCTACTTCCAAACCGAGTTTCCCGATGGCGTCTATGCCCGCGTCAACGTGGGTGTGGGCTCCACCGACGAGCTCGTCCTTGCGCTGTCCGAGGCGACGCCGGTACTGCAGGAGGGCCTGGGCGCCCCCGACAACGCCAGCTTCGCCGCCTGGGTCGCTACCAACGATATCGTGCGTTCCCAAATCGATGAGCGCATACTGCGGGCGGCCGAGCAGGGTTTGCCGTTTAAGGGAGGAGACCTCTAATGGATCCGAGCGTCTACATCCCCGCCTACCTGGAGCGCACCTATCTGGCGTCGCACCCCGAACTCACCGATGCAGCACGCGAGCTTGTCCATAACGACGTGAGCGTCAACCCTCATAAGTATGCGCAGACCGAGCATGCTCAGGCACTGCTGTCCTACGCCGGTGTCCATCGCCACCTGCTCGACGAGCTCCATCGCATCGAGGACATGGGCAGCGACGAGGAGTTTGAGCAGACGCGCAACCGCCTGTTCGACGATATGCGCGATGAGCTGCTCAAGATCGTCCGCATCGATGCGCATGTCCTCGATGCCCAGCTGCTCGCCATCATTTTGGCGGACACGCCCGTCGACGCCTGCCTGGGCGATCTGATGAAGCTCGAGGCGACCACGGCCGATTACCTGCAGCAAAGCGTGCCCGGGTTCGACATGGAGGCCCCGCACTACTGGGCCAACAAGGTGCTGGCAGACGACGTGACAGCGGCCGATCTCACCGTGAGCGAGCCGGCGCTTATCGGGTGGCTCCACACGCTCGAGGCCATCTCGCAGCTGTGCATGGCGAGCGCCCGCTACCGTGCTGCCGCCAACTACGCCCGCCGCGTCCTTAAAGCAGAAGGCTATCCCACCCGAGCCGCAGGCACCGTGTTGCTCGCCCTCGCTCGTCTGGAGGACGAGGACGGCTTTTTTGCCCTGGCCCACCAGCTCGAGGAAGAGATCGGGGCAGACGCACTCGAGAACTCTCCTTGGTATCTGCTCGCCCGCACGATTCTGCTGTTCAAAACAAACAAGATGCGCCCGGCGACACGCGCGCTGCGTGAGTTTGCCAACCGTTGCGAGGGCGGTGCGTTCTTCTTACTGAACCCCATGTACCAGACACCGTACCTTCCCTGCCGGCCCGAGCCACACGATCCCTGGGATCTTTCGCACCAGGCCGTTTGGGAAGCGGACGGTATTATCTCGGACACTCCCGACTTTGCCCCCTGGGCCAATGCCTGCGAAGACGTATCGCAGCTTGCCCAGGAATTTGCGCGCCGCTACGGCTTTTAGCGACGCGATCGCCCCGACCATGTCATCTATGTTAGGAACGGTTTCATGAACCTCCGCTCATCTCTTGCCTGCACCTCGAGCGATATCGCTCGCTGGGGACTGCGCTCTGTCCTCAAACGCCAGGGTGGCGTGCTTCCCGGCCGCATCGCCATGAAGATCGACCCCGAGCTGCTGAGCGACCTCGCCGGCCTTGTCGACCGCAGCGTGGTGATCACCGGTACTAATGGCAAGACCACCACCTCCAACCTCATCGCCGACGCCGTTGCTGCCAGCGGTGCTACCGTGGTGTGCAACCGTGCCGGCAACAATATGGAGCCTGGTGTGGTGGGTGCTCTGCTCGAGGCCCGCGGCGGCCTTAAGCACGCTGACAGCGGCAAGCGCGTGGGCGTTTTTGAATGCGATGAGCTCTACACCGTGCGCGTCCTGCCCAAGCTCAAGCCGACGTACTTCGTGCTGCTCAACCTGTTCCGCGACCAGCTGGATCGCTATGGCGAGATCGATCACACCCAGGAGGTCATCGCCCATGCGTTGGAGCTTTCGCCAGCAACGACGCTCATCTATAACGCCGACGATCCGCTCTGTGCCTCGATTGCCGCGCGCGTTCCCAACGCAAGTATTGCCTTTGGCATCGACGGCGCCACTGACACAGAGTCCGACCGCATTAGCGACTCGCGCTTTTGCTCGCAGTGCAACGCGCCGCTGGAGTATGACTACGTGCAATACGGCCAGCTCGGCGCCTACCATTGCCCCTCGTGCGGTTGGGCACGCCCCGCACTGGTCCGCCGCGTAACGAATGTGGAGCTCAGTCGCGATGGCTATGGTTTTGACCTGGTGTTTGGATCTGATTCCAGCGCGCCAGCCGCGCACATCGCCACGCGCTACAACGGCTTATATATGGTCTACAACGTTGCCGCCGCATTCTTTGCCGCACATGAGTTAGGCGTAGATATGGCGCACCTGCAGCCCACGCTCGATGCCTACGTTCCCGCCGGCGGACGCATGGGCCGCTGGGATATCGCCGGCCGCACCGTCGAGGCCAACCTGGCCAAGAATCCCGTAGGCTTCGATCGGCAAATCCAGTCCATCAAGACGGCAGGCGGCAGACTCTGCGCTTTCTTCCTTAACGACAACGACGCCGACGGCCACGATGTATCGTGGATCTACGACGTCGACTTTGAGCGCATCGCCGACACGCCGGGACTTGTCGCCTTTGCCGGAGGCACGCGCGCGCACGACATGCAGGTGCGCCTCAAGTACGCCGGCATCGATGCCGCGATTATCTCGGACGTCGCGCAGGCAATTGGCGCCGTGGCAGACGAGGCCGCCGATGACACCTTCTACGCCGTCGCCAACTACACGGCCTTCCCGCCGCTGGTCAAGGAGCTCGACGGACTGAAGGGCGCCACTTCCGACGCTGTTGCCGGGCGCGGCGTAGCCCGTGCCGACGGCAGCGCTCTTCCTGTCGGCATCGCACCAGTCGAGCTTTCGCGCCCGCTGCGCATCGTCTACCTGTATCCCGATGCCCTTAACCTCTACGGCGACGGCGGCAACGTTATCGCGCTCGAGCGCCGCTGCGCCTGGCGCGGCATTCCTGTGCGCGTGGACGAGGTCCGCATGGGCGAGGCGCTCGATCTCACCGACGCCGACATCGTCATGATGGGCGGTGGCTCCGACCGCGACCAGCTAGCCGTAGCACACGAGCTGCTCGCCCAAAAAGACAAGGTCGCGACCTATGTTGAGGATGGCGGCTCGCTGCTTGCCATCTGTGGCAGCTATCAGCTGCTCGGCCGTTCGTACTACATGGGCGACGATCGCATTGAGGGCCTGGGCGTCATTGCCGCCGAAACCGTACGTGGCTCCGATCGCCTGATCGGCAACGTCGCCGTCAAGACCGACCTGTCACCCGAGCCCTTTGTGGGATTCGAGAACCATGGAGGTCGCACGCTTTTGGACGCCGATGCCACGCCGCTCGGAACGTCCGTCGTCACGGGCACCGGTAACAACGGCGACGATGGCTTTGAGGGCCTCATCTACAAGGGCGTCATCGGCACGTACCTGCATGGCCCGGCGCTGCCCAAGAACCCCGAACTCGCCGACTGGCTGATCGCGCACGCCCTCGAGCGCCGCGGCGACGCACAGGCCAACGCTCTGCTGCCGCTCAAACCCCTCGACGACACCTACGAGCACGCCGCCCACGACGCCGCCATGAAGCTCCTCCCCTAACGCCCCAACCACCACAAAGGGGACAGGCACCTTTGTGGTGG
>JAHYYP010000023.1 GCA_019424905.1 Collinsella sp. | reverse complement strand
AGGTTATCGGCTTCATCGTCAGGCATATATTCCAGCACATCGCCCGGTTGGCAGTCGAGTGCCCGGCATATCGCGTCAAGAGTTGAGAAGCGCACGGCAGAAACCTTGCCCGTCTTGATACGCGACATATTGACCTGGGAGATACCCACGCGTTCCGCAAGCTCTTTGGATGAGATCTTGCGTTCGGCGAGCATGCGGTCGAGCCGCAGAATAATCATGGATTCCCCCTAGAGCAACTCGTCATCTTGTATTTGCAGGATACACCCGTACTGGAAGACGCTGGCAATCAGGCTAATAATCAGGCCTGCAAAGAGCATAGAGGCATCGAGCAGCTGGTCGCCAAGCGCATCCGTAAAGCTGCCGCCAAATCCTGAGAGTATTAGCCCCGTGACTATGGCACCAAAAAGTTTCACGGCGGCGCCGCCAATAAGGAACAAGTGTCCTACTTGACGTAGTGTGCGGATGCATTCGAGGTCAAAGGGCCTGCCTGCCTTTTCGATATTGGAGAATAGCCTGTATGCACTTAGCGCGATGGCAAGCGCGAGGCATGTCATCATGACGCTCCCTATGGCAGTGTGGCCGTCGTGGGCGACAAGCATAAGAGGGGTCTGTGCGTTGGTGCCGACGAGAGCGAGACACGGTCCTTCGCCAGCCTTAAGCTCTACGGATTGGAGACAGAACCCTTGGGAGAGGCTAGGCAATATGAGTAGAAGGTCGATTGCTATGACTGCGAGGAGTCCCAGGGCGAGCGCCACGGTGGTGCAGATTGTGGCCCATTTGCAGTAGCGAGTGAACTTCCTCAGATCGGCTATTGCCTGTTCACGGTTGATGGCTTCATTCGATTTGGATACGTTCCAGCGGATCATAGCTCCTCCAACCGATGTCATGGATGATACTTGTATCTTATATCATACTTAATGATAAACGATAAACAATTACAGATTAGAGTAAGTAATGTTTGTGAGACGAATAGCGAGAGCTATGGCACATTCAGGGAGTGGCAGTTTGGCGCGCGGGGGATGGACGAGTATTGAAATATCCTGCAACCGCGCAAGTACTTCATCGAGTCTCCCCAATTCATCTAGGAAAACGGCTGCAAACGATTGCGAGTAACCGGTGAACGGTCGAAAACTACCGTTCACCGATAATTTCTAAACTGGTTCTAACTGGTATTAAGTCAAAAAGACCAATTCACAAATCTTCACAATGACCTGCATTTTTTCTACACGCTATATTTAGCCGCCCTACGTTGTTTAGACACAGGAAAAGATCCGATCTTTTGCCAAAGCATTTCGAAACGGTTTCAAAACTGCAGGTAGAAGTGTTAACGAGCGGTGAACGGTCGATTTATCACCGTGAGCGGTGCAAAAACGTTTTACTGTATGAATCAACGAAAGCGTCCTCTTCTGGGGTGATATAGTGACAACAACACGTCACGTGGTTACTACCAGTTTAGAAACCACTGGTCTTCAACGAACGCTTTCCAAGAAGCTTTAAGGGCGAGCGCCCGCTGGCTTCCGAAAATCATCGGACTCGTATTGCACATATCTTCGGAAGGGAAATTTGAATGGTTGGCTTTATTCTTACCGGTCATGGACAGTTCGCACCCGGCCTCGCAAGCGCTATCGCTATGGTCGCTGGTGACCAGCCCGCTTTTACCGTCGTTCCTTTTGAGGGCGACCAGGCTGCTTCCTACGGTGAGGATCTCCGCGCCGCTATCACCGCCATGCGCGAGGAGTGCGATGGCGTGCTCGTCTTTACCGACCTGCTCGGTGGTACCCCGTTTAACCAGTCGATGATGATTGCCCAGGATGTCGACAACGTCGAGGTTCTGACCGGCACTAACCTCCCCATGGTTATTGAGCTTCTGTTCCTCCGCGGCAATGCCACGCTCGCCGAGCTTGGCGAACAGGCCGTGACCGTTGGCCAGACGGGTGTCACCGCCCAGACGGTCGCGTCCGTTGCCGGCTCCGACGAAGAGGATATCTTCGGCGACGAGGATGGCATCTAATGGCCGATTTCGGAGCCAGCGTCCTGAGCTCCTCGGTTGCCCTTTTAGGCCTGCTTGTCATTATGGGCTTGATTTACACCATCTGGTCGCAAATCAACATGAAGAAGAAGCAGAAGTACTTTAAGGAGCTGCACACGGAGCTCAAGCCGGGTCAGGAGGTCCTTTTCGCCGGCGGTATCTACGGAACCGTCAAGGGCATCGAAGGCGAAAAGGTCCAGATCAAAGTCCGATCCGGAGCCGTCGTAGATGTTTCGCGTTACGCGATTCAGGAGATCAAGTAACTGTCGTCAGCAAATAACGAAAGGAAGCTGATCAACATGGCAGAACCCAACATTCTTCTTACCCGCATCGATAACCGACTGGTCCATGGTCAGGTTGCCACCCAGTGGAACTCCACTCTGGGCTCCAACCTCATCCTCGTCGCTAACGACGACGTGTCGACCAACACCATGCGCCAGAACCTCATGAAGATGGCCGCTCCCACCGGCGTCGCTACGCGTTTCTTCTCCCTGCAGAAGACCATCGACGTCATCGGCAAGGCGAGCCCGCGCCAGAAGATCTTCATCGTGGCCGAAACACCGGAAGACGTGCTTACGCTCGTCAAGGGCGGTGTGCCTATAAAGAAGGTAAATATCGGCAACATGCACATGTCGGAAGGAAAGCGCCAAGTCGCCACCTCCGTCGCAGTTAACGACGAGGATGTCGCTGCGTTTAAAGAGCTGCAGGAATTGGGGGTGGAGTTGGAGATCAGGCGCGTTCCGAGCACGCCTGTTGAGGACACGAGCAAGCTCTTCTCGTAATCCTCATGATCCACGCTGTCAGGAATGAAACCCTGACATTCTGTACGTGAAATCCAAAGTGCGTACATACATTTTGAAAGGAGGAGCAAGATGGAATACTCGATCATCCAGGTCGCTCTGGTCTTCATCGTCACGTTCGTCGCGGCAATCGACCAGTTCAACTTCCTCGAGTCTCTCTATCAGCCCATCGTCACCGGCGCCGTCATCGGTCTTATCCTTGGCGACCTCAACACCGGTCTTCTCGTGGGTGGTACTTATCAGCTCATGACGATCGGCAACATGCCGATCGGAGGCGCTCAGCCGCCTAACGCCGTCATCGGCGGCATCATGGCAGCCATTCTCGCTATCGCCACGGGCCTCGAGCCCAACGCGGCAGTCGGCCTTGCCATTCCGTTCGCTCTGCTTGGTCAGCTCGGCGTTACCCTGGTCTTCACGCTTATGTCGCCGCTCATGTCCTCTGCGGACAACATGGCTCACAACGCTGACACCAAGGGTATCGAGCGTCTGAACTACTTCGCCATGGCTCTGCTCGGCCTGATCTTCGCCGTCGTCGTCACCCTGTTCTTCATCGCTGGCGCCACCATCGGTCAGACCATCGCTTCCGCCATCCCGACTTGGCTGCAGACCGGTCTCTCCGCTGCAGGCGGCATGATGCGCTTCGTCGGCTTCGCCGTCCTGCTCAAGGTTATGATGAACCGCGATATGTGGGGCTTCTTCCTCATGGGCTTTGGCCTCGCGCTCATCACCGTTGCCAACGATTCTCTGGCAACCCCTGCTCTGCTCATCCTCGCTCTCATCGGCTTCGGCATCGCTTTCTGGGACTTCCAGCAGCAGACCGAGCTGAAGGGTGCAGCTGTTTCTGACGGAGGTGACTTCGAAGATGGCATCTAATGAGTATGTGATCCCGGAGCACTACGAGGATCTCACTCCTGCTCCGCAGCTCGACCAGAAGACCCTCAACAAGATGGCCTGGCGCTCCTGCTTCCTGCAGGCCTCGTTCAACTACGAGCGTATGCAGGCCGCTGGCTGGCTCTACTCCATCATCCCCGGTCTGGAGAAGATCCACACCAACAAGAACGACCTTGCGGCTTCCATGAGCCACAACCTGGAGTTCTTCAACACTCACCCGTTCCTCGTCACCTTTGTTATGGGTATCGTGCTTTCGCTCGAGCAGAACAAGGTTGACATCCCCACGATCCGCGCCGTCCGCGTCGCCGCAATGGGCCCGCTCGGTGGTATCGGTGACGCCCTGTTCTGGCTGACGCTCGTGCCTATCACGGCCGGCATCACCTCCAACATGGCCATCAACGGCAACGCCGCTGCGCCGATCATCTTCCTGGTGATCTTCAACGTCGTCCAGTTCGCTCTGCGTTTCTGGCTCATGAACTGGTCCTACAAGCTTGGCACCAGCGCTATTGACGCTCTGACCGCCAACATGCAGGCCTTCACGCGTGCCGCTTCCATCATGGGTGTCTTCGTCGTCGGTTGCCTGGTCGTCACCATGGGTGGCACCCAGATCAACCTCCAGATCCCCAACGGCACCACCCGTGGCCTCTCCGCTACTACCGTGATCGTCTCCGAGAAGGAGGCCGAGAACTTCACCGGTATGGAGGGCATCGATACCGAGACCGCTGAGGCCGGTACCATCGCCATGACCGATGAGGACGGCAACGCCCTCACCGCTTCCGATGCCGACGGCAACGCTGTCGAGTGCGGCGTCACCGATCTGGGCAACGGCATGGAGTCCGTTACCTACGGCACCGTCACCGAGGATCCGGTCAACTTCTCTGTTGCCGACACCCTCAACACCATCGTCCCGAAGCTCGTCCCGCTTATGCTTACGCTGCTGCTTTACTACATGTTCGCTAAGCACAGCTGGACCCCGACCAAGGGCATTCTGCTGCTCTTCGTTCTGGGCATCCTGGGCGCTGGCCCGCTTGGTCTCTGGCCGAGCATCTGGTAAGGCTCTAGCTTGAGGGGTGTGTCCCTACGCGGCTCACACCCCGACCCCTTAAGCCATGTGTATGTTAAAAGCCGCGTGCTCGAAAGAGCGCGCGGCTTTTGTTTTCTTGATGTTTCGGGTCTGGCAGACAGATAATGCTAAACACCCAAGGTAGTAGCCGAGTTTGAGAAAATGGGAGGATAGGATGGCGATCGGAGCGCGTAAGCAACCGCTGTACGATCAGCTGGTCGATATTCTGACCGAAAAGATTGACCATGAATATCGCGCCGGTGACATGATTCCTTCCGAGCGCGAACTTTCGGAGCGCTATGGTCTCTCGCGCACGACGGTACGCCTGGCTCTGCAGGAACTGGAGCGTTTAGGACTGGTGGTTCGGCAGCACGGTCGCGGTACCTTTGTGACCGACCGTTCGGCAAAGGCAACCAATCTTATGCAGTCCTACAGCTTTACCGAGCAGATGCGCGCGATGGGTCGCGTCCCCGAGACCACGATTCTCGAGTTTTGCGAGATGGAGGCCGATAAGAATCTGGCCGAGCATATGGGATTACGCATCGGTGATCGCATTTTTAAGCTCAAGCGCCTTCGTTCTGCCGACAACATGCCCATGATGGTCGAACGCAGCTATCTACCGGTTCGTCAATTTCTGTCCCTAAAGCGACCGCTGCTGGAGCGTAAGCCGCTTTACGATGTGATTGAGCAAGACTTTCAGCAAAAAATACGCGTGGCCGAAGAGGAGTTCTATGCGAGCATAGCCCGTCCCACCGATGCCCACCTTTTGGAAATCGTCGAGGGCTCGCCTGTGCTCGATTTGGTTAGGACTACGTATAACGAGTCAAACGAGGTTGTGGAGTATACGCTCTCGGTTGCTCGTGCCGATCAGTTTAAATACAAGGTTTACCACCAGCGTAGCGATTAGTGTTCGCATCGTTTCCATATGATGATTCTTTGTATTTAACTGGTTACTACCAGATAACCAACTGAAGTGTATAATTGCACGTCAGAGGATTACTTCTAGAGAGAGGTATTAGAAATGTTCGAGAAGAGTGTCGAGGAGCTCACCGAGCTCGGCGCCCAGATCACCACGGCCGAGATTGCTCAGCAGCCCGAGCTTTGGCGTGATACGCTCAACATCTATCGCGAGAACAAGGAGGCCATCGAGGCCTTCCTGGCCGAGGCTCGCGCTATGGGCGAGGGCCGTCTGTCCGTTGTCTTCACCGGTGCCGGTACGTCCGACTACGTTGGCGATACCTGCGCCCCGTACCTGCGTCATGCTGGCAACACCGATCTCTACGACTTTAAGCCCATCGCCACGACCGACATCGTGAGCGCCCCGCGCGACTTCTTGCGCGCCGAGGATCCCACGCTCGTGGTTTCCTTTGCCCGCTCCGGCAACAGCCCCGAGAGCCTTGCCGCCGTCGCCGTTGCCAAGGAGCTCGTCCACAACGTCAAGTTCCTCAACATCACCTGCGCTCCCGAGGGCAAGCTCGCCGTCGAGTCCGCTGATGACCCCAATGCGCTGACGCTGCTCATTCCGCGCGCCAACGACAAGGGCTTCGCCATGACCGGTTCTTACACCTGCATGACCCTGCTCTCTACCCTCATCTTTGACGAGGCTTCCGACGAGCAGAAGGCCGAGTGGGTCGAGACCATCGCCAAGATGGGCGAGGAGGTTATCGCTCGCGAGTCCGAGGTCGCCGATTACCTCGCTGGCGACTTCAACCGCGTGACCTACTTGGGTTCTGGCTCCTTCGGTGGCCTTGCCCAGGAGAGCCAGCTCAAGATCCTCGAGCTCGCTCACGGTCTGGTCGCTACTTCCTACGACACCTCCATGGGCTATCGTCATGGACCCAAGTCCTTCGTCGACGACAAGACCCTCGTGTTCGTGTTCGTCAACAACGATGCCTACACCCGTCAGTACGATATCGACATCCTCAACGAGATCGGTGGCGATAAGATCGCTCAGCACACCGTTGCCGTTCAGCAGGATGGCGCTACCGTCTACGAGGGCGAGTCCTTCACCTTTAAGGGCTATGAGGCACTCCCCGAGGGCTACCTTGCCCTGCCGTTCGTGATGTTTGCCCAGGCTATCAGCCTGCTCAACTCCGTGCGCGTGGGCAACACGCCTGACACGCCGAGCCCCACCGGCACGGTCAACCGCGTGGTCAAGGGCGTGACGATTCACCCCTTCACCGCTTAATCGCGTCCCCCTGTAAGGGCGCCCGTCCGCTCATAACGGCGGGCGGGCGCTTTTTGTTTTTATTTAGACCGGGGTATAAGTATCACCACGGTTAACTGCTTCAAGAAGCAAGGAGTGCATATGAGCACGTACGCAATTAAGGCTGACAAGTTCTTCTTGCCGGCAGGCCCGCAGCTGGGCGGCTATCTCATGGTCGAGGATGGCGTCTTTGGCGCCTGGCAGGCCGACGAGCCCTCTTGCGAGATTAAGGACTACACGGGATCGTGGATCGCACCGGGTATGGTCGATACTCACATCCATGGCTTCTATAACCACTCGACTACCGATAACGATCCCGAGGGTATCGATATCAGCTCGACCGAGCTCGCCCGTCGTGGTACCACCAGCTGGCTGCCCACGACGTTCACCGATGGCGTCGAGCAGATCAAGGATGCCTGCGCCGCCATCGCTCAGGCGGACGAGGGTCGCGGCCCCGATTTCTGCGGTGCTCGCATTCAGGGCATCTACCTGGAGGGCCCCTTCTTTACCATGAAGCACGTGGGCGCGCAGAACCCTGCTTATCTTATCGATCCCTCCGAGGAGGTCTTCGACCAGTGGCAGGAGGCTGCTGGCGGACGTATCGTTAAGAGCGCCATGGCCGCCGAGCGCGATGGTGCCGCTGCCTATGCTGCCGCCCTGAACGCTAAGGGTGTCGTGACCAGCATCGGTCACTCTGACGCGACGTATGACGAGTGCGTTGCCGCCATCAATGCCGGTGCCAGCTGCTTTACGCACACCTATAACGGCCAGCGCGGTCTGCATCACCGTGAGCCCGGTGTTGTGGGTGCTGCCATGTCCACGCCCGAGACCTACGCCGAGATCATCTGTGACGGCAAGCACGTAAACCCTGCCGCCATCAAGGCGCTGCTGCAGGCCAAGGGCTGGCAGCATACGGTGCTCATCACCGACTGCCTGGGCTGCGGCGGCATGCCCGAGGGCAGCTACACCAGTGGCGGCATGGATGTCATCATGAAGGACAACCTGTGCTGGCTCGCCGACGGCAAGAGCATTGCCGGCTCGGTGCTTACGCTTGCCCAGGGCGTCAAGAACATCGTCGACTGGGGCATCGCCAGCGCCGATATCGCCATTCGCATGGCAACCGAGGTGCCGGCTCGCTCTGCGCACATCGAGGATAAGTGCGGCAGCATCATGCCGGGTCGCGACGCCGACTTTGTCGTGTTCGACCACGAGCTCACCCTCGTCGAGACGTATGTTGGCGGCCAGAGCGTCGGTAACGCCTTTACCGAGTAACGATAGAAAAAGACGGCGGGCCCGAATCTGCTCGGACCCGCCGTATGGGTTAAACGCTCAAAAGCACCTTCACAGTTACAGCTTGTTAGCGATCTTCTTTGCCGTGCGCTTAACGCCGGCCACCAGGCCTCCTGCAGGATGCTCCTTTTCGTAGGCTAGACGCTTCTCGCGCTTGGCATACTCTTCGACGATGATGTCGCCATACTCGTCTTCGATCTTGTCGAAGAAGTCGACGGCGCCCTTAATTTCCTCAGCGTTCGGGTGCCCCTTTTGGACACCGCCGGTGAGTTTGAACGGCCCCCACGTATCAAAGCCGGGGCAGCCGTAGACGCCCATAAAGATGGCCTGCCTCATGCGGCAGATGCCATCGATATCCTTGCCGTACCACTTGTTTTTGCCACCGTAGGTCATAAGGCCAAACACCTTGTCCTGCGGCTGCAGCACGTTCGTGAGCACGCGTGCCATGTCCTTGTCGATCTCGGAGTAATAGATGCCCGTGGCGACACCGATCAGATGATATTCGTGCAGGTTGGGATACTCGTTTTTGCCGAGCGCCTTGACGTCGAGGGCATCGATTTCGGGGTGCGCCTCGACGATGGCGTCCACGAGCTTTTTCGTATTGCCGTGGTGGCGTGAGGCATAAAGGATGATGGTTCGCATAAGAAGGCCTTTCAGCTGTAATTGCATCAATGTCTGTATGGTACCCCGTTGCATGGCTGGGATACCGGACGCATCGATGAACGTGCGGGTTTGTCCTTTGGTCAGGGCCGAAACGGGTTCTTGCGAGCAAAAAGCAGTTGTTCGAAAGGATGGACAATGGAATACGCTCTCTCCAACGATTCGATTTCTATCAAGGTCTCCACGGCCGGCGGCTCGTTTACCTCGATTGAGGCTGGAGGTCGCGAGTACCTGTGGCAGGGTGATCCCGCCGTGTGGTCCGGCCAGGCACCGATTTGCTTCCCGATTTGCGGAGGCCTGCGTGATGGTAGCGCCATGACGTTTGCCGGGCATCATGTGAAGCTCGCTCGCCACGGGTTTGCGCGCAAACAGGAGTGGAAGCTGCTGAGCCAGAGCGAGAACGAGCTGGCGATGTGCCTGGCTTCGGAGGATAACGCCGCGCTGCTGAGCGATTATCCGTACCCGTTTAAGCTTGTCGCTCGTTATGCGCTTGAGGGGGATACCGTGCGCGTCTCCTATGAGGTGACCAACGAGGGCACCGAGGACATGCCGTTCTTTATCGGTGGACACCCCGGCTTT